>CAWHQL010000005.1:0-420384 GCA_963831515.1 uncultured Alphaproteobacteria bacterium | reverse complement strand
TCAAGCTGAGCTTTGAACATTTGGGCGGCGTCTTTGTCTTTGTTAGCCCATTTGAACCAAATTGGCGTTGCGATTCGCTGCCACTTATCCAGATCTTCGGTCGGCATGCGATTGATCGTCGTCCCCGCCTTTTCGAACTTCGGCCAGGTTTCCATGTCAGTCTTCTGGATCGCACCGAAGTGCAACGCCGAATACGCCTCCACTTCGTTCTCGACCCACAGCTTCATCGCCGGCGAAAGCTTATTCCATACACTCATGTTAACGACGAGGTCCATCAGGTCGACCGGTTGATAGATCGATTCTAACCCTGGAGGCCCGGTCCAAATGTATTTCGTGACTTGTTGAAAGCCTAGATCCCAATTGACTGCCGGAACCGGTGTAGTCGGCCGCGTCCACCGTACCTTTCTCAAGGGCCGAAAATACCTCGCCTCCGGGCAGCAATGTCGTGCGGGCGCCGGCCGCTGCGAAGCCCTCGGCAATCATCCCGCCCGGCACGCGTAACTTTAGATCCTTGAAGTCCTCGATCGATCGAATTGGTTTTTTCGAGTGGATGATATTAGGACCGTGATGGATTCTGCCTACCCAGAACAGGCCCTGTTTGGCATAGACCTCGCGAGCCATTTTGACGCCGTCTTTGCCATAGAAAAAGATGTCCCACTCATGGGGATAACGTAGCCCCATGAGATAAGATGACAAGAATGCGGTCGCCGGGATCTTACCGACCCAGTACACGCAGAACGAATTCATCGCTTCAAGAAACTCCATTCCTGACTTCGTCCAGCAACTCAAAGTCGCCGACGACCTCTTTGGCAGCGAATGGCTTAAATTCAAGCTCGCCGCCTGTTTTTTCCTTGATGCTATTGGCCCAAGTCTTGAAAGTGTTGAGGCCGACGCCCGCCGGCCAAGATGTCTGCACTTTCCAAGTTGTCGTGGTCGCGGCTTCGGCGTTGCGGATATATGGCGCCGCAATCGCCGTGCCGACTATCGCGCCAGCGCCTGCTTTCAGCAAATGACGACGCGTAGCGATTGCGTTTTGATTGTCTTGATCTCGCATGCTGCTCCTCCCAACTCTGATTAATTATTATTGCTTCATAAACTTTGCGCCTTCAAACCGGGTCGAATGGTTTTGTGCCGTCCGCCGGACGTGTGACGCGGTGATATGCTAGGGGCAACGGGCGGTCGGGTGCAAGGTTGTGGAACTCACACCACAGGTATCAGGGGTGGGTCCGACCAAACATGCTCTACTTTAGTCGCAAGAGCGTGACGTCTCGTATTGAAACTAGGCCAATAAGCCGTTCGTGAGGGACGATTAAACATTTTTGGCTCACGCGACTGGACATGTGCTAAAAGCGGTACGGCTCTTTCTTTAGAGCCTTCCCAATTTGCCCCGCGTCAGTTGCGCGGGGCTTTTTTTAAGAAGAAACTTATTGTCGCTGCGGTACGGAGGGGCCCGTTAGCTATATGGGAAGTCGGAGTCCACCTAACCCCCTCCGCCCGGACCGATTACTGTGTTGGGAACGTTGAGGCCGAACGTCTTGGCGCGCTTCAGTTTGATACACATCTCGACTTTAGTGGCCTGCCGTAACGGCTGAGACTCCGGCCCGAGCAGATTAATGGCCCTATTGAGATTGAGTCAGCGCGCTGCCACCAGCGCCGGTAGCCAAAGCGACAGCGCCGGGACGAGTGTCACCAGCATCAGCACCGCGACCATCACACCGTAGAACGGCCAGATGCCGCGCATAACTTCCTCCAGCTTAACATTGCCAACGGCGCAGCCGACGAACAGCGTCGAACCGACGGGTGGCGTCAACAGGCCGATGCCGAGGTTGAGCAGCATAATCATGCCAAAGTGCACCGGATCGACGCCGAGCTTCACCACGACAGGCAGCAGGATCGGCGTGCAGATCAGAATGAGCGGCGCCATGTCCATCAAACAACCGAGTACCAGGAGCATCACGTTGATCAGCATCAGGATCACGTATTTGTTGCTCGACAGCGTGAGAAAGAATGAAGTGATCGTCGCCGGTAGCTGCATTAGCGCCATGACGTAACCAAAGCTCGAAGCCATCGCGATTAGCGTCATGACCATCGCCACTGTCTTCAGCGTGCGATGTACCAGCCCCGGTAGGTCGCGCCAGCGATAATCGCGATAGACGAACATTGTGACGAAGAAGGCCCAGACACAGGCCATCGCCCCCGCTTCGATCGCGGTGAAAATTCCCAATAAGATGCCGCCGAGGATGATGATGATAGTTATCAGGCCCCAAGTGGCATCAATGGTGATGCGAACCGCATCGCGCAGCGGCACCGTATCGCCCTTCGGATGGCCGTCGCGGTATGCGATGAAAAGGCAGAGCAGGACGAGCGCGAAGCCGAGTATCAGTCCCGGCACGACGCCGGCCATGAATAGGCTGATGATCGAGATCGTGCCGCCCGTTGCCAGCGAATAGATCACTGCGTTATGGCTCGGCGGTACCAAGATCGCTTGCACCGAGGCGCTGATGGTCACATTGGTCGCAAACGGTCGCGGATAGCCGACTTTTTCCATCTGTGGGATCATCACTGAGCCGATCGCCGAGGTATCGGCGACCGAGGAGCCGGAAATTCCGCTCAGGAATGTGGTGGCGAGGATGTTTACTACGGATAATCCACCGCGCACCGGCACTACGCCGACCAGCACATTGGCGAATGCGACCAGCCGACGCGCCATGCCGCCCTCCGCCATGATCGCGCCCGCCAGCACGAAGAACGGAATGGTGAGCATTGCCACCTTGCTCACGCCGTCGGAGATTTTCAGCATCACCGCCTCAGGCGGAATACCGATCCACAACGCGCCTGCGAGCGCACCGACGCCGAGTGAATAGGAAATCGGCATGCCGATCGCAAAGCACAGGAACAGCGTACCAACGAGGATCAGAAGGTCCATCGCGTGCCCTCCGATTACTCGACCGGTAGGTGCGGGTCGCCGGTGCTGGCGGGTCGACCGATGGTGAGGTGCTCAATGATGAAGAGAAGCGTGAATGCGCCTCCAAACGGAATCGGGGAATAGACGAGGCCCACCGACAACGAAGGGAACTCGGCGATACTATTATTCCAAGTCGCCGCGCAGAGTTTGAAGCCATAGATGATCATGAACACGGCCATTACCGCCATCAGCAGCTCAACAATGAATTCCGCGATACGGCGACCGTAGGCGGGCAACAAATCTACACCGATGGTAACATTCATGTGGATGCCGAGACGGTAGCAAGCGGCAGCGCCGAAGAAAGTCAGCACGATGGTGAGCAAGACCGCCGTGGTCTCGGGCCACGAGGCGGCACTGTTAAGAATGTAGCGGGTGAAGACCGCCCAAGGGATCACCGCGGAAATCAGCACTAGCGCTGCGCCTGCGAGCCACACACAGATGAGATAGGCCCAGTCCATCGCTTGCCGGTAGAGAGCGGCCATGTTTTCCCCCGGTGCAGTGGCTATTGGCGCCGGCCTTCGGTCGTCATGACCCGGCCTCGTGGCAGGCGACCTACTCGGAGCCGGCGCGCGACTTCGGACAAACATGGGTACACGGGGCAGCCGACACGACGCAAGAACCGCTTTCGGTCACTAGCGGACATCTCTTGATGTCCGCTTTCTCCTGGATGATATCCGCTTTACCCCCGAAAGCTTAGATTTCCGGCGCAATAGGTTATTCATTCGCACTAGAAAGCCCCTACGGTTTACAAGACAAGATGTGAGTACGCAGCGGTGATGGAGCGAAACAGTTATTGGATTGAAATCTGACTCTGGTATTTCTGCCAAAGTGCCGCCATATCCTTATCAACTCCGGCGCTTTCTGGCCTCCGCATCTCCGAGCAATCCGCTTTACCCCCCGAAAGCGGACATGTGCGGTGCACTTGCCCATGTCCGCTAAGTGCCAATAGCGGACACAGCGCGTGCCACAATTGCAAATCTCTGTTCTTTCATAAATCCTCGAAATGGTTTGAGATGAGATAGCAAGAACGCGTCACATGCTGACGGAAATACTTTGGCTTTTTGGCATCGTTGCCGCAGCACTCGCGGCCACATGGCTGATTTCGTCCATTTTTAATTTTTTTGAGCCCACAGATTAAGGTTTACTAACAACGCCGACAGTCTGTTCGTGTCATAGTTTGCGCCGCGCTTGTTTGCTGATGATCAGGGTCGGGATGCCATCCGATAAGAACTAGCATGACAAAAAATCCCACGACGTAAGCAACCGCAACATACCAACCGTGACGTAACCACAGACCAACGGATTTTGCCTCCGGATATTGGTTCGATAAGGCAACCCCCGCGGATGAACCGAACCACACCATCGAGCCGCCAAATCCAACCGCATAGGCGAGATAGCCCCAATCATAGCCGCCTTGTTTTAGCGCAAGTGCCGTGAGTGGTATGTTGTCGAACACTGCCGAAACGAACCCTAAACCGAGCGTTGTTTGCCATGACGCTTCGGGCAGATTCTCGACAGGCATCATCGAAGCTGCAGTAACAAGTGCAATTAAGAAAATTGTGCCTCTGAAAGTCTCCGGCAGCACGCTCCAATCCGGTCGCCGCACCGATGCCGTCGCAAAAAGCACGAGCCAAATGGATAGACCAAGTACGGGAACACGACCAAGCAGCTGGGGAAAATACAGGTTGGTTGCGACATTTACACCAAGGGCGACGATTAACATCGCTGCGACGATGAACACCCGCGTCCAATCGATGACAATTCCTTTGCGCACATTCTTGATGATGGGAGAGTAGCGCTGCTGCTGCATTGATGCGGGCATAGCGAAGATCAGGAATGCAACTATGGCGGCCACGTAAGCTTCGAGCACGCTCAGCGGGCTGACACCGGAAACCCAGATCATCGTGGTGGTAGTGTCGCCCACCACGCTGCCAGCGCCGCCCGCGTTGGATGCAGCAACAATTGCGGCGAGATAGCCCATATGGACCTTGCCGCCAAATACGTGGCGGGAGACGGTGCCGCCAATAATTGCTGCGGCAATATTGTCGAGAAAGCTCGACAGTACGAACACCATCGCGAGCAGCAGCAAACCGCCCTTCCAGTCGTCCGGCAGCAGCGTCGGCATCTCGTCGGGAATGCCGCTCGCCTCGAAATGGCGTGATAAGAGCGCGAACCCCATCAGCAGCAGGAACAAGTTGGCGAGTAGTGAGAACTCGTGACTTAAATGCAGACCGAGGCCGGCTAGCCCCGGGCCGTCCCTAAAGCCCGCGAAGGCAAATTTGTAGGTAGCAATGATGCAGAGGCCGCCAAGCGCAATAGGCAACGTGTGCCGATGAAACAGCGCGACGCCGAACAAGGTCACTGCGAATAAGATGAAGTCGAATGGAACGCCGTAAAGGAGAATGGGATGGGTCAATGTGGTCTCGATGCTTTGTGGAACGCCAACTCTCTTGTTAGAGATCGAACAAATCAATCGTAACGGCAGGGGCAAATGGCCGCGTTGCGTGTCCGCTTTGGGTCAAAAGCAGGCATTTCGCCGCGCAGACGTCATGTCCGCTTTACCCTTGAAGCGGACATTCATTGATGCGGTTGTAATGTCCGCTAAGGGCCAATAGCGGACGGCGTCCTTGCGCGACGCGAGCTATTTTTCATGGCCTAGATCGCGTCTGCCGAAATAGGAAAGACCGATAAGTGTCGCGATCACCGAAAACATCAGTATCAATTTGAAGTTTCCCGTGAGGAGGACAAACATTCAGGCCTCCCCTTGTAAAAGAGTAGCGTCACTGCACCGTCTTCGTCCAACGGAACACAAAAACTTCGGGCACACGCGCCGCGCATAAATGAGACGAGCCATGCCATTCAGCTCAACTTCAAGAGCGTAAGGATTGATCCCATCAGCCTCCATTACGGCCTTGACGATGGAATCGGATAACATGTCCTTGATGGTCAGTTCGGATCCGCCTCTGACATGTCGAATGATTGCCATTACGATAATCTTCAGCATGTTCTGTCCAATCTTGTGCACTATGCGAACGTTCGAATGTCGCGATGCTTATCAATTCGAATAGGGCGTGATTGTTGTTACGCACCGATCTAAGATATTTTCCGACCAAAAATCGGCTCCCGAATATTCTGTTCACCAAAATTACGACGCACACGGCGAAGGCATAAATCGCAAGATCGAACGTGGTCTCGTCGTGAGCATGAATTAAATTGAGCAGCGTTGCGGCGGCAGCACTGCAGGCCAGTCCACAAGCCATTGAGGTGAGATTGGGCCGGAGCGAATAGCCCGATCGCAACATGAGCAGGAGAAGAATCGATAGGGGAGTTGATACGCCCAGAATGAAAAGTGGGCAGGTCCCGTCGGGCAATACCGAGCCCGCGACTGGAAGAGCCCAGAGTTTGAGACAATCAGTCGCGCTGGAGCCGACCCAAAGAACAGCCGCTGGAACCGGCAACAGGACCCAGCTTGGGTTTCGATCAGGAAGGCTGAGCTGAAAAGCTGCCAGACATGCAAGGGCGGCGGTGAGCATCGATCCGATCACGGTCGCGCAAAGGTCTGTCGAGGTGCTGAACGGCTGTAATACAGGTTCCAGGTCGTGAATCGCGGGGAGCGCAACAGCGATACCAGCGACGAGCGCTAGCCAGACAAGAGCGCGCAGAAGCGGCGATGTCGAACGGCAGACCGGCTTGAGGTCGGTTGCTAGCGCTTGAATCAATCGTTCGTTCGAAGCGAATTTGACCATCTGTCAGGCCTTTCCAGCGATATGAGCACGGAGCGATTTGATGGCTCGATGCCAACTGACCCTGAGCGAAGCGTTCGTGCGCTCAACCACCGTTCCCGAGGGGGCGTTGTGCCGACGAAAGACAAGATGCTCGATCGCATCGCGTTGCCTGGCTGGCAACGCGCCTATGGCAGCGTAGAGAACGGCCGTGCGGTTCAGCTCGAAAGCTGCGGTTTCGGGGCTGGCGCTCAGGTCTGGGTGGTTGTCGTATGCGAGCGGGGCATGAATTTCGCGAGCGGTCGTACGGCCAGCGCGACGCAGTCCGTCGATCGAGCGCCGCTGTGCAATTGTTCTGAGCCAAGCGGTGAATGAACGGTTCGGATCATAGGTTTGCCGTGCTGCGTGAACGGTGAACAAGGTTTCTTGCACCACATCGTCAATGCAATTGGCATGGACTCCTTGTGCCCGCGCGATCCGTTTGATGAAAGGGATGCAGTCGCGCAATAGGGTTTCGTAGACGATCTTGTTACCGGTCTGACCTGCGGCCATCCAATCGCTCCATAGGTGATCGATTTGTTGAGCGGCTTTGGTGGCACTCGCGGACGTTTCCTCTTCCAAGGTTTCATCCGCGCATAGGCGCGCGCTTTTCATAGCCATATAAGGAAGCTCCGGGGATTCTGACGACGCGATGGAGATGGATGCGAAACGCGAACGTGTCAGAACCGCGGAGGACGCTCGAGGCGGGACCTGTAAGTGGGTGCAAGAACCGCCGACGGCCCCAAGGCGAAACGGGATGATTTCGGCCCCGCGGGCGTAACTTGATCTGCCGCAGATTGTTCGAGGCCGACGAGGCCGGTGAACGAGCACGTCCCGAAGCTCTGCGCGTGGTTACTAAACGGACAGGATTTGTGTGGGTTTGTTGAGCCGCTGGCCGACGACATTTGCTGCACGGACGTAGTCGCGAAAGAACCTGCTGCCAGGGATAAGCGCATCCCTGAGGTCAGCGATATGACCAGCATCGCCATGATGCACAGGCACACCGTTCGCGCGTGCCTTGTCGGAAAATTTAAGTCGACTGATGTCATCGTTTCAAAGTGGATCCGCGCTTACGTTCTCGAGTAGTTGTGGCTCCAAACGGGCCGCTACAGCAAATGACGTGTATGTGAAGATGGCCGAAGCGGAGGCTGGTGCCCTGACCGCCATTGATCAACGGAAAGTGGACCAGCCCCTCCGGCCGCAAGTGCGGCCAGGCTTGCCAGGTAGAGCAAGATAATTTCATAGCCTACGGGGCCAAATTTTGTGCCGCTTGCCGTGACCTCGACAAGCTTCACCGAAAAGAACCCGTAAGGGAGATGAATCGTAACCAAGGCCGTCAGCAAGACAGCCATCATCGGCAAGCTTACCAGGGATACGAAGGCACCAATCAAAATTGCAAAGCCACCAATCAGTTCGACCAGACTTGTCAACCACGCCATCAGATACGGAAGGGGTATGCCGATCGTGTGAAGAATCACGGCAAAAGTCTCCGGCCCACGAGAAATCTTCGCGTAACCGTGCATGATAAACCCGTATCCCACGATCAGCCGCAACGGCACTGGTGCCCATCGGCTGAGCCATTGAAGATTGATTGCCCCCGCAGCGAATTGAGCAGGAGATTTGGTCACCAGGGATAAGGCCATGACAGCTCCTCACGCATATCCATTCGAGGACTTGCTGGATATTCGTGCGCAAATTGGAAATGTTACGGCCGTTCACCTAAATGCGATCAGTTAGTCCGAAAGGGGTTAGGCGTGAAACGGCCAATGTCCGCTTTGGGTCAAAAGCAGACATGTGCAGCGCAAAAGGTCATGTCTGCTTTACCCTCAATAGCGGACATTCTTGCGCGCGACTTAACTCCCATTCGCCGGGACTTCATGGACCGGAAAAACAGACCTCTTTTTTGTTGCGAAAACGCGCATAGGGCAAATGTCACGATTTATTACAGCGAAGCTCCCCCGCCGGTCTTGGATCGAATGGATTTTTGGGCTCGATATGCCCCCCGGTGGTCTGGTTTTGAATCGCGGTGGCTGCGAATGGAAATCATTGTCGCCCACGCGTTCGCAGACACTTCACCGAAGCGGCAATGATGGGCAGACGACAACCGATCTCGCTGTCGGAGCCGCGATCTGCATTGGCTTTGAACGTCGGGACAAAGTTCCAGCCGTATCCCGCGCCTTCCAATTGTGTGACCGATCACACAATTTGGATTTCACGCACCATCCGTTGTCGATTCGTATCGACAATTCTCCCGCTCGTGCGGCTCGCATGCTGCCGGTGGAGAAGCGCGACCTGTTCCTGCAAGGTATCGCAGCCATGCTCGCTGTGCGCGGCGTCGCGGGTCTTTCGGCTCGTCGGCAATTGTCATTTCGAAATGACAATTTCGTCGCACCAGCGACGCCGATGTCGCTGAGGCTGCGCACTCGGCTATGGCTGGTATCGTCCAGCATCCTGCGGGCCGATGTGGCCTGAGCCCGCAGGATTCGAAACCGTCGGCCGTCCGGCCGGATATCCCCGAGGGCGCAGCCAGCGCACCACGAGCCACGGCTGGGGCGTGGCGGGGCATTTAAATTCCTGTTAGCCACGCGTTAGCCAAAGCTGAGTGTCTTCAAAGAAGTCCTTTGTTTTCCGGCACTTTTTAGCGTCAAAACACTCCCCATGTATCAAATGATCTTTCTCACCATATTTTTTGCGCTGCCACTGCCGTTCTTTTTCGCCTGGCCAACTACCAGCGATGCGATTGCGTTGATCGGCAATGGTGTCATCAATGCGGTGGGACAATACTGGTGGACACGTTCTTTATCGCTTGCGCCACCATCCGCTGTCGGCCCGTTTTATTATTTCATGCTTGTCTGGTCTGCCGCACTTGGATTTATTTTCTGGGGCGACGTGCCAACCTTCACATTGGTTGCCGGCTCGGCGATCGTAGTCGGCTCAGGCCTGTTCCTGCTCTGGCACGAAACCAGTAAGAAGCCTCTCGCCGCCGACTAGGAGAATACAAATGAGCCTGAACATCCGCCGCGTCGTGACAGGTCATGACGATCAGGGCCGCGCCAAAGTGATGATCGACGAGACGGTGATGAACGTCATTTCGCCGCGCCCCGGCGCGCTATATAGCGTCATCTGGTCGAGCGAGGGTTTCCCTGTCGACAACGACACCGAGGTAGACCCATCGGGAAAGAAAATCGCGACCACGATCCCCAATGGAACGGTGTTCCGTATCGTTAGCTTCGGACCAGGTGTCACGCCCCGCAACCATCGCACCAATTCGGTCGACTATGCGGTCATCATGTCAGGCGAGATCGATATGGATATCGATGGCACGATTGTGCACCTCAAAGCCGGCGACGTTCTGGTGCAACGCGGAACAATTCACAACTGGATCAACAAGGGCTCTGAACCTTGCGTGATCGCGTTCGTGCTCATATCGGCCAAGTCGGTAACTGCCGGCGGAAAGCTTCTTCCGGCCCAAGGATAGACTGCCATTTTCTCCTACCGATCCAGCTCCGCGTAATGGCGGAAGATTCCCATCTCGTTGAATGCGATCCGTCGCGGAGAGGCAAGATACGTCTTGATGCCCGAGCGCTCCGCAGCCCTGTCCCGCACGGCGACAAGCCTGGATACCTTCGTCTCCATGTCCTTCATCGCTTGCGGGAAAGCATAGCGCAACCCTTCGATTAGCTGGAAAATAGAGAGATCGACATAGCTGACTTTGCGACCGGCCAGATAAGGTCCCCCGCTCTTCCTCAGCACGGTTTCAAAATAGCCAAGATATTTCGGTACTCGCTCGTCGAGAAAATTATCGGCGTAACGCTTCGCCTCGGGTTTCTGATCCTCGTAGTAAAGACCGGACCCGACGGGATGATGCGTGTCGTGAATCTCCTTCACGAAATCGGCAACAGTAAGCTGCAACTGATGCAACCAGAGGCGGCCAGCTTCCTCGCGAGGCGCGAGCCTCAGACGTGGCCCCAGATGTAAGAGAATGTTGGCCACCTGCGCGATCACCAGTTTTCCCGCCTTCAGGAACGGTGGAGCGAATGGTGGATGTTTTTCGCGCGTACCCTCCATCATCGCCATCATGCGATCCAGGCCACCGGACTTGCGTGCCACGTCATCATAGGCGGCGCCAGCATCTTCGAGCGCAAGCCGCACAAATTCACCCCGCCCCTGAATCTCTGGCCAGTAAAAGAGTTGGTAGCGCATGGGATCACCCTCAATGAGAATACTGGGCGAGCAGCTTGGCGCGCGCCCAGCAACCAGTTCAAGGGGACTTTTTTTAGCCGTTTTGGACGAGACGAACCGATTTTCCAGCGCCGATGACACGATTTCGGCCCGCCGCTTTCGCCTCGTAAAGTCGCTTGTCGGCAATTTCGAACAGCGTGTCATAGTCTGTCGCATCGCGTGCACAGCTGGCGATGCCGATGCTGATCGTCACGCCGCTGGCTTCGCCTGCGTGTGAACCCGCAATCCGCCGACGCATACGCTCGCCAAGCAACAAGGCGTCATCAGCACTGATACCGTCAGCGATGACTACGAACTCCTCCCCGCCAAAACGGTATGTGAGATCGGACATCCGCGCGGCCGCCATGATGTCGAGGACAATTCGCTTGAGCATTTTGTCGCCAGCGGCATGGCCAAAGCGATCATTGTATGCCTTGAAGTGATCGATATCGATCAACAGCAGAGCCAGTGGCCGCCCGGCCGCCGCGGCATGTTCGACCGCGCGGCGTCCATGCGCTTCGAGTGAGTGACGATCGAGAGCGCCGGTCAGCGCGTCGCAACCGGTGCGCGCAAGCAAATCCTCGTAGCGCTCGCGGTACGTGAGCGTGTCGAAAACGTCCCAGATACGCGGGATATCGGTGCGACGCCTTATTGGCCGCTCGAAATACAGAAGATAGACGCTGGCGAGGCCTGCGTAGAGCGCGACTGCCGCCATTTTTGCAATCCAGCCGCCGACAAGAACATCGGCCCCCGCACCTGTCAGCATGTGCAGGCCGGCGAAAAACGCCACCTGGTCGAATGTCAGCACCAACACACCGCAAAACGCCAGACGCGGAAAAACGCGGTCGCGAAACCAGCTCCGCGATCGCTCGTAGAGCAGGATCATGATGATGCAATCGAAGAACAGGATCGCTGTTCCCCACACCATCAACGCACCCATTTCGTTGAGGAAGGTGAAATCTGCGGCCCGACCCGGAGTTAGCGAGACCGGAGTGTGGTGCCGCATGAGATAGGCAAGCGCGAACAGCAACACGTTGCCGAACAGAAGACCGTAAATTGGTTGCCGCACGACAACGGCATCTTCGCGTATGTACAGCAAGAGCAGCATCATCAGTTTGCCGGTGAAGAGTATTGTCGACCCCGGCGACGCCACGATGCCGAATGGCAGTGTTACGTAAAGGATGCTGGCAAGGTAGGTTTCGAGGAAATGCATGACTCCGAGCGCGCAGAAGAACGCACCAAGTCCGATTCTCGTTCGTGCGCGTAACAGGGAGGCAAGCACAACAAAATAAAGGAGCGCATCTGCCCCGAGCAGAAAGACGTTTTTGATTTCACCCATTGCCCCACATGGCCTTTGCACCGTCCCAGCACGGCGCAAAAGGCTCCCACGTATTTCAGCCCGCGCTTACGCGCAGACCGCGTTTATGTCGGTCCCCCCAGTCACTCGATACCACGGCCGATTCGCGTGAAAAAGCAATAAACGCCGGCAAGGCGTGGATAGTCCACGCTTTTGCCGGCGTCAGCCTTGGTATTTGTATTCCGATCTAGTTGGCTGCGAAGCAATAAAGCAGTCCGTCGCCGCCCGTGCTGCGAAGGTCAGCTTGCGAGCAGCCTCCATCTGGACCGCGCGAGGGATGTGACGAGTTCCATGATTTGGACGCATCGTCGTCGCGCAATCCCATTCGGTCGGCATGACCAAGCATAGCCGCCCCTTGGGTGCTGCTCGTCCAGTTCTTGCAGGTACGATCGTCGCTTCCCGCGAAGGCTGTTCCATCTGCCTGCGAACCTGTGAGGATGTCGTGCCGGTTTGGAGTATCGCCTCGGCCGTTATTGACCTCGCCTTTTTCGGTCAGCGCGGTCTGCTTGGTTAGGTTGTTGTTGCCGCCGTGAAGGTCGGCGACGTCTTTTGCAATCGTTACGCCTTTGGCATTGGCCCAAGGACCTTTACCGATACGATCCCGCGCGTTTTGTGCGCCGGAACCTTGTGTCGACAAATACGCGTGCCAAGTCTTTGATCCCGCACCTGCCGCGCTCGCGAGTTGTTGGCAATGCCGGTCTGCACCGGCCAGACCGCCAAGATCAGCTCCTTGGCCGGAGCCGACACTCGTCACGAAGAACGTCATATTGGCCTGCTGAGCATGCGCGGGAGCGAAGAGAAGCAGCGTGAAGCACGCCACCAAGGGGGCGCCAGTACGAACGACAGTCATGTTCACTAACCTCCGAAGTTGGCGCGGCCCAACGCCCCGCCATCGCGAGGGGCAGAACCCCTCGGCGCCTATCCTATTCCGACGATCACGTGCGCTTGATGCACAAATTAGCTTGCGCCTTTACCGGAGTACTGTGCATCGGTGACCGGCTCCAGCCAGGTCACGTGCTCACCGCCTTGGGCTTCCTGCATGGCGATATGTTCCATGCCGTGATCGGCCGTCGCTCCGTGCCAATGCTTTTCGCCCGGTGGAATCCACACTGTGTCACCTGCACGAACTTCGCGTACGGGTCCGCCCCAGGTTTGCACCCAGCCGATCCCTGAGGTGATGGAAAGCGTTTGACCAAGCGGGTGGTGATGCCAAGCGGTTCGCGCGCCGGGCTCGAAGCGAACCCATGCCGATCGGATTCGCGCCGGTTCTGGCGCCTGGATAATGGGATCTTGCCAAACCGTTCCGGTGAAACTTGGCGCGCCCATCCGGCGTGACGGGCGAGACCCGCAAGCAATGATGTCCATGTCGATTTCTCCCTAACCATTTGCAGTGTTTCGCCAGCAGGCTTTCTAACGCAACACTTTTAAAGTGCTACTTTTAAAGTAATGGATGCAAAAAAGCCCGGCGTCTCCGCCGGGCTTCGACTTCAAGGCAAACGTTCGCGGATCAGACCACCTGGAGATTGCCGGCAGCCTGTTTGCCCCGCTCGGTTACGACTTCGAAGCTGACCTTCTGGCCCTCGTTCAGAGAGCGCATACCAGCGCGCTCAACTGCCGTGATGTGCACGAACACATCCTTCGAACCATCGTCCGGCTGAATGAAGCCGTAGCCCTTTTGAGTATTGAAAAATTTCACAGTTCCGACAGGCATCAAGAGTTCCTTTCAAGCTTCCTTTTGAACGCCCACGCGATCATCGTGCGAGCGGTCACAAGCCAAGTTTTTGGGAGTTCACTTGAGGCGTAGCCCGAAACCGGGAAGCGCGGCAGCAAGTTAGGCGCCGAAAACGAGGTTGCGGGCGGCGGCATAGACGGATTTCGCTGGAACGTCAACGGCCCACCGAGCGACCGCGGATGTCGGATAATGCTTTATGAATTCGAGAGGAATATTTGTCTGTAATGCGCGCACTTTGGCACGAATTTTAAAAGGTTGTCCGACCGGACCCGCATACCTGATTGTGGCATCTAGGACGGCGCGAAACGAATAATTTTATCTATTGGTGCTGCGAGCGCCGGACAGATTGCTTGGCGCGACCCACAGCGACAACAGAGCCCGAACAAATGCCGGAGCCGTGATCTGCGTATCAGGTTTGTTGAATTGCCGACACCAACCAGCCGCCCGCCCGTGCTCGCATGAAGGTCCAGAGCTCCGTCACCTCGCTAGAGGCGCTGGCTTCAATGTCGCGACCGGTTGCACGATCGACCGTTCGATCATTTAGTGAAAAACGCATGGCAACCGTGGCGTATTCAATGCCGCCTTCACTCCACGCTTCCGCCAGGTCACCCTGCTCAAGCTTCACGTCTGTGATCTTGTTGACTAGTCCACGGCTGGCATTTTCAGAGAGTTGTTCGGAGAAATACGACAGCATCTCCGGAGTTACTTTTGTGCGAAGCGCATTGAGGTCTTCGTCTGAATACGCCGCCTGCACTTCACCAAGTAAGCGCTCGAAGTCGTCGTAATCGGATTTTGCAATCGTCGCGCTTTGGCTGGCTGGCGCATTCGCACCCAACATCCCACCGAGGCCGTTGAAAGAATGACCGGTCGCCGGTTCGGCAGTTGCGTAAGCGTGAGCTGGCGCATTACGGCGCTGCCACCATGCGAACAGCAGGCGTGCAACGATGACAACCAGCACAATCTGCAACAGCAGACCAATCACCGACGCGAAGCCAGCCATGCCGCCGAACAAACCGTGCCCGAACAAAAGTCCGAATAAACCGGCTCCGATGAATCCTGCGGCGAGACCGCCGAGCAAACCACCCCCGAACAAACCGGGTCGAGCCGCAGACTGTCCAACTGTGCTCGTTTTGCCAGGCTGAGTCAGCGTGCGCTGCATCGGCGCGGCAGCATTGGGCGCGGTCTGAGTCGTAGGAGGCGCTGAGAAAGTCCTTGCACCCCGGCTTCCACCCGAGGAGCCACCTCCTGCTCTCGCGTTCGCATCTGCGGCAACCAGCACGAGCGCCGCCACAATCGCAGCAATCGCAATGACAACGCGGTGTCGGATCATTGTAGCCCTCCCGGAATGGCGGCAGGAGAATAGGTATACGGAGGGCAATTTGTAAGGGGCGGGCGCGCGCCACAAAGTCGCGGCAATTTCGCGCTGGTATCACGGGAATATCATACAGTTAGCGGGAACGAGCTGGTCGGTCGGCGATTGCCTTGCCGTAGAGTAAGGAGCCGAACGATGAAGCGCTTTGCCTTCACAGCGATATTCCTGGCTTTGATAGCGGGCGTCGCAACGGCCAAGCCCGTCCCGGTCAGCAAAATAAATCCGACGGATGATCTCAATCCACCGCTGACCCGCAACGATGTCGACATCGACAGCGGCCCCTCCGGCGCGATGCTCGAGCGGGACTATTTCCAGGCACCGCCGCCCTTCACAGCCGGCGGCCTGCCCTGCCGGCTGCAATCAGCCATCTTTAACAAGGTGCAGTTAGCGCAGCTTTGCCGCTAGCGCGTTGGTCGGAAGTCGACACATCGGGAACCAACTGATCGCAAGATCGTTGTCGCGTTGAACTCTGCTGTTGCGGCATCCGGCCGCATTGGGGCCAACCATGCTCGGTACAATTCTTGTCGTTCTATTGATCCTCGCTCTGGTCGGCGCTTTCCCGCGCTGGGGCCACAGCTCCGGTTGGGGTTACGGTCCGTCCGGACTCGTCGGCATAATTTTGATCGTCGTGCTGATTCTGGCACTGACTGGCCGCGTATAGACCTTAGCTACTCGAGCAAGGTCTTTTTCACTTCGGCGACGAGCTGCTTGAGCGTGAAGGGCTTGGCGAGGAATGCGTACTGTTCCTGGCTCGGCAAGTTCTTGCTGAACGCCTCCTCGGCGTAGCCGGACACAAAAATAATTTTTATGTTCGGGTCACGCTGACGCAATTCCTTGAGCAGCGTCGGCCCGTCCATTTCCGGCATCACGACGTCCGAAACAACCAGATCAACATGGCCGTGCCTTGCGAAGGCTTCGATTGCCTCGACGCCATTGCTGGCTTCCAGCACGGTGTAACCCCTGGATGAAAGTCCGCGCGCATTCAAGGCCCGCAACCCTTCCTCATCTTCGACCAAAAGGATTGTGCCCTCACCGGTGAGGTCGGTGGCAGCAGCGCGCGCCATTTTGTCGGCGGCGGCGATCGCTTCCGCGATAGCGGGAGCCTCTCCAGCCGGAATTTGCGGGACGACCTCGTCGGCCCCCGGAATATGACGCGGCAGGAAGATACGAAACGACGTACGGCCCGGTTCCGAGTTTGCATAGATAAAGCCGCCGGTCTGTTTGACGATTCCATAGACCGTCGACAGACCGAGGCCAGTACCTTTACCGACTTCCTTGGTCGTAAAGAAAGGCTCGAAAATCTTTTCAATAATGTCGGGTGGAATGCCGGTGCCAGTGTCGCTGACTTCGACGAGCACGTAGTCGGCTTTGGGCATGCCCTTATAAGCGAATTTTACACATTCCTCGGCCGTAACGTTGGCCGTACGCAAAGTGACCTTACCGCCCTCGGGCATGGCATCGCGGGCGTTGACCGCGAGATTCACAATGACCTGTTCGAATTGCGAGATATCGACTTTCACCGGCCACAAATCGCGGCCGTGAACGGTCTCCAGAGTGACCTTCTCACCAATCAGCCGCTTGAGAAGCATCCCGAGATCACTCAAGGTCTCGCCGAGATCGAGCACCTGCGGTCGCAACGTCTGCTTTCGCGAAAACGCGAGCAATTGCCGCACAAGCGCTGCCGCGCGATTGGCGTTCTGCTTGATCTGCATGATGTCCTTGAAGGACGGATCGGTTGGCTTGTGCGCGTTGAGCAGGAAGTCGGTCGCCATCATGATCGCGGACAGCACATTGTTAAAGTCGTGCGCGATGCCGCCCGCAAGCTGCCCGACGGACTCCATTTTCTGCTGCTGTTGAAATCGATTCTCGAGGGTGCGCTGTGCGGTCGTTTCCAGCGCGTAAACGATAGCAGCCTCGCCGTCGCGATCTTCCTCCTCGACGGACAGAACGAAAAAGTTGGCCCAGCGTTCAGCGCTGCCGGTCAAGGCGGCTTCAACCGGGGCAATGTCGCTTTGCCCTTCTGAGGCTTTTCGGATTGCGGCCTCGAGGACAGTTCGGTCCCGCTCGGTCACGACCGACAAAATAGAACGGGCGTCGTTCTTGATGAGTCCTTCGAAGGTTTTGGCGAAACGCGCGTTGCTGCGTCCGATCCTCCCGGTCTTGTCGACGGTGGCAATCGCCATCGGCGTGTTCTGGAAGAAACGCATGAATCGTACTTCCGCAGCGCGCTGCGGGTCGCTGCCTTCTCCCCTTGCGCGATTGAGAGCAAGCGTGCGTGAAGCACCTGGCGCACCGTCGGCGCCAAACGCGACCTTGTGAAACAAACGCATGGGTATCGGTTTGCCGCCGCGCGTCTTAAGGTCAAGATCGAAGACCTCGGTCCTCACCTCTCCAGGCGCCGCGTTCAACGTGGTCAACAGGGCAGCACCCTCTCCTGCGATGATGTCACCAAGCTTTAGCGAGCCCGCCCCGACCTGGGCGAGATCATGATCGAGCCAGGCCGCCAAGGTCGCATTCAGATAGACGACGTCGCCCGCGGCATCGATCGAAAAGAACCCGGCCGGCGCGTGGTCGAGGTAGTCGATGGCGTGCTGGAGCTCCTGGAAGACATTTTCCTGCCGCTCACGCTCGCGCGTAACATCGGCGATCGACCACACCGTCATGCGGGCGTCGCGTCGTGTCTCGCCGAGCGGCCGCACACGCATGCGAAGCCAGCGGCCGCCCTCTCCGGCGCTGCCCGCGATGCGCACTTCCTCCTGCAGCCGGCGCCCCTCTCGCGCAGCCTTTAGCAGCCGATAAATCGATTCGGAGACGTCAGGATCGCCAATAAAAACTCTCTCGATCGGCCTGACATCGTTCATACCGGTGGCGCCAATCAGATCGAGGTAAGTGGCGTTGGCATAAAAGACCCGTCCGGCATGATCGGTCACGAGGATGCCGTCGAACGCGCTGTCGACGACCCCCTTGAGCAGCGGGTTGCCCTGATCTCGGGCGGCAAATTTCACGATGCCGGCAGCCGCAGCGAAAAGTGCGAACACGCCGACCGTGCCGAGCACGGCCAACAGGATCAGGACATAGGCCTCGACATAGTCCCGGTTCACGTAGATGAGGCCGCCCGCAGCCGCGATCAGGACCGCCGCAACCAACAGCACCGTCGTGATGGAACCGCCGCGTGGCGCATTCTGGCTCTTGTCGTAAGCCTTGCGCTCGAAGGCGTCTCGCGCCTGCGTCGGCGCTGCCGGATCATGACTTACCATAGGTCCTGAGTGCCTTAAGGCGCCCCATCGGCGCAAGTGCCAGGCTCATCCAATCCCCGGCCTTGGATGGTAATCCCGGTCAGCGCCTGGCCGACACCATCCGACGCAGGCGCATGACATAGCCGATCACCTCAGCCACGGCCTTGTAGTGTTCGGGCGGAATTTGCTGATCGATTTCGACCGTAGCATGCAAAGCCCGCGCAAGCGGCGGGTTTTCCACGATGGGAACCGAATGCTTGTCGGCGATCTCCCTGATTTTCAGAGCCATGACGTCAACACCCTTAGCGACACACACGGGCGCGTCCATTCCCCGCTCATATTCCAGCGCAATGGCGAAGTGGGTCGGGTTGGTGATAACCACGGCGGCTTTTGGTACTGCGGCGATCATACGGCGGCGCATCCGGATCTGCCGCACCTGCTTCATCTTTCCTTTGATGGCAGGATCACCTTCGGTCTGTTTGAATTCTTCTTTTAATTCCCGGAGCGACATTTTCTGCCGCTCGTGCCATTGCCGATATTGGAAAAGGTAGTCGGCAGCGGCCACGATTGCGAGCATGGCGACGACGGAGCCCAGCAGCTTGAGCGTCAAGGACAGGGACAGTGCCAGGAGGCTAGACACCTCACTACGCGTAAGCGCTTCAAGTCGCTGGCGTTCAGGCCACATCAGCACCGTCAGCACGCCGCCGATCAAGATCAGTTTGATGAGGCCCTTGCCGAGATTGGCGACCGACTGTTTGGAAAATATGCGCTTGAGACCGGCCGCCGGTGAAATCCGGGAAAGTTTCGGAGCCAGCGTCTCATACGTCCAGATCAGACGGTGCTGAATAATGTTTCCCCCGAGCGCGGCCAGCATCAGCACGAGAAACGGAATGGCGACAGCCGCCAACATTTCGCCGCCGAGCTTCTGGAACAGTCTCGGCAATGCCGGTCCGTCGACACTGATGTCGTGAGCGTTGGCAATGAGACCGCGCATAGTCGCGCTCAGGTCTTTTCCCATCGTGCTGGAGAATGCCATCAGCACCAGGGCGCCGCCCGCGATTACGAACCAGGTATTGACCTCCTGGCTTTTGACGACATCACCGCGCTTGAGAGCTTCCTCAAGACGTTTTTGGGTCGGTTCTTCTGTTTTGTTTTCGTTTTCGTTGGATTCTTCGGCCATGCGTGCTTCCGGTCAGCCGCGCGCAAGGTCGGAAAGGACGCCTTCGAGATACCCCACAAACGTCCCCATCATCGCACCAAGTACCAGCAGGAGCAGTAACAAGCCGAGCAAGATCGAAAGCGGCAGCCCGATAAAGAAGACCTGCATCTGCGGCATCAGTCGCGACAAAACACCAAGCCCGATGTTGAACAACAGGCCAAAGACGAGAAATGGAGCTGATAGCTGAATGCCGATCCGGAACGATGTGGCGATAATCCTCGTAACGTGCTGCGCAGCGTCACCCATCAAAGGCAATTCGCCCGGCTGGAAGATCGTGTAGCTGTCGTTCATCGCCGCAATGACGAGGTGATGCAGGTCGGTGGCGAAGATCAGCGCGACGCCCATAAGGGTCAGAAAGTTTCCAACGAGAAGTCCTTGCTGATTTTGAGTGGGGTCAACAGCAGTGACGAAGCCTAGACCCAACTGCTGGGCTACAACGGAGCCGGTAATTTGCAGGGCTGAAACCGCCAATCGTCCGGTAAGGCCCAGCACCACACCGATGACCAGCTCTTGAAACAATAGAACTAATACGGGGCCAAAAGTCCTGAGATCGACCGCGTAGGCCTTCTGATGTGCGGGAAGCAGTATTGCCGTCAGCACCAGTGCGATCGTCAGACGCACCCGAGACGGCACGCTCAGCTCCCCTACGCCTGGAAGAAGCATGACCATCGCGCCGACGCGCGCGAACGTTAGTAGGAATGCGGTCGCCACCGCGGGCAGGAATGAGATGTCGATCCGCATCGCTTGATGCCTAGCCGCTCACGATACGCGCCGCGATCCGCAGCATTTCGGCGTGCATTTTCTCGGCCATAAACGGTAGCGCGATGATCAGCGATATGAAGATCGCGAGAATCTTCGGCACGAAGGCGAGAGTCATTTCCTGGATTTGCGTAAGGGCCTGCAACAGCGAAATGGCGAGCCCGACGACAAGTCCGACCAGCATGACCGGACTGGACACTACGACGAGCGTATAGATCGCATCGCGGGATACATCGAGAACTTCAGGACCGGTCATATCAGTCGCCACCTAAATCGGCATTTTCATAATGTCTTCGTACGCCTGGATGACTCGATCGCGGACCGCAACCACCGCATCGATGGCAACCTCGGTTTCGGAAACCGCCGTCACAACGTCAACGATGTTGGCTTTGCCGGTCGCCGCAGCACGGGTCTGCGCGTCGGACTTGCGACCCATTTCGGCAACTGAGCTGATCGCTTCCTTGAGCACTGAGGCAAAGTTGTTATCGGAACCGGCTTGGCCGCCTGGTGGACGAGCTAACGAAAGAGAATTGGAGTCTGATGCGATGCGCGCGACCGTAGCGTAGGCGCCGGCGGCGGCGAGAGGAGTGGCCATGATGATTTAAACCTTTCAAGCTTTCAGGATATCGATCGTGCGCTGGAGCATGCGACGCGTGGCACTGATCACGTTGATGTTGGCTTCATAGGATCGTTGGGCGTCGCGCATGTCGGTCATTTCGATCAAAGGATTTACGTTCGGGTATTTGACATTCCCGTTGCTGTCGGCCGCCGGATGGCCCGGTTCGTACTTCATGCGAAATGAGGAGCCGTCGGTCTGTACCTTTCCGAGCTCGACGAGCTGAGTGTCGAGCGAACGGTCAAGCTCGCTGCGAAAGGTCGGGATCTTTCTGCGGTAGGGGTCAGCGCCGGCGCTCTGGGGCGTCGAGTCTGCATTGGCAATATTTTCGGAGATGATACGCATGCGCCCAGCCTGAGCTCGCAAGCCGGAAGCCGCGATCGTAAGCGTCTTCAGAAGATCCAACGTTACCCTCCTCGCGGCCAGTGTTCAGCGTTTGCCAAGCGCAGTCTTGATGAGATTGAGACTTCGCGTGTAGAGCGCCGTCGCCGTCTGAAAATCCATCTGGTTGGCGGCGACCTTCATCATCTCTTCTTCGAGGTTCACGGCATTGCCGGTTGGCCGCACGTCAAAGGCGCGCGAATTGCCGTTCTTGAACGGCGTTTGGCTCAAGCCGACTCCCTCGATATGCCCGCTGTCGGTGCGCGACAGAGAAACGGGCGTGACACCACTGGAAGCAACCAGCGGCGAATCCTCGAACTTGAGGGGCGCAAGATCGTGCGCACGGAATCTCGGCGTATCGGAATTCGCCACGTTTTCGGCCAAAACCCGCTGACGGGCTTGCGACCAGTCGAGGCGCGTACGCAGCATGGACAGAATCGAAATATCGGCAAAGGCCATCGCCAGCCCCCAGAAAGTATCCCCAGCAGCAACAGCGTCGCGCTAGGCAGACTTTGCCGGTCGTATGGTTAACGGCGGGTAAAAAAGACGTAGTCGGAACAAGTTGTGGCGGGTGACCGTTAACGATTATACGCTTGAAATTGGCCGCTGACCGCAAAATGCCACTTTATTTATTAATCATCTGTTAGTATTCAGGGCGGCAAATTGTACCTATTCGCATTAACCATTCGGGCGATTCTCGCCCGGTGAACTGCGGCATGAAGAACGGAGCGCGTTAATGTTCGAGAGCTTGTTCGGCTCGGAAATGCCGCTGGCCGCGCGATTCTTCATTGCCTTCCTGGTTGTACTGGCCCTGATCGGGGTGACCGCTTGGTTGGTGCGCCGCTTCGGCGCAAGCCGACTCGGAAGCACCGCGCGGGGCCGACAGCCTCGGCTGGCCGTCATCGATGCCGCAACTGTTGATGGACGTCGGCGTCTGGTCCTGATCCGTCGTGACAATATCGAGCATCTCCTGATGATCGGCGGTCCCACCGACCTGGTGGTGGAGCCGAACATCGTGCGCGCGGTGGGATCACGCGAAGTTGCCCGCGAGCCAGCGCGGGCTGCAGCGCCCGCCGAGACTGCGGTGCGCCCTTCCCATGCGACTGAAAACGGCTGGCCCTTGCAGCCGGCAGGCGAACCTGCGCCGGCTCATACGCCTCGGCCTTACCGGCCGGCGGCAACCGAAGAGCCGTGGATGGCGCCGGAGCCAACCGCGCGTCCGCGACCGGCAGACATCACAGGTATTGCCAACGAATTGTCGAACCGCCTCAACAACCCGGATACACCGCCGGTTGTTCGCAACGAACCGCCTCCGCGTTCACCCGCACCGGTGAGCGAACCTGCGTCAGCGCAAGCCGATCACAATCTTGCGGAGATGGCGCAACAGCTCGAGGCCGCACTACGCCGTGCACCCGCGCCGGAAGGCCGACCCCCGGCTAGCGACCCGCACGCGGGGCAGTTCCACGGAACACCTGGCAAAAGTGGCGATACGGGCACACGCCCGCCCCTGCGCGATCTTAAGAGTTCGGGTCGAGCCGAAATTCGAGCCAAAGGCCGAATCGAAGTACGAGCCGAGGTCTGAACCAAGGTCCGAACGGTCCGAACCCAAGTTCGAGCCGAAACCTGAACCGCGTGAGCCGGCCCCAACACCCGGCAAAAACCTCTACGAAAATCTCGAAGAGGAGATGGCGAGCTTGCTCGGCCGTCCACCAGGAAAAACGTGACATTCGATTCCGACCGCCGTGTCCGTCTTGTGACGGTGGCGGTCGGAGTAGCCGGGGTCCTCATCGCGACGGCGCCGGCCGCTGCGCAGGACATCAGCGTCAACTTCGGACAAGGCAACGGGCTGACCGAGCGCGTCATCCAGATGATCGCGCTGCTGACCGTCCTGTCGCTGGCGCCCTCCATCCTCGTCATGATGACCTCATTCACGCGCATCGTGGTCGTGCTGTCCCTTCTGCGGACTGCGCTGGGCACGGCAACAGCACCGCCAAACACTGTCATTGTCTCGCTGGCACTCTTCTTGACCGCGTTCGTGATGGGCCCTGCCCTGCAACGCGCCTATGACACCGGCGTCAAGCCGCTGGTCGCCAACGAGATAACGGCAGAGCAGGCGTTCGAGCGCGGCTCGCAGCCTCTGCGCGCGTTCATGCAGAAGAACGTGCGGGAGAAGGACCTCAAGCTGTTTGCCGATATGGCGAAAGAGCCCGAACCGGCAAGACCTGAAGATCTGTCGCTGCGCATTCTGGTGCCGGCTTTCATGATTTCGGAACTCAAGCGCGCCTTTGAGATCGGCTTTCTCCTGTTCCTGCCGTTCCTGATCATCGACCTCGTCGTCGCTTCGGTGCTGATGTCGATGGGCATGATGATGCTGCCGCCGGTCGTGGTTTCGCTGCCGTTCAAATTGATCTTCTTTGTGCTCGTGGATGGCTGGAGCCTGGTCGCGGGCTCGCTGATTCAGAGCTACGGCGCGTAGTCGACCTTAGCTCTTCCGATCGGCGTCATATTCGTCCGAACAGAACGGCCCACCTTGGAAACGGTCACCGATCGGATCGGCAGCGAGCTTTGCCTGCTCCGCCATTGCCTGAGCACGGAATTCTTCCGACCGATAATCGGGACGATAGCCGAAGCGGGCGGCATTGCTGTTATCCCACCACCCTGCCTCATTGTTGGAAGCGCCGTAGAAAATTTCGAAACGGATATCCGGGTGCTCGAGACCAATGCGAACGAGCTTCGCGAGATCTTCCGGTTTAACCCAGATCGACAATCGCCGCTTGTCGAGCGGACTGTCATTCACGTTGCCGATGCGTATGCACGTCACGCGCAGTCCGTGCTTGTCGGCATAGAGCGCCCCGACCGCCTCCCCGAAAGCCTTGCTGACCCCATAGCGACTGTCGGGACGGACGGTTACGTCGACCCCAATTTTTCTCTCACGAGGATAGAAGCCGACCGCGTGGTTGGAGGACGCAAACACGACGCGCTTAACACCCGTGCGATATGCGGCCTCGAAAAGGTTGTAACAGCCCACGATGTTGGATTTGTGAATCGTGTCCCAGGGCCCTTCGACCGAATACCCACCGAGATGCACGATGCCGTCGATCCCGGCGGTGATCTTCTCAACCTGGCCATAGTCCGAGAGATCGGCGGCGATGAACTCCTCGTCGGCGCGAAGGTCCGCGGGTTTTCGTATGTCGCTGATGCGGATGCGCGGATAGGCGCCCTGGAGCAACTTGCGCAGTCGGGTTCCAACGTCTCCGGCAGCACCGGTGATCAGAATGGTTTGCATGAGTCTCTCGTGCACTCGCTGAAATGGAATTTGTTACGGGCTATTCAGGACCGTGCTCAGCCGCGAGCCTTTGATAGCGTTGGCGACTGTTGAGGAGATGGCGTTGCATGGCCTGGCGGGCTTGCGAAACCGCGTGGGCTTCGATCGCTTGCAGTATCTGCTCGTGTTCCTTCTGGAACGTTTCAAGTTGGACGCGACGCGCGGCAGAGGCCGGCCCATTCCAGATTGATCGCCGCGGGATGATGAAACTGCCGAGATATTCCAGGAAGCGAGTGAATTGTGGGTTTCCGGTGGCGGTGGCGATCGCACAATGAAATGCGAAATCTTCATCGACGGCGCCCTCTCCGCTGTCGATGGCCGCCTGAATTGCATTGAACTTATCGGCGATCTTTTTGAGTTGCGCCGGAGAGGCACGCTCGGCGGCAAGTCCGGCGGCTTCGATCTCGACCCCGGTGCGCAACTCCATCACGTTGAGAACCTCGGGCAGGGACGAACGCTCGTCGAAGTCGACGCGAAAGGGCCGCCGCACATGACTAGCTACAAAAGCGCCCACCCCTTGCCGCGTGACCACCAGTCCGTCGGCGCGCAACGCTGCAACCGCTTCGCGAATAACGGTGCGACTGACGCCGGTCGCGACGATCATTTCCTGTTCGGTAGGCAAACGCGCGCCCGGCGGCAGTTTGCCGGTGGTGATATCCGCGGTCAGGCGCGCGACTAATTCCGCCGTAAGACGGCGCGGCGCATCGAGCGGCTGAAGCAGCGCGAGTTTTTTTGGAAATGGCTTGGTCAAACGCTTGACATCATCCCGGAAGGTCAGGTCATCATATGACCTGATGAATAACACGCACGGCGGCATCGATCAATCAGCCGTGTTTGCTTCGCCAAAGACCTGGGAGGAATAAACTCATGATGAAGGCTCGCATCGCGTCTGTGGTCGCCGGCGCTTTGTTCACCGCTGCGGCTCTTACGTCAGGCCCTGCGCTCGCACAGCAGAAACTGGTTCTGAAAGCCTCTGATGTCCATCCGGCCGGCTATCCGACCGTGGTGGCGGTCGAGGATATCGGCAAGAAACTCGAGAAGGCCACCAATGGCCGCTTGAGCGTGCAGATGTATCCGTCAATGCAGCTCGGTGGCGAGAAAGAAGCGATTGAGCAGGCGCAGGTCGGCGCTATCGCATTTGCGCGCGTCTCGGTCGGCGCGCTCGGCCCCGTGGTCGACGAACTCAATGTGTTCAATCTGCCTTACGTGTTCCGCAACACCACGCATATGCAGAAAGTTATCGACGGCCCGATCGGCCAGGATCTGCTCGACAAGGTAACCAACAGCGGCAAGGGCCTGATCGGCCTCGCCTGGATGGATGCCGGCGCGCGCAATTTTTACAACACCAAGAAGCCGATCAAGACCATGGCCGACCTCAAAGGCATGAAGGTCCGCGTCATGGGCAACCCGATGTTCGTCGAAATGGCGAATTCGATGGGCGGTAACGGCGTCGCCATGGGCTACGACCAGGTGTTCAACGCGCTACAGACCGGCGTGGTCGACGGCGCCGAAAACAATCCACCGAGCTTTGTGTTCGACAACCACTATCAAGTGGCCAAGTTCTATACCGTCGACGAGCACCTGATCGTGCCGGAGATGGTGGTGTTCTCGAAAAAGATTTGGGACACGCTGTCCAAGGAAGAACAGGCGCTGCTGGTGAAATTCGGCCACGAAGCCCAGCAGGAAGAGCGCAAGCTTTGGGAAGTTTACGAAAAGCAGGCGATGGACAAGGCGAAGGCCGCCGGCATTCAGATCATCGAAGTGTCGGACGCCGACAAGAAAGCGTTCCAGGACGCAGTCAAGCCGGTTTGGGACAAATACGGTCCGAAACACGCCGACATGGTCAAGCGCATTCAAGACGTGAAGTAGTTGTAATCGTCATCCAATGGCGCCGGCCGGGCTCAGCAACGAGACCCGGCCGGTTTTTTGTAAGAGGCCCTGATGAAAGCACAATATATCCGCGCGATGGATGTCCTCCACCGGGCTTGCGAGATTCTGGCCGGCGTCTGTCTCGTCATCATCACACTCATCATCCCCTACGGCGTGTTTTGCCGTTACGTCCTTAACAGCGCCGCGTCCTGGCCCGAGCCGATGGCGGTGCTTCTGATGATCGTGTTGTCCTTTCTGTCGGCGGTGGTCTGCTATCGCGAATATTTGCATATCGGCGTCGGCGTACTGCCGGCCTACCTCAATGAGCGGGCGAAGATCTACCTCGGCTGGTTTTTGGAGACATGCATGCTTGCCACCAACCTGTTCATGCTGGTGTGGGGCATCAAACTGGTTCAGGCAACGTGGAACCAGAGCATCCCGGATTTCCCGATCTTCAGTGTTGGCCTGTCCTATCTGCCAATTCCGGTGGGCGGCGCGCTGACCGCGCTGCTCGTGATCGAACGTTTCATGACGCAAAAATTCTTCGCCGAACCCGAAGCCGAAACCGTCAGCGGGCTGACGACCGAATAACGCCAAGGGGGCGGTCAGGTCATGGACATTTTTATTCTCATCGGCAGCTTCACTATTGTCTGCCTGGCCGGCATGCCGGTCGCCTATGCGCTGGGCATCGCCTCCATTCTCGGTGCGCTCTACACCGGCATCCCGCTTGAAGCGGTGATGCTCAAGGTTGCCGGCGGCATGAGCGGCTTCTCGCTGTTGGCGATCCCGTTCTTCATTCTGACGGGTGCGATCATGGCGGTCGGCGGCATGGCCGAGCGGCTGATCAATCTCGCCAAAGTGTTCGTCGGCGCGATCCGCGGTGGCATGGCCTTGGTCAATATCTTGGCCTCCACGATGTTCGGCTGCATCTCAGGCTCGTCGGTCGCCGATACAGCCGCGGTTGGTGGCGTGATGATCCCGCAGATGATCAAGATGGGCTACCCGCGCCTGTTCGCGGTCAACGTCACCATTTCGGGTTCGTTGCAGCCCCTGCTGGTGCCGCCATCGCACAACATGATTATTTACTCGATCGCGGCCGGCGGCACGGTGTCGGTCGCCCATCTGTTCATGGGCGGCATCATTCCCGCGCTACTGCTCGGCCTGTCGCTGGTCATCCTCGTTTTGTACATCGCCCACCGCGATAATTTTCCGAAAGGCGAACAGGTCAAATTCAACCAGATCGGCAAGATCGTGCTCGACGCGGTCTGGGGCATGGTCACCATCGCTATTATCCTTGGCGGTATCCTGTCCGGCGTCTTCACGCCGACAGAATCCGGGGCGGTTGCCTGCGTCTACGCCTTCCTGGTGACGATGTTCGTCTATCGCGACGTGAAGTGGAGTGAAATTCCAAAACTGATCGGCCGCGTGATCCGCACCGTCGGCATGGTGATGATTATGATCGGCTTTTCGATCTCGTTCGGTTACATGATGGCGTTGCTGCAGGTGCCGGCGATCGCGACGCAATTCTTCATCAACATTTCCAGCGACAAGTACACCTTCCTGCTCTGGATCAACATCCTGCTATTGCTGCTCGGCACGTTCATGGATTTGGCGCCTATGCTCCTGATCTGCACGCCGATATTCCTGCCGGTGATCAAGACCTTCGGCATCGACCCCGTGCATTTCGGCATCATCATGATCCTTAATCTTGGCATTGGCCTTCTGAC
The DNA here is from genome assembly GCA_963831515.1 of uncultured Alphaproteobacteria bacterium. Lineage (GTDB taxonomy): Bacteria > Pseudomonadota > Alphaproteobacteria > Rhizobiales > Xanthobacteraceae > Pseudolabrys. The sequence continues at coordinate 391,844 of CAWHQL010000005.1, read as the reverse complement.
GCCCCCCGTCGGCCCGACCATGGTGGTCGGCTGCGCGATCGGAAAGGTATCAATGGAGGCCGTCTCAAAAAGCATTCTCGTCTTCTATATTCCAATGGTGATCGTGCTCTTTCTCGTCACCTATATTCCCGCGCTGTCGCTCTGGTTGCCTCACTTGATTCTGGATTGATGACGGACCTGCTGCGCCCCGCCGTCGCACAGTGTCGCGACAGGATATAGCGACAATCAGCGAGATTGCGCGCGCGGTTTGGACTGACGCGAGATGGAGCCTGTGGGCTCTTTGTCGGGCTTGGATGACTGACCAAGTGGCGCCTTGGGTGGCAGCGGCGACGCCCCGGCATCACCGGCCGGTGCCGAACTAGCGGATTTATCGGGTGCGGCGGGGGCCGATGACTCCGTGGCGTCCTGCCCTGCGGCACCACCTGGAGAAAGAGCGCTCGACTCCGGGTATCGCGTCCGTAGATCGCGCAGGAATCCATCGAGTGTGTCGATACTCGCTACTTTCTTGGCGATATCCTGAAATTCAATCCCATTTGTCCCTACCGGGGCGGTCACCACGTTGAACGCGCGCCGATCAGGACCGTCGGCGAATTTCGCTTCGTATTTTTCGCGCAGGCGCGCCAATCCAATCGACTCTTCACCGAGCGCATAACCGATTGCCGCCCTGAGAATGTCGGATCGCTCGCTGTCGCTCAGTGGCGCGAATTGGCGCCAGCGATCTCCATACAGAAGCTCAATCTGTTCACCCGCATCTTTCCAGCGTCGTGCTGCCCATAAAATATCCGAGCGCAGCCGCCCGGCTTCGCGATTGTTGATGTTCGCGATCAATTCCAGAGCCAGATCGTGCCGTCCAAGAGTCGACAGCGCGCGGGATTCGAGCAGAAGACGCTGGTCACGCAGGTCATTCGACAAATCCGAGACGCGCGTCGTTTGCAGCGAGGCGAGCGCCCTATCGGGCTTACGGTTCATCAGATAGACGACTGCCAGGCGCGTGGCGACCTGTGCACGGGCGGCGCCCTGCAGACGATTGTCGACCTGATGCTGGAGCAGCTCAGCTGCCTGATCGAGCAAATCGACTGAAACAAGCCGATCGGACAAACGTCGTATCATTTCATCGCCACGACGTCCCATCGGTGTTAATTCGCGGAAGTCGTAAAAAAGACCGAGGGCCTCGATGGGTGGCAAGGCATCGCCTTTTCCGCCGAGAAACAGGCTGTCGAAAGTGATCGCCGCCTCGTCCTGAATTTTGCGCGTCATGTCAGAGTTGGGATGCGCGAGCAACGCCGTTCTCATGACATGGAATGCATCGCGATAGCGGCTCTCCTCCGTGTAGAGATGAGCCAGCACTTTAAGACCTTCTGTTTCGGTCTCGTCTCCGCGCCAGACTGTCGTCAGCGTTTCCAGATCATTGATGACATCCTTGCGCCCAAGCCCGCCGGTCGCCAATGCGAGCACGATTTCGCGCAGTCGTCCCTGCGCCGCCGCGCGTCGGTCATTCGAAATCGACGCGCTGCGATAACTCGAAAGAGCATCTTCGTTCCGTCCGAGGCCTTCGTACAAGCGTCCCAACAGGACATTGATGGTCGGTTCAAGATCAGGTGTTAAACCGATCGTCTCGAAATCATTGACCAGGCGTGTGGCACTGTTGAAGTCGCGCAACTCGATCGACGACCGTAAGGCCTCTTTCATCGCCATTCGCTGCAATTCGATCGGCAAGGCGTTGATCGCTGCATTGACCGTCTTGAAAATGTCGCGCGCCTCCACCCACCGCCCCTGACGCGCGAGGGCGATCGCACGCCAGATCGGTGCGTCGTGCTGGTTGCCGACTTGCGGCTTCGACAGTTCTTTGAGCGCGTCATCGGGTCGATCAAGCATAACGTTGGCGACCGCAGTGAGCACGCTCCCGGTGATGTCTTCGGAGCCGCGCTGGTCGCCGAGCGCGACATTGAGGACAGCCTTGGCTTCGGGAGCCATATCCCGCGCGAGATAGAAGCGCGCAAGATTGAAACGTGCCTGCCGTCGCTTTGCCACCGGCGCCGAGGCCGCAAGCCCCATCAGTTCCGACTGGCGGGCATTGAAGGGAGCGTCACGATCGAAGCCCCAGAGCTGCGTGTCAAACGTGAATGCACGAAAACTGACCGCAACTTGCTGCTGGCCGAGCGCCGTTGCCGAAAGGGACAATCCCGCCGGTCGACCGATCGAGATCTTGTCGGCGCTCAGCTCGGCTGTAACGTCATCCGCAATCGGCTGTATGGTTATCCCGTGCGTTGATGGCAGCACATGCAGCTCGACAAAATCCTGCACTTTCAGAAATCCACGCGCCGGCGCAAGCGCGGTGATCACGAGCAGGCGGTCTCCGACGTCCGGATCTTTTATGGAATGAACGGCGCGTGCGTTTTCAAATGGAATTGCGATGCTTGCACGATTTTTCCCGACGATACTGCGTGCAATGCCGAGCGACTGAATGGGCGCGGTCGTCGTGTCGGCGATTTTGGCGACCCACCCCGGACCATCGGCTTCAAGGCTTGCCACGCGCGGCCGCACGAGCTTGATACGCACGATCGCCGCGCCGTCATCGGCCCGGTCAAACAATACCTCCCGCACACCATTGTCCTTGTCGGCCTGAAGCGCGGCGAGATCGATCTGTGCAGGAGTATCAAAGACCAGCCAGAGTGTGTCGGCGCGCTGAAAAGCTGCGGCCGGAGTCGGCACAGCAAACGGAAACTCCACGCGTATGCTGTCGCCGGATTGTTGTGCGCCGGCAACCACCACTGCATTCGGATTGGCTTTGGGACGAATTGCATCTTCGTCGGCGACGAACAGCGGCGTAGTTTTTGGCACTGACGGCGCAGCAGGTGACGGGCTCGCAGGCGACGCCTCAGCAACCGGCACTGGCGCGGTTTGCGGTGCCGTCGATGCAGGCGCAGCTGGTGCGGGCTCGGAGGATGCCTGGGATTGCTGTGGTGCTGGCGGACTGATGGTCGACGCGGGCTGCGTTTGCCCGGCCTCTTTTGCCGGCGCGCCCGCTATGGACGCAGGTGCGGCCATCGCCGACGCAGACGGCTCCGTTTTCGGAGCGGCAGCCTTGGGCTGGATTTCTGTCGCTGGACTTTTCGATGGCGTTGTTTCCGGCAATGAGATTTTCGGCGTCGCTGCGGGTACCTGCTTGGCTGCGGCACCCTCCTCCGCCTGTTTTGCCTTGGCACCGTCGAGCCCGATGTCCACGACGATGCTGCGATCCTCGCGGAAGGTGCGAACCTCGGGCGTGCCGTTGAGAGTAAAGACAACAGCGACGGTGTCGAAATCTACCTCGGCCTCGATGGACTTTAGGGTTTGCGGCAGCGAAGCCTTGGCATCCGCGAGGTCCCAATTCACCTGTTGGTCAAAACTTAAAGTGACTCGGCCGTCGGCGCGTTCCGGAACGACATTGACCGTCCCAGGCATCGTGAAAACATAACGGACAAATGTGGGTTGGCTCGCGACCTTCACTCGGACAAGCGGCGGTTTCTTCTGCTTGTCGGCAGCACGCTGTTGATGCAATTGCCGTTCCGCATCGCGCGCGCGTCGTACGAGCTCGTCGACGACCTCTTGCGGCAGCCCCGGCATCGGGCCCTTCCAGTTTTCCGGCAAGAGATCGACATATAACCGCTCGGCCGCGGTGATTGCGTTCAACTTCACTTTACGCGTCAGAGCGATGCGGATCGCACTGCCGTCGGGATCGCGACGGGCAGCGCTGATAAGATCGGGCGCGTTCACATTCAATCGTTCGACAGCAATCATCACCGGCTTGTTGAAATTGATGACGACGATCGCTCCGGAAACCCGGGTTGTCGCCTCGACTGCCTCCTCGAACTGGAACGTCAGCCGCAGGTAGCCACCGTCCGCGACTGCCTTGACCTCACCCTTGATGGGATCGTCAGCGCGGACTTCGCAGACAGGCGCGAAAACAACCAGTGCCAGCATCGCCAAAAAAACGGACCGCCACCCGGAGCCGACCCTCGGCCGCACCGGGTTGCGCAAAAGCATACGCTTCAGCCTGAATGGCAGAGCCGTCATAAGGCTGTTCCAGCCGGCGAGCATGCCGGTCGTGCCAGCCTAAGGTGGCGCGTTTAATGCTGCGTTAAGGATGTCCAGCGGGGCAAGGCAATCGTACCCAAGCATCCCCTTTTAAACATTAACGAATTTGCTTCCCACCACCCATGGTGCCCTTATTTGGCGTGGGGCCAAATAAGGGAAATTGGTAGCAGGCCGTGCCCGCCAACCGCACCCTGCCGCAGGCTGGGCGGAAAGCTCTTACAAATATTGTTCTATAGGGGCATCTCCGACCGTCACGTAGATCAGTGCTCCCTGAAGGCGCGCGATGATCTTGTTGTTCTCTGCCGGATCGACGGTGATGCAGCCGAGGCTCCGCCCCAGCATGCCGTTATTCTTGGCGCGATAACCAGCCGTCGTGTACCAGTTCGGGTGGATGACCCATTTATACGGCGGCGTGTGGTTGATGTAACGATTGTACGGGGCCACGCCCTCGAGGACGCCAACGATCATGTTTCGATAAACGGTTTTGTCGTAGCGATCCACGATCGTCCGGTAATGGCTCGTCACCTCGGGAGACGCGTGTACGGTCTTGAGTGGACCCAGCGGGACCATGTCCAGGTCCCGCTGAAAGCCTTTGAATTTGATGGCTTTCGCGTGGGGTCCATTGCTTTTTCCGTGCGCCGCGAAGTGTGCCGTGACCTGGCCTGATGTGAAATCCAAAATGTAGAATCTCTTGTTCGCCGACGGCTGAGAAATGTCGAAGACCGCGAACACGTCTTTTTTGGAGAAAGTCGGCTGGCGTGAGATCGCAGCGGCGCGCTGAATTGCGGCTAGGGGAGCGCCGAGTTGCTCCGCCTGTTGCAAAAGGGAATTGAGTTTGCCGGCAAAGTCGTCCGGCTTCGTAACGCCCGCCGGAGGAGTGTCTTTTGACTGCGCGCGCGCCGCCAGTGGGGATGCCAGCGCACCACCCAAAACACCGAGAAATTCCCGCCGCCTCATCCGTGCCCCCGACTCAGAGTGAGCATCGTATCGGTTTAATGGGGTGCGTTAATAGAGGTTGAAATCGGCCTCGCTACCGCAACATGAAATGCTGGCTGATGTCCGCTTAGGGTCAATAGCGGACATGTAGTCGATCAGCAACGTGCACACAGGAAGGGGTAAACGCGAGGCCTATGTCCGTTTTGGGTCATTGGCGGACAAACCGCGACCTAGCGCCTCGTCTGGTCGAGCCGGAACACCATCTGGGTCGGCCGCACGAACCGCAGCGCCACCAGAAGCACCGACATCACCATAACCATGTAGATGACGGCCATCGCGTCGATCGAATAGACCGGCCGGACACCGCCGGCGAACACGTTGTAGTAGAGCGCGACAACGAGCGTCTGTGAGCCGCCGCCGGAGAGCAGGAAGGCGAGCTCGAAATTGGAGATGGTATTCACAAGCACCAGAAGCCCGGCGGTGAGAATGCCGGGCACCATCAGAGGCAGCAGCACGCGACGGAATATCTGCAGCCGGTTCGCGCCGAGCATCGACGCGCTCCATTCGAGATTGAGACTGATCTGCTCGAAGAAGGGCAACAGGATGAAGACCGTGAGCGGCACCATCGGCACCAGGACGGCAAGGATGACACCCAATACCGTTCCACCGACTCCGAATTTGTACAGCGTTGTTGCCAGCGGAATGCCATAAGTCATTTGCGGAATGAGCAGTGGCAAGAAATACATCAGCAGCAGAATCGGTTTGGCGCGGAAGTCACGCCGCGCCAGAATGTAGGCGGCAGGGAATCCGATCGCGAGCGCGATGAACACGACCGCCAACGCGATAAACAGCGTGATGAACAGCACCTGCCCCAATTCGAAATTCGTCCAGGCATAGGTGAACCAGTCGGTTGTGAAGGCCGGCGGCAGTGGCTTGCCGAACCAGCGCTTGGCGAACGCGCTCACCACGACGTGGCTGACGATGCCGGCAAGGTTGAGAATGAACCCCACCAAGAGGATGTAGATGACGAGCTTCCAGGTGCGGCCACGCATTGGTTGCCCCTACCGCTTGCCGACGCCCATGGTCGTCGCAATCGTCATGCGTCGACGGACCAGTATGATGACAATGAGCGCTGCCAACTGGCACAGGCCCATAATGACAGCGACAGCGGACGCATAGGACATGTCGTAAAGCTCAAACGCCTGCTGGTATGCAGCAATCGAGATCGTCCGCGTCGAGCCGGCCGGCTGCCCCACCATCACCGCGGACGGAAATACCGCGAAGCTCATGACGAAAACGAGCGCAAAGGCGATCGCAAGCCCCGGTGCGATCAAAGGCAACATGACGCGCCGGAATATCGTCCAGGGCCCTGCCCCCAGCATTCGTGCAGAGTTCTCAAGGCTCGGATCAATGCCCGAGATGTAACCAAGCAGCATAAGGAAGCAGAACGGGAAGTTCTGCATGAACAGCGAAAGAATGACGCCGATGAAATTATGCGTGAGCTCGAGCGGCTCCTTGATAATGTCGGCGCCGAGCAGCATCTGGTTGAGCCAGCCATTCGTGCCGTAAAAGCCGAGAATGCCTTCGGACAGGAAGATGACGCCGAGCGAAATCGGCAGAACAAGGATGGCGGTGATGGTGCGTTCCATCCAGATGCCGCGCCGCATGCCGTAGGCAAAAAAAAGTGCAAGCAGGACAACGACGACGCTGTTCGGAAGCGCAAGCGCGAATGTCGTCTTGATCGTGGTGTATTGGTACGGATCGGTGAAGAACGACACGTAGTTCTTGATGCTCCAGGCCTCGCCTTTGAGCGGCTGCAGGCTGGCATAGACCCCGTAGAGAAACGGATAGACGAACATCACGATGACGTAGAGCAGCGAGGGCAAGAGGCAGACGATCGCGAGAAGATCGAGTTCACTGCGGCTGTCGGTGCGGGCCAAAGCCATGACGCTTATTCCCGCGGCAGAACAACAAGTTTGTCGGGCGGCAAAGTCACATCGACGGTATCGCCCAGCACGAGCTTTTCCGTTGTGCGTACCCAGACTCGCGTCTGGCCCTCCGCCATGAGGGCGGCCTCAAGCTCGCGGCCGAGATATTCGACGAGTTCGACTTTGCCCCGCAGTACGTTTTGGCCGTCCGGCGCGGCGCCGACACGAATATCGTCGGGCCTAATAGCCATGACAGCGTTGCCGGGGCCAGCGAACCCATTGGCCCGGGCGCGCAACCGCCGACCCTTGGCGATGCCCTCTATGTAGCCACCGGCGCCATCGCCAAGCTCAACATCGAAGAAGTTGCGAAACCCCATGAAGTCGGCGACGAACACATTGGCCGGACGGTCGTGGATCTCTTGTGGCGTTCCGACCTGCATCAATAGGCCATCGCGCAGAACGACGATGCGGTCGGACAGGGACAACGCTTCGGCCTGATCGTGCGTGACGTAAATTGAAGTCAGGCCCAGTCGCGTATGCAGCTGCTTGATCTCGGCGCGCATCTCGACGCGCAATTTGGCATCGAGGTTCGACAAGGGCTCATCGAACAGCATCAGACGCGGATGCAAAACGAGCGCGCGTGCGATCGCTACACGCTGTTGCTGACCGCCAGATAATTGCCCGGGATAGCGCTCTTCGTAACCGGACAGCCGCACCAGGCCGAGCATCGTCCCGACCCGCTCCTTGATCTCTGCGGCTGGCTTACGCTGCAGCGACAGGCCGAAGGCGACATTGTCGAAGACCGTTAGATGCGGAAACAACGCATAGTTCTGGAACACCATGCCGAAGCCGCGCTTTTCCGGCAGGAGATCGTCGATGCGTTGATCGTCGAGCCAGATTTCGCCTTCGGTCGGCAGCACGAGGCCGGCAATGATGCCAAGCGCAGTGGACTTGCCGCATCCGCTCGGCCCGAGAAACGTCACAAACTCTCCGCCGCGGATCTCCAGCGACAGGTGATCGAGCACGGTCTTGCCGCCGTACCGCTTAGTGATATCCACGCGCAGCTTGTTGATGGAATCGGCCATGTCCCCCGCCGCCTGTCCAACGCCGCGAAAGCCCGCCGCGGGTGGGCTTTCGCATGATGTGTGTGGCGTTGTTACTTCTTGACCTGATCGGCACCGATTTCGCGGTCCCAGCGGTCCATCGCGTAGCTCAGCGCGGCGACGCCGAGCGGCGACGATACTTTCCACTTGGTGCCGACCTGATCGTATTCGGGGCGCCAGAATTCCTTGACGTCGTCCTGGATGTTCTTCGGCGCTGACGCGATCGTTGCCGATTTCACGACAGGGCCGATGAAGGCGGTCCAGGTCAGCACCTGCTGCTCCGGCTTCCACATGAACTTCATGAGATCGAGGATGACATCGACCTGCTCCTTCGGCACGCCGGTCGGAATGGCCCAATAGTGGCCGTCGACCACGAAGGTCGTGTTCTCGAGGATCGCAATCTTTGAATCAGGCGGGATCACGCTCTGAGCGCGCGGCTTCATGTCCCATTCCATGATGCCCGCGATCATCCAGCGCTGGCCCTGCGCGAATTCCTTGAGCGTGATGGCTGTGCCGGTTGGATAATATTCGACTGACTTGCCGAGCTCTTTCAGGAAGTCCCAGCCCTTTTCCCATCCCTTTTCGGGATCCATCGGCTTGGAGTCGTTGAGGATGAACGACACGCCCTGGAGGATCGAACGGCCCGGCCCGCTATTCGCCGGGCGCGCGTACATGAACTTGCCGGGGTTGGCCTTCGCCCAAGCGAGCAGATCGGCCGCAGTCTTCGGCGGGTTGGGCACTTTCGACGGGTTGTAGATGAACACCGGACCGCCGGCATTTCCAACCGATGGGATCAGATAGCCGCCGCCTTCGTCGTAGAGCGCCTTGCCGGCGTCGGTGAGGATGTCGCGCGGAAATTCGGTCTTGTAGTTCGGAATCTGGATGATCTGCTTGTTGGCGGCGAGCAGCGAACCGCCGTCCTGTCCGGTCAGAACGAGGTTGATGTCGAGGCGCCCCGCATCCTGTTGCGCCTTGATCTTGGCTGGCAGTTCAGGTGCCGGCGCGCGTTGAATCTTGATGTCCTTGACCTTGTCGGGATTGGCCTTGGCGTAATTGCGTATGATGACCTCGGTCGAAGCAAGATCGCCGCCCGTGTCAATGATCGAGAGCGTGATCGGCTCGGCGCGCGTTGTGCCGGGCGAGAGCACCGAGACACCCACAGCCATCACCGTGGCCGCAAGCAGGCGCACTGACAGATTGCGTGAAATCTGCATTCTTCCCTCCCATGGGAATTCCCGCGCTTGGCGCGTTTGTCATTTATTTGTAAAGGCAGCATCACGGGAGCGACGCTGGCTGTCAAGCGACGACGGCCAACGCGTGCGGCTTTGACTTGAGAAGAAATTTCACACGTTGCGACGAGGAGAGCCGAATGACGATAGGCGTCGGAATCATCGGTTTGGGCATGGCAACCAAACCGCACATGACATCCCTGCGTGAGCTCGAGGCTGCGGGCCGCGCAAAGATCGTCGGCGGTTTCGCGCCGTCGCCCGAACGGCGCCGCGCCTTTGCTGAGCAATGGAAAGTTCCAGTGTTCGACACACAGGACGAGCTGCTCACGCGGCCCGATCTCGATCTAATCCTGATTCTCACAACACCCGGCACGCATCTTCCGGTTGCCGAAGCTGTCGCCAAGGCTGGCAAACATATCATCGTTGAAAAGCCGGTCGAAGTAACAGTGAGCCGTGGCGAAGCATTGGCGAAAGCCGTCGAGGCTGCCGGTGTGCGTTGCTCAGTCTGCCTGCAACACAGGTTTCGTCCGGCGTCGCTTCGGTTAAAGTCCATTCTCGATGCCGACGAGCTTGGACCGATCATCTCGGCAAGCGCCTCTATTCGCTGGTGGCGCGACGACGCTTATTTCAAAACTGCGGGACGCGGCACCAAGGCCCGCGACGGCGGCGGCGTGCTACTCACGCAAGCGATTCACACGCTTGATCTGCTGGTCCACCTCGTCGGGCCGCACCGAGATGTCGCCGGCTTTGCCACGACGTCGCCGCTGCGGGCGATCGACACCGAGGATATCGCCACCGCCGCGATCCGTTTCAAGAACGGTGCGATAGGCACAATCGATGCGACCACCGTCGCACGGCCCGGTTACCCGGAGCGGATCGAACTTGCTGGAACCAAAGGGTCCGCGGTGCTGGAGGCGTTTCAACTCACCATCAACCGCGCGAGCGGCGCAACGGAGATAGTCGGCTCCGCACAGTCCGGTGGCGGCGGCGCGGATCCGATGGCCTTCGATCACGGCCCGCATAAAGCTGTGATTAGCGAAATGCTCAACGCCATCGAGCAAAAGCGCGAGCCATCGAACACCGTGCGTTCAGGCCTGCACGTCCAGCGGCTGATCGAGGACATCTTGTCCGACGCCGCCAAACGCGTCTAAAGCCAGCCTAGAGCGCGGCGCGCTGGCCGATCGCGGTGCCAGCCGAGAACTCCTCGTCCTTCTGTTTCTTCAGCGCGACGAACGATGGATACGCGCGCAGTTTTTCGAGTGCCGCGGTCTCAGTATCGTCGAGCTTTGTATTCTGGAACGCGCGTAGATTGTCACGGAAATGCTCGGCCGTATCCGGCCCCATTATGACGCTGTCGATCCCACGACGGGATGCGAGCCATTTCATCCCGGCGCGCGCAATTAGCGCGTCATCGCCAATGCCCGCCTCTCTGGCGAGACGGAACAGGACGCCTTTAATGAAAGCCTCACGCACGACGACACGCATGTTCTGCTTGCGGGCGAAAGGAAATATCTCGCGCTCTGGATAATCGTCCGCAACGTTGAAATTGATGTTGAGCGTCGCGAAGGCTCCGCTCGCCATCATGGCCTTGTAAGTCTCCTGACCTGAAAACGTATCGGCGGCAGCGAACAGGATCAGCCCCTCCTTCTGAAGGGCCTTCACGTTGGCCGCGATCTTCGCGATAAAATTCGAATCGTCGAGCGCGTCACGCAGAATGCCGAGGTTGAGCAGCTCAAGCCGCTCACGGCGCATAAGTTTGAGAATGCGCTGTACCTCAGTCCGTAACAGGCCAAGGTCCGTCATCTTTTTGTTGCCGGGGTCGTAGCTGTAATTCATCAGCTCGCCGCGGGTCTGGACGTAGACCGGGTAAGGCGGCGGCATTTCCGTCAGATTACGCCCGAGCGCTTCCTTCTCGGAATCGTGCGTCACGTCGAAAAAATTGACGCCCGCATCGTAAGCCGCTTTGACCAGGGCCTTGCGCTTCTCGCCGCCAAAGCCGGGAAAGATGTAGCCGGGCGTAATCGCTTTCTGGAAATCCTCGTTGAAACCGCGCGAATTCCCGTTTGGCAGATATTCGTGCCCGCCAAGCGCGATGCGGGACAACCGCACGCCACTGTTGCCAACTTGGTAAAATTCCATTCCAGCCTCGTTTTAGCGACCACGCGACGTTCGGCGACGATGCTATCGCTAAATTTCGTTTTCAGGAAAGTTACGAGGTGGTGTTTCGATTAGATACGCTACCGCGCGACGGCATGCGAGGTGTCCGCTTTGGGTCATTAGCAGACATAACGCCCTGCTATTCGATCACCTGATCGGCACGCGTCAGCAGCGAAAATGGAACGACGAGCCCGAGCGCCTTGGCTGTCTTGAGGTTGACGGCCAACTCAAAATGCGTGGGCTGCTCCACGGGAATGTCGGCAGGCTTTTCGCCTTTCAATATGCGATCGACGTAAGCGGCGGTCCGGCGCGCGATTGCACGCTGATCGGTTCCATACGAAAGCAGAGCCCCCGCTTCCGCACACTCTCTCACCCAAACGCAGGTCGGCAAATGGCGCGCAACCGCGAGGTTCGCGATTGACGATTTTCCCACATAGAAGAGGCTCTCGGCATTCACCACGGCCGCCTGCATGTCGGCCTTGGTCATGGCGTCGAATGCCCCTTCGAGATCGTCCAACGAGCGGGCTTGAAATGCCTGTGTGGTAATCCCGAGCTTCGGCCCCGCAGCCTTTGCTTGATCGATGTACAGGTCCGAAATTCTTGCGCTCGGATTGACGAGCAACGCAACGCGGGAAAGGTCGGGCACAACCTCTTTAAGATATTCGAGTCGCTTTGCACTCAGTTCGACCGAAAAGTTGCTCAGCCCCGTCGCGTTGCCGCCTGGACGCTGAATGCTTTGCACGAGCTTGCTGCCAAGAGGATCTGGCACATACATGAACACGACAGGAATGCTCGTTGTAGCTTTGACGGCATATGGCGCGGCACTGCCGACCGCGATAATCGCGTCGGGTTTCATAGCCGCCAGCTCAGCTGCCATGCTTGTGAACAGTTCCGGCTTCTCGGCGGGAAAACGATGCTCAGCGTGATACGCCCGTCGCCGTAGCCGCTACGAAAGCCCTCGACGAGTGATGTGAAATAGGGTGCCTCTTCGCCTGATTTGCGGCGTGCCACAAAACTCCGATCTTAGGTATACGCGCAGGGTCGTTCGCGCGCGCGAAAAGTGGCCACGCTGCGACCGCGCCCGCGATGCCAAGCACGTCCCGTCGTCGCATTTGGATAAACCCCCGACAATCAAGTTTGATCATCATAGCGAGACTCTCGGGGCTCGTTAAGACGAGCCCCGACGTCCGCTTTGAGTCATAAGCAGACAAGACCGCTCATATGAACGATGTCCGCTTTACCCCAAATGCAGACATCCCTGATCGTCTTGTCGCGGTTAGTTGTCGCTCGGCTTGCCCTCGATCTTCGGCAACTGGTCCGGACTTTGCGCTTTGGGCTGGGCGCTGGCGCGGTTTGCGAGTTCGACTGTCAGACGCTCTGCAGAATCCGGGGACATTTGCCCGAGGATTTCGGACATTTTGCGCGGGTTAATCTGGGTCGAGACATCGACCAGAATCTTCAAATCGAGGCGATCGAAGATACGGGCGGCATCCTTTGACTTCATGTTTTCATACATGGAGACGATGCTCTTGAAGCGTTCGGTCCCTATCTTGTCCCGTGTTCCCATCGCGGTGTTGACGCGGCCTTCGGTATCCTTGAGTTCTGTGACCTTATCCTCCAGGCGCTTTTCCGCCGCCTTGATCAGGTTCTCGCGCATTTCCAGCTCTCGGTTACGCGTATCGAGTTCCTGTCGCCGGGTCTGCAGCCGCTCAAGGATCGCTCGCTCTCCCGGGGACGCAACACGGCCCGGCTCCAAGGGAATTGCCGCCCCGGCAACTTCGAGCTTCGGCGACTCCGGCGGCTTGTCACTAACCCGGAGTGCCGGTTCGCTCGGTTTGTCATCGGCGCCGACCGACCCCGTGACGTCGGCGCGCGAATTGAAATTGAACATCTCCTGCGCCCACGGCTGTTTTCGGCCCGACGCGTCGAGCTTGCCTTGCCTGTCGGCGATGATGATTTTCGGCTGCTCCGGCACACTCTCGGCTGGAACGATCCTCAACCCGGTCTGGTATTGCACCTGCATCCTTTGGGCGAGCGTGTAGCCGCCGTCGAATACAAGACCTGAGACTTTGAGGACAAGCAGGCTGATCGTGGCAAACAGCACGATCGGTATCAGCCGCACATCGCGCAGCAGGCGATTCATGCCGCTTTGCCACCGATCCGGGAGCGCGTTCTCTCTGCAAAAGCCTGCGCGGCGGCTGCCACGGCGTTGGCATTTTGCAGCGCCTGCGATTCGTTCGGCCGAGAAATTCCGGTGATGCGGACGAGTCGGGCCAACAACTGGTTGCCCGCGTTAAGATGCTGATCAAGTTCTGCCGCGAGGATCTCGCCACGATCCAGCCGATCACTCAGGGCTTGTTCACCCTGCTGCATTGTCAGCTTCAGACCACCAATCGCCCGGTCGGCGATCTCGGTGGCGGTCACGAGCTCGGAGATTGTCGCACGCAGCGACTGCTCATCGGCCTTAAGTAAACGGAGCTGCTTGTTGAGCCGGACGCAATACAGGATCGTGAGCAGGAGCAGGATCGAGACCATGGTCTCTACCAGTAAACCGTAGTGATAGCTCACGGGACCTCCAATGGCGTCGTCGTTGTCGTTTCGTCAGCGTTTTCGAACATGGCGAAAGTGGTCCGCGGCTTGCGCAGCGGCTTGGAAACCCGCACGGCAACCCGATCGCCGACCCGTCCCATGCGGCCTTCGGTCAACGTGACGTCACCGCATCTGACGGTGACCATGGCTTCCGGTTTTATCTCGAGCATCAGCGTGTCGCCGACGTTGAGGCCCATCATCCGCCGCAACGGCAGGCGCGCCTCGTAGAGCACGGCGTCGACGCCGATCCGCGCCTGGCCAATTTCCGTCGCGAGATGGCCTTCCCAAATGGGGTCGCGGCCGAATTTCTCGCCCATGAACATCTGCAGCAGCACTGCGCGGATGGGCTCGATCGTGGCATAAGGCAGCAACAACTCGATCGTCCCGCCGCGATCTTCCATGTCGATGCGCAAGCGCACCAGAATGGCGGCATTGGCGGGTCGCGAGATTGCGGCAAACCTCGGATTGGTCTCAAGGCGATCGATGTTGAACCTGACCGGAGAAAGCGGTTTGAAGGCCAATTCGGCGTCCGCCAGAACGACTTCGATCATCCGCTTCACGAGATTGGTTTCAATCGTGGTGTAGGGTCGGCCTTCGACCCGAACTGTGCTTTGGCCACGTCTCCCACCGAGCAGAACATCGATGATCGAATAGATCAGACTGGAATTGACCGTCGCGAGTCCGAAGTTGTCCCATTCCTCGGCCTTGAACACTGCAAGAATTGCCGGCAGCGGAATTGAATTGAGATAGTCGCCGAAACGTACCGAAGTGATGCGGTCGAGCGAGACTTCAACGTTGTCGGACGTGAAATTGCGCAAGCTCGTTGTCATCAATCGCACGAGGCGATCGAAGACGATCTCCAACATCGGCAAACGCTCGTAGGAGACCATCGCCGAATCGATGATCGCGCGGATGCCTGAGTTATCGTTGAGCGAAACATCGGCGAGACTGAAGCCGAGCAGGCTGTCGATCTCTTCCTGGTTCAGAATGCGTTCGGCGCCACCCTTGGCCGACTGCGGGCCGCCACTGTCGTCGCCGATTGCCGCCCACTGCGCGGCGGCCTCATCGGTCCCTGTCGAGGCGGACGCTTCGGCGTTGGTCGGAGCCGCACCTGAGTCAGATTCCAGGGCGAGGCCCCATTCGGCGGCCAGTGCGTCCTGGTCGATTTGGTCTTTTGTGGCCATCGATGCGAGCCGCCGATCTTGTTCTCGTTATTGAACGACGATTTCCTTGAACAGAACGGCCGTGATGCGATTGGGAGCGACGGCCGCGTTAACCCGGCGGGTCAATTCTTCCTTGAGACGATAGAGACCGGCCGAACCATCGAGATCGGTCGGGCGTAACTCGCGTAAGTACGTCTGAAAGGCATCAAGAACGCGCGGCATCAGCGGTTGAATCTGCGGCACCAAGGTTGCGTCCGGCAGCTCGAGCACGATCTTGACCTTGAGATATTGCGTGCGATCGGCGCCGGTATTCGACAGATTGACCAGCACGTCGGGCAAATCGACGAATGTGGCCGGCTTGGCGGCGACTGGTGTTTCTTTGTGGCCCGAGCCCTTGAAGAAAAAATAAGCGCCCCCGCCCCCACCGACGAGCACCAGAAGACCGGCGCCGCCGATTATCATCCACTTCATCGAAGGCAGCTTGAATTTCAGAAAGGCGAATTTCGATGCCGCTACCGGCTGCTCGCCCTCAGTTCCCGGCTTGTCGTCTTCTTCTTCGACGTCCGCCGGTTTCGCCTTTGCCGCCATGATGACCCCACTTCGCGACGTTTGGCGCGCCGGCGCGCAATGTTCGGCCAAACATCGCGCTTCGACGGGCCCACGTGCCCCAAAATCGAAGGTAGGTCGGTATGGTTAACAGATGCTTTCTGGTGCCGGTTTGAGCGGAATCTTTTGCCGGGTTCGTTGCCTAAAAGGCCGTTTTTGCCCGCGAACGCGACCCGCCCTTAGCCCCTAATATATTGAAATAACTTACATTTCTGAGTTGGCATGACGCCTGCACTTCCCAGGTGGCCGCAGGCTTGGGAGAGCTCGCGGCACCGCTACGACAAGACTGGCCTCGGGAGGGCCGAAGCCTTGTCGAACTGCAAGGGGAGTTACCGATGCAGAATGCACTTCTGGTCGGACTGTCACGCCAGGTCGCGCTCGCGCGCGAACTGGATGTGGTCGCCAACAACATCGCCAACCTCAACACCGCCGGATTCAAAAGCGACGGCGCCGTGTTTGAGGAATACGTCAGTCCGACCGCGCGCTCCGAAAATTTCATGGGTGCCGATCGGCCCATCAGCTTCGTTCATGATCGTGCGACCTGGATCGATTTGAGCCAAGGACCGCTCGAACGCACAGCCAATCCACTGGACGTCGCGATTAATGGCCGGGGATACCTGGTCGTGCAGACGCCACGGGGCGAGCGCTACACACGCAACGGTGCGTTGCAGACCAACAGCAACGGCGAGCTCGTCACCAGCGAGGGCTATCAGGTGCTGGGCGAGTCCGGACCCATCACCTTTCAGCCGAAAGACCGCAACATCACGATCAGTGAAGACGGCACCGTAAGCGTTCGGGAAGGAAACAACACCACGACCGAGTCGCTGCGCGGTCAGCTGCGAGTCGTAAGCTTCGATCAGCCCGGAAGACTGCAGAAGGACGGCGCGAGTGTCTTCCTGGCTCCGGCCGGAATCGCGCCGCAGGCAGACAAACTTTCACGCATCATGCAGGGCACTGTTGAGAAATCCAACGTGCGCTCGGTGGTTGAGATGGCGCGCATGATCGAAGTGACGCGCAGCTACACTCAGATCGCAACTCTTTTGGCACAGCACGCCGAACTGCAGCGCACGGCAGTCGACAAGCTCGCTGAAGTGCCGAACTAAAGCCCGGAGACCAGCCCATGCGAGCACTTCACACAGCAGCAACCGGGATGATGGCCCAGGAACTCAATGTTCAGGTCATCTCCAACAATATCGCCAACATGCGGACCACTGGCTTCAAACGCCAGCGTGCGGAATTCCAGGATCTCCTCTACGAATATGTAAGCCGCGTCGGCACGCAGACCTCGTCCCAGGGCAATATCCTTCCAGCCGGAATCGAACTGGGGTCTGGCGTCAAGACTGTCGGCACTCCTCGCCTGATGAGCCAAGGCGAATTGACTCAGACAGGCAAGGATTACGATCTCGCCATTCGCGGAGAAGGCTTTTTCAAAATCCTGCTGCCCGACGGCCGCACCGCTTACACGCGAGATGGGTCGTTCGAGCTTGACGCGCAAGGCAGGCTAGTAACCGCACAGGGAAATCTTGCACAGCCGGGGATTACGATTCCGCAAAATGCCACCTCGGTATCCATCAACGCGCAGGGCCAAGTGCTCGTTAGCGTCCCCGGAACCAATACGCAGAGCCAGGTTGGCCAGCTCGAACTCTCGATTTTCGTCAATAAGGCCGGACTGCAAAGCATGGGCGACAACCTCTATCTGGAGACGCCCGCCTCAGGCGCGCCGCAGAACGGCAACCCGACCACCGATGGTTTCGGCAACCTGCAACAAGGCTTTCTTGAACAGGCCAATGTCGAAGCCGTGAGCGAGATATCGGATCTAATTGCAGCACAGCGCGCCTACGAGATGAACGCCAAGGTCATCTCGGCGGCCGACCAGATGCTTTCCGCCACATCCAACCTGATGCGTTGAGGTTTTGCCATGATCCGCACAACCGTTGCCGCACTCATCGCGCTCACCGCACTCGTCGTCTCCGCCAACGCGCAAGTTGCCGGCAAATCGACGCCGGCGCGTCCGGCGCTCAAGCCAGAGGCAATCGTAACCGGCGATATCGTTCGCATCGGCGACCTCATCGAAAATGCCGGCATTGTCTCGTCCGTGCCGATATTTCGCGCGCCCGACCTCGGCCACACCGGCACCATCTCCGCCGACTCTGTGCTTGAGGCAGTGCGTAGCCATGCGCTCATCGGCCTAGAGACGGACGGCATCCGCGAGATCGTGGTCAGACGGGCAAGTCGCATCATTCAGGCCACGGACGTCGAGGATGTGGTCGCGCAAGCGCTGTCAACGCGTTTCGATCTCGGTCCCAGCAAAGACATTGTCGTGAATTTATCCCGCGAGTTAAAGGCGGTTTACGTCGAGCCCTCTGCGCAAGGCTCGCCGCGTATCGCACACATCGATTTCGACGCCCGCAGCGGCCGTTTCGATGCAACGCTGGAAATCCCCGCAAGCGGGAGCAGATCGAGTCTCGTAAGACTGTCTGGCCGCGCCACACCGACGGCCGAAATTCCCACAGTGGTAAGGCCTCTGGAACGCGGTGTCATTTTGCGAGAGTCGGATATCCAGATGGACCGGCGGCCGCGCAGCGAAATTGGCCGCGACGTCGTTACAAGTCGATCGCAAGTCGTCGGATTTGCCGCTCGTGCCAATCTGCAGCCCGGCCGACCTTTGCGCGCCGGCGAACTGATGAAGCCGGATCTCGTCCAGCGTAGCGAACCCGTGACATTGGTCTACGAGGTGCCGGGCGTCGTTCTTACGTTGCGTGGCAAAGCAATCGACGGTGGCGCGGAAGGCGACACCATCAGTGTCATGAACGAACAATCCAAGCGCGTCGTGCAAGGAACGATCGTCGGTCCAGGGCGGGTTGCTATTCGCAACAGTCCACCGCGACTCGCCGCGAACAGCGCGGCGCGAGCCGCGGCCGACACCGATGCGCGGTAAGACGAACATGAAAAGCTTAACGACGATATCTCTCGAGTATCAGCTCTGTCCCACAGACACACGGTTCTCCGTGCGTCATCAGTGAAAGCAAGGTCATGAAAGTCGTCATGGTTATGCGTCACGCGGTTCTAGCCGCGCTCGCGAGTTATCTTCTCAATGGTTGCGCGTATATCGACTCGCTGAAGAACGTAGGCCAACAACCGCCGCTGACCGCGGTCGACAACCCCACGACAAGGCCAGGTTATAAGCCCGTGCAGATGCCGATGCCCGCGGCGCAGCCGGCTGCCTATAACCCCAACTCACTATGGCGAAACGGATCGCGTGCATTTTTCAAGGACCAACGCGCGCGTCAGGTCGGCGATATTCTCACGGTGAAGGTCAACATCACCGACAAAGCGAATATCGACAACGAGACCAAGCGTAGCCGCGCGATGACGGAAGATTCCGGCATCGCCAATTTCTTCGGCAAACCTAAAGTGCCGATCATGAACACGCCCGTTCCGACGCGCATCTTCACGGCCGACTCCAATACGACAATGGACGGCAAAGGTTCAGTGAACCGGTCGGAGGCATTGCAAACCAATGTCGCCGGCGTCGTGACGCAAGTCCTGCCGAACGGGAATCTCGTGGTCGAGGGCAAGCAGGAGATCCGCGTCAACTTCGAAGTGCGTGAACTGATCGTAGCCGGCATCGTCCGTCCTGAAGACATAGAGAGCGACAACACCATCGATTCCAGCAAGATCGCGCAGGCCCGCATCGCCTATGGCGGGCGCGGCCAGATCACCGAGATGCAGCAGAACCGTTACGGCGAACAAATCTTCAACGTGCTTCTGCCGTTCTAGTCTGTCGCGTGAGTTTCGTATCTCCCGCGCCGTTTCGCAACGCGCGAGCGCAGACGGCGTCAACGACGCGGCCTCCGGCTGCTCCCCGGTCGGAGGCCGCGATCGTCCTGGAGCGCAAAAAAATGCCCGGCGAAAAGCCGGGCATTTTTTTACAGATGTCTGTTTTCAGTCGTCGCGATAAACGCGTTCGCGACGCTCGTGTCGCTCTTGCGCTTCAACCGATAGGGTTGCGATCGGGCGCGCTTCCAGGCGTCGCAAGGAAATTGGTTCACCGGTTTCTTCGCAGTAACCATAGGTGCCATCATCGATGCGGGTAAGCGCTTCGTCGATCTTGGCGATCAACTTACGCTGCCGATCGCGTGCCCGCAGTTCGATGGCACGATCCGTCTCGGAGGAAGCTCGGTCGGCAATATCCGGGTGATTTTGATTTTCTTCCTGGAGGTGCTGCAGCGTCTCCTTGGCCTCTTTAAGGATGTCCTCTCTCCAAATAAGCAGCTTCCCGCGAAAATATTCGCGCTGCCGCTCATTCATGAACGGCTCCTTGTCGGTTGGCCGATAATTTTTAGTCTTGGCCAGCATCCCAAGTACTCCCTGTCTTCTTTTGTTTCTTGGGGGCGCAACTCCCCACGCGCGGCAGGCTTATATACGTCCCGCAATCAGCGGACAATATCGGAGTAAGGCCCTGACACGTTTATGTTTTTGATGACAGTTCAATGACTTATGCCAACCGTGACGTTGGCCGACGCTGGCCTTGTGGCCTAGCGCACGCCTGCTTTTGCGAGTTCCACGGCGACGCGCAGGTCGATCTCGCCCAAAACAACGTCGAGCCCCGCATCCCCTGAAGCGTCGGTCAGACCCTCCGACGCGACTTTCAGTCGCGAAAGCATCGACTGATCGACGCCGCCATCAAGCAGCCCGAGCTTCAGCGCGTCGAGGACATCCAATGCGGTACGGCCTTTGGCAACTGCGCGCTTGCGGCGCTGTGTCGGGTCTTCCACGCCCTGAAGGGCAATAAGCGCATCGATCGTCGAGATCGCACGCAGTGATCCGGCAGCATTGGAACTTCGGGGCGAGGCATCCTCAGTGACCGTGAAAGCGCCGCCACTGGCGCGGCGAGCGGTTGTCGGCGACGTCGCAAGTGCCGTTCCATTAGGCCCGTAGACGCGCATAGCGTTGGCTCCCCCACCCTCAAGTACCATGAGCCTGAGCCGGTATGGTTAATCCCCGGTAAATAAGCCGGCAAAATTTACCGCCTGCGTACATTCGTGCCCTGTCGCACGAACGCTCATGACAACGCTTCAATTGAAAAACCGCCGTGCTGCCAGAGCCTTGCGCGCCGCGACCACTCTGGCACGCCATTCGCATAACCTTGTCAGTCAACCGTCACATTGGGGAGCAGTGATGACGAGGACTTTGCGGGCTGCGTGCCTGAGTGTGATTTTGGCCTTGTGCGTCCCGGTTAGCGCCGGGGCGACCTCGCGCATCAAGGATCTCGCCAATATTGAAGGCGTGCGGCAGAACCAGTTGATCGGCTACGGCCTCGTGGTCGGACTCAACGGCACTGGCGACACCCTCAACAATATCCCGTTCACGAAGCAATCGCTGACCGCGATGCTGGAGCGGCTCGGCGTCAACATCCGCGGCCAGACGATTCGTACTGGTAACGTCGCCGCAGTGATGGTGACCGCCAATCTGCCTCCTTTCGGCACCCAGGGCACGCGCATCGACGTCACCGTCTCAGCCATGGGCGATTCCAAAAGTCTGCAGGGAGGAACTCTCCTGGTGACACCGCTGCTGGCAGCTGACGGCAACGTCTACGCGGTGGCGCAGGGCTCTCTGGCGATCGGCGGATTCCAGGCCGAAGGTGAAGCCGCCAAAATCACACGTGGCGTGCCCACCGTTGGCCGCATTGCCAACGGCGCTCTGATCGAGCGCGAAATCGAATTTACGCTAAATCGCCTGAACCAGTTGCGGATGGCGTTGCGCAACCCGGATTTCACCACGGCCAAGCGCATCGCGGCCGCGATCAACGACTATATCGGTTCACCGTCGGCGGAACCGATCGACCAATCCACCGTCGTGATCACGGTGCCCGCCAAGTCCACAGCAAACATCGTCAGTTTCCTCACCGAAATCGAACAGTTGCAGATCGAACCGGATCTGCCGGCTCGTATCGTCATTGATGAACGTTCCGGTGTCGTCGTAATTGGCCGCGATGTACGCGTCTCGATGGTCGCTGTTGCCCAAGGCAATTTGACGGTAACCGTTTCGGAGACGCCCGAGGTCAGCCAACCGCTGCCATTCTCGCGCGGCGGCAGGACGCAGGTGGTGCCGCGCACCCGCATCGGCGTGCAGGAAGACGGCAAGAAAATGTTTGTGGTCAGGGAGGGCATCTCCCTGCAACAGGTGGTTGACGGCCTCAACGCCATGGGTATCGGTCCGCGCGATCTCATCACGATCCTGCAGGCCATCAAGGCGGCCGGCGCGATCCAGGCCGACATCGAGGTGATGTGATGGCAGGCACCCTCGCCTTGTCCGCGCCAGGTCAGAAGCCGGTCGATCTCCTCATCAATAGCCGTGAGTCAAACAAATTCACGTCGACAAAAGAGATGAAGGCGCGTTCGACGTCACAGGACTTCGAGGCCGTATTTCTCAATTCGATGTTCCAGAACATGTTCACGGGTATCACCGGTGAAGGCCCGTTCGGCGGAAGCGGCGCTGTCGGGGTGTGGCGCTCGATGCTTACCGATGAATATTCCAGGTCGTTTGCCAAGGGGGGCGGTATCGGCATCGCCGATCAGGTCTACCGCTCGCTTATGGCGCGACAGGAGGTCCAGTCATGACACCTGCAGGATCCGTGACCACAAACGCGAACATTGAGACGGCAATCGCAGGCTTGGAAGCAATAATGGATCGGCTGGAACAGACCATTGCTGAAGAAACGGCGCAGGTGCGCGCCGGCCGCCTCTCCAAAGCATTCGGCCTGGAGAATGCCAAGATCGAATGCGCCCGCCTCTACCTGATGGAGAGCGAGCGCCTGAAGACAGCCAAAGGGGCGCTCGCGCCGGCCGCGTTCGATCGCCTACGCCGCCGACACGGTGCTTTCCAGGATATGCTGCGCATGAATCTTACCGTGCTGGCAACGGCGCACGCGGTGTCCGAAGGCATCATTCGCGGTGTGTCAGGAGAACTTGCGCGCAAGCAAGCTCCATCGACCTATAGCGCGTCGGGCCGCGCGCAAGCTCCGAGCACAAAGACGAGCCCGCCGCTGGCCGTCAGCCGCACCCTGTAGCCCTTTCGTCGAAGGCGCCGGCTTACTCAGGCGCTGCGGTTTCTCAGCCGGGAAAAGGACTCGTCGCCAGCGAATACGCTTTCGAAATGGGCAAGCGTGCCCTTGGAGGGCGTTGCAGCAAGGTGCCGCGCGGACGGCATCTCCCGCGAGCCCTGCGTCGAAAAATACCAATCAGCCGGCGTTTCCCCAATTGCGCTCGTGAAGTTGTTGCGGCGCGGCGCTTCGGCGAGAAGCCCAAGCCATTGAATCATGAAATCCTGCGCCGATATCACCGCTGTGCGAGTCTGCGCGATGTAGCGAACGGCATTGGCGGAAATTTTCTCGCGCACCTCGGGCAGCAAAAGCAAATTCTGCAATAGTGATGCCAGCTCTTCGACGGATGCCGCGATAAAGCCCGTCTCGGCATCGCGAATGATCGCCATTTCTGCTGGATTGTTGAGGACCAGCGCCGTCGAACCCAACGACATCGCTTCGATCAAGGCATTTTCTGCAGTTCCATAGTGTTCGCGTTGGAGCGGGTAAAAAAAGATGTCCGCTTGAGCCAGCGCCTCGGCCGGATCGGAGGCGTGTCCCATGAACCTGACACGGTCGGGGTGACGCATGGTTCTCGCGCGAGCAGTCACTGCTCCGGCCTGATCTACTTCGCCCCAAACGGAAACACGCAAATCGTCATCGACCACCGCGTCGATCGCATCGAAAAATCCCGGATGCATTTTCAGGAAATCGACGGTTCCCAGATAGGCGACCCCTGGCTTGCGGCCGCGCGCAACCCGCGGCCGAGCATCCGCAAAGCCGAAGCCGCTGTTGATCACGGTAATTTTTTTACGCTCTGCCGTGTGTAGATCTGAGACCGAGGGCATCGAGAGCGACGCGCTGGTCGTGAAGACAAACCGCCCGGCTTCCGTCATGAGCCCAGGCGGTATCCTCGGGTTGAAAAGTCCAGATATATGCGACCAGAATATACTGCGCATCGCGGGAAACTCCGCGCGCGCAAGACATTCGAGCATGCGTGGATGATTCCAGAATTCGAACTGGACGATGTCCACTGTGTGCGCCAGCGACGCAACGTGATCGAGGCTCTCGGCGACGACAATCTCCGCGCCGGCGGCCTGGATTCTATCGACGAAACGACGATCCCGCGGCGGCTCGAGTAAAACAAAGATCTGTTCCACTATCTCTGGCAGAACAGCGCTGATGTCCGCATGCGCCTTGCCGACCCCACCGCCAAGGTGAGGCGTGACGTGCAGAATCTTCATTCCGCCGCCACGGCGGTGAATTTTCGATCGCTACCGCCCGGCGGAGTTACATCGGGATCGAGAGGCACCAGCGCTTTGAACCTGGCCAGCAGCGATTGCCGATGCGCATCGATGTTATCCGGCAGGCAGTGGCTCAGTTGGCCGCAATTGCCGCAAACCGAATTTTGCCGGCGGCCTCCCTCGAGATGCTGTAGCCGCAACGCGTTCATCGCGGCCGAATTCCAGATCTCTTTCATGGATTGCGTTCGTACGTCGCCGATTATGAGCTTGCGACCCCAATCCAGAAAGCAAGAGCTGACCAATCCGTCGGCGTTGACGGAATAACCATAAAAAATGTACGGGCAGGTATCGGTTTCACCGATGTCCTGCTGGTAGATTCCCTTGCTGATTTTTACGCCAGTGTGCTTCTCGATGTCGAACTCGGGCCAGCACGGCGCGAAATTTTCGACAAAGATCCGGTCGCAGTAATCGCCGAAAGTGTCAAAAAATTCCTGGCGCTGCGCCTCTGTAATGAGTTCGGCCGGAACTTTGACGACGATTTCGCAATTGCCTTTGTTGGCATAGATCCATTTGACGTTATCTACGAATTTTTTGAAGTCGAACTTGAACCCCGTAAAACGCAGATAGCCTTCTTCATTCATTCCGTCGACGGAGATGTTGATCTTGTCGATCCCGGCCTCAAGCACCGGACCAACGCGATCAGGAGAAAGCAACGTCCCGTTTGTCGTCGTATCGATATAGTCGACGCGGCCCGACTTTTTCGCGTAAGCAATCATGTCGGCCAGTCGCTTGTTCAGGAATGGCTCTCCATCCTTGTACATGCGAAGCACTTTGATCGGCTTTTCAAACTCACCCAAATTGTCGATGATCTTCTGGAAAAGTTCGAACTTCATTGCGCCCTGAAAGCGCCCGGTCTCAGCGATCATGTCGCGATGACCAGTCGGGCAAAATGTGCATTTGAAATTGCAGGAGCTTGCCGGATCAACGAACACGATGAATGGCGTTGCCAGCGGGATCACCGTCTCGAGCGGCGTGCGTCCGACAAGGTTGATCCGAGGTTCGAGCCTGGCTTTCATGGAATGTCCTGTAAAACGAAGCCAGCTCCGTCCTACAGGAGAATGGTTAACAGGGATTAACCAAACCGAAGTTCAGCCGCCGTTGAGGACACCGACAACACACGGTGGATCCAGGTGATCTGGGCGCGCCCCAAACCGAAGCAGATCTCGGCGGCCATATTCGTCCGCTATTTTTTCGGCGATTTCACGCACCGTGATTGGCTTGCCCGAACAGATATTGACGGGGCCTTGAATCGACCCGAGCGCGGCATCGGCAATCATTCGGCCAGCATCTCGTACATCAAGATAATCACGGATCTGGGCACCGCTTGATAGCTCGACAGGCTCTCCGACGCTCAGTTTGGCGTGAAGAAGTGGCACCAACCGGCGTGCATCCTCGCCTTCCCCGAAAAGATAAAACAATCGGCACCATGCAAACTCGATTCCGCTTTCGGGCAGGCATTTAGAAAGTGCCGCGAAAGTGTCGGCCTTTGCCTTGGCATACGGCGTCGACGGCTTCAGGGGCGTAGCAATGGATAGATAGCCGACATTGAGGTCGTATTCGAAACAGGTGCCAATTCCGACCAAACGACGCGCGTTTGCGCGCTCTGCACCTTCGGCAAGGCGCAAGGTCCCCAAAAAGCATTCATGATTCTTCGACGATTGCAGGTACTGCCCAGGCTCCACATACCAGGCTGCGTGGATCACAGTATCGATATCGCGACATACATCGGCCCACCACGCTGCGCTTTCAGCGAAAAGATCGGGGCTTGTGACGACCTCGACCGCAGATTCTTTTGCGTTCTGAACTTTCTTGGCATTCCTTACGACGACGCGCACGGCGCGCCCACGCACCTGAAGAGCGCGCAATATCTGTCGGCCGACGAATCCGGTCGCACCAGTCAATAGAATTAAGGAGCGAGAAGCGGCCATTGGGCGTCTTTATCCGATATGTCGGAAACCGCGCGCGGCCACGCAATCGCGAACTTGGGATCATTGAAGCGTAGGCCAGCTTCGGCCTGGGGCGCATAAGGCGCACTTACCAAGTAGAAGATACTCGTTTGATCCGTTAGTGACTGATAACCGTGGGCAAAGCCCTTTGGCACATACATCATCAGGCCATTCTGCTCGGAAAGTTCAGCGCCAAATGCACGACAAAAAGTTTCCGAGCCTTCGCGCATATCGACAATTACATCATAGATGGCACCTTTGGTGCATCTCACCAGCTTGGCCTCCGCGTGCGGCACACGCTGGAAATGCAGACCACGTACGGTGCCGGCGTGTGAATTCGTGGAGATATTGGCTTGCACGTAGGCGCTTTCGAGGCCGTGTGCTGCAAATTCCTGCGCGCAAAATGCGCGCGCGAACGTTCCTCGCGAATCGAGACGCGGCTCAAGCTCAACCAGATAGGCACCCGCCAGTGATGTCGGCGTAAAGCGCACTGCTAGCCAGCCAATTTGGCGCTATTTGAAGACGCTGCGTTGAGGGCAGCTTCGAAGTCAGAAATTTCCGCCTCACAAAGCAATCTTGCGTCGGTTCCCAGATCGTGCGCGCGATACCAGGCCATCGTCCGCTTGACCGTTTCGACCAAAGTCAATTTCGGCGTGACACCCAACACCTCTGCTGCTTTCGTGGCGTTGAGAGCGAGCCACGCCGACTCGTGCGGGCCTTCGCTGCCATCGCGATAGTCTACCCCTCCCCCGCCATAGACCGTGCGGGCCAACTCAACCAAATCGCGAACGATGACCGCTTCGCCGCTATCGGGTCCGAAGTTGTACGCACCGGCCAAAGTCGGCCGATACCACAGGTGCTGGGCCAGACTCAGGTAGCCGAACAAAGGCTCCAGAACGTGCTGCCAAGGTCGAACTGCATTCGGTCTACGAACGACGAGCGTCCTTCCCGCTTGCCACGCGCGCACGGCATCGGGGATTAGTCGATCCTCCGACCAGTCACCGCCGCCGATCACGTTTCCGGCGCGCGCGCTTGCCACTGCGATCCCCTGCCCCGATAAGTACGACTCACGATAGGATTCAATAGCCAATTCGCTCGCGGCCTTGCTCGCACTGTAAGGGTCAAGGCCGCCCAAGGCGTCATCCTCACTGTGCGGCACAACTGATTCTGCGTTTCGATAAACCTTGTCGGTAGTCACGATCACGGCCGCTCGGACGCTGCGAGATTCGCGGAGCGCCTCCAGAACGTGGACAGTCCCCATCAAATTCGTCTCGAAGGTCGCCAATGGGCTTTGATAACTCCTGCGCACCAGCGCTTGCGCTGCCAAATGGATAACGATTTCCGGCTCCGCGCCTCTGATCAGATCGACCAACGCGGATACGTCGCGAATATCAGAAAAACGGGTGTCGCAAAGTTCATCGATGGTGGCCTCCGCGAAAAGATTAGGTGATGTAAGCGGCGGCAAGCTGATGCCCAACACCTTCGCGCCCAGGCGATGCAGCCAAAGCGTCAGCCAAGCGCCTTTGAAGCCGGTATGGCCGGTCACGACGACACGTTTACCGCGCCAGAACGAACCCAGCTCCGCGGCTGTCAGTGCCAGATTTTCCATGGTGCTTTGCCGGATGCCCATAGCTCTTCCAACATGGTCTTGTCGCGCAAGGTGTCCATCGCGTGCCAAAAGCCACGATGCTCGAAGGCCATCATTTGTCCCATCGCCGCGAGCCGGATAATTGGTGAACTCTCCCAACTGCTGTCGTCACCTTCGATGAGATCGAGACACCGCGGAGACAGGACGAAGAAACCACCATTGATCAGGCCACCGTCACCACGCGGCTTTTCGATGAACGCTTTCACCGTGTCACCATGACATTCCAATGCGCCGTAGCGTCCGGGCGGACGCACGGCGGTCACCGTCGCGAGCTTTCCGTGGCTTAAATGGAATTCGATAGACGAACGAATGTTCAAATTGCTCAGCCCATCGCCGTAGGTGAAACAAAACGCCTGTTCGTCTTTGACGTAACTCGAGACACGTTTAAGACGGCCGCCGGTCAACGTGCTTTCACCGGTGTCAACGAGGGTTACGCGCCATGGCTCCGCTTTTTGCTGATGCACGACAACACTGTTGTCGGCCATGTCGAAGGTAACATCCGACATGTGCAGAAAGTAGTTGGCGAAGTATTCCTTGATAACGTAGCCCTTATAACCGCAGCAGATCACGAAGTCGTTTGCACCGTGCTCCGAATAAAGCTTCATGATGTGCCATAAGATCGGTTTGCCGCCGATCTCGATCATCGGTTTTGGCCTCAAGTAGCTTTCCTCGGAAATACGGGTTCCGAGGCCGCCGGCGAGGATGACTACTTTCATGAAGCTACACTCCACCAGCTGCGGTCAGTCTCGGTGGCACCGTGTCCCGCGGTACAGGTTCCCGTTTGTTGAGGATCGCGTCCCAAAAGTTGAAATAGGCTTGCCCGTCAGCTTTAGAAAATAACGAGATGAATCCGCTGATCGCTGCGACCATGTCATGAAATGAAAACTGCCCCGATAAGGTCCGCAGCTTCGCACACAATTTTTCCGCTTCGTCGGCGAAGTTTGATTCGAACGTATATCTCTGTTGGCTCTTGAACCGGCGATACATTGCTGAAAACCACAGATCAGCCATGCTCTGGCGTTGCGCAGGCAAGACCGAAGGAAAAAGGGTCGAGTTGCGGATAAGCACCGCACCTTCGAAGCCGCACAGAAACCAGTGCAACTTATTTATCGAGGGATCGAGTCCCGCATCTTTGTAAAACTCTAGATCTTTCTTCTGCGCCGTCTCGGTCGTCTGCCAGACTCCAATGTCATAAAGATAAAGCAATCGATTAAGGCGGGCGAACCGTCCGTTCATCAGATAGAGCATGCAAACAATCTGATCGTGGAAAGAAAAATAGAATGGCAATGTGCGCATGAATGCGAATACACGCCGAACAAGTTCGGTCCGTACCGGCGCATAGTGCAGTATGTTGGGTCCTTCATACCCGAGAAACGCATCCATTCGCTGGGTAACGTCTTCCGACTCGACGTTCCGATAGCCAATGATCGATGAGGCCTGCGACGTCTCGATCGCATATAGTCCGGTCAGTCCGATGACCGTCGGGTCGCTGGCAATTTGCTCAATTGCGGATGGCAGCGCAGCAACAGCGTGATCGAAACAGAAGTCATCGTCGGCCAGCAGAAATGCAAACTCGCCTGTCGCGAGTTTGAGGATTTCGGAAAAGTTGGTGAGCCCATCGCAGGGCTCGGCAATGACAATTTTGCTGTTTTCATTGCGGAAGTGAGTAAGCAGATCACGCTTCTGCGCATTGCCTGAATTGTCTCGAATGATGACTTCGATATTCGGGCTGGCCCAAGAACATGCCTGCGCTATTCTGGAGCAGGCCAGCAGACCAGGCCGGTTCGTTGCCATCAAAATAGAGAGTTGCACCGCGCCCGCTGCCAGCTGATGGCGCTGTCGGTCGCGCCACGTGGAATCCCGCAGGGCATACCGATTTTGCCCCCACCTGACTGTTTTTATCTGATTCGTAGTCCTTCCCAGAACACCATTAGCTCTGTGCAACAGCAGCAGGTGGTGGCAAAAACGATTCTGGGTGATTCGCGCTTTTTCGACGGGGCGATCGTGCGGCACACGGCCCGATCATTCGCTACGCTGCCCGGCCCGCATCAGGCGCACGCGCTGCTGGCCGAGATTGCGACTGCGCGGTGCGCTTTCGCGCCGGCGTCAGCCAAGGCGCCGCTCGCCCTTTACGGTGCGGGAGAACTGGGCCATCTCGCCCATGAATTCCTGAGTTCCGTCGGTCACGACGCCGTTGTGATCATCGACCGCAACGCACGCTGCTTGGCCGAAACTGGCGATTGGTCTGGCATTGAGCTGCTCGAACCGGACCAGGTCACTAAAAAGAGCAAGAGCGATCTTCGCCTCGCGGTCAGCGTTGTCACCTCACCGTACGTGCCGATTGAGCGTTCTCTCGCGGACATTGGATTCCGCGATATCGTGCCCTTCTACGATTTGGCCGAAAGTTTTCGGCATCTGCACCCCCTTTCGAATGGTTGGTTCGCGCCTACCTTTTCACAAGAGGACCATGGCCGTACTGCCCATGTGCTTTCACGCTGGGACGACGACAAATCGCGAGCCCATCATCTCCAGTTTCTCGCCTGGCGACGACTAAGGGAGGAATGGAATTTCGAACTCGCGCCCCTGGCGCCGAGCGCTCGTTATTTCATTCCGGAAGTGACCAGCCTCTTGAGGGGTGATGAAGTCCTGATCGATGGCGGCGCCCACCACGGCCATGTGACTAAAGCATTCGTCCGAAAAACCAGCGGTGCTTTCGAACAGATTGTTGCAATCGAGCCAAACTCGTCAAATCGCGCGGTGCTACAGGACAATCTGAAATCCTGGCTACCTGACGACCCGCGCGTCACTGTTTATGATTGCGCGCTCGCCGATAGCGAAGGCGAAGCGCTGTTTCGTGACGATCTCGGTTATGCATCGCAGTTGTCGGACACGGGACGAGTGCGCGTCACCGTTCGCTCCCTGGATGGGATTCGGGTAACTCCGACTTTCGTAAAGCTGCACCTCGAAGGTGCCGAGCTTCTCGCTTTGACAGGCGCGCGAGAAACACTCTTGTCGAGTCGGCCGATCATCGCCGCGACTGTCTATCACAATGCCGATGGAATGTGGAAAACAGCACTCTGGCTCATGGATACTCTGCCCGAATACCACTTTCTGTTCCGCGTGGATTCTTGGTGCGGAACGGGTGCCGTAATCTACGCGATCCCAAATGAAAGACGCGGGATCTCATGAGCCGATACGTCGAAGGCGGGCGGCTTATTTTCGATCTCGGCATGAACAATGGCGATGACACGTCATACTATCTCCACCGTGGATTCAATGTCGTTGCGCTCGAAGCCAATCCGGCTCTCTGTGAGAGCGCTCAAAAACGATTTCATGCGGCGATCGATGATGGCCGCCTGACGATTGTTAACGCTGCGATCTGGCAAAGAAACGAAAGTGCTACCTTTTACGTCAATCTGGACAACGATCATTGGAGCAGCCTCGACATCGAATGGGCCAAGCGCGACGGTAGCCGAGTTCGGGAAATCAACATCCGGTGTGTGACGTTGGCAAGCCTCATCGAGGAATTCAGGTCGCCTCACTACCTCAAGATCGACGTAGAGGGCATCGATCAAGATGTCATTGAACAACTGCGAGGCGTCAACCCTCTTCCGCTTTTTGTCAGTGTAGAAGATTGCCGTTTCGGTTTTCAGTATATGGAGACGCTTGCCGCATGCGGTTACAACGGTTTCAAGTTGCTTGATCAATCCACCGTTCGTCACATGACTGATCCGATAACTGGCCGTCCTTTTCCAGCCGGATCATCGGGTCCCTTCGGCGATGAAGTACCCGGCGCGTGGCGGTCCCACGTTGAAATCGTGAGTCTCTATTCCACCACAGTACGCAACTTTGAAGGCGAGCGTCTCGCGCCGCGCACACAGTGGTGGGATATCCACTGCACCCACGTTGAATCGAAGCCGCCAACGTGACCGGCCATCCACGCCGGATCGCGCTCCGAATTCCGTGACGATCAGGCCGTCACTGAAATCTTCAGTCCCGTTACCGTGTCGATTTTCGTGCCATCCGGCATCGTCAGAACGTTGTTTTTCGTATCGAGATAGGCGCCATTGGCCATCTGGATGAGCGACGATGTGTCGATGACCTTGGTCCCGGTCGTCGTATCGATCTGAGTCCCATCAGCCATGGTCAAGATGTTGCTGTTGGTATCGATCGTCGACCCGTCGTCGAAAAAAATAATGGGATCGAGCACGTTTTTCGGCGCAACCGCTTGCTGGGTTGCCGACAGGGATGCCAGCGCATCCTGAAGCTTTTTCGTGTCCGCTGTCTTCTGATTTTGCGAGGCTATTTGCGCGACAAGGCTCGATGCACTGGTGACGGAGTTTTGCGATATCAGGGCAAAATTATTTGCCGTCGTCGTACTGGAGGAGAGAAATGAACTGAGACTGCCGTCGTTGCTGGCGGCGCTGCTCAGCATGCCCAAAAGACCGCCCGAGTTGTTGCTGTTTTGGATCGCCGTATAGGTGTCCTTGAGCCAATCCGAGCTCGCAGGAAACAGCGGGCCGTAGACGCTGGTTGCATTTATCATGGACAGGCGACGCCTACACAATTGTCAGCCTGTCGAATGTAGTCGGAGAGTATTAACAAATATCTATTGTTAGCGATTTGCTAACTACGATTGATGACGGCAATTGCGCGACGAGAAGGATTTTTCGTCAGACGCGCCGCTGAAGCAAATCATTCAAATTCGCGACAACTCGTTAACCATGAACTTTTACGGGCCGTTTGGTGGGTCTGTGCGATGACCTTTCCGATCCACTGGATCGACACGTGCGTAACTGCCAGTAGGCAAATACACCAGAAAGGTACCTAAGATGTCTGACATCGTCCTCTCCGCAGGCGTGCGGTCGAACCTGCTGCAACTGCAGCAGACTTCGGACCTGATCACGCAGACGCAGACCCGGTTGGCTACCGGTAAGCGCGTCAATTCGGCCCTCGACAACGCCATCAACTTCTTCACGGCTCAGGGCCTCGATAACCGCGCCAACGACCTGAGTGGCTTGCTGGACTCCATGTCCAACGCCATCAATACGATTCAGGCCGCGAACAATGGCATCACCGGCATCACCAAGCTGGTGCAATCGGCGCAATCGCTCGTCAGCCAGGCCAACCAGACGTCCGACACCGCTACGCGGGCGACTTTGGCTACGCAGTTCAACGCCTTGCTGACCCAGATCGGCCAGCTCGCCGGCGATTCCGGCTTCAACGGCGTCAACTTGCTCGGCGGTGATGCGCTGACGGTCAACTTCAACGAAGATGCTTCATCGAGCACGACCGTGACCGGCGTGGACTACACCAACGCCAATGCGTCTCCTTTGAGCGTCAACAACTCGACCAACAACTGGGCGGACTCTGCCGCTATTGCAGTGTCCGGCACCCAGCTCACCGCAGCATTGACCGTGTTGCGTTCGGAGTCGCAGACCCTCAGCGCCAACCTGTCGACCGTGCAGATCCGTCAGGATTTCACGAAGGCGACAATCAACACGCTGAACAACGGTTCTGCCGCTCTCACTTTGGCCGACTCGAACGAGGAAGGCGCGAACCTGCTCGCCTTGCAGACCCGGCAGCAGCTTTCGACCACTGCGCTGTCGCTTGCCTCGCAAGCCGACCAGAACGTGTTGCGCCTGTTCCAATAAGTCGCATCGACATTCGACGAAACGGCGGCCTTCGGGCCGCCGTTTTTTTTCGCGCCTGACGCAATTGCAGTTAATAAATTCTTAACTCGTTCTTTAACCGTCTATCAACCCTAACGTTTCATTATCAGGCCAAGCGATTTGGCCCTTTGCAGGCAAGGAGTTTGCCATGAGTGACATTGTACTTTCTCCAGGTGTCCGTTCTAACCTTCTGCAATTGCAGCAGACTTCGGACCTCATTACGAAGACACAGACCCGGCTCGCGACCGGCAAGAAAGTCAACTCGGCGCTCGACAACCCGATCAACTTCTTCACCGCTCAGGGCCTGTCCGTACGCGCGAATGACCTGAATGCGCTGCTCGATTCAATGTCCACGGGCATCGACACCATTCAGGCCGCCAATAACGGCATTTCAGCCATTACCAAACTGGTTCAGTCGGCGCAGGCCCTGGTCAGCCAGGCTAATCAGACCGCGGATCCGACCGTTCGAGCGACCTTGGCAGCCCAATTCAATGCGCTGCTGCCGCAAATCGACCAACTGGCCGGCGACTCCGGTTTCAACGGAATCAACCTGCTGGGCGGCAACGATCTCACGATCGTCATGAACGAGGACGGGACATCGACGGTGGTCGTGGGATCCGTCAATGATACAACCGCCGGCGATCTCGCAATTAACACAGCGGCAAATAACTGGGGATCAAACGCCGACATTTCGGCTGCCGGGACACAACTCTCGACGGCACTCACGACGTTGCGGTCTCAGGCCCAGGCGTTAAGTTCGAATCTGGCGACTGTCCAGATCCGCCAGGATTTCACCAAGGCGATGATCAATACGCTGAATAACGGCGCTGACAGCCTTACGCTTGCTGACAGCAACGAGGAGGGCGCCAACCTTCTGGCTTTGCAAACCAGACAACAGCTGTCGACGACCGCCTTGTCACTGGCGTCGCAGGCCGACCAGAACGTCCTGCGGCTGTTCCAATAGCCATAGACCTTGATGCGGCGTAGGGAATTTGCCCTGCGCCGTGTCTACTTCAACGGGCAAAGAAATGGGCCTCAAAGTCGAGCTGAAAGCTGGCGAGCGCTTCATCCTCGGCGATTGCATCGTCACCAACGGCAATCAACGCACGCGGCTGCTGATCGAAGGCGAGGCGCCGATCCTGCGCGAAAAAGATATCATGACCTCGGCGCAGGCCGACACGCCAGCCAAGCGCATCTATCTCGCGGTCCAATTGATGTATACCGCTCGCGACCCCCGCGTGCACCACGAAACCTATTTCATCCTGATGCGCGAACTCGTACAGGCCGCGCCCAGCGCATGGCCACATATTGTTGCTGTGAGTAATCACATCCTGGCCGGCGAAATGTACAAGGCACTCAAAAACGCCAAGGCCCTCATTGCCTACGAAAAGGAGCTAATCGACCATGCAACGCGCGGCTCAAACCTACGGCGCGGTCGCCAAGCAGACCGCAAATCCGCGTGAGCTCGAGGCAGACCTGCTGCTGAGCGCGGCCGCCCGGCTGCAAGCCATTCACGACGGTTGGGATGCCAAACGGCCCGAACTTGACGCCGCGCTTGTCTATAATCGCAGGCTGTGGTCGATCTTTGTGACATCGGCTACGAGTAAGGAGAATCCGCTGCCGGCCGGGATCAGACAAAACGTCGCCAACCTCGGCCTTTTTGTCTTCAATCATACGATGGCGATCATGGCGAACCCGAAGCCCGAAAGTCTCGATTCGTTGATCACGATCAATCGTGAACTGGCGGCGGGATTACGCGGCGCTGCCTGAATAGACTGCAATCCGAAAGTCAAAAGACCGCGGCTCAACCGCGGTCTTTGCTTTTTTGAAGCAGGGCGCTGACTACTTGATGAAGTTGACCAGGCTCAGCTGGGTCAGCATCGATGTAACCTGCATCGATGCCTGCATTCGGGTCTGAAGCGTTAAAAGCTGCGCTCCAACGTCCTCATTCGATACGCCATCGATCTGCTGCAGGAAGTCGCTCAAGGTCGAGGAAGCTTGCTGGTGCCGATTCTTCGCCGCTTGTAAGGACGTTTGCGCGCTGGCCAGGTCGGTCTCAATATCGGCAATTGTCTGTACACCGGGCTGACCGAGATTGGCCGTCAATCGCTGGTCCAATTCGCTGCTTAAGGCCACACCATTCGGATCGGTCGGCGAGATTGTTACCGCCGCAAGCGTCGCGACATTCTGTACCAGGTTGCGAATGGCATCTTCGTTCGCGCGAGCGCCATACGATACTGACAGTGACTGATCGATCTTTGCCGTGGCTGTCGACCGCGCCGGGTCAGTGCCGGTTTCTCCGGTATACCAAATCACTGTATTGGCAGTCGTCCCGGGAACCATGCCAGTCGCAGCATAGAAGGGTGAGGAGCCTCCCACGCGCTGGGGTGGATTGTTGGCGTCCGCGTTGAAGAAATTATTTGACGCGGCAATTGCCGAAGCGGCCGTGAGCGACGAAGCACCAAGCTTCCCGACCGCCGTTCCAAGCGCCGTCTGGAAATTGGTGGCAGTCTGGCCCGGTGTGCCGCCGATTGTAAATTCGTTAGCGCCGGGCGGAGAATTGGTTGTCGCCGTCAGCGCCAAGTTTTCGCTTGTTCCGTCAGGCAAGTTCAAACGCAAGGTTACCGTATCGCCGGGATTTGGAACGGCGGCGGAGAAATCGATGCTCATCGATGCCGGTGCGCCGGTCGGCCCGGACACGGTGGCCCCGGCGATTGTGCTTGTGATCGACGCCAGCTTGAAACCGAACGACGTTGCCTGTTCGGCCACTTGCACACCATTGGCTCCAAGAGCACCGATGTTCAGTCGGCCAAGGCCATCGCTGCCCAAATCCGCCTGGTTGCGTTCGGCAATGAGTTGCTTCAGACCGGCTTTCGTACCATCGCCGTTCATTATGTGATCGAGCGTTTCGACCGCGGGCTTGTCCGTGGCGCGGCCTGAAAACAGATATCGATCACCGGCCTGCGCATTGAGCAGCGCGAGCAATTGATCGAGCGAAGACTGCCCCGTTTGCTGCGCGACGATCGCTCCGCTGCCGTTGCTGATGCCATTTGCCTGCACCATCGCAGATTTCACCGTGCTCGTAATATCGATCATATTCCCGAGCGCGGTGTTCATGAGATTTGTGCGGGCCATCACATTGTCGATCGTGTTGTCGTAGCCGGTGATCGCCGAAAGCTGCGCGTTCAAGCTGACGGTAACGCCACGATCAATGCCCAGCCCAGCATACGTCGCCGACTTATGGCCGGTACCAAGTTGACGCTGCAGGTCGTCAAACTGCGCCCGCATCTGCGTCAGCTGCTGCATGATGAGCGCCGATTGCGCCCCGATCGATGAAATACTCATCTCATTCTCACATGTTGATCAGGGCATCCAGCATTTCCTTCACCGCCGACATGACGCGAGCGTTGGCGGCATAGGAATTCTGCAAGGTGAGTAGGTTTGCCATTTCCTGGTCGACGTTAACCCCTGAAGCATCGTTGAATCGTTGCTGCAGCGCGTTAAGGACCACGTCCTGTCCCTGCTTTAAATTATTGGCCGAACTTGCAGCTTCGCCTTGCTGGCTCACGACCTGGCGCAGATAGGTCGTGAGCGATCCAATAAACGGCGCGCTGGTGGTTCCTATCCCCGTATTCGGCGAAAACGTTAGCGACGCACCGGTCAGCTGTTGAAGAATGAAATCGGGGCGCGTGCTGTCGCCGGCCGGGGTTCCGGCCTGATAGACGACAAGACTGGATGGATCGGCAACGACCGAGGGATTGACGGTGAGGCGAGCCGCGAGTCCGGTGACTTGCGAACCACGTGAAGTGATTGCGCCGGTATATGGGTTCGAGCCATCCGTGAACAATGGAAGCTCGGCACTGCCGCCCATAAGGCCGGTCACCGTCGTTGTGGCCGAAACCGAATTGACATCGACGGTATTTGCTGCGCCGTCGTCAAGAATCTCCAGCGTCGTTCCCGACGGATTGGATGCGACCATTCCGGTGCCGGTGAGCGCAGCATTGATCTGCGTAATCACAGAGGCCATGCCGCCGGAGAAATTGATGCCGAAAACAGTATCATTGGCGGTTGCCGTCGCCGTGTTGGACAGCGGCAACGCGGCAGGGTCGTCGACGCGCACCAGGGTTATCGTATGCGGAGTATTGGTCGTGGTGTCGGTGTAGTTGACGGTGACCGAATTGCCCTGCGACAGGCCACCAACATCAATGTCGAAACCGTTTTGCGGAAGCGGAGACACCGCCGTCCCCGCGGTCGTTTTATCCGACAACGCCTGCGCCATTCCCGCAGCAAGAGCATCGAGCTGGTTCTGCGCCTGCACGAGATCCTGATCGCGCATCTGCAGGTAGGCGGCGATCGTTCCCGAGCGGATCGAGCGATTTTGGATCAGATCGACAGGCGCGCCTGACGGGGGAATGAGCATGATCGTCCCGACGCCGCGTTTTGACGGATCAGCGCTCCACTGGGAGGCCGGCGTCATTGTGCCGACGGCATCGAAACGCAACTGTGCTGCTTGAGCTCCAACGAGCTGAGTGCCCGAACTGGTAAAAATACTGACCTGGCCGCGGTCCCCCGCCATCACGTTGATATCCATCAGCTGGGAAAGCTGATCGATATAGGAATCTCGCTGATCCTGAAGCGCTGCCGTCGCACTGTCGCCGGGGGTTGATCCCGCTATTTGCTGATTGAGCGAGGCGATTTGGGTCATCGCCTCGTTCGCACTGTTCACAGCGTCGGAAATCGCAAGTTCGGCGTTAGCCCTCTGGCCCTGAACACTGGCGCTCAACTGATTGAGCTGTTGCGTCAACAACTGCGCGCTGTTGACCACGGCCGTGCGTGCGCCGGGATCATCGGGACTGGTCGAAAGTACCTGCAGCGCGGAGGTGAAGCTGTTGTAGACCGATTCAAGCGCCGTATCGGATCCCGGCTGGCCGTAGATCTCCTGCAGCTGAGAGTACATTCGCGCGCGAGTGTCGGCGTAGGACGCGCCGGCATTTTCAACGCGCAATTGGCGCTGAATGTACAGGTCGATCTGCCGCTGGATGTCGCTGACCCGAACGCCGATGCTGGAACTGCCACCAGTCGGAACCTGATTGACGACCTTGCGGGTATAGCCGGGCGTATCGGCGTTCGCGACATTCGCCGCGACCATCGAAATGCTGGCCTGATTGACCTGAAGGCCAGAAAGCGCAGACGTGAGCGCTTGCGTCAAACTCATGTGCCGATCTCGATCATTGGCGCCCGACGCTCACGGACGACTATCGGATGACGTTCAGCAGGTCTTGGGACATCTGGTTCGCGGTCGTGATCACCTTGGTGTTCGCCGAGTAGGCCTGCTGCGTGACAATTAACTTCGTGAACTCGGTGGCGATATCGGTGTTCGATGCCTCGAGCGACTGTCCGATGATCTTGCCTGACGATCCCGCAAGCGCGGGTCCGGACTCATTTGTCAATTGATACGCGCCGCCGTCGAGCGCCTTCAGATTGTTGGGGCTGTTGAAGTGGACCAGCGGCACCTGCGCAAGCGCCACGTTTTGTCCGTTGGAGAATGTGCCGATGATGTTGCCTGCATCACTGACGGCGATTGATTTCAACTGGCCGGCCGCATAGCCGTTCTGTTGCAGGTTATTTACGGTCGAAGCGCCGCTTGTGTTCGCAAATTGCGTGACGCCGCCTGTTGGGCTGTTGATCGTAATGTTGCCCAGTGAAGTCGTGTTGATCGTAACGCCGGTCAAGTTGATGTTGGTAACAGGCGGATTCAACTGTCCCGTTGCATCGAAGGTGAAATCGATGCCAGCGTTCTGCCAGGCCGGCTGGACGCCGGTTGCGGTTGAGTTCGTCTGATAGAACAGCTGCCAGGTGTCCTGGCCACCGTTGGCGACGCTGTCCGTCTTGGCCCATCTCAACTGAAGATTGGCCGGCGTTCCGATAGCGTCATAGATCGTGACGGAACCACCGTCGATCAACTCGTTGACGAACGTAGAGACGTCGGACCCGATGACCACTCCCGCACCTGCGGTCGTGGGATCGTGACCCGCGGTAAAGTCAGTTGGATTAAGCAGTTCGGAATTTGGCGTCGTCGCGATGTACGAATTCGTCTGTGGCAAGGACGGAAGGTTTATTCCGTAGTTCACCTGGCTGGTCGCGCTAGCCGGCAAGAAATTGCCCTGGAACTGCAGTGGCGCAGCAACGCTGCCGACTGGATTGCCGGTCGTTGGATCGATCGGAATGCCCTCAAGAAAATATCCTGCGCCGTTGACCAAATACCCATTGGCGTCCAGCTGAAAGTCGCCGCGGCGGGTATAGCTGTCGATCCCTCCAAAGAGCGGCAAATTTCCGTTGAAGCCGGTCGGTGCCTGCACGACAAAAAAGCCGTTGCCGTTGATGGCCATGTCGGTTGTCGACGTCGTGCTTTGAATTGTCCCTTGTACGTTGTTTGTTGCGCGCGAATTGGCGATCACGCCGCCGGCGATCTGGTGCGTTGGGACCGAGTCTCCCGGGATCAGGTCGGCGAAATTCGTGTCGATGCCTTTGTAGGCGGTCGTTTGAGAGTTCGCGATATTGCCGGATATGTTTTGCATGGCGAAGGATTGCGCCTGCAGACCACTGACCGCAGTTGTAAGAGCGTCGAACAAGCCCATGACTTCATCTCCACAAACAGGACACGCGTCGCCCCTGACGGGACTCGCAAATTCGAGCAGATCGTCGCAATCAACGTGCCACTTTAATTATTCAATTATATCAACATCTTAAAAGGAAACGGCGGCACCGCAATGCCGCCGTCCGAGGTTCTTTCTGCCGCAAAGCGGCAGATATTGCCGGGCATCAGGAGGAGGATGACCCGTCTTGCGGGATGAACTTTAGCGCCACGCCGTTCATGCAATAACGCAAGCCTGTCGGCGGCGGACCATCATCGAAGACATGGCCGAGGTGTCCGAGACAGCGAGCACAATGCACCTCGTTACGCGTCATAAAAAGGGAGCGGTCGGTTTTCGTCTCCACAGCGTTGGACAAGGGTTGATAGAAGCTCGGCCAACCGGTGCCGCTCTCGAACTTTGTTTCTGACGAGAACAGCGGCAGATCGCAACCTGCACAGGCAAACGTGCCTTTGCGCTTTTCTTTGTTGAGGGGGCTGCTGCCCGGGCGCTCCGTGCTGTGCTGGCGGAGCACCGTGTACTGGCTGGCCGTAAGGCGCTTTCGCCAATCCATATCGGACAGGTTTCGGTAGTCGATCGTCTCGGTCGTTGCCATTGGTCCCGCCTCACTGAATTTGGCCGTAAATGCGAGCGCCGACAGCGCTGCGCCCGAAGTCAGAAGAGAGCGCCGATTTATCATATAACCGTCTCCCTTGTTATGGCTCGCGGCATTCAAGTCATTGATCCCGGCTCTAATTTCACCTGAGATAAAGTGTCTGGTTCAAAACACAAGTCAACTCACGGTCGCGCCACAATCACGTTCCCGTTAAAGGCCGCAGCCAACACTTCGCGCTAGACGACTCAGCGGAGCTTTTTTACCTCTCCATGTAAGGGGACGAAGCTCATGACGCCGGTGCCGAAGCCTGCGCCGTTCAAAGTGCCGCAAGTCTTTGCGGAGGCGCTCACGCTCCACACACAGGGCCGCCTGACAGAGGCCGAGAGTCTTTACTCTCAAGTCCTCGCTCACCGGCCTGACCATTTCGACGCTTTGCAGATGCTGAGCGTCGTCAAGCTTGCCAAAGGCCAGCACGCGGAGGCACTACGCCTTATTTCCGAGGCGATGCGTATGCGCAAACCCTCGCCGCAGATTCTACTGAATTATGGAATGATACTGCACGCACTCAATCGTATCGACGAAGCACTGGCCAGCTTCGACGCCGCTCTAAAGCAGAAATCCAGGTTCGCCGAAGCGCAGAACAACCGCGGTGCGGCCCTGGCGGATCTCGGGCGCAACGAAGAAGCTCTCGAATGCTTCAACAAGGCGCTTGTTCTGAAAAAGGACTATGCCGACGCATACTATAATC
Organism: uncultured Alphaproteobacteria bacterium; assembly: GCA_963831515.1. Classification (GTDB taxonomy): domain Bacteria; phylum Pseudomonadota; class Alphaproteobacteria; order Rhizobiales; family Xanthobacteraceae; genus Pseudolabrys. The sequence continues at coordinate 350,406 of CAWHQL010000005.1, read as the reverse complement.
GCGGCTCGTCGCTTCGCGTTCTCGGGCAATACGATGAGGCGCTTGCGAGTCTCGATCGTGCGCTGACGCTGCAGCCAAATCACGTCAAGGCGCTCAACAACCGGGGCGCCGTAATGGAGGCGCTCAATCGTCTGCCTGAAGCACTTGCAACTTATGACCAGGCACTCGCGCTCGCGCCCGATTTCACGGAACCACGGAACAATCGTGGGCGCGTCCTGATCGGGCTCGATCGTGCCGAAGATGCCATCGAGAATTTCACGTCCGCGCTGAAGGTCAACCCTCGCAATGCTGAGGCGTGGTATCAGCGCGCCCGCTGTTTTCTAGAAATCAGCCGGGACCAGGAGGCAAGCGCCGACCTCGCCCAGGCACTACAGCTGGATCCAGGTCACGCGGAAGCACGCTTCGCAGCCTGTTTTTCCCAGCTTCCTGTCATCTATCGAGACGCGCAGGAAATCCCGCAACGCCGTGCAGCCTATGAAACGAGGTTGCGCGAACTGAGCGCTGATGTTGAGCGGGGCGCCCTCAAGGGGGACCTGATCAAGGCCATGGGTGCGAGACACCCTTTCCTGCTTGCCTATCAGGGTGAGAACGACCGGGCGTTGCAACAGATCTATGGCGATATGATCACCCGCGCAGTCGCTCGCCAATTTTCCACGGCACCGCTCGCACCACCGCCGCCCGCCGGCGAGCCAATACGGCTGGGCATTGTAAGCAGCTTTTTCTATCGGCACTCGAATTGGAAGATCCCCATTAAAGGTTGGGTGGGCCAACTCGATCGCAAGCGCTTTCATGTGACCGGCTATCATCTTGGCGCGATCCGGGACGAACAGACAGAAGCGGCCGCCACCCTCTGCGATCGTTTCATCCACCGTACGCTCGACACAGCCGGCTGGCGGCGCGAAATACTCGCCGGCGCGCCGCACGTATTGATCTATCCCGGTCTGCTCATGGACATTTCCTCTCTGCAGCTTGCGGCGCAGCGGCTCGCACCAGTGCAATGCAATTCATGGGGTCATCCTGAGACGAGCGGCCTGCCGACTCTCGATTATTTTTTGTCGAGTGATCTCATGGAGCCCCCGGAGGCGCAGGACTATTACACCGAGAAACTTGTCAGATTGCCCAATCTTTCCATCTACTACGAGCCGGTCGCAACCGAGCCGGTCGATGTCACCCGCGAAGAACTCGGCTTGCGCCTCGGCGCGACCGTGTTCTGGAGCGCCCAGTCGCTTTTCAAGTATCTGCCGCAATACGATGAGGTATTTGCGCGCATCGCCCGCGCGGTCGGCGATTGCCAGTTCGTATTTTTACGCCATTTCGGCGCGCCGGCGATCACCGCGTCCGTGAAGGAGCGACTGGAGCGCACATTCGCGGCAGCTGGTCTTCGCGCCGACTATCATTGCGTGTTTCTCAATCGCCTGAGCCAAAGCAAATTCGTAGCTGCGGCCGGACTTTCGGATGTGTTTCTCGACAGCATAGGTTGGTCTGGTTGCAACTCAGCGCTCGAGTGCCTCACCCAGGCGCTGCCGATTGTAACCTTCGAAGGCGCGACGATGCGCGGCAGACATAGCGCCGCGATTCTGCGGATGATCGGAGTCGAGGACACGATTGCAACGACCGTTGACGAATACGTCGCAATCGCCGCGCGCCTCGGCAAGGACGCGCAGTTCCGGCACGCGATATCGTCGCGAATGGCCGAAAACCGGCACAAGCTTTATCGCGACCGCGCCCCAGTGACGGCGTTGGAAGATTTCCTCGAAAAGGCAGTGCGGGGCTGATCGATCGCCAAAGCCCTTTGTCGCGCCGCGTCTTCCCTATATGAATGGTCGACGCCGATCACAGGAAATACGGTATGCGTTTCGAAGGCACCAACGCCTATGTGGCGACTGACGACCTTAAAATAGCGGTGAACGCCGCCATCACCCTCGAACGGCCACTTCTGGTCAAAGGAGAGCCTGGCACCGGCAAAACGGTCCTGGCGTTGGAAATCGCCAAGGCGATCGGGGCGCCGTTGATCGAGTGGCACGTCAAATCCACCACCAAAGCGCTGCAAGGCCTGTATGAATATGATGCGGTGTCACGGCTGCGAGACAGTCAACTCGGCGACGAGCGCGTCAAGGACATTCGCAACTACATCAAACGGGGCAAACTTTGGGACGCCTTCGTCGCCGACGAGCGCCCGGTATTGCTCATCGACGAGATCGACAAGGCCGACATCGAATTTCCCAACGACCTGCTGCAAGAACTCGATCGCATGGAGTTCTTTGTCTACGAGACAGGCGAAACGGTGAAGGCGCGACGGCGGCCGATCGTCGTCATCACCTCGAACAACGAGAAAGAATTGCCCGACGCCTTTCTGCGCCGGTGTTTCTTCCATTACATCCGATTTCCAGACACGGAAACTATGCGCGCAATCATCGAAGTGCATTTCCCTGGCATCAAACAGCGATTGGTCGCAGAGGCGCTGAGGTTGTTCTATGAAATTCGCGAAGTGCCCGGGATGAAGAAAAAGCCTTCGACCTCGGAGCTGCTGGATTGGCTCAAGCTCTTGATGGCCGAAGACATCGGGCCCGAGACCTTGCGTGAACGCGACCCCAAGAAACTGATACCGCCCCTGCACGGTGCGCTGATCAAGAACGAACAGGATGTGCATCTGTTCGAAAGGCTCGCCTTTATGGCGCGGCGGGAAAGCCGATAACCTAAAGGCTCGGCTGATCGGAATCGGACCCGCGCCCCGGGTGCTCCGGCAGCGACCGCGCCATCTTGCGGGCGCGGGACAGCGCACGATAGCGGGCGACTTCCTGTTCAATACGCTCCACAGGTCGCGCACCCCAGTATATGCCCTGTGCCACCATTCGGCCGAGCATGCCTCCCGCCCAAACCAGCTCATAAGGTGCGAACAGGCGCCACATTTGATCGCCATCAACGATGCCGCGCGCAACGAGTTCGCCTGCCATCGCCGTATTGTTGAGGCCGTGTCCGCCAAAACCGCTCGCCAGCCATAGGCCGCGTTCGATTTCGCCAATTTGCGGCATACGATGAACCGTGCGGCCCAACGTTCCTCGCCAGACATGCGCGATGCCCACTTTGCCGAGCTCGGGAAAGGTGCGCCGCACGTCCTTGACGAGCCCGCGTGCGATCAGACCGGGACTTGCCTCCCACGCGCGCATTCGCCCCAACCACTGCAGACGGTCACCTCCCACAATGCGGTAATGGTTGTCCGCGCGATCGGTATCGCTGACGGCGCCACGGTAGCGCACCACCTCGTGCAGAATCTCTCCGATCGGTTCCGTGACCATCACGTAGGTCGTGATAGGCAGCAAAGTCGCTGCGAGTCGCGGCATGAGCGCGCCGAGATGGACATTGCCGGCAAGCACCACGTGCGCGGCACGCACCCGGCCGGCAGGCGTAACAATACGCTTGCGCACGCCAGCCGGATCCAGCGAGACCGCGGGCGAATCCTCAAAGATTCGGGCTCCTGCCTTCTCAGCCAGCGCGGCAAGACCCAGTGCGTAATTGTAGGGATCGATGTGAAACGCCTGCCTGTAGTGTACGGCGCCGAAATAGCGTGGGCTGCGCAGTTGCTCGCGCACGCGTTCGACAGGCCAATACTCGACATCGGCCCCAATCCAGCGCATGCGCTCAACCTCGTTGCGCAACTCCGCGGGATTGTCTGTCTTCGAAACGTGTAGCCACCCGTTGATCAGATCGACCCCGGGCATTCGCGTTTCGAGAATTGTACGTCGTACGTAGTCGAGACCCTGCTCCGATAGCGCCCAGAGTTGTTTGGCGTGATCAAGCCCGACTCGCTCGATGATGCTGTCGATGTTTTCGGAAAATCCGGGAAGCACGAATCCCATATTCCGACCCGACGCCGCCCATGCGACCTGACCTGCTTCCAGGACAACAACAGACCAGCCCCGCTGGGCGATCTCCCGGGCAACGGTGAGACCGGCAAGGCCGGCGCCGACCACGCAGACATCGACGTCGAGGTCGAGACTGAGCCGTGGACGTTCCGGACGTGAAACGCTGTTGGTTTCATACCAGCCCGCTTCCATGCTTTCACTTTTGCGCGTTGCGTTCATGACCTGATTGCAGGTGGGCGCCCTACTCCGGCGAATGCATGCTAAACTGGTTTTTCTTTAACCGACATCCATAGCACGACCATGCGACGACTTTTGTTATTTCGTCACGCCAAAGCGGAACGATCCGAACTAGGGATGGAAGACCGCGCCCGTAGACTAATGGAGCGCGGGTGGAAAGACGCGGCAAAGGTCGGCGCTTATATGGCCTCCCATGGCCTGATCCCCGACCGAGTTATCACGTCTCCCTCTGTGCGAACTCTTGAGACATGGAAATCCGCCGCCTCCGCATTTCGTCCACCCCCGGCGTCGACTGCAGTCGAACGGCTTTATGACGCAACCGCGCAATCAATCCTCGCCACCATAAAGCAAATTGCGCCGGCCACGCATACGCTTCTGGTTATCGGGCACAATCCTGGCCTCCACGATCTCGCAGTCATGCTGATCGCATCCGGCGACGTGCAGGCCCGCGAGCGGCTGCGTGAAAAGCTGCCGACATCCGGCCTCGTTATCATAGATTTCGCCTTTGACGACTGGGACAAGCTACACCCCCAATGCGGCCGTCTCGAACGCTTCGTCACTCCGAAATCTCTGGGCCCTGCGGCTGGTTGAGCCAATAACCCCCATTCAACTCGCCGCTGAAAACGTGTCATATTGTGCTCTCGCAGCGAAATTAGAGGGGCGCTGTCATGTACCAGAAAATTCTCGTGCCGATCGACCTGGCCGATACCGATCTGGCCAAACCTGCCGTGACAACCGCAGTGGCAATGGCCCGTGCATCGGGAGGATCTTTGCGACTCGTCAACGTGCTCGCCATGACGCCGGTCATGTTGGCCGAGTATGTACCGCCTGATTTTGACGTCCAACAACGCGTGTCCGCAGAGGAGGCCCTCGGCATTATTGCACGCGAATGCGGTCTCGATGCCGCGCACGTTTCAGCAACGGTGCGCCAAGGGGGGATCTATCATGAGGTGCTTGAGGAAGCGAAGGCGCTCAACGCAGATCTGATCGTGATGAGCTCGCACCGGCCCGCCATGCGGACGTATTTTCTCGGCTCCAATGCCGGACATGTCGTGCGCTATGCCAAGTGCTCTGTACTTGTCGTTCGGCAATAGGTTCCGAAGCCGTTGCAACTACGGCGGCGGCATCACTTCGTTTGGTAACGCCTCGGGGCTGTAGACGCCCGGGCGATTGCGCTGGAGAAAGTTTTTGATCTGCCAGAGATAGAGCGCAAGAAACGCAGCTGCGAACATGGCGCCCACATAGGCTCCGGCGTGCAGCGCCTGCACGGCACCCCCCGCCAGACCGAGCGCAACCGCCACGAAAATTGCGAAGCCCGGCCAGTAGATCCAGGGGCTAGTACCTCGCTCAAAGCGCACCGACGATGCGGATTTTGAAATGCGTCGATGCAATTCCCGAATGAAGGTCGAATAGGATCGGTCCAGCCGCTCCTGCTCGACCATGCTTTTCCACGATGTGGATAAGATCTTTAGACGGGGCGCGCCTTCGCCCCACAGTTCGGTGATGAAGCGATGCGACTGCATGCTGACTGGCCTAAACGACATGCGCAGCCGACGAACCTGTCGATATGGGATGTGCCCAGACATCGGGCCTGAATTCCAATCAATTCCGTCATCCAAAAGGGTGAAATGCCGCGGCGCACCCAGCGCCGTGGGCCGATACGAGTAGGTCACCGCGCTTGCAGCAGAGTCCGACCGCGCTTCAGTCACAGTGTCACTCACTTCGATTGCATCCGTTCAGCCCAAACTTTGCATTATCCCCAAGCCAAGCCTGTGAAAACCCACAGACTCGAGCAGCGAGTGTTCCCATTGCTCACGCTATATAATATCGTACCTCCCAACTCGCGCGCATTCGGGGCTGTCGTAAGCGTTGGGGTCGGGAGGCGTCGTCATGGCGAAGTTGTCGGATATTTTTGGCCGCAAAGTTAGCACGGCCGGGCCCGACAAATTTCCGGCACGCCCCCGAAACGGCAACGGAAACGGAAACGGCGGCGACCACATTTCTATCGAAAGCCTTTCCGATGTCGGCTCGCGGATAGGCGAGGAAAATGAGGTTCTGCGCAACCTCCTGACCGACACTGGCCGCAAGATCAACGAGCTCGAAGATCTTAAAGACGCCTTTGACAAGCTCGTTGCACCTTTCAATAGCACCCTGCGTTCGCTCGAGCAGGAAAAATCGCAGAACATGAGCCTGTCGGGAATGCTGACAGAGGCTCGTACGTCCTACGAAACATTGCGCACCGAATTCTATCAGGTCGAGAGAAAAGCGACGGTCCTTGAGGCCGAAGTGGAAAGATTGCGCGAAGATCTCGAACTCGCGAGAGAAACCGGTCGCGCATTGGAGAGCGCCCGCCTTGAACTGACCGACGATCTCAACGCCCGCCACGCTCAAATCAACGAGCTCGACCGACAGCTTACGCACGAATCCGCCCAGCGCCGGACGGTTACTGAAGCCCGTCGGGCGTTGCAGGACCAGTTCGATATCGCCGAAAAACGCGTAATCGGTCTCGAGGGCGAACTCGCTGCCGCGCGCGAAAAGTTGGCGCTGCTCGAAGACGACAAACGCTCTTTGCAGATTGCGGTAGATCAGGCGCTGAACGAGACCGCCCGGCTAACTCGGCGACTGACGGAAAGCGAAAACACCCTGACCGCAACACGTGCGCAACTCGGCAAAGTCGAATCAAGTTTTGCCGAGGCCTATGCAGAGCGCGGTCGATTGAGTGCCGTCCTCGACGAAGCCAAAGAGCAGCATCACGCGGAACGCAGCAACCTGAACATGCGGCTTGATGCATTGCAGTCGCGCGCCGCAACCTCCGAGCGATTGTTGTCCGAAGCGCGACAAAATCTCATCGCCCGCACGGAAGAAGTTCGTGCCTTCGATCGCAAATCGGTCGAGGCGACGATCGCCCGCAACAATTCGGAAAAGAGGCTGGCCCAGATCGAAGCTGCGCACGAGGCGCGCGAACGACAGATCAAAGATCACGAGCAGGCGCGCACCGCGTTGACCGAACGCAACAATGCCTTGACCAAGACCCTGAAGGTCCGCGAGACAGCGCTTGCACGTGGCGAGGAAAAGGTCGCCGCGCTGACGGAACGCAATGGCCACCTGGAGGCTGATATCCAAGTAAGCCGCACCAACATCGAGAAACGTGTCGAGGATCTGAATTCGGCCCTTCAGCGCGAGCGCATGGAGCGCGCCGTTGTCGAAGGCGCGCTGGAAGCGGCCCGCAAAGATAATTCCCGCCTGCAAGGCGAAGTCGCCGCTCTTCGATCCACGCTAAGACGCGGAGTACCGCTCGACGAACTGCCCGTACCACCAACTGAAGCGGCCAATGATGAAGCGCCCCTCACGGGCAAGAGGGGCAAAACTGCCGAGCTCTCGCAAATTGAGGCGGCCGGCAAGGCTTAGGCTGCGATAGTCCAGCAGCAAACTCCGAAATATTTTTCGTCACTGGCGGCGCCATGACAAAAATGGCGTGCCTCCTTATATTCGAGGAATGCGCGTACTTCTCATTGCCGTCCCGCTGCTCGCCCTCTTGGCGCTATCCGTTTGGTTCGCCGCGGCCGCATGGACCCGGCTGGGTGGTGAACCCATACCGCTATATGGATATTTCGCGATCGTCGGAGGCGTTTTCTTTTCGCTATTGGTCGGCGGTGGTTTGATGGCGCTCGTGTTCTATTCCAGCCGTCACGGATACGATGACGACGCACACCGGTTCGATAAATAGCGACTGATTTCAAGCAGCAAGGATATCCACCTTCGACCTTCGTCGTAAGGTCGCTTGACATGCAGGTTGTGGTTGAACACTGCAACCAATTTCTTGTTTTTTGAGCACGACAATTCTTTAGTTAGTCGCGCCGTTTACCGGCAGCGAATTCGAAACAACAAAATGTGGCAGCCGCACTGTGCGGCTCGGGGAGGCTCCAATGTGGGATCAAATCTACGATCCTCTGAATAGTAAATTCCTGTCGACATGCGCCGCGGCGCTGCCGGTCGTCACGCTGCTTGCATTGATCGCGTCGAATAAGGTGAAAGCTCACATCGCGGCGCTCATTGCGCTGGTTGTCGCTAACTTCATCGCAATTGTCGTCTTTACGATGCCGGCCGGTATGTCACTGCGTGCGACGGTTCTGGGCGCCGTCACAGGCTTCTTTCCGATTGGTTGGATCGTGCTCAACGTCATCTTTCTTTATCGGCTCACGGTCGAGAAAGGCGCGTTCCAAACGCTGCAGACCACGATAGGCGGCGTCACCGAGGACCGCCGGCTTCAGTTACTGCTGATTGCATTTTCGTTCGGCGCTTTCTTCGAAGGCGCGTCGGGCTTCGGCACGCCAGTCGCGGTAACCGGCGCAATCTTGATCGGGCTCGGTTTTTCGCCGCTCGCGGCGTCCGGTCTTTCGCTTATCGCCAACACCGCGCCAGTCGCTTACGGCGCCCTTGGCACGCCGATCGCAGGTCTCGCAAGCGTCACCGGCCTTGACCCATTTCTCCTGGGCGCGATGGTCGGACGGCAACTGCCATTTTTCTCTCTGATCGTTCCATTCTGGTTGATCTGGGCATTCGCCGGATATCGCGGCATGAAAGAAATTTGGCCGGCGATTCTGGTGACCGGTGTTTCCTTCGCCGTCCCGCAATTCCTCATCTCGAACTTTATCAATCCGTGGATCGTCGATATCGGCGCATCACTTATCTCGATGGCTTGCCTTATCGGTTTCCTGAAAATCTGGCGGCCGAAAGTGGTGTGGACGTCCCCTGCTTTGCGCACCCGCGACGATTCCGCGGCCACGATGCCAAAGAAGCCGGCGAAGGCAGTACGGGAACCGACAACCGCGGAAGTGTGGTTCTCGCTGCTGCCGTGGATCATCGTCTGCGTGATCCTGCTGCTGTGGGGCACAAACGCGGTCAAAGGCATTCTGAATGCCTGGGCGACGTGGAATTTTCCGGTTCCGGGATTGCACAACATGATCAACAAGGTTGCCCCGGTCGTGTCAGCACCGACCAAGGAAGGGGCGGTGTTTTCCTTCACCTGGCTGTCTTACACCGGTTCCGGCATGTTGATCGCCGCGATCATCTCCGGCTTGCTGATGGGCTTCACACCGGTACGGCTGGTGAAAGCCTACGGCGAGACCATCAGGATATGCGCCTATTCGCTCATTACCATTTCGGCGATGCTCGCGATCGGCACGCTGACGCGTCTGTCAGGGGTCGACGCCACGCTTGGTCTCGCCTTCGCGGGGACCGGTGTACTCTATCCCTTCTTCGGCACCCTGCTCGGGTGGTTAGGCGTGGCGCTGACGGGCTCGGATACCGCGTCAAACATCCTTTTCGGCAACCTGCAGAAGATCACGTCGGAACAACTAGGCTTGCCGCCAATCCTGATGGCGGCCGCCAACTCTTCGGGCGGTGTGATGGGCAAGATGATCGATGCACAATCGATTGTCGTCGCATCGACCGCGACCAACTGGTTCGGGCATGAGGGCACGATCCTGCGTTTCGTGTTCAAGCACTCGATCGCCCTCGCGTGCCTTGTCGGTGTTCTGGTGATGCTCCAGGCCTATGTCTTCACCGGCATGATCGTGAAGTAAGGGACCGCGCCCAGACGCAAACCAGCCCTGCATCGAAAGATGCAGGGCTTTTTCTTAGGCGGGGCTATATAATCGGACAAAGACACCCACCGGAACGCGATCCATGTCCAAAACAGCTGTCCAGGAGCAATTCGGCAAGACTGCCGCTCACTATCTGACCAGCAAGCCGCATGCGGCGGGAAAGAGCCTGGAGCGCCTTGTCGCCCTCACCTCGCCGCAAAAAAACTGGCACGCGCTGGACGTCGCCACCGGCGGTGGCCACGTTGCATACACTTTCGCTCCGCACGTCGCGCGCATGTGGGCGACCGACATTACTCAGGAAATGCTCGATATGGTGAAAGGCGAAGCCACCAAGCGCGGCCTCGCCAATATCCGCACCGCCTATGCCAAGGCCGAGGCGCTTCCGTTCGAGGACGAAAGCTTCGATCTCGTCACCTGCCGCATCGCACCGCATCACTTCGATTCGATACCGGAATTCCTCACCGAGGTGCATCGCGTTCTCAAGCCCGGCGCTCTATTCGCGTTAGTCGACAACGTCGTTCCGCCGGGAAGCGTCGGCGACTACGTGAATGCTTTTGAGCGCCTGCGTGACCCGAGCCACTTGCGTGCCTGGACGATGGACGAGTGGCGTAACGCACTCGGCGGAGCAGGTTTCCGGACAACGCACGAAGAGCAGATCTACAAGACAATGGAATTCAAGAGTTGGGCCGCTCGATATGATGCCACCATGCAGGCGCTGTTGCGCGCGATGCTCACTCAAGTGACGCCGGAGGTTAAGACGACACTCGATCCGAAAGGCAGCGGAGCGGACCTCACGTTCCGGCTTTGCGAAGGTCTGTTTATCAGCGGGCGCGTTTAACCCTCAATACCGTCGAAATCGCTGCGCTCCGCCGAACGGCCGCGAATCAAGCCACTGGAAAACAAAAGCTTTCGGGCAAGACCGCCTGGGCGTTAACCCTTTATTTACCCACAGAAATTCAGATTCCGTTAGGATCAGTTAACAGTGATTCGGCGTCGCTTCGGCCGGGCGAATCGGCGTTAGGGGGATCGTTCGATGAACAAATTCGGGGGCTTTTTCGCCCGCAAGGCCGGACTTTACGAAGGACCGGCTGACCCCGCGCCCAGCAATACTTTGCCGCCCGACAATCCCCTTGAACTCGACGAAGAGCTGTTCTCCGCGCTGGGCGCCCAGCTGGGCGGCGAAAACGAGTCGCTGCGCAACCTCCTGCTCGATGCCAACGCCAAGATCGGCGAACTCGATGGCATCAAGAACGCGGTCGGCAAGCTTGTCGACCCAGTCAGCAAGGCGCTGCGAGCGTTTGAAGCTGAAAAGTCCGAGAAGATCGGTCTCCAGACTGTGCTCAGCAATACGCGCACTGCCTACGGCAAGCTGCGCAATGAGGTCGCCGAACTCGAGAAGAAAGCATCATTTTCGCAGAAAGAGTGTCAGGCCCTACGCCAGGAGCTGACCACCACGCAGAATCTCCTCCGAACCCTTGAAGTAACAAAGGCCGAGATTGCCATCGACATTGCTGCCCGGCGCGCACAGATCGTCGATCTGGAAGCGCGACTTGCGCAAGAGACAGGCGAAGGAAAGGCGTTGCGCGAGGAAAATCGCCGTCTGGACGAACGACTGTCGACGTCCGACAAGCGCGTGGCGGGGCTTGAGTCCGAGATCAACGGAGCTCGCCAGCGAATTCTGATGATCGAGGACGAAAAGCGAGCGCAGCAAATCTCGCTCGACAAGATTAGCGCGGAAGCAGCCCGCGTCTCGCGTAAACTCGCCGAAACCGAGGCAAGTTTAACGGCAACCCACGGTCGTTTGCGTCACGTGGAAGGTAATTTTGCCGAGTTGAGCAGCGAGCGGACACGGATTTCGGGCGCGCTCGATGAGGCCAAGGAACGTCACGAGCACGAAGTCACAACCCAGCGCATGCGTTTCGATGCATTGCAAGCGCGGGCCGCAGCGAGCGAAAAGCTTCTTGGCGAGGCGCGCGAGCATCTGCTGGGCCGTGCCGATGAAATTCGCACTGCCGACAGGCGTGTGGGCGAGCTCGCGCTCGAGCGTGATGCTCTTCAGACACGCATCGCGGATCTGGAAAAAGAACGCATCCAGCGGGAATCGGAATTCAAGGAAGTTGACCACGCGCGCGGCACCTTGATGGAGCGTAGCGCCGCCCTCACCCGCGCCTATACCGCCAAGGAAGCCGCGCTGACCCGCGCCGAGGACACGATCGCGGCGCTTAACGAGCAAATTGCGGCATTGGAAGCGGCGCGCGGGGCCGAAAAGCAGGTGGCCGAACAGAGAATCGAGGAGCTCGGCGCTTCTCTGCGCCGCGAGCAGATGCAGTGCTCGGTTGTGGAAGGAGCACTCGAGACTGCCCGGAAGGATTTCGCCCGGCTGATGCGCGAGGCGATGGCTCTGCAACGTGAACACGCGGCCCCTGACGACCCGGCGCGACTCCGGCCGGCAAACGCCGCATAAACGACGACTTAAGGCAGATAGCCGCTACTCGTCGCCTCGCATTGCCCTAACGGCCAAGCTCGCGGGTCGCTCGATCGAGCCCGTCCAGGGTGAGTGGGTACATGCGTCCGCCCATGAGTTGGTGAACCATGCCGATCGAATGGGTATATGCCCATTCCTTTTCGGGCACCGGATTGAGCCAGACACAGGCCGGATAAGTACGCGCCACACGCTCGAGCCATACTGAGCCGGGCTCGTCGTTGTAGTGCTCCACCGAGCCCCCCGGCGCGGCGATTTCGTAGGGCGACATCGATGCATCGCCGACGAAGATCACTTTGTAGTCGTGCGGATAGGTGTGCAGCAGATCCCAAGTCGGCGTGGTTGCCTGAAATCGGCGACGGTTCTCTTTCCACACGCGCTCATAGAGGCAATTGTGGAAATAGAAATACTCCATGTGCTTGAACTCGGAACGCGTGGCGGAGAACAATTCCTCGGTCGACTTGATGTGCCAGTCCATCGAGCCGCCGATATCGAAGAAAAGAAGAACCTTCACCGCGTTGTGGCGCTCGGGACGCATAATGATATCGAGATAGCCTTTGTGCGCCGTGCCCTTGATGGTGCCATCGAGGTCGAGTTCGTCGGGAGCGCCAGTGCGCGCGAACTTCCGTAGACGACGCAATGCAAGTTTGATATTGCGCGTGCCGAGTTCGACTTCGTCGTCGAGATCCTTGAACTCCCGCTTATCCCAAACCTTCACCGCGCGAAAATTTCTGTTGCCGTCTTGACCGATACGCACGCCTTCAGGGTTGTACCCGTAAGCGCCGTAAGGAGAGGTACCAGCCGTTCCAATCCATTTTGAACCACCTTGATGGCGGCGCTTTTGCTCGGCCAGCCGCTTGCGCAGCGTCTCGAGCAACTTGTCGAGGCCGCCCATCGCCTCGATCTGCTTTTTTTCTTCCTCGGTCAGGTATTTCTCGGCGAGCTTTTTCAGCCATTCGGACGGAATGTCGGCTTCGACCACATCATCGATCGTTTCAAGTCCCTTGAAGACATGTCCGAAGACGCGGTCGAATTTGTCCAGATTGCGCTCGTCCTTCACCAACGTCGCGCGCGAGAGAAAATAGAAATCCTCCACCTTGCGCGAAGCGAGATCGGCATCCATTGCCTGCATCAGCGTCAGATATTCGCGCAGCGTCACAGGTACGCCGGCCTGCTTCAGCTCCTGGAAAAAAGTAACGAACATGAGCGCGCTTCTCTTGCTGTTCTCTCACTGGATGGCAGGGCGAGAATTGGCCCTAGCCAAGGCACCGTCAAGGCCAACCGGCGAAGAGGCCATCCGCACCGGCTGGCGCCCGCCCTGATTTGGACTAGACTTGCACCCGTGAGTACTCCAGGACCGTCGCCACATGGCATGTGCGAGTCCTAAAGAGTGCGGACCGTAAGTCCGCGACACAAAAATCCGCGCTGACGAGCGCGGGAGGAGACGTCCATGGCTAAAAAATCACTCAATGTGAATGGCAAACGCGTGTCGATTGATTACGACGACCCGCAGATGCCGCTGCTTTATGCGTTGCGCGACAATCTTGCGCTGCACGGCCCCCGCTTCGGTTGCGGACTTGGTCAGTGCGGCGCTTGCACCGTCCACATCGACGGCGCCGCTGTACGGTCTTGCGTCACTCCGCTTGCCACCGTGAGCGACAAGCAAAAGGTGGTAACGCTCGAAGGACTCGGCTCTCCGCAAAAGCCGCATCCGGTGCAGAAAGCCTTCATCGACGAACAGGCTGCACAATGCGGTTACTGCATCAACGGCATGATCATGGAATCGGCCGCCTTCCTCGCAAAGAACAAAAAACCCAGCGAAGCTGATATCAAAAATGCGCTCGCCAACAATCTCTGCCGTTGCGGCACGCACGCTCGCATCGTGCGCGCGGTCAAACGCGCTTCCGCTCAGGCGTAAGGGAGGCGCACATGAACATCCAGATATCACGACGCGATGCCCTGCTCGGCTCCGGCGCTCTTGTCGTCAGCTTCTCGCTACGCGGCTCTATCGCCGGCGCGCAGGCGCAAGGTGCCGCAAAGCCGCTCGCGCTGACCGAAGTCGACTCTTTTCTCGCCATCGATAAGGCGGGCAATGTCACCGCCTATTCCGGCAAAGTTGATCTCGGGACCGGCATCACCACGGCACTCCGACAAATCGTGGCGGAAGAGCTTGACGTTCCGACAGGCCGCATCGAGCTCGTCCAAGGCGATACATCGCTGACGCCAGACCAGGGCACAACCTGGGGCAGCCTCACCGTCCAAGTGGGTGGCATGCAACTTCGACAAGCGGCAGCCGCGGCCCGCCAGGCACTCATGACAGAGGCCGCAAAAAGGCTCGGGACCGATCAACTGACTGTAACGGATGGGGTGGTTTCCGGTGGCGGCAAGAAGGTCAGTTATGGCGAACTGATCGGCGGTAAGACCTTCGCCATCACGCTCGACCCCAAACAGCCGGTGAAGGAAAAGGCGCCGAAGGACTACAAGGTCGTGGGCAAATCGCAACCGCGAATCGACATTCCCGACAAGGTCACCGGCCGCTTTACCTACATGCAGGACTTCAGGGTGCCTGGAATGTTGCATGGACGGGTGGTGCGGCCACCGGCGATCGGCGCCAAGCTCGAAAGCGTGGACGACAGCGCGGTCAAGAAAATTCCCGGCGTCGTCAAAATCGTGCGCGAAGACAATTTCCTGGCCGTCGTCGCCTCCAACGAGTGGGATGCAATCCGTGGTGCGGATGCACTAAAGGCCAACTGGTCGAAATCTGAAACGTTGCCGGACCAGGCCAAGCTTTGGGACTACGTGCGCAACAGCAAGGTCGCAAAGCTCGAAGAGTACGGAAAGGCGGGCGATACCGCCGCGGCAATGGCCGCCGACGGGGTTAAGAAAATCAATGCAACCTATGACTTCGCTATCCACACGCACGGCTCAATCGGTCCGTCCTGTGCCATCGCGGAATTCAAGGACGGCACTCTGACGTCGTGGTCAGCATCGCAGGCGACGCACAATCTGCGTAAACAACTGGCGCAGATGTTTTCGCTGCCTCCGGAAAAAGTGCACTGCATCTACCTCGAAGGGTCCGGCTGCTACGGACGCAACGGCCACGAAGATGCGGCTGCGGACGCTGCCTTGCTTGCCAAGAGCATCGGCAAGCCGGTGCGGGTGCAGTGGTCGCGTGCCGACGAACACGGTTGGGATCCGAAAGGCCCACCGACGCTGATGGACATGCGCGCCGCCATGGATGCGCAAGGCAACGTGACGGCATGGGAAGGCGACTTCTACATGCCACAGCAAACCCCCGGCGGCTTCCTCGTGCCTCTGGTAGCGGCGACGCTCTCCGGCCTGCCGGCTGCTGATCACATCGCACCGGGTAACGTGTTCCAGAATTCTGCGATCCCGTACAAGTTCCCGAACACGAAGGCGGTGTGCAAGCAACTCGAAACAACACCATTCCGGCCATCCTGGATCAGGACGCCGGGTCGCATGCAGAACACTTACGCCAACGAGTGCTTCATAGACGAACTTGCAGCGGCCGCCGGAATGGACCCGCTTGAATTTCGTCGGAAGTATCTCGACGACAAACGGGGCCTTGAATTGCTCGAGCGGTTAGCGACTCTCGCAAAGTGGGATAGCCGCCCTTCCCCGCAAAAACCGGCAAGTGGCAATGTCGTCAAAGGGCGTGGCATCTCGTATGTGAAATACGAGTTGGTGCGCACCTATATCGGCGCCATCGCCGAAGTTGAGGTAGATCGTACAACCGGCGTGATCCGCGTTCCGAAGTTCACGGTCGTTCACGATTGCGGCCAGGTCATCAATCCAGACGGTCTCAAGAACCAGATCGAGGGGAATGTGATCCAGACAGTGAGCCGCACGCTGATTGAGGAAGTCACCTTCGATCGATCGCAGGTGACCAGCCTCGATTGGGCGAGTTACCCGATCCTCACCTTCCCGCAGGTGCCGGAGGTCGTGATTGAACTGATCGATCGGCCCACCGAAAAGCCTTGGGGAGCCGGGGAGCCGAGCGCGGCGGTAATCCCCTCGGCAATTTCGAACGCCGTATTCGACGCGACCGGTGTGCGTTTGCGTTCGATCCCTTACACACCAGCCAAGGTCAAGGCTGCAATGACACACGCCATATGAAGGCAGCAAATGGAGGGCCCCACCCGGGGCGCTCCGCACATTGTGGGAAGAGGTTCAATGCCAGTCGCCAATTGCTTCGCTGTCGGTTTCGTCATCGCGCTTGTCTGCGGCTTCGTTGTGCCGGGATGAAACCATAGTTCTGACGTGCTATCCGAGAACGGGCGGCGCACCTCGCCGCCCGACTTTTTTGGAGTTACCGATGGCAGATCAAGCAGTATTGAAAGAGCTCGCTCCGACCGGAAAATTGCGGCTCGCGATTGCCGTCGCACCTGCGCCTTCCGCCCAATTCGCCATCAAAGATGGCGACAACTATCGAGGGGTTGCCGTCACGCTCGGCCGCGCGCTTGCTGCAAAGCTTGGTGTACCAATCGAGATCATTCCGCATCAGGCTTCCGGCGAGATTCAGAATTCGGCGGACGCCAATCGCTGGGATGTCGCCTTCCTTCCGGTCGACGAAGAGCGCAAGAAATTCGTCGCATTCGGCAACGCCTATCATCTGTTGCAGAGCACTTTTCTGGTCACGCCCAACTCAAAGATCAATTCGGTGAAGGACGCTGATACCAAAGGAGTGGGTATTGGCGGTGTCGCGAACACCGCAACCTTTCGGGCCGCCAAGAAAGCAACCTCTAACGCAACCCACATTGATTTTGCCGGAGTTGATGCGGCCGTGGCGGCGATGCACGAGGGCAGGATTGAAGCGATTGCGCTTTCGCGCGAGTCTCTGTCCGGACTGGTCGGAAAGATCGCCGGCGCGCGAATTCTCAATGATGCATTTCTCAATTCGAGCACGGCCGTCTGCGTACCCAAAGGAAAACCGGCTGCGCTCGCTTACGTGAGCGATTTCATCGAGGAGGCAAAGGCGTCCGGTCTCGTACGCAAGGCGCTCGATGAAATGGGGCTTAAATCATCGCAGATCGCGCCAGCGGGAATGAAGCCTTAGGCGGCTGCATCGCGTGTCGGAGATTCGATCTCCGGCGTAAGGATATGTTCTGGTCTGATGCCAAGCGCCAGGAGGCGACCGGGTATGCGCCGCAAAAGCGGCCACTGCAGCATCTTCATGAAGAACGGCGCCTTCGGCTGACGGCCCTTCAACGCCGGGCCGATAATGTTGTTTTGCAACACTATCTGCAGACGCTGGGTGAAGCGCGTAGGAAATTCACGCCGCTGCTGCACTTGCCCGAGCGTCTCGATCGATACGGACCCGGACCGCAAAGGCTGCGCGAGGATATTCGCTGCAGCCACCGCATCCTGCACCGCGAGATTGATCCCAACTCCACCGATTGGAGACATTGCGTGCGCCGCATCACCTATGCAGAGCAATCCCGGCCGATACCAGCGACGCAGTCGATCTACCGCGACCGTCAATAGTTTGACGGCGTCCCAACTTTCGATTTCGTCGAGCCGGTCTTGCACAAATGGTGACATTTCGCCAACCACCTTGCGAAAATTGTCCAACCCGGCGCGTCTCACGTCGTCCGCACTGCCTTTCGGAATGACATATGCGCACTGCCAGTAGTCACTGCGATTGAGCATCACCATCATGCGGCCATCTTCGATATGGCCGAACGTTTCTTCGGAATCGCCTGGCTTGCGCGACAAGTGAAACCACATCACGTCCATTGGCGCACCGTAATCATCGCTTTTGAGGCCGGCTTTCGCCCGTATGGTGGAATGGCGGCCGTCGCACCCGACGATCAGATCGGCATGGATTTGGACTTCACCATCCGGACTCTTCGCTTGTATACCGACAACCCGTCCATTTTCCTCGATCAACCCGACGGCTTCCGTCTGCATCCGCAGATCGAACGTCCGATAGTCCTTGCCGTGATCGGCGAGAAAATTGAGGAAATCCCATTGCGGCATCAAGGCAATGAATTTGCAATGAACCGGCAGATGGTCGAAATGTCCGACCACCACGCGATCTTCGCCGATCTGCAACGAAATCTGCCTGACCACTGAATGCGGCAACTTTAGAAATTCGTCGAGCAACCCGAGTTCGTGCATCATCTCCAGCGTCGACGGATGAACGGTATCGCCGCGGAAATCGCGCAGGAAGTCCGCGTGCTTTTCTGCCACGATGACGGCAACGCCGGCTCGCGCCAGCAAGAATCCAAGCATCATCCCGGCGGGTCCGCCGCCGACAATGCAACACGTTGTCCTGATCGACGTCACATGCACTCTCTGCACTGACTCGTTAAGAACCGCAGGCATCTCCCCGGTTCTGTATCAGCGCAGCTTACGCCTGCTTGTCCGGTGTCGTCACCACGAGCCCATCGAGTTCTTCGGCGACCTTGATCTGACACGACAGCCGCGAATTCGGGCGAACGTCGTACCCGAAGTCGAGCATGTCCTCTTCCATTGGAGATGGACCGCCGACCTTCTCGCGCCAGGCTTCATCGACATAAACGTGACAAGTGGCGCAAGCGCAGGCGCCGCCGCACTCCGCCTCTATACCCGGGATGTTGTTGCGGATCGCAGTTTCCATGACGGTCGAGCCAAGTTCGGCTTCGACCGTGCGGCCCGCGCCGCTAGAGTCATTAAACGTGATCTTTGGCATTCGGAAAAATAGCAGGAATGACTTCGTCGCAGATGACGCGCGCCTCTATATAGTCATTCGCGCCGGGAAGCCATCCCCTGTCATCGCAAGCATTGCATCGTTGCGATCTCGGCCCGCACCTCATCGACGGCCCGCGCGAGCTGGTCAATCGCATCGTGGCAGTTATCGGAGGCGCTTATCGCGGCCAGTTCGGCGGTCGCTGCAGCCTGGGCAACACGGCCAGCACCAATACCGACCGCGGACCCTTTGAGGGTATGCGCAAGCGTGGCAATCGCGGCCGGCGCGCCTTTGCGCATACGCGCCATCAACAGTTCGGCTTGCCGCTCGAAGAGCTGCAAGACTTCCTTTTCGAGACCGCGGTCGTTGAATGTCATGCGCGAAAGATGCGCGCGGTCGAGCACGGCATATGGGTGCACCGCATTGTTAGGTTCCACAAATTCAACTGCGGCCTGGATCATTCCCATCTCCCGATCGCTTTATTTGTTTCGGGGACTTTGACCTGACCGGGACCAAATCCAGGTAAATAAGGGGCCCGCCTGGGCCGTTTCGCGGCGGCCACAAATGAGGGTGGTTAAGGTCGCGTAATTGTCATGTCCGGCCAGCCGTCGTGCTTGCCCCACCACGGCCTCATTTCGGTTCCCTGTGGATATCCGGACGCGCGGCAGCCCTGTGTTAGCTATGGTTAGTAGACGGTTAACGATAGTGAAAAACTCATTACCACCGTAGTTTCTTTCGGTTTGCCAAGGCGATAGGATGATGGTTGGGCGATCATTCGGGGACGTGCGGGTCTACGGCCACTGGGGTGCCGTGTCCGCGGCATGACCCCGTTTATCGTTACGGTTCGGGCCGCGGCGACAAGTCCGGCGTAATGGCGAGGCGACAACCGAAATGGCGAATATTCCCCATAAGGCGAAAGACGCGACCGAAGAGGCCCTTTCCGCCATCCAGGAGGCCCTTAACGTTCGCGCCCCAGAGGCCGGTGCCAGCCCCGACCCCGATAAAGAGCTAGCCTCGCCCGTAACGCCCGCGCCCGCCGATCTCTTTCCGCAGGACACGTCGCAACCCTGGCCGCTCGGCGAGAGTACGCCACGCCGTGCTGCCAACGATGACCGCGTCGGTATCGGCCAGATACTGCAAACCCTACGCCATCGTTCCTCTCGAACGCCTTATGTCGCCGCCGCAATCGGGGGTTTCATCTGGATCGTCGGTGGTCTTGCCATCGCCTCGCTCTACGCCGCGGAGATGCGAACCCTTTTTGCACCGTCAGGGATTGGCCTCGCCGCCATCGTCGCCCTCGCCACTGTGCTGGTCGTGCCAGTGCTTTTCTTTTTCCTGCTCGCCCACATGTTCACCCGTGCGCAGGACTTGCGTGTCATCGCGGAATCCATGGCCGAAGTGGCGATGCGCCTTGCCCAGCCGGAGACCATCGCACACGAGTCGATTGTCACGGTCGGTCAGGCAATCCGCCGCGAGGTCGCCGCCATGGGCGACGGGGTCGAACGCGCCCTCGCCCGCGCCGCCGAACTAGAAGCGCTCGTGCACAACGAAGTGTCTGCGCTCGAGCGCGCGTATAACGACAACGAAGTCCGGATTCGGGATCTGCTGACCGAGTTGAGCAATCAACGTGAAACCTTGGTCAACCAAGCCGAACACGTGCGCAATGCGATTGCCAGCGTTCATCTCGACCTCGCGCACGATGTAACGTCCGTCGGCGACCTTGTCGCCGATAAGGTCAACGAGGTCGCGCAACGCGTTACCCGTTCGCTCACGGAAAAGGGCGAGCACATTACCCTCGCGCTTGGCCACGCCGGCGATTCGATGATCGACGCACTAAGCGAGCGCGGCTCATCGCTACTCGAACGGCTTGAAACCACAAGTGATCAGACGACCACGGCCATTTCGTCGGCAAGCGACCGTCTTTCCGCCAGTCTGAATTTCAAGACAGAGCATGTGCACGATGAATTTGCCGAACTCGCTGCGCGCCTGCAGCAGATGATGAGTGCGCGTCTTGATCAGGTTGCGCAGGGTTTTGCGGAAAAATCATCCGGCACGATAGAGTCCATGGCGACGCGTTCGCAGCAATTCACCGACGCGATCGCCGAGACAAGCTCGCGCCTTGCAGAATCAATTGCCGCGCGCGCGGACGAGGTGAACACGGCGCTCCGCTCGACCGGAGATTCGCTTGTTCTTGATCTTTCGCTACGTGGCGGCGATGTCGTTTCAAAGCTTGAACAGACCGGCGCGCGCATCAACGATACGATGGCCGACCGCAGCAACGCTGTGGCTGACACGTTCCGTGAAAGTGCGGAATCGATGGTGGCGACGCTCGGCAATCGCGGTGATGCGGTCAAGGAAATGCTGGCGGCGCGCCTGCAGGCCTTCGAAACTATGTTCAATCAGGGTGGCACTGAACTCAGCGAAAAAATATCAAGAGACGCCAGCACTCTCGGAAACCTCATCACCCGCCACATCACCGAATTCGACCACACCGTAAAGAATTATGGCGGGGAATTGGTCGGACGGCTCGGTCAGCGGACCCAGGATGTAGCCGAGGCTCTTCGCAATTACCTCGACACCTTCGACCAGCGCGTGACCGGCCGAACCGGCGACATTTCCGGCACACTCGACCAGAGGCTAGCGCAATTCGAAACGCTGCTTGGCACACGCGTTTCCGAGCTAGCCAAAACGCTGACCGAGGGCGGCAAGGAAGTAGTCGGCGCGCTCGATCAGCGCATCGGCGAGGTGGCCGGCACGATCAATTCGCGTGGGGTCGAGGTTGCAGATGCTATCGGCATCAAGATCGGCGAGATGGACAAGGCCTTGGGTGACCGCGCGCTCGAGGTCGCCAACAATCTAGACAGCCGTATCGGTCGCTTCGAAGAACTTTTGGTCGGGCGAGCCGAAACGGTCACGAGCCAGATCGAGACCCGGAGCAAGGCCGCCGCCGATGCACTCAATGCGCGGTTGGAGCAATTGAGCCAGGCCATCAAGGTCAATTCCGCGGAGGCCGAGCGCTCGCTCGGTCAGCTTGCGCTGTCGACCACCGAGGCAATTCGCGCAAGCGCAGGCGATGCGGAGCGCACACTTGTCGGGGTTAGCGAGGAAGTCGCGCGCAATTTCGTTGGCAAGGCCGAGGAAATCGCGACCGCTGTCAGCCGGCGCGCACACGAGATGACCACTGTGCTGTCCGAGAAGAGTGGTGGCGTCCTCTTCGCAATCACGGAGAAGGCTGACCATTTCACGCGCGAAGTGACCAACGCGACCGACCATGCCGTCAAGGCGATAGAAGAGCGAGGTTTCGCCTTTACCCGCACGATGATGGATAACAGCACCGAAATTTCGCGCATGATCAATACTGCGGGCGAGGCAGCAACCGGTGCCGTCAACCGCTCGATGACTGAGCTCAACGACGTCACACAAAAGGCGATCACACGCTCAAAAGAGACTGCAACCTCGAGCGTCAAGGAAATGCTGGAGACGCACACGATGCTGCGTTCCGACACCACCGCCCTGTTCGAGCGGCTGCGCGAAGCCAACATCATGTTGCAGGAAGTGCTCAGTGGCGCCCACGAGAACATGGGCGCGCTTGAAAATACGCTCATGCTGCGCGTATCCGAATTTGTCAGCGCCATGACCGAGATTACCCAGTCCACTGGAGAGGCCACGGGGCGCGTGGAGAGGAACATCGGCAATTTCCGCGACATCACCGCCCAAGTCATCAATGACCTCGGTCAACTTGCCCGCCAGTTCGATATTCACGGACGCGAGCTCGCCAAGGCCGTCGACCTGATCGGACACAGCAATCAACATACAGATGACCGGCTCAACGAGCGACGCGTCCAACTCGATTCGCTGGTATCGACCCTCGATATCCGCACCGAAGATCTTGAGAAACGGCTGAATCGGTTCTCTGGCCTGCTCGATGAATCCCTCGAAGCTGCCTCGACGCGCGCGCGCGAAGTTGCACGTCTTGTGTCGGAGGCGAGTGCCGAAGGCACGCGCGCGATCAGCGAACAATACGAGCGCGTGCGCGAAAACGCCGAAGAAGAGCGCGAGCGTGCGTCTGGGGCGATGCGGTCGCTTTATGAGCAAACCGCCAGCGACACCGAAACGCTCTTCCGCAACGCCAATGAGCGGTTTGCGGAAGCTGTCCAGGGCATGAAACAGATGGCTGCGGAAATGCAGAGCGAACTGGATGCAACGCGCAGTGAGCTGCGTCGTGGGGTGTTCGAACTGCCGCAGGAAACTGCCGAGAACGCGGCGCAAATGCGCCGGGTCATCGTGGACCAGATCGAGGCCCTGGCCGAACTCAATCGCATCGTCGCCCGTCATGGCCGGAACCTCGATGCGGTCGAGCCGGTCCGTCGGACACGCGAGGAGCCGACACTTGCCGTTGTGACGAATCGTAGCGAACCTACGTCACGCAACGAAACGCCGCCGCCACCGCGTAATGAGATCCAGCCGCGCTCTTCGCCACGAACCGAGGCCGGTGGCTTTGCGCCGCGACGCTCCGAGCCACCGCCGCTCACGCCCACGCCGATTCCACCCGGGCGTGGCTGGCTGACCGATCTGCTCAGCCGCGCGTCGCGCGAGGAGAGTGAGCCACAGCGCGAATTGCCGCGTGAGAATACCCGCGAGCCAGCGACCGCGCGCGGAAATGAGGACAGGTCACCCCGGCATACGATCGAGTCGCTCGATTCCCTTTCCGTCGACATCGCTCGCATGATCGACCACGATGCCGCCGCGGACCTTTGGGACCGCTATAAGCGCGGAGAACGCAATGTCTTCACGCGCCGGCTCTATACCTTGCAGGGCCAGCAGGCATTCGATGACATCCGCAAGAAATATCGCGCGGACCGCGAGTTCAAGCAAACTGTGGATCGCTACATCAACGAATTCGAACGGCTGCTCGACGAGGTTTCCCGCGACGACCGCGGACAGGTGGTGGCGCGAACCTACCTCACGTCTGAAACCGGCAAAGTCTATACCATGCTGGCCCATGCGGCGGGCCGCTTCGACTGATAGCGACGCTCCCGGCGCAGTCTGATTTCCGGATGTCGCCGTGAGCACGCCTGTTACCCTCGCCCTCACTGTCGAAAGCTGGCCCATTGCCGGCTCTTTTGGCATCAGCCGTGGCAGCAAAACCGAAGCCGTCGTCGTCGTTGCGGAACTGCGCGACGGTGACGCCCGTGGCCGTGGCGAATGCGTTCCCTATGCTCGCTACGGTGAAAGCATTGATAGCGTCGTGTCACAGATCGATGCCATGCGACCGAAACTCGATGCGGGCCTCGATCGCCTCGCTTTGCAGACTTCGATGCCGCCAGGCGCGGCACGCAACGCGCTTGATTGTGCGTTCTGGGATCTCGAAGCCAAGCGACGCAATGTTCCTGTCCACGAAATCGCAGGCCTTCCTGTTCCTCACGAACTCACAACGGCCTACACGATCTCTCTTGATGCGCCAGACGCCATGGCAAAAGCCGCCCAAGGCGCGGCCAGCCGGGCGCTATTAAAGGTCAAACTCGGAGCCGAGGGAGATGCGGCACGTATTGCTGCGGTTCGTGCGGCTGCGCCTCGTTCTACCCTCATCGTGGACGCGAACGAAGGTTGGAACGACGACAATTTAGCCGCCAATTTCGCGGCTTGCGCTGAGGCCGGCGTCACCCTCGTCGAACAGCCCTTGCCACAGGGAAAAGATCAGGCGCTTGGCCGAATGAAGCGGCCGATACCGGTCTGCGCGGACGAGAGCGTTCACGACCATGCCTCGTTCCGTGCACTCGTCGAGAAATACGACGCGGTGAATATAAAACTCGACAAGGCGGGTGGCCTGACAGAAGCGATGGCCATGATGACCGAGGCCCGGCAGCGGAACTTCACCATCATGGTTGGATGCATGGTTGCGACGTCGCTCGCGATGGCACCGGCTGTCTTACTCGCGCAGAGCGCGTCCTTCGTGGACCTCGATGGGCCACTTTTGCTCAGTAAGGATCGGCCTAATGGCCTGCGGTACGCTGACAGTCTGGTCTACCCACCCTCGCCCGCCCTCTGGGGGTGATGTAAAGAATGGAACCTTGTGACGGGCCACGACCGGTATCGCGACACCTGTCTGATTCCATTCACGAAATTGCCAGGCCCATTCTCTCCATTTTTTTTGGTAAACAAAGCTTTTCGATTGCCAGCCGTTCGGCTTAGCTTAAACTCGATTCCAAGATCGCACCGCTGCTTGAGGCAGGGCGACGACAGGGACGGGGAAATGCAAATTCGGGGTTTGCTTTTCGGCGCCGCCGTGGTGGCGCTCAGCGCGACATCGGCGTCCGCGACTATGCGGATCTCGGAGGATCGCGGCGGTCAGATCGGTCACTATCTGGACGCGTTTGCAACGGTGCGGACATCGGGCGAACGTGTGATCGTTGACGGGAACTGCCTGTCTGCCTGCACGCTGGTGCTCGGTGTGGTCCCGCGAGAGCGCATATGCGCCACCTCGCGCGCACGCTTCGGCTTTCACGCAGCATGGATGCCTGATCGCGATGGACGGCCTATAACCAGCCCACTGGGGACTCAGGCCCTTTGGAGCATTTACCCGACATCAGTCCGCCGTTGGATTCTCCGGCACGGCGGCCTGTCGCGGAAAATGATCTTTATGCAGGGCAGCGAGCTCAACGGCATCGTGGCGAGCTGCGATCGCGACACTCGGGATCAAGCACGATCAGCTCGTAGCATTACGCCGCGTCCGGTGCGCTACGAATCCGCAAGTGCCGCCAGCGAACGCCACTAGCGCCATCGCCAGGTACGCCCGACTGCCGAAGTCCTGAAACAGCACGCCTGAAATTCCGGTGGCGACCGCCATCGCAAGGCCGGCCGCGATTGCGAGATAACCTTGCGCGGTCGCCGCCTGCCCCGCCGGCGCGTTCTGCGCAAGAAACATCAGTGCGCCAAGATGAGTGGCTCCGAAAGACAGCGCATGGAGCAGCTGCAGCCAAGGCAGCGCGAGCGCGGGCGGATCGGCCGCCATTCCCAACCAGCGTAATACGCCTGCGCCAGCGCCGACCATTAAGAGGGTCGTTGGTGAAAAAAATGGCGGCAGTCGGGCCTGCACCGCGAACAGCACGATCTCAGCGGCCACGCCAAGTGCCCACAATACAGCAATGAAGGTCCCATCGAGACCCGCCGCGTGCCATTGCAGCGCGGAAAACCCGTAGAACAAGGCATGGCTCGCCTGAATGAGACTGGCACCCGCAAACACTGCAACAAACGTAGGGTCGCGCAACGATGCCTGATGCTGTGCTGGCTGCGCGCCATGCTCAGGTGCGTTGAGAGACAGCGGCTCCAATCTCCATGCCGCAAGCGCGATCAGAACGCTCGCCGCCGCCATCAGCCAGATCAGCTGGCGAGCAGGAATGACATCGGCCGCCACGCCAGCCGCGAGATTGCCGAAAATGAAAGCGAACGAGCCCCACAGCCGCACCGGCCCATAAGCTCGTCCCCGCGCCGCAAGGCCCTTGAGTGCGTAGGTTTCCGCCAGCGGCATCACTGGCGTGTAGAAAAGCGAAGTCAGTGTATAGGTGATCAGAATCGCGACGGCGCTCGTGGAAAGCCCCACAAGGATATATCCGGCAACGCTCGCGACACTCGCAAGGATCAGGACATCGCGGACGGCATCGCGCCGGTCGGCCTCACGGGCCACCACTGGTATGGCAAGAACCCGCGCCACCATCGGCACCGCCAGGACGACACCTATCAGGCTAGCATCCACATCCTTGGCTTTGAGCCAGACGGGAAAGAAGGGCATCTGGATGCCGGGCAGAATGAACAAGGCCGCGTAAAGCGACGCCAGGCGCGGCACGAAGCCCCCGAATGTCTGCAAGACTGACCGCAATTCCTTCGCCTCGCCCCTTTGGGCAACATATTGCAGAAACTCGGCTTTCGGTACGAATCCCGGGGCCCGTCGGCTTCAAACACGCTGGCCGAATCAAGCTGCATGATTGATAAACGGCTGAGCAGGGATTGCCCATGCCGGCCGAAACCATCGCGCGACCGAGTGCGCTGTCCGGTGCGCCGGACGAGGAAGACTATCAGGCGTTCTGCCAGGCGCTTTCGGCTAGCGAGCGCGGCCGCGCTCTCCTCGCTGAATATGCGCGACGGAACCGGGGCGCCGATACGGAGCAACTGCAGCTGGCGATCGACCAGCTGCAATCGGTCATGGTCGCGCAGTCGCCACCACAGAGGACCGAACTGGTCAAACGACAGCTTCGTGAACTCCTCGACGAGATTGGCACCGCCCAATGCGAGGTCGACGCTCTGCTCCTTGCCACCAAGACAGAAGCGCTTGCCGAATTGATCGCACGGGTCGAAAGCCGAATTTCAGGAATCCTCTGGTCGCTTCGCTCCGACCCTTCAGCGGAGGTCGAAACCGCACCCCCCGCATCCGAGATGCCCGCCGAAGAACCCGCCCGAGCTTATCTCGCGGTCGTTCCGCCACCCGACCAACCCGAATTGCCAATTCCATCGCCAAACGCCTCGAGCCCGCCGACCATTGCGCTGGTGCGTGGCGAGACCGAATTGGCAGAAGTGGCTTTTGTCGAAACACCGCCCGAGCAGACCAGCACGCGTTCGGATGAGCCGACGCCAGCAGCCGAAAAGCCGGTCGATACAAGCGCGCCACCGACCGGCCCATTGTCATCAATCATGTCGTTGAGTGAGGACGAACGGCTCGCGTTGTTTACCTAACTGAAGTCACGCCGCGATCAGGCGGGCAAACATATCCACGTCCACGTTGCCTCCGGACAGAATCCCGACAACAATCTTGCCCCTTACATCGATCTTGCCGGCGAGCAGCGCGGCGAGACCAATCACGCCGCCCGGTTCAACCACGAGCTTGAGCTCGTTGAACGCATAGCGGACCGCGCGCGCGACTTCTGCATCACTGACGGTTGTGCCCTGCCCGATAAGTTCACGCGTAATCGGAAAGGTCAGCTCTCCCGGAGTGTTGCTCATCAACGCATCGCAAATCGTGCCGCTCATGCGTGCATTTGCTTCGCGCTTGCCACTGGCAAATGAGCGCAGCGTGTCGTCGAACCCTTCCGGCTCGACGACGTAGAATTTTGCCGATGGTACCCGTGCCTTTACCCCAAGCGAAATGCCGGCGGCTAGACCACCTCCCGAGGCACCCACGACGACCACATCGGGCCTGAGCGATAGCTTTTCGAGGTCTTCGACAATCTCGGCTCCGATGGTGCCTTGACCAGCGATGATCAAGGGATCGTCGTAAGGCGGGACAAGCGTCGCGCCGCGCTCCGACATGATCTTGTGAGCAATGGCCGCACGATCCTCGGTGTTCCGATCGTAGGGTACGACTTCAGCGCCAAGGGCAAGCGTGCGCTCGCGTTTCGCCTTGGGCGCATCGGCCGGCATGACGATGGTCGCGCGCATGCCCAGCAGTCGCGCTGCGGCCGCTACGCCTTGCGCATGATTTCCACTTGAATAGGCCACCACGCCGGCTGCCCGCCGATCCTGCGGGATAGACGAAATCTTATTGTAGGCGCCGCGGAATTTGAACGACCCCGTGCGTTGCAGTGTTTCGGCCTTCAGAAAGACTCGGGCTGCGAGCGCGTCATCGAGCACTGGCGCATTGATCAGAGGAGTGCGAACAGCGACCCCGGCAAGCCGTTGAGATGCGGCTTCGATATCCGCGGCCGTGGGTAGAATGGTATTGTCGATGGCTCCCATGGCAAGAGCGTAGCGCGGCCAAGAGAACCTGTCATGTGCGGGCGGCCCGATCCAATCTGGGCTCAGTGTTCGACCCTGGCGCTCATATTGACGGGGAGCCCCGCGTCAATGGCTGTGGGCTTGCGTCCGGAGCGCGCTCCATGTGTCACATGGTCGAGGAATATTCGTGCACTCGCCGCCCACGTCATGCCGAGCGCAAAATCCCGGCATTCTTGCCGTGAGCATTCCAATGCACCCAGGCAAGCAAGCCGAAGATCCTCATCCAGCACACCGACGCGAGCATGTCCGACGACGTCGCGCGGTGCTGCGGCCGGGAATGCAGCAACAGGCAGTCCGCTCGCCAGTGCCTCCAGTAGCACGAGCCCGAACGTATCTGTTCGGCTCGGGAACACGAAGACGTCAGCCGCAGCATAGATTTCGGCAAGAGCCTCACCTTGAAGCGAGCCGAGAAAGACCGCATCCGAAAATTTCCGCGCAAGCCCGTTTCGGGCCGGCCCGTCGCCGACGACGACCTTGGTGCCCGGCAGGTCAAGCTTTAAGAACGCCTCAAGGTTTTTCTCCACCGCGAGCCGACCGACCGTCAGAAAGATCGGCCGGGGAAAGTTCAGAATGGCCTGCTTGCGCGGCCGGAAAAGCTCGGCATCGACACCGCGCGGCCACAGCTTGACGTTTTTGAATCCGCGCGTGGTGAGCTCGGAGGCAAGGGTCGGCGTCGCAGCGAGCGTTGCTGCCCCCGGCGCGTGAAATCGGCGTAACCAGGCCCACGTTACCTCGCTGGTCCACCGCTCCGGCACTGGAAGGCGCTCTGCAAGATAATCAGGAAACCGGGTGTGAAAGCTGGTCGTGAAGCGCACGTCGTCGCGCAAACAGGCACGACGCACGGCGTGCCCAATCGGACCTTCCGTTGCTACATGGATCGCATCCGGCCGACTTCGCTCCAGCCAGCGCGCGACGTGGCCGGACGCAGCCAAGGCCAACCGAATTTCCGGATAGCTCGGCATTGGCAAGGTCCAGAACTGGTCGGGACTGAGAAACTCCAATTCAAATCCGAGTGCACGCGCCTCGCGGCTGACATGACCCAATGTGCGAACGACGCCATTGACCTGCGGATGCCAGGCGTCGGTGGCCACCAGGATTTTCATGCAATCAGGCCGCTTTCGCTGCTGGGGGCACCACCACGACCGCATCGGCGCCATGGCCCGTATGGGTCCAGGTGATGATCTCGAACCGGCCGTCGAGCCCTTCCACCACCGCCGTGCAGCTTTCCACCCAGTCGCCACAGTTAATGTAACGCAGGCCGTAATCGTCGTGCATGGCGGCCGTGTGAATGTGACCGCAGATCACCCCGTCAGCCTGGTGGTGTCTGGCTTCGGTCGCCAGCGCCTTCTCGAACGCGCCGATGTAGTTGACGGCGTTCTTGACCTTCAGCTTTGCCCATTTCGACAACGACCAATAAGGTGCCCCAAGGACGCGACGGAACGCGTTGAAAACCCGATTGGCAGTGAGCGCAAATTCGTAAGCCTTGTCGCCGAGCAGCGCGAGCCAGCGCGCCTGAGTCACCACAAGGTCGAATATGTCGCCGTGGACGACCAGATAGCGGCGGCCATCGACACCTGTGTGGATGGTGTTTTCCAGGACCTCAATGCCGCCGAAATGCGTGCCGTAGTACCCGCGCAGGAATTCGTCGTGGTTGCCGGGAACGTAAATGATCCGAGCCCCCTTGCGCGCCTGCCGAAGAATCTTCTGCACGACGTCGTTGTGCGTTTGCGGCCAGTACCAAGAGGAGCGCAATGCCCAACCGTCGACAATGTCGCCGACGAGATAGATCGTCTCGGCTTCGTGACGGCGGAGAAAGTCGAGAAGCTTGTCGGCCTGACAGCCGCGCGTACCAAGATGCACATCGGAGATGAAAAGCGCGCGAAACCGTCGCGTGGCGTTGTCCGTCACGATACGACGATCTCCAATGCGATGATCATGTGAGACATTTACCAGCGAGCCGTTTCAGTTTTGTGACAGCGTCGTTTACCTATTTCATACTATTGAGGTTTTGCGGCGTTCGCCGATACGGCACGACGAAACCGAACCAACGTATATGCGCCGAATGGCTTAACCTTGCGCCGCTCGATGAGTTCGGTGCCGCCGTGTGCCTGCGCCCAAGCCGCCAACCGCTGAAACGGAAATTCCGGGCGCAAGCCCACCTTGCGCGCCTTCTGAGCCAGCAACCGTTCAACGGCGGCCATCAGCCCACGTTCGGAATACAGATGATTAACAAGGATGATCTGGCCACCCGGACGAAGCACGCGCGCGCATTCCGACAACACGCGCTCCGGTTCCTCGACGAGCGTGATCACGAACTGACCGACCACGCAATCGAAGGAGGCGTCAGCGTAGGCCAGTTCGTGCGCATCCATCACTGCCAGTTCCTTTACGAATGGATAGCGGCAACTCAGGAGCCGCTCGCGTGCGCGTGCAATCATAGGCTCTGAGATATCGATGCCGACGATTTCCGTCGTTGCGTCGTAGTCATCGAACGACAGTCCCGTCCCTACTCCGATCTCGAGAATTCGGCCGCCAACCTCGCGCGCGGCCGACGCAGCAGCGCGCCGACCGTTCAAGAAAACGGGGCCGCACAAGGCATCGTAGATCGGCGCCCATCGCGCATAAGCCTGTTCCATCACCTGACGATCAGGATCGCGCAACATCGGTGTCCTCCCCGAATCAGTAGGTTGCGGTTCGTGATCAGGTATCAACCGATTGCTACAGGACGGCGACACTGTGTCACGACAGCCATCGCCCTTGTCACGCTCTTGACGGGCCGACGTTCGGCCCTAACACTCGCGCCGGCAAAAAGGAGAGCCCATGAATCTTGGAATTGCCGGCCGCAAGGCCATTGTTTGCGCGTCGAGCCGAGGGCTCGGCAAAGCATGCGCGCGCGCCTTGGCGGAGGCGGGTTGCGAGGTGGTGATCAACGGACGCGACAGCAAAAAACTGGAAGCGACAGCAGCGGAGCTGTCGAGTTTTGCAGGTGTCAAGGTGATACCGGTCGTCGCCGACGTGGCGACTCCCGAAGGCCAGAAGGCGCTTCTATCGGCCTGCCCGCAGCCGGATATCCTCGTCAATAACAATGGCGGCCCGCCTATGCGGGACTTTCGTGAGCTTACACGCCAGCAAATGATCGATGGCGTGATCGCGAACATGGCGGTTGCGATCGAATTAATTCAGAAGGTGATCGATCCCATGTGCGAGCGAAAATTCGGCCGCATCGTGAATATCACCTCTGCGTCGGTAAAAATGCCATTGGCCGGTCTCGACCTGTCATCGGGAGCACGCGCGGGTCTGACCGCGTTTCTGGCCGGAGTTGCGCGCACCGTTGCGGACAAGAACGTCACCATCAACAACATATTGCCCGGTGCGTTCGACACCGACCGATTGCGAGGCACTTTGAACAAGACCGCCGAGCAAAAAGGCAAGAGCGTCGATCAGGTGGCCGCCGAGCGTGCGGCGTCAATTCCTGCAAAGCGCTTCGGCACTCCGGATGAATTCGGCGCAGCCTGCGCGTTTCTTTGCTCAACGCATTCCGGGTATATCACCGGACAAAATTTACTGATCGACGGCGGCAATTTCACCGGCGCATTCTGAAATGCAAAGGCCGGCGTCGCCGGCCGGCCCTTGCGCCCCTTCCCGCCCCCGCGGGTTTATTTTGCGACGATCGGCTTGACCACCGGTGCCGGCTCAGGCGCACCCCAACGAAACACCATCGCGAGCGATAGTACGTCGACGTGCGCATTGACGTTACCAACATAGCTAATCGAACCGTTAAAGGATGGATTGCCGGACACAGGTGTAATGTTGATGGTCGGATTCTGCACCCAGATGTGCGAGTAGGCGAGATCGAACGAGAATCCTCTGAACACCTGCCAGGTGGCGCCGATCGAACCCCAAATGCGATTATCGTCAGGAACAAGTGGTGTTCGTACTTGATCAGTGACCGGTGAAATTTCGTAAGCAGCACCAGCGCGCAACGTCAGCCGGTCGCTCCACTGATACTCACCCCCAAGTGCGAAGAACCAACCGTCCTGGTATTGGAACGGTATCGTGACGGGGTTCGGACCGACGAGAACAGGCGCTCCTGAAGCAGAGAGGATATTGGACGTTCCGATCCGGCTCCAATTGGTCCATTCGGCTGTGCCAAGCAGGGTTAGCTGCGGCGTTACACGTTGCCGAATACCGAGCGACACAGTGTCAGGCAAATTGACGGTTGTATTAATTGAACCGTTACTAAAGCCTGCCAGCGGACCAGAGAGGAGAAGGTTCCCGTCAATCTGCTGATTGAGTGCTGACCGGTATCCAATCCCGATGGTGGTCGTCGGGGTCGGCGTGAGGGTGACGCCGGCGGTCAACCCGTAAGCCCACCCGTCCCCCTGAAGGGTAACAGTTTGGAAATTGCCAAGGCCAAGCGTAGCGCCTTTGTTGAGTGTGGCCTTTGCATATTGGATCTGCGCGCCGATGCCGACACTGATCCAATCGTTGAAGCGATACGCCAAGCTCGGCGCCGCATTGTAAGTCACCAGCTTGCTGCTGTTTGCCGCGTAGTCGCGTCCCGCCCAAAGATTCGGGAAACTCGCCGTAAGACCGAAGGGCGAATTCAACGACATCCCTAGCCAGAGATTGGGTGTGAATTGGTAGGTGAAATACCCGTTGGCTACAAAGGCGTCGTTACCAGTGTCACTGGTGCCGCCGAGGCCAAATCCAGGACCTGTAAGTAGGCTCCCGGGAAGCGGTGTGTTCGAGGCATACGGGAAAAGCGCCGACGCGCCGATTTCAAGGCCCTTCCCTGCAAATTGCGTCATCGTTGCGGGATTCCAGAACATGGACGACAAGGCACCGCCCGCCGCGATGCCGGCGAAAGACGTTCCTTGTCCGTAGACGCTCTGTTCGTGAACCGCGAAGCCGCCGGCATTGGCCTGTGTAGATGCAATGGCCAGAAGTCCGAGCGCACTCGTCGCACGTAGAAAGCCTGCCCAACCCCGAAGTGACATTGTCTCCCCCAAACAATTCACGGTCTTAGCTTTCCGACATCGTGACCGCAGGTTGAAGAGTCGACAATGTGAAAATTGCTGAAACAGCGAGGGCTTACGCGAAAGTAGCGGGCCTGTGGCGTCGATGACACAGCCCGCAGTGCGCTGCAACAATGCGGTTTCTTTTACCCATCAAACGCTTTTGAGCAATTGCCGCAACAGGACCAGGCTGCGAAACCCGGATCACCATGCCCAAAGGTATAACCGTGCGATCGTCCGGGTGGCTTGAACCCCTGCGCCCGCGAAACCGTCTGACATTGCAACGCCAAAACCAAGTGGCTGTGCGGCGAGGCCCCATGTGGCTCCGGTCAGGCAACAGCTTGATGTCCCGGGGCTTTTGACCCACCCACGGCGTGGGCCTCCTCATGCAAAGGAGGGTTGCCCCCTGCTCGCGGCCATGCATGATGACGCCACCTGTCCGCCAATTTTCAAAAACAGAACCGCTCGAGGGAGAGACCCGACTATGAAACTCGTCCGCTATGGCGCGCCCGGCCGCGAGAAACCCGGCATCATCGGTGACGACGGAAAGATCCGCGACCTGTCGCGCACCGTGAAGGACATCGACGGTGAGATGCTCGCCTCAGGTGGCCTCGCCAAAATCAAAAAAGCCAATCTCAAGCGGATGAAACCCGTTTCCGGTAAGCCGCGACTTGGTCCATGCATCGGCAATGTGCGCAACTTCATTGCCATCGGGCTCAATTATTCCGACCACGCAGCAGAAGCCGGCATGGCCATCCCGAAAGAGCCGATCATTTTCAACAAGGCACCGACCTGCATATGCGGGCCGAACGATGACACTTTTATCCCACGTGAATCGGGCAAGCTCGACTGGGAGGTCGAACTCGGCATCGTCATCGGAAAACGCGCGCGTTATCTCGCGCGCGACAAGGCGAAGGACGCCATTGCCGGTTATTTCCTTGGCAACGATGTGTCCGAGCGCGTCTTCCAGATCGAACGCAGCGGCGGACAATGGAACAAGGGCAAAAGCTGCGAGACCTTCGGACCGATAGGCCCGTGGTTCGTCACAAAGGACGAAGTCAAGGATCCGCAAAACCTCAACATGTGGCTCGACGTCAACGGTGAAAAACGCCAACGCGGCAATACGAAGACGATGATCTTCGATTGCGAACATCTTGTCTGGTATTGCTCGCAGTTCTTCGTGATGGAGCCTGGCGACATCATCATCACGGGCACCCCGCCAGGTGTTGGTCTTGGGATGAAACCCTCTCCGGTATTTCTCAAAGCCGGAGACATCGTGACACTCGGCATCGACAAGCTCGGCGAACAACGGCAGAAGATCGTCGCTGCGAAGTAAGACCGAATGCTATGAAAATTTTCGGCAGGACCCAGCGGGTCCTGCCGAAACATTTCTGCGAACTCAGTGAATGAGTTGTGCATGATCATTTAATTGCCGCAAATCATTCGGCAACGATACCTCTCGCCGACACACGACAAAAAACCTTTGCAACGTGGGGTCCGCCGCAACGGAGACACCCACCTCACTACCATTGTGGCATTAGGCACTTGCCGAATTTGCAACGTATTGCAGCCCCAATCGCAGTCTCCAATCCGCGCCGACTATTCAGTTTCTGATCGCGTGCTTGGTGCAACGTTGAGGAGGGCAGGCATGCCAGAATACAAATCGACTTGGATCTTGAGCGCTGTCGCGTTTGTTTCGCTTGCGGGAGTCTTTGCGCAATCGACATACGGCGTGCGCGCTGCCGAAGAGTGTCTCAGCAAGCCAAATTCGCCAGCACCGCAGGGAGAACATTGGTACTACCGGATGGATCACGCCAATGGTCGTCAATGCTGGCGTCTCGGCCCGGTGGGTCTTCGTGTCCAGAAGACAGCGCCAGCGTCCGAGAAACGCTCGACGCCTGCAGCACCGACACAGTCGGAAACATCTGCACGCGCACAGCGCCCGGCAACAACGGGACACGCATCTGCCGAAGTTGCCCCGGAGACCAATGTGGCTGCGGCGACAGCTCCCGTCTATTGGCTCGACGCCTCAAGATTGCTGAATCAGTCGTCTACCGTTCCGCCTGCAGAACAACAACCGTCGTTGGAAGAGCGATCAGCCAGTTCGCCCGATCAATCGCCATCCGCGGACAAGTCCCCTGCTCCGGCGCGCACTGTGGTAGCCAGCGCAGGCGACAGTCTGCCGCAAACAGTCGCGCGCGCCGAAGAACCGCAACGCATCGCACCTATCGCCAAACCCGCGACGTCAATTGTCGATGATGATCACACCTTTGCTTTGCTTCTGCTGATGTTCGTTACGTTAGCCATTGCCGGACCGATGCTGCACTACTCAGAACGACGGCGCCGGCGCTTGGCCAGGCCTCTTCAGGCGCCGCGATGGGCGCCGACCGATACCCCGAACGAAACCGTGGCCAACGTCGAGATGCCGTTTGCTCCGGCTCCTGCAATTGACCAAAGCCCCGAGCCTCCAGCGTCGACTTCGCCCTTTGAAACCGAGCGGTTGGAAAAGGCTTTGCAGCAGCTACTCGACCGGCTGCAAAAAGAGCACCCATCAATGCAGAGTGCTGTGCCTTCAGCGAGAAGGACGGAAATCGAAATGAAAAAGAGTGCGTGAAGAATTGACCTGGTCAGCTTTCGCACCTTTCCCGAATTTCGGCTTCCTGCGCCCGTTTTTCCCAGGCGGCGGCAATCTCAAGCAAGGTCTGCTTTTCCGTAGCAGCCATCGTTTGCGCAAGGCGAAGGCAATCAGCCGTTCACCGCTGAGTCCGGGGAGAGATGTGTGCCGCCATTTTCGACTACCGTCGATATGCCGCGGACTTCGTCAGACTTGCCCAGTCGACCTCGAATCTATTTCCGGTAGACCGGAAAGGTGACCCGTTACCCCCTTGTAGAGCGAGTTGCCTTTTTTTCGCCGCGCCGGCCATCGACTATTTTGATGATTCTCGAAAGCGGATTTTACAACAACGGGTTTTCGACCGAATTAGCCAGACGCATTATGTCTCCGTCGATCATTCCAGAAAGCCGAAGGTGCCGCGCCCGCGCTCGAGAGTGCCGGACGATGGCGGAGCGTTTGCGCGTTCAAACTTCCCGCGATCAGATGCTCAAGGCCGCCTTGGATTTTGAGCGCATGGCACAAGATGCTGAACAGCGCGAAATTGCACAGGGCCTGACCCAGTTGAAGGCGTTTTCAACTAGCCAATATGGTCCTCGTTCGACCGCTCGCCGGTCAGGCTGAAGCCATGCGGATATCGATTCTGGAAATCCCCCGATCCATTATCTGAAAAGCCTGGAGATTCTCGGCTGCGAGTAAATAATCGAAGCTGAACGCCAAATCGGACGACGGTCCGGAGCCGCGGCCCTCCGACTTCGTAGTGAACAAAGGATCAGCCGAAGTTTTCCTCGGATCGGGGCGACAGGCCTGCCTTGCGAGCGCAACCGTAATCCTCGCACAGGTGGGAAAGGTCGCCCTCGCAGGGGAAGCCGGTAATCGGACAGTTGGCTGGAGGATCGCCGCTCTGCTTGGGCGCCGCGAAGAACCAAGGATTTTCCCAAAGCGATTCCTTCAACGCCGCCTCCTGCCGAACGCCCTCAATACGCGGTCATTGGGCTGATCACAGCCGGCACCTCAGTGACTTTCGTCACGGGAAATCCACCCAACTTGGCATGCTCGAAGACGAGTGCCTCGCTTTCAGCAAGGTAGATGCAGAACGTCTTGTCGGCGGCCACGTACGATTCAAGCCACTGTATATTTGGAGCGAGCTTGGCGAGCACGCTGTTTGATTTCGCAGCAACGCCCTTGAGTTGCTCGGCGCTTAGATTACCAACACCCGAAATATCACGTTCGATCAGATAACGTTTCATCGTTTCGTCCTTCGCTTACAGACCTGTCATCCCTTAATTTGTCCGACGCCAACAGGTGGTCGTGTCTTTCAATCACGCGGCGAGCTTCCTTAAGCCGCGACTCCTTCAGCCCATTCATGAACCGGGCAAAGATCGACGTACGCGATTTAACCCGCTTGCCTTTGGTAACTGCGGTAGCGGGGGTGCGAGCACCCCCGAAGGTCGCGACATGCATCAGGTTTTCCTTCTTGAAGACAAGGCTCCGAATACAACCTGCACAGGTCCCAGCCAGCGGCTGAGAAAGCTCACCGTTTTACGATAACGATCTCGAGGTACTCACTCGGCACAACCATTGTCTTGTCGTCCGCGGTGTTCATGCGCCCAATGAGATCGTACAGATCCTTCTCCAGCCGAATCTGTTGAGGCACGTCCAGCGCCGAGAATGCCTTGAGCGTCGGGCCGTAGTAGGTCCTGAACACGTCGACGAAGTGTTCCGCAGAGCGATAGCGAAACTTGAACTCACGCGGCTCGGTCTTGATCCAGCTCGCACCTGCTCCGAACAGTTCGTTGATACGCGCGCGCGTGCCCCAAAGCATCGGGGATCTCGCGACCGGTGGTGGCGGCAGGTATTTGCCGAGTGTCTTGAAAAGCTGTCCGATGAAGCCGTCGGGTGTCCAGTTTGTGAGACCGATCTGGCCGCCGGATTTGCAGACGCGCAACAGCTCGGCTGCGGCCTGCTCCTGGTTGGGCGTGAACATCACGCCGAACGTCGACACGACCGTGTCAAAAGACTCGTTCGCAAACGGCAAGGCTTCGGCGTCGGCCACTTTGAAATCGATCGGCAAGCCTTCGGCCATAGCGCGGGCACGGCCGCGCTCAAGCAGGCTACCCACATAGTCGGTCGACGTGACGTCGCACCAGCGCCGCGCGGCGGCCAGGCTGACCATCCCGTTGCCGGCGGCTACGTCGAGGACTCTCTTGCCGGCCCGTAGATCGAGA
The DNA here is from genome assembly GCA_963831515.1 of uncultured Alphaproteobacteria bacterium. Classification (GTDB taxonomy): domain Bacteria; phylum Pseudomonadota; class Alphaproteobacteria; order Rhizobiales; family Xanthobacteraceae; genus Pseudolabrys. The sequence continues at coordinate 311,905 of CAWHQL010000005.1, read as the reverse complement.
GCTTCGCAAAGTTCCTCGCCGACAATTTGCAGGGTTGTGCCTACCACGGCATAGTCGCCCGAGGACCAGGCGGCCTGTTGGCGGGCCTTAATGGCTACAAGTTCGGGAGATGCGGTCGGCGCCAGCTGCTTGGCCGGCTTCTCGGCAGTAAGGGTTGCTGCAGGCATTGATAGCTCCTGTCCAATTTCCAACACGATTGGGCTGTGAGTACGCCCCTCTCGCGCAAAAGACTTTGTCCAGAGCTTGATTTGTCCTTTAGACCACCTTGATTATTTCGTGAGGCCAAGCTTGCTATCGCGGGGGCAGCGACGTGCAATTTCTCTTTGGTGATCATACGCTTGACGGCGACCGGCGCGAACTGCGTTGCGGCGCGGATCCGATTGCTGTCGAGCCGCAGGTGTTCGACCTACTCATTTACCTGCTGCAAAATCGCGATCGCGTCGTCACCAAAGACGACCTCATCGAAGCGGTCTGGGGCGGCAGGGTGGTGTCTGACTCGACCCTTACCAGTCGTATCAATGCCGCCCGGAAAGCGATCGGCGACAGCGGTCAGCAGCAGAAATTGATCCGGACAATCGCGCGCAAGGGCCTTCGCTTCGTCGGCGATGTGCGAGCGCAACCTTCAGGCGCCGAACTATCACCCTCACCCTCGGGGCCGAAAACCGAGATCGATGATTCCCTGCGCACGGCGCTGCCGTTGCCCGACCGGCCGGCCATAGCGGTGTTGCCGTTCGTCAACATGAGCGGCGAACCGGAGCAGGAATATTTTTCCGACGGTATCAGCGAAGACATCATAACTGCGCTGTCGAAATTGCGTTGGTTCTTCGTGATCGCGCGCAACTCGTCCTTCACATACAAGGGCAAGGCCGTCCAATTGAAACAGATCGGTGAAGAACTTGGCGTCGGTTATGTTGTTGAGGGCAGCGTACGAAAGGAAGGCGAGCGCGTGCGCATCACGGCCCAGCTCATCGATGTCGCAACCGACAGCCATATCTGGGCCGAACGCTACGATCGCAACATCGCCGACGTGTTCGCGGTTCAGGACGAAATAACAGAGGCTATCGTCGGCGCGATCGAACCGCAGCTTTACGCAGCGGAAAATTTCCGCGCTCAGCGCAAGGCACCCGACAGCATGGACGCTTGGGATCTTGTGATGCGTGGACTGTCGCACTATTGGCGGTTGACCCGACAGGACAACATGGTCGCTCAGGCTTTGCTCGAAAAAGCAACTACGATCGATCCAAATTATGGTCAGGCACTTGGTGTGCTTGCCGCGAGCCACACATTCGGCGCGCATATGGGCTGGGCGGACATGGCGGCCTCGGTGCTCCTAGCAGAACGTGCCGCCCTGGCCGCGATCCGCGCCGACAGTGAGGATCCCTGGGCACATCACGCATTGGGTAATGTCCATTTGTTCACCCGCCGATTTGATGATTCACTTGCTGAGTTCGAGCTGGCTCTGCAGCTCAATCCAAACTTCTCACTGGCGCAGGCCTACTACGGGTTGACGCTGTCATATTGCGGACGCTGGCAGGATGCCGACCTCGCCGCGCGGCGCGCGTTGCGACTGAGTCCACGAGATCCATTTTCTGCACTCTATTATGGCATCGCTGCCTACGCGCAGTTCAACGGGCGCAACTATGAGGACGCCATGCGGCTTGCGCGAGAATCGATCCGCCAGCGGGCCGATTTCGTCGGCGGGCACAGGGTGCTCACCGCCGCCGCCGGAATGGCTGGACAGGCCGATGCGGCGGCGGCCGCCTTGCAGGAGCTTCGTCGCGTGCAGCCGAACATCTCGATGGCCTGGCTTGCACACCAGATGCCATTCCAACACGACGCCGACCGCAAGCACTATCTGGATGGTTTCCGTCGGGCCGGTCTCGACTGATGCGGTGCGGTTGCGATTCCTAGTCCTTCAGCCCCGCGTTCAGCAGGCCCTGAAGAAATCGGGCGCGATCGTTCGGATTGACGAAAACAGTATCGTGGGTCACGTGCGCACTTGAAAGGTCGGGCTGAAGCGTCAGCGTGCGTGCGAGAGCTTCCTTCGCCTCGTCAATCTTCCCGAGTAGTCCAAGTGACACCGTCATCAACCGCCAAGCGCCAGCGTGGTGCGGATGTAGCGCCGTGAGAGAACGGCATACTGCAATCGTTTCCTCGTACTGTCCGAGAGCGAACAGCGCCATATACCGCACGATAGGCGCATAGATTGCGAGAAACGGATCGCACGGGCTCAGCCGCTGTGCCTGCTCCAGTGATTGCAATCCACGTTCGGGCTGTTCACCGCACGCATACGCATAGCCGAGGCCGGCGTGGCCCAGAGCAAAATTGGGATTCAGTTCGACGGACTTAGAAAGATGCATCACCGCCGGTTCCGGACGTCGCCGGCGCGAGTGCGCGAGGCCCAGAACGAAATGTCCCCAATGGTCCTGGTCATCAAGCGCCACGGCGCGGTTGCCAGCTTCGAGCGCTTTGTCAGTGAACTCCCCGATCGGCATTCGCGCGTCGAGATTAAACATGCACAGATATGTCCAACCGAGGAGTGCATGCGCGTGGGCATACTCCGGATCGAGACCGATCGCTTGCCGCAGGCATTCCTGAGCCAGACGTTGCTCCTCAACGCTCATACGCCACATGTGAGGCAAGGCCTGCATCACACGGTCCCAAGCTTCGATGTTCTGTGGTGGCTTGCGCTGAACGCGCGCGGCTTCGGCGACAATGATCTGTGAACCAACCAAGTCGATGACCCGGTTGGTAATCTCGTCCTGCAACTCGAAGATATTCGAGAGGTCGCGGTCGTAACGATCGGCCCAGAGGTTGACTCCTTTGCTGGCGTCGATCAATTGCGCGGTCACGCGCACCTGATCGCATGCCTTGCGCACGCTGCCCTCAAGCACATACCGCACGCCAAGCTCGCTCGCGACTTTGCGTACATCGACAAGTTCGTCTTTGAACGCAAAGCTTGAATTGCGGGCAATGACGAAGAACCATCGCTGACGCGAAAGCCCGGTGATGATGTCTTCGGTTAGTCCGTCGGCAAAGTATTCCTGAATGGAATCCCCGCTCCTGTTCTGAAACGGCAGAACCGCGATGGAAGGCTTGTCGGGCAGAGCCAACGCCGGCACGGCAGCATTGTTCTGCGCCAGACTGTCCAAAACTTTTGTTGCAACCGGTCGCCGATCCGTCACCACCGTCTCATAGGACCCGGCATCCTCGACCTGACCCACGAATCGGAAGCCGCGCTTGTGATGCGTGCGAACGAACAACTGATCATCACCATTGTCCCCGATGGCACGGCGTACTGCGCTGACGCGCGAACTGAGCGTCGCTTCGGAGATGATTCGACCCTTCCACACCGCATCGATGAGTTCATCCCTGCTGACGATCCGGTTGCGGTTGCGGATCAAATGAATGAGCAGGTCGAAGACCTGCGGCTCGATCGGAATGATCTTGCCAGCACAACGCAGTTCATGACGCGCGACATCGATTTCAAAGTTAGCGAAACGGAATGCCGCGCTACTCACCTGCGAGGCGGCTTCATCCGTTTCCAGCGCTCCAAAGTATCGCATTGGCTCGCCCCCTGACGTACCGATGTGACGCACTCAACTTCTTCAGAAAGTCTTCATGAACTCTTCTAGCGCGAAAGAAATGCCTTTGACTGTGAGGGCCCTCACAGAACGGAAAGCTCTAATTTTGTTTCAGGAATAAATTTTTGGACGAATTGAGACAGACCTATCCAGCAATTCCGAATTGCCCCCGCGCGCGTTCGGCTTCTCCATCTTGAAATTTGGCCGGAATGAGGTGTCGCGACTTTCGCTGGCACCCTGCTTCGAGCGCGATGCTATGCCCTTAATTTGGCTCGGAGTCACGGTGTCCCGTTCGCTGATCACGAAAACGTCATGGAACAGCGGCGCACGCAATTACCACATATTCAAAAACAGCAATTTTTGGAGAAATGCTTGAGACCTCGGCCGATTAGTTGGGCTCCACACTATCTCCATGAAAATTCATGCTTGGCGAAAGTACTTCTTCAAGCACGTCATACTGATCGCGCCTAGTTCTCGCGCCCCGCAGATATTCCGTCTGCTCCCAACGAGGTGCCAATTGTGACATGGCGAAAATTAAAATTTATATCGATGGTCGCTACCGTATTGGCTCTTATTGCGACACTTGCCGTCGCGCGAGCTGTGCGTTCCTCAGCTAGCTCCGAAGCGAATCGGAGTCAGGCCGTGCCCCTGCACTTGCAGAACAATTTCGCTTGCCCCCCGCTCATTTCCTCGTGGGATTGCGAGATCATTGTAAATACCTTTCCCATGAGCACGGGCGACCGCCCGATGCCCGCAAAGCGGATGAGAATCTAAGTTTTCTGATCGCGAAAAGCGCGGAGGCCGCAATCAGTCTGATAGCGAACCCAGACCGTATACGACCCTTAGGATCGGACTCATCTGCAGCCCAACCCGGTCGAACCACGCCTTGAACACACCGACGACCCGGCCATCCCGGTAAATCTGAGCCAGTCCGGTATTGACCGCGAGACGGAATGCCCAATCGCCACGTGGCAGGACGATTGCGTACGGTTCAACTGATAAATCATCCGGAAGCATCATCAGATCTTGCGGATTCTTGATGTGAGCACCGACTAGAAGGAGCTTGTCGCTCGCGAAACCGTCGACTTTGCCGCTTTCGAGCAGTGCGACGGCTTCGCTTCCGTCTTTCACGGAAATCAACGTCACTTCGATCTTTTGCTGCTTGATCTGGTTGATGATGGCCTGCTCATTGGTCGTGCCGGAAGCAACGGCGATTTTCTTTCCGGCCATATCCGCAAATGTGCGGATGTTGGATGTCTTGGCGACGATAATGCCCGTGGTTTCGACAAACACGATGTTTGAAAAATCGACGTCCTTCATTCGTCCCAGCGTTGCAGTGCTTGAGCCACACTCCATATCGGCCTTGCCGCTGGCTACAGTCGTAAATCGCGTTTGAACTGTCGTTGGCACCCAATCGATTTTGAGATCACCCAGACCGAATTGCTGCCCGATTGAATTCGCCACGAGTTTGCAGAGATCAATCGTGAATCCTACCGGTTCATTTTTGTCATTCACAAAAGAGAACGGTCGGGCGTCCGCCCTGTAAGCTATCTTGATTGTCTTGGTGCTCGTGATGGCCTTGAGGCGGCTATCCGTCGGAAATTGAATTTGTGCAGAAGCGGCTGTCGCGAACAAAAAGGCCAAGCACACAGAAACAAATCGAAACATGGTATTCCCCCGTTTGCGAAGTCCTGACGTCTGTAATTCCGGCGACAGGCCTTTCAATATCGCCAATCAGGCCAGAGGAATTGATCGAGATCAACGTCCTTCTTCGGAGGTCAGGTCACCGGATCCGATGCCCATGCGCTTCACGATCGACATGGCTTCCACCATCGTGATTGACAACAGACGCACCCGCTCTGCGGGCAAGTACATCACATTGCCCGACATTGGTGTTGGCGCCTGCGGAAGAAAAACGGTAACCCAGCCCTTCTGCAAAGGCTCAAGTTGATAGCCAATCTGCCATCCGTCCCAGACATTGACGAGAGCTGGTTTGAGATCTTCTGCATTCTCGATCTGGGCAAGTCCTTCTGCCACGCTCTTCACCAGTCGGTATTGCGGTAAACCGCCGAGAAACGAATTCTCGGACCGACGCATGAGATTGCGTCCCAGGGCGGTGCGCGCAATAAAACCTGCCGCGACTGAAATTAAAACCAGCATCAGCACTGCAAGGCCTTCTTCTCCCGCCGGACCGACCACCTTATCGAGCGTCAGGAATTCTGAAATCGGATGGGTCACTTTTCCGGCGAGCCGCAAAGCATGGCTGAAGAGGAGCACGACCACCTCCGCGTGGTGGCAATTCAATTTTTAGGTCAACAATAATGAGTGACATACTCTAGCTGCTGGCTCCCAACTGTATGCATTGATGCGACGAGCGCCGGGAACCACGCGAATGACGTTGGTCTGTGATAGCTTGCGACGGGCATGAATATTCTTCGACTCTATTGGCGCGTTCTTGCTTTGCTCGGCCCCGAGGCTCCGTTGGCCTGGGGGTTGGCGATAGCCAATGTTGCCCTCGCGACCGCACAATTTGCCGAGCCTGTATTGTTGGGGCGCATCATCGATGCGCTGACGGGAGCTCAGACGCGAGGTGAGGTTCCGCAGTGGTCGCATTTGGTGACACTGCTTGCGGCCTGGGCGGGCTTCGGTCTTTTCACCATAGCCTGCGGAACACTGATTGCACTCTATTCCGACCGCCTCGCCCATCGCCGCCGGCACGTGGTTCTGACCGGCTACTTCGAGCACGTGCTGCAATTGCCGCTCTCCTATCACGGCAACACGCACTCCGGTCGATTGATGAAGATGATGCTGCAGGGCACGGAGGCCTTGTGGGGATTGTGGGTCGGATTCTTCCGCGACAACCTCTCCTCGCTCATTTCTTTGCTCGTGCTGCTGCCGATCTCCCTTTTCATAAACTGGCGGCTGGCCCTGCTGCTGATCGTCCTCTGCATCGTTTTCGCACTGCTGACGGCGGTGATTGTTCGCAAGACCGAAAGATTGCAAAGCTCGGTCGAGCGTCACTACTCCGATTTGGCCGAACGCGCCTCGGACACGCTTGGAAACATTGCGCTCGTGCAGAGTTTCGCGCGCTTGGAAGCCGAGGTTGCCGAGTTGCGGCTCGTCGTCGAGCGTTTGCTGTCGGCGCAAATGCCTGTGCTGTCCTGGTGGGCGCTGGCCAATGTATTGACGCGGACCGCAACCACATTGACGGTGCTCGCGATCATCATCGTGGGCACGCTACTGACCATCAAAGGTCAGGCCACCGTCGGCGAGATGGTCACCTTCATGAATTTTGCGGGACTGATCATTGCGCGGCTCGAGCGCAGCGTCAGCTTCGCCAATTCGGTGGTTTCGGAGGCCCCACGCCTGCGCGAATTTTTCCAGGTCTGGGACACGGTCCCGTCCATTCGCGACCGGCGCGGAGCAACTGACCCTGGAAGATTGCGAGGGCGCGTCGAGTTCAAGCACGTTTCTTTTTCATATGACGGCAAGAGCATGGCCGTGGATGATCTAAACTTTACGGCCATGCCGGGCGAAACGATCGCGCTTGTTGGCGCGACAGGCGCGGGAAAGACGACTGCGATTGCACTGCTTCATCGCGCGTTCGATCCGCAGTCTGGCCAAATTGAGATTGACGGCACCGACATCCGAAAATTCAAGCTCGCGGCCCTGAGACGGAATATTGGCGTGGTATTCCAGGAAGCCCTGCTATTTAACCGTTCAATCGCTGAAAATCTGAAAGTCGGGAAAGCCGACGCGACCGAAGCTGAAATGCGTGATGCCGTGCAACGCGCGCAGGCTCTCGACTTCATCGAGCGTAAATTCCAGGGCTTTGCAGACAATGTCGGCGAACGCGGCCGTTCGCTCTCAGGTGGTGAACGTCAGCGCTTGTCGATCGCTCGTGCGCTCCTCAAAAACCCACCGATTCTCATTCTCGATGAGGCCACGAGCGCGCTCGATGCGGACACGGAAGCGAAAGTCATGCGCGCGCTCGATGAAGTCATGAAAGGTCGGACCACGTTCGTAATAGCGCATCGGCTTTCGACGGTGCGCAAGGCCTCCCGCATTCTCGTTTTCGACATGGGAAGAATTATCGAACAAGGTACGTTCGACGAGTTGGTCCAGGCCGGCGGCCGGTTTGCCCGTCTTGCCGAACAACAATTCATCTCGGCCGCCCCGATTCCGTTTCCGGTCACGGTCGACTGACAACTTCGCGTTTTACCGCCGTGCCCGACGCTTCGTCTTCCGTCGGGAAGCCGTTTTCTTCCTGGTTACTTTCCTCTTTGCGACCTTTTTCCTCCGTCGGGGCGCCATGCCGATCGCCTGCTTTACCGCCGGCGTGACCTGCTGGACTCTCGCCCGGCCGGCTTGCAAGGCACTGCTGGTCGATTCAAGCACAACGTCTGCAGCCGCCTTCGCAGCCGCACCGGCGTCGCTGGCTACCGATCGGACGTTCTCCACGCCGCGTTGCGCTGCGTTTGTGATCGCGTTTTTCGCCTTGGTGGTTACACTTCTGACCATTCGATGCCCCTCATGGATAACGTTCGATAATGCAGAGGAAGCCTGCACGGTTCCAAAAAAAACGAGATAGCAATGTCAGCGAGCGACGAGGGGTCAGATCAGGTAGATACGGTCCGGCAACTCATTGCGGTCTGCTGCCCTGGGAGGAAAGTGCCGCGCAAGCTCCTCCCCGCACATGCCAATCGCTGTAATGAAGCCCTCGGCGATACGGCCATTCCGTGTGTGGGAGATCAGGGCGTCCACGGCTTCCTGCCACCGGGCCTGAGGCACTTGGGCGGCGATTCCGGTCCCGGCGATGATTCGTGCATAGTGTTCGGCAAGCGAAACAAAAATAAGAACCCCTGACTGATTGTTGTTGCGTGCGAGGCCGCGGCTGACGAATTGCTCCATGGCGAGCCGGTAGGCGGCAGCGCGGCGCGCCCTTCGTGGCATCAGCGCGACTCGTACGCGTGGCAGACAGAGCAACATCACCAGCACCAGGAAAGTGATCACCTGCAGTGACAGAATGCGGACGACGGTCATCGCGGTAAATGCGGTGAGCAGCCAGGGCAGCGCAAGAGCGATAACTGCCGCGATGAAAATCGGCGATGCCGCGGCCTGCGTCGAGGTTTGCGCGAGCACGCAGACGATCTCGCCTGACGTTTTTGCCTCGGCGGCGTGGATCGCCCTGGTAATGCGATCCTGGTCCTCTTTCGAAATCTCCATCACCAGCTCCCCGAAGCGCCGCCGCCGCCAGATGATCCGCCACCCCCGGAAAAGCCACCCCCTCCAGAAAAACCTCCGCCGCCGGAGTAGCCACCACCTGAATAGCCGCCGCCGCGGCCGGAACTCGCCGACGCACTTACCAGCGCGTTTATGAACAGCCAGCGGAATGTCGGCGACACGACAACCAATATGATGAAGACGAGAAAGGCGAAGAACAGTATCCAGCTCGTCGGATCGGCCTGCTGGTCCTTGTCGAGTCGGAGAGATGGCCGCTGCTCCCATTCCGACGCATCGGTGGTCAGAACCGTGATGATGTCATCTGCACCGCGCGAAATTCCACCGCTGAAATCGCCCGCCTTAAAACGGGGCGTGATTGCATTGGTGATGATGACCTTCGAAAGCGCGTCGGTGAGAGTTTTCTCAAGTCCGTAACCCACTTCGATACGCACGCGTCGGTCGTTCGGCGCGACGAGCAGCAGTACGCCATTGTTTTTATCTTTCTCACCGAGCTTCCAATTCCGGAACAGCTCGTTGGCGTAGGGCTCGATATCCTGGCCTTCCAACGAATTGACGGTGGCAACAACGAGCTGGATGCCGGATTTGCTTTCGAGTTCAGTAAGTTTGCTTTCGAGTGCAGCGCGGGTCGCCGGCTGAATGATGTTTGCCTGATCGACGATCCGGCCCGTCAAAGCAGGAAAATTTAGGGCAAAGCTCGCCCCAATCGCGAGCAGCAACGCGCCGATGGCGCCCGCCAGCCAAGCCCCTCTTCCACCAAAGGCAGAAGGGATGCGGCCCGCAATCATATTGATGCCTTTGTATCGCGACGGCTCGTCAGAATTTCACTGGGGGCGGCTTGTCCGCACCTTCGCCCGCCGCGAATTCCGCCATCGGTTTGTTGCCACGGAAGAACGTGTTGGCCCATATGATTCCGGGGAATGTGCGAAGCTCGGTGTTATACGCTCGTACCGCTTCGATGTAGTCGCGGCGCGCAACCGCGATGCGGTTTTCGGTGCCCTCAAGCTGAGACTGGAGGGCAAGGAAGTTCTGGTTGGATTTTAGCTCGGGATAGTTCTCGCTGACTGCGATGAGCCGTCCTAGGGCACCGGTCAGCTGGTTTTGCGCATCCTGGAATTGCTTCACCTTTTCGGGATCGGTCAACTGCGACGCGTCGATCTTGATCTGCGTCGCCTTCGCGCGCGCCTCGATAACCGAGGTGAGAACATCCCGCTCCTGTTTGGCATAGCCCTGAACTGTCGCGACCAGATTCGGAATAAGATCGGCCCTTCGCTGGTAGTTGTTCTGCACGTCTCCCCACTTTGCCTTGGCCTGCTCTTCAAGAGTGGGAATGGTGTTGTAGCCACATCCGGCGAGCGTCAGTCCAGCAATGACGACAAAGGTGAAACTGCGGATGGACGCCATTGAGATGGTCATGACAAACTCCCAAAACAAAAACGAAAAGCGCGGCCTACTTTAGCCGATAATAGACGCCGGTGACGAGATTGACGACCTGAGACACGCGCGCCTTAAGCGCGTGGCCCTACTCCCGGATCGGAAATCACGCGTGAAGCAACAAGCCTGTTCCAGATGAACAGAACGAGGATCGCACCAACGGTCGCACCAATAAAGCCCGCGCCCTGGTCGGGGCGATACCAGCCGACCGCCTGGCCGAGCCAGGTCGCAAGGAATGCGCCGGCAATGCCGAGCACGGTGGTAAGGATGAACCCTCCCGGCGTATTCGGGCCCGGCGAAAGCCAGCGGGCAACAAGACCCGCAACAAAGCCGATCAAAATGATCCAGATAATTCCCATGCGCCCCTCCTATCTAAAACGACAACACAACGAGCGGCCGGCGGGCCCTGCCGTCGGCCGAATTCATGTCAGACAAGCGAAGCGCGCATGCATCAAAGCATGCGCTGGGCTTCGTGGTCGGTTGGCAAGCGACCTTGCGGCGTCAGACGATCGACCACCTGCGGCAAGTAATGGCTGAGAGCATCAAGCAACTCGTCACGCGACATTCCGGTCTGCGATGACAACGCGCTGATCTGGTCCGAACCGAGGGCCTGACCCAGTTGCTTTGGCGCAATCGTCTTGTTGGGTCCCGTACCCACCCATGAATCGACGGCCTCGCCGTGGCCGTTTTGCTGAAATTGCTTGAGCAGATCGTTCAAACCGCCCGTCAGCACACTGCCTGCGGCGCCGCCCGCAAGTAGACCGCCAAGTCCGCCTCGCAACAGATCGCTAATTCCGCCGCCGCCAGCTGGCGCGCCGCTGCCGGCCATGCCGCCACCACCTGGCACGCCGCTGCCAGGCATATTGACATCGATCGTCTTTCCACCGGGCGGTACGCGAGTATTCGCCGGCGCAGCAGACGGCTGACTGCCGGCAAGACCTTTCACCGCTTTGTATGCAAGCAGGCCGAGGATCGCCATCGTGATCGGTGACATTCCTCCGCTGCCGCTGTTCGGCGTTGCACTCGGATTGCGCTCTCCGCGCGGTCCATTCTGCATGCCGTTGAGGACATCAATCAGACCCATATTCGGCTCCCGTTGAACACGTGAAATAATTTGCGACGTTTATTTCTGACGCTATGACGCCGCGGTGACGATAACATGGCGAGTGATGGCAGAGCTGTGCCACTCGCGTGAATTTTATCCGTAACCAAAGATGGTGACGATGTTATACTGATTGCTTCTGCAAGGCGGTATCGAAGTAAAGAAGCGCACCTTAGTACAAACTGACCGGAGGATCATTATGAGCATTTTCGGAAGCATTATGAGCAAGATTTTCGGCCACGGCTCCGCGCAAGCGGCAAACGCTTCGCCTTCTTTGGCGCCTAGCGGATCTCCGGCGCCGACTGCAACGCCAGCAAGTGCGCCAGCCCAGACGGTGGACGTCGCCGCAATTGTCGACAAGGCAGCGTCGGCAAAAGGCGAAAAGCTTGCGTGGCGAACCTCGATCGTAGACCTAATGAAGGCGCTCGATCTCGATAGCAGCCTGACAGCGCGCAAGCAGCTTGCGAAGGAACTACACTACACCGGCGACACCAATGACTCTGCAACAATGAATGTCTGGTTGCACAAGCAGGTCATGACGAAGCTTGCGGCCAATGGTGGAAAATTGCCGGCTGATATCAAGACCTAAACTTCACGCGGAACTCTTGAGGAGGTTGCAATGTCTGGCGTTCTCATCAATCTCATTATTCAGATTGTTGCTGGCGCAATCGGTGGCAATGTAGCGGGCGGGGCGTCAAAAGATCTGAGCTTGGGAACAGCCGGCAATACAATCGCCGGCGCGATCGGCGGCGGCGTTGGCGGACAAATCTTGTCTGCAATAATTCCGGCGCTCGCTCAGGCCGGAAGCTCCGTCGACATTGGCGCGCTTGTCGGCCAATTTGCCGGCGGCGGAATTGCTGGCGCGATCCTGACGGCAATCGTCGGTCTGATCAAAAACAGGATGGCCGCCTAGACGTTTCCCAGCAGCGCGCACGGGCCTGAGTTCCTTGCCGCTGCCGCGCCTTGGCTGAGATTCCGCCCTGACGTCGGCGTCATGGGTGGACGGTTGGTGTTTGTGCCGGCGCACGTGCGGGATCGACCCGCGCGACACCGGCCTGTGAGAAATTTACGCGCCGTTTATCGCGAATTTCTGTTTGGCGGCCTCGCATTTCACGCCGTTTTAACAGTTCGTAAACCATGCTCGCGCACGATCCTACCTACACGCCTTGCTGGTGGGGACCTCTCCTTTGCGCGCCAATTGCAGCCGGCTCTGCATCCTCGCAGCTGCCCTTCTGGCCTTTTGCAGCACGCCGCTCCGTGCGGCCGACGGTGTATCGAACGACAAGATCATTTTCGGTCAAGTTGCCGCCCTCAACGGCCCGGCGCAGGCGCTGGGCCAGGGCATGCGCGAGGGCATCCTCGCGGCGTTCGAAGACACCAATCGCGCCGGCGGAGTGAATGGGCGGAAGCTTGAACTCAAATCGATCGACGATAGCTACGAACCCGAAAAGACAATCGTCGCAACCAATAAGGCGATCACGGAAGAAAGGGTTTTCGCTCTCGTCGGAGCGGTTGGGACGCCAACCTCCAAGGCCGGTCAACCCATCGCAACAGCCGCCAAAGTGCCGTTCATCGGTCCGTTCACTGGCGCCGAATTTCTTCGTAACCCCTTCAACCGCTACATCGTCAATATTCGCAGCTCATATTTCCAGGAAACCGAAGCCTGGATCGAGCATCTGAGCAACGACCTGGGCATCACGAGAATTGCGATCCTTTATCAGGATGATGCGTTCGGCCTTGCCGGTCTGGCCGGCGTGAAGCGGGCGATGGCGAAGCGCGACATGGCGCTGGTCGGCGAAGGCACGTTCAAGCGCAATACCACCGCGATCAAATCGGCCATGCTGGAAATCATGAAAGGCCAACCCCAGGCCGTCGTGACAGTCGGGCCGTACAAACCGATCGCCGAATTCATCAAGCTGGCCCGACAGCTCAAGTTCGATCCCGTATTCGTCGCAATCTCATTTGTCGGATCGGACTCACTTGCGCAGGAACTTGGCAACCAGGGCACGGGCGTTATTGTCAGCCAGGTCGTTCCTTTCCCTGGCGACCGATCGCTACCGCTGGTGACGGCATACCAAGCCGCGCTGACGGCGATCAATCCGGGTGCGAAGCCGGGCTTTGTGTCGTTCGAGGGTTACATCGTTGGACGGCTTGTCGTCGAGGCGCTTAAACGAATTCCAGGCGAGCCTTCACGCGAAGCGTTTCTCAATGCCATCGAAAGCAGTCCATTCGATCTCGGCGGCATGACGCTCAGTTTCAGCACCACGCAAAATCAGGGATCCAATCAGGTCTATTTCACCGTGCTTCAGGCCGATGGCTCGTTCAGACCCGTCACGAAGCTCGTAAAAACCGTCGCACGCTGACAGCGAGGGGACAAAAATGCTCACGGGACTGACCGCCCAGATCAGAGCGCAAAATACCAAGATCGGGCCAAAAGGCGCGCCCAGCGCGGGCTGGATTTCAACCATCAAAGGTCGACTGTATCTCGCCTTCGGCTTTGCCGCGTCGTTGACAATCATAGGGGCGTTCGTTGCCTTCTATGAGTTCACAGTCATTGGCCTCACGACAAATGAAATTGTTTCGCGCAGTCTGCCGACGACCGCCGTATCCCTGCGCCTCGCCGAACAGGCGAGCAGTTTGGTCTCGTCGGGCCCGCGCCTGATGGCCGCCAGCACCGATGCGATCCGCGCGGAAATCACCGACAATATCGGCGAGCAGGAGAAAAATCTTGAAAATGGAATTGCGCGCCTGAAAAGGCTCGGCATTACCAAAGCCGATGACATCGAGGCCAGCCGCAAAGCCCTGTCAGAACGCCTGCATACGCTCGACCGGACGATCTCGAACCGGATCATCATGTCGAATGAACGTTCCTACCTGGCGTCGTCGGTCCGGGCGGCGCACGAGGCGCTCCTTATAGGCCTCGCGCCGGCAATTGATGACGCCAATTTCGACCTCATGATGGGGGCCAAGCAGGAGGGAGCAGCCGCACTCGACACCCGGCTCGAATATCTGCGGCGGCTTCTCGAGACGGAATCGGAGTCGAACCTGCTCGCCGGGCTTCTTACGGAAGCATCCCTCGTTACCGATCCCAGGCGACTCGAGCCACTGCGCGACCTGATCGATTCCGCGCAACGCAAGATCACGAAAGACCTGAATGCGATCACCGACCACGCACAGCAACAGAAGTTGACTGCCCTCTACAAGCAGCTGGGCTCGATTGGAGCTGACGACGGTATTATCGCAGCGCGTGCCTACGAGCTCAGCCAGCAGCAGGATGCGCAGGTCGCGTTCAATTCCGCCCAAGCGGAGGCAACCAAGCTCAAGGACGCTGTCGATGCGCTCGTGGAAGACCAAAGCCGCATTGCACAGGAGATATCGGCTTACGCCAGCGGGCAAATCCGTTCGGGCCAATTGATACTGATCGTGCTCTCGATCGCCGCCGTGATCGGCGCGGCATTGGTCGCATGGCTCTATGTCGGACGAAATGTCGCCAAGCGCCTGGGTTTCCTCAGTGATGCGATGCGGCGCATCGCCGACGGCGACCTGAATGTCGACATTCAGGACCGCCACGGTGACGAAATCGCCGATATGGGCCGTGCGCTCGTGTTCTTCCGCCAGGCGACGGCGGACGCGGCCACCGCCCGCCGCAAGGAGAGTGAGCAAACGCGCACGCTTGAATCGCGACGGCAGCTCGTCGAAACCGCAACCGGCGAATTCGAGCACGCAGTTTCTGATATCGCCAAAACCCTCGACCGTGCGGCGGCCGCAATGGATAGCTCCGCGCGTGACATGGCGAACAGCGCCACACGCAATCAAGAACAGGCTCTCGCCACAGCGGCGGCTTCGGAGCAAGCGACGACAAATGTCGGAATCGTGGCGACGGCCGCCGAGGAAATCGCCCAGTCGATCGAACACATCGCGACCCGTGTGGCCAATTCCGCAACGATCGCAAGTCAGGCAACCGGCGAAGCAAAGGCAATTACCGATGCGGTCGAGAGTCTGTCGGCATCGGTCGACGAAATCGGCGAAGTCAGCGACCTCATCAGCAGCATTGCTGCGCAGACCAACCTCCTCGCGCTCAATGCAACAATCGAGGCTGCTCGCGCGGGTGAAGCCGGCCGCGGCTTTGCCGTGGTGGCCCAGGAGGTTAAAGGCCTCGCCACCCAGACCGGCAAGGCCACCGAGGAAATAACCCGACACATCGTGTCCATCGAACAAACGACGGCACGATCGGTCCAAGCGATCAAGAAAATCGCGGCAACAATCGAGCAATTGAGCGATGTCGCGAATGATGTCGCGGTTGCCATGCGCCAGCAGGATGCCGTGACCCAGGAAATCGCCCGCAACGCCGGCGCTGCGGCGAAGGGCACACGTGATGTGTCCGAGAATGTCACCGAAGTATCAAACAGCGCCGTTAAAACCGGTCAGGTTGCCTCCACGGTCCTGACGGCTTCCGCGGAATTGGCCGAGCAATCACATCTGTTGCGGCAAGAAGTCGAGCGTTACCTCGCGCAGCTTCGCGTCGCTTCCTAGCCTCGCTCGACGCTGGTTGCGGCTTGACGCCGCACGGCGTCTGCCTGACCGGGCAAGCTCACTGCACTAGCAACAGTGGCATCGGATTGCTACGCTCGCCATAGTCGTGGGGCGACTATTGAATGGCGGACGATCGTGTCGATCGCAGGCTTGCTGCGATTTTCGCGGGTGACATTGCCGGCTACAGCCGGTTAATGGGCGCTGACGAGGAAGGCACGCTGCGCCAATTGAAGGCGCACCGCAAAGAACTCATCGACCCAAAAATTACCGAGCATCGTGGCCGTATTGTAAAGACTACTGGCGATGGCGTGCTCGTTGAATTTGTCAGTGTCGTCGACGCCGTGCGCTGCGCGGTCGACATTCAGCGCGGCATGATCGAGCGGAACGTCCAGATCCCGAATGAAAGGCGCATCCAATTCCGAATTGGCATCAATGTCGGCGATATCATCATCGACGGTGGCGATATCTATGGAGACGGCGTGAACGTTGCGGCGCGCCTCGAGGCGCTCGCGGATCCGGGCGGCATTCTTGTTTCCCGGGTTGTACACGATCAGGTTCAGGACAAGCTCGGCTTTATATTCGACGACATGGGCGAGCAAACGGTCAAAAATATTACGAGACCGATTGCCATTCATCGCATCCAATTGACCGAACATTCCGCTGAGGGAAAGCCGGCCGCTCAGACCGGGAGGCTGGAACGAGTCACGTCAGATCGGCCGTCGATCGCGGTCCTTCCGTTCGTCAACATGAGCGGAGACGCCGAGCAGGAATATTTCGCCGACGGAATTTCAGAGGACATCATCACCGGTTTGTCGAAGCTGCGCTGGTTTTTCGTTATCGCGCGTAACTCATCGTTCACTTACAAGGGAAAAGCCGTCGACGTGAAGCGGGCCGCGCGCGAGCTCGGTGTCCGCTATGTGCTGGAAGGAAGCGTGCGCAAGGGAGGCAATCGTGTGCGCATTACCGCGCAGCTGATCGACGCCGCGACTGGAAATCACATCTGGGCCGATCGCTACGACGGTGACCTTACGGATGTATTCGCCCTGCAGGACGAGATCACGCGAAAAGTCGTGTCTGCCATCGAGCCCAAGTTGTTGGAGGCAGAGGGCTTGCGTTCGCATAGCCGCTCGGCCGGCGACCTTGATGCATGGGACATGGTGATACAGGCAAATTCACTGTTCTGGCGCGTGACCAAGGCCGACACCGACGCCGCAATTTCGACCCTGAAAAACGCCGTCGAACGTTACCCGGATTATGGTCCTGCGCACAGCATGCTGGCCTTCATGTTGATGCTGTCGCGACTCATCGGCTGGAATTACTCGGCGCCGCAGCAGGCAGTCAGCCTCGCCGCAAGGGCGAATGAACTGGATGACAGCGACCCTTGGGCGCATTTAGCGCTCGGTTACATGGCCTTTACCTTGCGACGAACCGACGAGGCCGTTGAAGAATTCAAGCGCGCTTTGGACCTCAATCCGAATTTCGCGGCCGCCCATGGCTACCTATCGCTTTCGCTCGCACTGGCTGGCCGCTCGGAGGAGGCTATCACGCACGGCGAGCAGGCGATCCGCATGAGCCCCCATGACCCGCAGAATGCGATTTTCAACACCGCGATCGCCGCTGCTCATTACCTTGCCGATCGATATCCTGAGGCCATCGGATATGGGCGGAAGGCCCTGCAGCAGCGAACTCAGTTCACATCAGGACATCGGATATACGTCGCTAGTCTTGCGCAGGCCGGTCAGATTGAAGAGGCGCGCGAGGCCCTTGGCGCGTTTAAAAGAGCTGTTTCCCGAAATGACCGTGGCGTGGATCGAGCAGCACGTGCCCTACACCACTGGTCCGATGGCCAAATTCCTCGATGGGATGCGCAAGGCGGGGCTGGAATAAGTTTATCCGTAATCACCACATTGGAACCAGCGCAACGCCTTGCCGTTAATGCCCCATGCGGGCTCTCCTCGCGCACAATCCGACGGCCGGAACAAAAGGCCACGACAAGGACAGCATCATCGATGCCTTGCACCTTGCCGACTTCAAGGTCGATTGCGTCTCGGCGAATTCTGGTGCCGGCGCCACATCCGGCGGTGCGGAAGAGCGCCATGACAAATAATGCAACACAGCCCCTGACGGCGGATGCGCATGTCCTCGACGATCTCGACGATATCGAGCAGATGGCCGTCGAACTGGCCACGCTCGCGGGCGCAGAGATCGTCACGACCTATGGCGGCATTTTCACAGTGCGCTACAAGACAGGCGCCGCAGGTGGGTTGAGCAGCTTGCGCGACCCGGTCTCTGAAATCGATCGCCGCGTCGAGACCCTGATCCGTGCACGCCTGGCAGAACGCTTTCCCGGCCATGACGTCATCGGCGAGGAAATGGAGGAGCGTCCTGGCCGCGATCAAGATTGTGTTTGGGCAGTCGATCCGATCGACGGCACCACGAATTTCGTCAATGGCTTTCCCATGTTCGCGGCATCGATCGGCGTCTTGCACCGTGGAGTGCCTGTCGCCGGGGCGGTTTGGTGTTCGGTGAGTCACGCCCTCCGCGCCGGCGTCTACCACGCTTCGATCGGCCGCAAGTTACGTTTCGAAGGCAACGACGTGACGCCCAAGGTCAATGCCGACGTACTTCGTCGTTTGGCTGGAGTTCCGGTTGCCGCGCATGCCGACGAAGCCGGCTGGGACACTCGAAAAACCGGGTCAGCTGCGCTCGAATGCGCCCTGGTGGCCGCCGGACTCCTGGAGGTGGCGCGCTTTTCCTCACCCAACATCTGGGACGTAGCTGCGGGCATTGCTTTGGTGCAGGCCGGCGGCGGCGTGATCCGTGAACATGACGGAATGCGTTGGATACCGATGCAACATTTCGCACCCGCTCCGCGGGCGGGTGAAAAGCCCGACTTGCGCGCCTGGCGACGGCCAATCGTCGTCGGAACCAAGAAAGGGGTCGAGACCATGTGCGGCGACACGCCGACGCAGGCACCCTGACACCGCTATAGATCCGTTGTGGCAATAAGGGGCGGCGGCGGGACGCAGCTACACGCGCGCGAGCAGCACGCCCATCGTGACGACACCACAGAGTGCGACGCCGGCAAGGAGAATCGACCACTCCGACGGTTTGAGCGCACATACTCTGCCTTCGTTGACCACATAAGCAAACACTGAGGACACTTTTTGCATTTTTGCCTCCACTCCAAAGGCAAACTCGTTTTTGACCGAATAACCCTAGGGCGTGCTCGGCTGGCGCACTGTGATGGAGGTCACCAATTGCGCGAATTTGCCAAGGGCGTGGATAGACCTCTAACCCCTTTTCTTAATTAGGATTTTTGGCCCGGCCAAATTTTACTTCCGCAGGTGTTCAATATCGCGGGGCGGAACTTTGTCGTCAGATACACGTTAAGCATCGGACTGCCGGCCTGCATTCCCCTTCCCCCGCGCCGGCAGAAACGCTTCAGGCCGCCGTTCCTCAAGAACGCGCGGCCTCTTTTTTAGCGAGAACCCCGGGCGCGAGGCCCGGGGTTGATTTTCAGTTCGTAATTTTGCGCAACGCACTAGCGCATCGAGACGCTCATGCCGCTGAGATTAAGGGAGGCCTCAAGACCGATCTGCCGTCCGCGCACTTCCATGACAACGCCGTTCTGATTCCGAAGGCGTGACGCGGTAGCCCCACCAGCAACGGCAATACCCGCTCCGACTGCCGTATATGTGCCGACGATGTCCGACGCGCGTCGGAGGTTGGACGCACGGCCGACGACATCGGCAGTCGCCGCGCCGATCGTGCCGACGCTCAATCCGCCGACGCTCAGCGGATAGGTTCTACCGTGAAATACCAATGTCCCCGTGCCGCCTCCGGCGCCGACAATGAAGCCAGCTCTTGTTATCCGAAAACGGACCGTCCCCGAATCCGCATATGAGGGCAAAGCAAACGTAACAAGCATGATCGCCGCAGCCAGAATGGCAGCGCTGCACTTTATCGGACGAGAAATACCGAACATCATAACCTCCCTACTTTCACCATTAACGAACAAACGTAACACCGGCCCGCACCGCGCTCCAAGGGCACTTCCGATTGGACAAGTCTAGTTGACGTAGCCAGGCGGCGCCTTTTGCCACGGATACCCCGCGCGGCCTTTGCGATAGCCGTAATCGTATAGAGACTGCATATATTCCGGATTGAACGGCCCCTTATACGGCACGTCGAAATCATCACTAATCGACGCGAGATTGAAGCTGACACCGTCCCGTCTGGCGAGAAGAAACATGCGATAGGTATCGTTGACGCCGCTCGATGTGGTCATGGTCGACAGCGCTTCTTTCGCGATCGCGATCGTTCGCAGCTGAACGCTCTCTTCCGGCCGCGTGAAGCGGCCGTTGCGGATCACGTAGGCAACGCGCTTTCTTTCTGTTCGCAAAGTTTTCTCGTTGATCCCGGCGCGCGCTGCGCCAGTTCTGAGCGATATCGAGGGAGGATACAGGAAGGCCTGCGCAATGGTCCCGCCGTCAACATGCATCTCCTGGCGTCTCTGACCCTCAACCGTAACGTCCAGCATGACCGGCGGAAAAACGACCGGAATCGAAGTCGAGGCGAGCAGAACATCGATGATGAGGTCGCGAGCCTTCGGATTGTTGCTCGCTGCAATCGCGCCGATGTTCCAAATGACAGGACGGGCCTGGTCGAGATTGGTCGTCAGGATGAACAGCAGCCGTCCTTTGCCATATTCCTCACCGATCTTGCGAACCATTTCGTCGTCGAGACGCCGTGAAATCATTGCTCGGAGAGGTGCGTTGTTCGTGAGGGCATCGCCGGTGAGAGCACTGACCAGCCCGTTCCTTTCGAAGACATCGCTCGCGCTTGTCTCTGTGTAAACCGCCTTCAACTGAGGGTCATAGGCGCGACCGAGAAAAACGAACGGCGCCGAAAGAGACCCGGTGCTGACACCCGTCACGACATCAAATTCGGGCCTGTCGCCGCGATCGCTCCATCCAACAAGCACCCCGGAACCGAATGCGCCATCGTCCCCTCCTCCGGAAATTGCGAGAAAATATCGCGTCGCGGAGACGCCGCGCGTCATGTTACGGCGCTGGTTCGCCTTGATCGCCATGTCGAGGATTTGCTTCGACTCGCTGACGTAGAAACGTGCATCCGGAATATCCAGGATATCGACCTGCTTCGCCTGTGCGTAGGTCACCGCCGGAAGGCGTTCGAGCGTTGCGCATCCGCTCAGCAGTGCGCACAGGACGGCGGCCACCCCAAATAAGAAACCACCCTCCAGGCTGCGTACGCGGCAGCCGGCGATCACACGTCTTCGCAACATTTACGCCACACCCCCGAATTTCCGCAGTCATTATCATAGGCGGCTTTGCCTGACACGACAAAAGGTTGGTCCAAAACGCGGGGCTGTGATGCCAAACTCCCCAGCCGGGCGATGGTACCCCTTGATCATTTACCTTTGCAGTGCTTCACAATTTCCACCGGCCGCCACCGCCTTTCGCAGTCCACGCCTTTAAATTGAGCTGATTTCACTGATGTGCCCATGTCCCGCGCGAGTCATTTCCAGCAGGGGGCGAGCGCGTCGCGAACTGACGTCGTGACGATCACCATTGTCGCACTGGTTTCGCCGCCGATCGCGCAGCCCTGCAATCCGAAATTGTCTGAAAGAGGATGACAACTATGCTTCGTAATTATTTATTGCTCGCAGCACTCGCGTTTGGAGTTGTGTTTGCCGAACAGGCGACCGCGCAGTCCTGGACACAGGTCGGCTCGCTGTCGTGCAGGGTTGATCCGAACATCGGATTCATCATTATCGGCCATCAGCCGATGCAATGTGTCTATACGCAAGCTCCGGGGGCCATGCCGCAAGTGCCGCCCCAATCCTACGACGGGGCCCTCAATACGGTCGGCATCGCCCTTGGGGTCAGCACGGGAAGCGTGTTGGGTTGGGCGGTCTTTGCACCGACCACAGGGGTGCCCGCCGGTGCACTCGCCGGTGAGTACGTCGGCGTTTCGGCAGATGTGGGTCTCGGCTTGGGCGCCGGCGCGAACGTGCTGCTCGGCGGATCGAATTGCACCATAGCACTGCAGCCGCTCTCGCTTCAGGGATCGACGGCGATCAACGTGATCGCCGGTGTGTCATCCCTTAAGCTGCGCTGGCACTAGCTTGCCGATCGGAGACTTAACTCCGATTCAAGGTGATCGAGGCTCTAACGACCTGGCCAGCGCCGTGTGAGTCGATATCGACGCTTTGCTTGCGATTGCGCGTCACCATGATGACTTGAGCAGCGAAGCCGGCGCTTTCAATGTGAAGTTGGAGCCGGTCACCTTGCGCGTTTCCGATTGCGGTGCCGCCGGTGCTGCGGCTGCGCTCCGTCCAGCGGCCGCTAACCTGGTTCTGGTCGTCGGCCGTGAATTGACCGACGAGGTCGAAATTGTAGCTGTCGCTCGCACATCTTAGCTGCAACTCGATGTCGCGCTTGCCGGCAGGGCGGTACGTTGCGTTACAGCGTATCCGTTCGGCCGCACCGTTCTGCGGACGCAATTGTCCTCCGCCGGACCAGCTGCCGGCGAATTCGGCGAATGGGCCAGCTGACTGTGCAAAGGCTGGCGGTACGCCGATAGGGAATACCGAAACCAGAGCCAAAAGCGTGCAGCCCAGGAAAACGCCAGGGAAAAGCGGAAATGAATGACCAAGTGTGCGTCGCAAGAGCTTATTCCCCTTCAAGTTCGTGTTGGCGATGAAGAACCACCCCGCTTTAAGGCGGACAGGGTGGTTCTGGTTCCCGCCTAGAATGCGCGTCTGTCGTGGTGTCCGTCTACTGGGATTTCGTCACAGTTTTTAAGGCTGCTTTTGGTCGCGGTTCAGGAAGATACGCAGCGGTCGCTTGATGGTGCCGGAACAGTCCCTGGTTAAGGTCTTTCCGCCATCATTCCAGGTCTGTGTACCCTTAAGATCGGCATGGCGACGCACGAAACTGCCGGCATATCTCGCTTCATATTGGCGGCTACCGCTTTTCCAGGATCCCTGCAGACTTATGTTTTGGCCGCTCAGTGTTCCGCGGCCCTCTTCGCGCGGCAATGACCCAATCCCGCGAAGCCGCACGATACGCACGTAACGAACTGCGCCTCCGGCAATCGTAACTTCGATAGCCTCGCGGCTTTTGCCGGCTGTAAAAGGCAATTTGTCGCAGATCATCGTGCCGCGATAGACCGCGTCGCGGATCTGCGCATTCGCCGACGTGGTTGCACTAAAAATAGCTGCAGCAATCGGGCCAATACATCCTGTCCGCATACCGCCCCCTATTCTTACGCGACCAGGCCTTGTTGAAATAACTAGTGACTTATCGTACCCGCGCTTGCAACGTCATGCGACGATGCTGCACATTGTATTCCCAGTGCGACGTGGCAGGTGAACCCATCATGCTCGGTCCAATCAGAGTTCTATGCGCCGGTACAGTTGCGCTCTTGATCTGCAGCGGAGTGGGATTCATGTCGGTGGCCGCGGCAGCGCCAAAGTTGTCGGAAGCCGACGATGCCGCGATCAAGAGCGCGATTGCCTCATGCAAGGCTGAGGCAAAGGCGAAAAAAATCCGATTTCCGGCGAGCCGAGCATTTCTCAGAGATTGTGTCACCGAGACGATCAGAAACAGCCCAACAAAGCGCTAGCGCTGGGCGGGGATAGGCGCGCCGGCTTGCCGGATCTGCTGCTGGTCCGATTTCGTCTTGTACTCTTCGACAAGCCCTTCGAGGCGCGAAACATTCTGCAGAAGGCGTTCGCTGGTCAGGCTCAATAGATAGTAGCCGAATTCAGGATTCTGGAAGTAGAGCTCAAGCAACGTCTCATATGTGATTGTCAGCACGTCTCCGCTCTCGACGCATTTGACCGTCTGCGTGCGCTTGTTCTTCGGCGCAACGAAGCCGAGCTCGCCCATAATACGTCCAGGCGGAACCTCCACGCCGATTTCACTCACGAGAAATTTTCCCGTGACTGTCAGGAACATCTCGTTCGCGACATCACCTTTGCGGAACAGCGTATCGCCCTTCTTGTACTTGCGCGGCGTCATGTAAGGCCGCAACCAATCCATCGAGAGGTCACCTTGCGACGACATGCGCGCCTTTTTCACCAGCGACAACATCTGGCGCAACCGAATGACGTTGATCGGTAGCGACAGAAGGTAAAGCAGGAAAGTCGACACCGCGCCGGCGACGACACCATAGGCGATGAAAAATGCGATGCTGATGATGCCGATCACACGCAGCGGAACGATGGTGCGCATCATGAGGGTAGCCACGTAGAAAATCGCGCCAACCAGCGCCAGCATGTTCGCGAGATTGACATTCGCCCAAGCGACTTCTGCGATACGATGGAAGACTGCATCCCAAGTGAAATGATTGGGGTCAAAACCCAGGTCGATGAAAAGTTTGTCGACCTTCAGGTTTTGGCCGATGAAATTGAGGATGCGGCCTATAGTGGAATCAGGATCTACGGCTAGCATGTTTTCCCCGCGGAAAGCTGCCAATGGCCAAAGCTGCCAATTTTCGGGCCAATAATAACGCGCAAGGCCACGGTAATCGAGTGAGAGGGCTCACATTGCATGACACTTCCCAGGAGCGGCGGGAAGTGCCGAAAACCCTTGCTCAGCTTGTTGGGATCGCATCGGGGGGCAGGTGCCTCGCGTAATCGCCACCACGTTGGTAGGCCGATTCGTGGATCAAGGAGTTTGGCGGAATAGTGCGCCGCCGGCCCAGGTTGAGCCGCCGCTCCCACTTCTTCCGGGCCCAGTTGTAGTGCCGCTTCCACAGAACTTCGGCCAGCCACCAGAGTCCGGTTAGTGACTCATGCATCTTCGCATGGGGGTCGGGAACGGCATAAGCACCGCTCCTACCGAGCACGAGATCCATACGTCCGGGAATGACGAGAAGACCGGCATTGGTGGCCTCCTTGAGCATCCAGCGGAGCGCAATCTTGGAAAGGCCGCTTTCGGGTTCCGGATAGCCGCCGCCGACATCGCAGTGAACGCCTGGGAACCAGACCTGCTTGAGATCGCGCGGACCGCTATACGGCGGTGGGTTCTTCGGAATCCAGAGATTGGTCCGGAAAAAGGCCCGGCGTTCGTCGATGGCGATCGCGTGACGGCCGATTTCGATATCGGCGTTGTCGCCCGTAAAAGGCAATTGCAATGGGTTTTCATACCAGCCGATTGAACTTACCGTGTCCCAAACGCCGACAAACCACGGCTTGCAGACCCGCGTCGCAAATGTGCTCTTGAAGTCGGCGGCGAGATTGAAATAGCGCTTTTCTTCGGCACAGCGATGACGGCCCCGACTGTCGATCGCATGGATCCCCATGAGCAATCGGACGGCGTAAGGCACAAGCGCATCGTTGCCACGCGGAATAAGCCCATACATGCGCAGCAGCGAAGCAACCGCTCGCGCGGTATAGGCGCCACGGCTGAATCCGAACAGGAAGACGCGATCGCCTTCCTCGAAATTGTTCATCAGAAATATGTACGCATCGCGGATATCGTCCTCGAGCCCGTAGCCGAAGGCCCTGCCCGCAAACCGCGTGAAGAGACGCGTCACCCCCGTCAGTGCGCCCGGTGGCTCCATCGTTCCCAGCCCGGGGTGGTAGTAGGTCACTTGGCGCGTCGGATCGGCATGTAGCGCGAAGTACAACTTGACGACGTTGGTGCGATCCTGTGCGAACTCGTTCGCAGTTCCATCGCAGCAGAGCACAACGTTTTTTGGCATCGAAATCTCCCGATCGCGGATAGACGGTCGGGTCTCAAGTTCCCGGCAAAATCAATTCGAACGACGACAAACGACGTTCACAAATCGATCGACGGTCGAGCGCTGCAAGCCCCGCCCCGCTCGCCGCACGACACGCGTGCGCGAAAGCCTTTCGCGCATTACGTCGGAAAATCGACAACGTGCGCGGTCCGCTTCCGGCATTCGTCATGAGAGCAAGCTAACCCCCGCACGGACGTCGTTGTGTAAGCCAGTTCACACACTCGACGGTCCGTCTTATGGAGCCTATGCCTATGGCGACTGCGTAATGCGGAACGGCCGGGCATTGCCCGGCCGTTTTTATTGCCGAATGAGCGTTCAGAACGTGCCAGGCTGGTGGCTCGTGGAACTCATCTGGCCGGTCGGGTTGGTCTGGAAATCGCCGCGCAGTTTGGCATCTGCGACGGACGAATAGTTCGACCAGGCCGAGATAACCAGCGCTATCAGGCAAGCAGTCACAAGGAGGATACGCATTTGACATCTCCCTTTTCTGCTGCAAAGGCGAAGCCGAATTCAGGACCCTTTGCGTTTTCTGAATGCACCCTAAACGCGCCGTCAATCTGCGCTGTGCTCGTCATCACAAAAAAGCGCTTTATGGATTTAGTGCGCCGTCCGCATGCGTCCTTTGAGATCCCGATTGCTCCGGCCGGCTCGGTTAACTGCTCCTTTTTTAATTAAAACCGACGCCAATTCTCTTACGGGTTCCACACAGACCATAAGTAAGGATGGCCTCCGACCAGGATACCTCTTTCGCCTCGGGGGCCTTGCATGGATAAGCCGAAGCAGCACGCACACCGCGCGGATATTTTGAGTTTTCCGCACATGTCGCGGAAAGAAGAACAATTGTTGCAGACCGTTCTCAACAATATGTCGCAGGGCGTGCTGATGTTCGATCCAGAAACACGCCTAATATTTTGCAATAAGCGTTACATAGAATTGTACGGACTCTCTCCGGAAATCGTTAAGCCCGGCTGTTCTCTTCGCGATCTTCTCAGGCACAGAATCGAGCGCGGCAGCTTCTCGGGTGACCCGGACGAATACACCGCGCGGCTTGCTGAGGGCATCGCCGACGGCAAAACCTTCAGTAACATCGTGAATTTGCCGGACGGTCGGGCGGTTTCCGTCGTCAACAAACCTGTCGCCGATGGCGGCTGGCTGGCGACCCATGAAGATGTGACCGAGCGTCAGCGTTCGGAAGAGCGTATTGCGCACATGGCACGTCATGACGCATTGACCGACCTGCCCAACCGCGTGCTGCTGCTAGAGCAACTCAACCACGAGATCAAGCGCGTCAAGCGTGGCGAATGCCTCGCGGTTCTCTGTCTTGATCTCGACCAGTTCAAAAGCGTCAACGATGCCCTTGGCCATCATATCGGCGATGAGCTGCTGAAGCTCGTCGGCGAGCGGTTGCGTGGTTGCACGCGCGAACTCGACATTGTCGCCCGCATGGGCGGCGATGAGTTCGCCATCATCATGACGCAGATGGATCAGGCAGCCGACGCTGCGACACTCTCGAAACGCATCCGGGATTCAGTCATCAGGCCTTACCAGGTCGAAGGACATCAGATCGTCACCGATATCAGCATCGGAATTTCAGTTGCACCGATGGATGCCGTCGAATCTGACGAGCTCCTGCGGAATGCAGACATGGCGCTCTACGACGCCAAAGCCGACGGGCGCGGCACCTTCCGTTTCTTCGAGCCCGAGATGAACACGCGCATGAAGGTGCGACGCGAACTGGAGATGGACCTGCGCAAGGCGCTCGCCAGCGAGCAGTTCCAGCTCTACTACCAGCCTCTTGTTGTTCTGGAAACGAACGAGGTCAACGGATTCGAAGCCCTGCTGCGGTGGAATCACCCGGCGCGCGGGCTCGTGTCTCCAGTCGATTTCATTCCGATCGCGGAGGAAACGGGGTTGATCGTCCCGCTCGGCGAGTGGGTTCTGAAGGCGGCATGCACGGAAGCCGTGAACTGGCCGGAGCACATCAAGGTTGCGGTCAATCTTTCGCCGGCCCAGCTCAACAGCCGCAATCTCGTCAGTATGGTCAAGGCAGCGCTACACGAATCCGGAATGCCGCCACGCAAGTTGCAGCTTGAGATCACGGAAACCGTGCTGCTCCAGAATACGTTCACCACCCTCGCGACGCTGCACGAACTGCGCAAGATGGGCGTTCAGATTGCGCTCGATGACTTCGGTACGGGCTATTCTTCGCTCAGCTATCTGCGCAGCTTCCCCTTCGACAAGATCAAGATCGATCGCTCCTTCATTCAGGATCTCTCGAATGGCGCGGAGCCGCTGGCAATCGTGAACGCCGTTGCCGGCCTCGCCAAATGCCTCAACATGACGTCAACAGCTGAGGGCGTGGAAACGCAGCAACAGATGGAAGTGCTGCAGGCGATCGGCTGCACCGAGATGCAGGGTTACCTCTTCAGCCACGCCCGCCCGGCGAACGAAATCCGCCAATTCTTCGCTCAAAGTCCCGCGCGGAAAGCCGGAGCCGCCTGATACCAGGAACGATCCAGGAGATTGCCCGCCCCGCGAAAGCCGGGCGGGCTTTTTCTTTCGTTGTGTCCGGGCCCGCGTCCGCAAAAAATCAAGCCCTCCTCAAAGAAAAATCCAGATCGTCTTCAAGGTCGCGGCGAAGCAACGGGCTATCTGCAAAGCCTCCGCGCGTACGCCCCGCTGTCGGCATCTTCTTCTGCAGCAGTGTCTGGTGTTTGAATGAAAGACCCCGTCACAAGGATCGCCGCCATCTGCCTCGATATCGGCATCATCGTGTTGGTATTTGTATCGCTTTTTTGGAAATGGCCCGCAATCAAGGCGCAGGAAAGTTCGCCGGCCACGCTCCCTGAACATTCGCACGCCCGCGTTCAACAGTGAGCCGAGCTCCGGAGAAAAGCGAGGTCACATGATAGCCCGCATTGTTGGAATCGCCTGGCTATGCATGCTGTCAATTTTTTCATCGCCGGCCGGCAGCCAGATTGCGGCTCCGCAGCCCGAGTGGGTCAATACGTTACGTGACGGCGGTTATGTGATCGTTTTCCGTCATGGCGCGACCTATCAAGATCAGGCAGACACTGATCCCCTCAACCCAAGCAATGTTGCCAAGCAGCGCCAGCTCAACGACGATGGTCGGACCCTTGCAAAATCGATTGGAGACTCGTTACGCAAACTCAAGATCCCGGTTGATCAGATTCACACCAGCCTGTTTCAGCGGGCGATCGATACCGGCGCACTGATGGGTTTGGGCGATGTAAAGGCTTCCGCCGACTACACCGAGGGAGGCCTTGTGGTTACTCCGATCGAAAACAATCGGCGTGCAGCGGCCTTGCGAAAAATGGCCGGAGCGATGCCGCCCGCAGGAACCAATGTCATCGTGGTCACCCACAAGCCGAACATTCTGGACGCCTTTGGCAAGGATTGGTTCGACGTGCGCGAGGGCGAGGCTTCGGTGTTCAAACCTGACGGCAACGGCGGCTACAAGCTGATTGTTCGTGTCCAGGCCGGCGACTGGAGCAAGCTTGCACAGGCTGCGAACTGAACTCGTGGGCGTCGATCTCGCCCGTCACTCTACCACTTCGTCGGCTCTCGCGATCAGACTTGGCGACACCGTCATGCCAAGCGCCTTTGCCGTCTTGAGGTTGATCGCCAGCTCATATTTTGTCGGCGTCTGTATCGGAAGCCCATCCGGTTTCTCACCTTTGAGAATACGGTTCACGTAAACTGCAGCCCCGCGCCATTGATCGATCTGATCCGGACCATACGAGATCAGACCCCCGTCGGCTGAAAAGTATCGATACGGATAGACCGCCGGCAATTGATGACGCGCTGCCAGTGAACTGATCAATTTTCGGTTCGCGATCGTCTTTGGGTGAGGAAAAACTATCAGACCGGAATTTGGCTGGTCGTTGTACGAAACGATCGCACGTTCAATGTCATTCTGGATATCGACGACAGTCACGGCAATCCCGACAGATGGCGCGACCCGTTGGGCCGCATCAAGAAACGACGCATGGGGCTTGGCGTCCGGCATCGATAACGCGCCGACGCGCTTCAGATTTGGCGCAATCTCCTTGAGCACCTCCAGCCACTTCCCCCCTATCGCCGGTTCGAAATTCTGAAACCCGGTCATATTGCCACCCGGTCGCGCAAGGCTGGCAACGAGACCGGTTTCGACCGGTTCGGAAATCTGGGTGAATACGATCGGGATCGTGCTCGATAGTTGGTGAAGTTGTGCCAACACCGGGTCGCTCGTGGCGACAATGACATCCGGCGAGGATTGCACCGTTTCCAGCGTGAGCTTCCTGGCTTGGTCGGTATCGCCCGCGCCCCAGCGGTAATCTATGCGGATATTTCGGTCAGCGTTCCAACCCAGTTCCGCAAGCGTCTTCAGGAAAACTGCAATACGGGCCTGCCCTGCCTTGTCACTCTCGGTGTACGACCCAAGGAGTACAACGATGCGCGGTATACGCTCGCTCTGCTGCGCCCTCGCAACGAGCGGCCACGCCGCCGCACTACCAAGATACGTAATGAACACGCGTCGTTGCATATGTGCTCCAACTTCGGACACCAATACTAACTGTCCGACTACGTTCTGGAAGGGGTCACTGCGAGGCGTTCGGGTCGAAGGCACTCACCGACACAGTTCCATCATTATGCGGCGAGCAATACTGCGCAGGCTGTCGTCGGAGAATCCCCGTGCGGCTGCAACCACCCCGAGCACGTTGGCGAGGATCTCGTCAGGCTGCACGGACGTGTTCTTTGGATTCTGCAGAAAATTTCCCAGCCTCTCGACAAAGTTCCCGGCATCATCTTTTAGCCGTCCGACCACCTGCGGGAAATTCCGTTTTGGATTCTGGAAGAAGTTATTGAGCTCCTGGACGAACTTCTCGGCATCGGCTTTTGACGCAGCACCCTTGCCTGAAAGTTCATCGTTCAGTTCTTCATTCACCCTTTGCGCTGGCGACGCCAATCCCAGCAAGCCGCCGAGCGCATCCTGAACCTTGCCAGACGACAGTATGAACGAGTGATGCAAAATGCCCTTCACGGTTTTGCGGTTGTCGCTGGGCAATGTGACCAGATGCGTCGACCAAGCGGGTAGAACCTCGTCGCCCGCACCGAGATCGTCCGTGACCGGTGAGTCCTGTCTTCTTGGGTCGAAATTTGCATCAATGAGCTGCCAGTTTGTGCCGCAAATAGTCTGTTTGAGGGGAGTCTCGAGGTCAAAGCCGGTTTGAACGCCCCGGATGTTGAAGAACTTTTTTGCCAGATCGTCCGGCAGATCTGCCGCGAGTTGCTTGCAAACCTCGCGCCCAAGTTTGAGTTCGTCGATACTGAAGCCGAGATGCGTCGCGTATCGAACCTTTCCATTTCGATCTGGTTCGGGTGGATTGTAGGGATCGGCGCGATCCTTGCTTGGATAGTCCTGTATCGCAAAATCACCGGCCCCCAGGCGCTCACGCATCGCGTTGAACGTGTCTTCCCCCAGCCAATTCAGTGTGTAACTGGAGGGCAGCGAAGAAAGCGTCTTAATAATATCAATTTTGTTTTCCCCTAGATGGTTGAGCAACGACTCCCCTTCAAACCATCGATGAATTTGTCCTCCATATCCATAGAACGGTGTCGCGACTGTGATCGCTCTGTTCATTCCATCCAACCGCTTTCCGCTCTTTAGGATGAGATTGACGATCATTCCCCCAAAGCTATGGCCAACGAGTGTGTAGTTTTTCAGCGGACCACCCGCACTAACCAAACGGCTGTTGAGATGAGGCAAAAATTTATCCAGGAAAAACGTAACAGTATCGCCAAGAGGCCGGCGCCAGTCCCAGCCGAACATAAGCAAACCAATACCGTTAACTTTGCACCAATCCGCAAAGTCATCGTAGGGCGTGACCCCAGCAAATTTGATACAGCCGTCGGCGACGATTATTCGATCTTCTGCGTCGTGATAAAAACGATCTGCACCCTTGTGCATTCTCAGCTTGAGCGCGTTCAGCTCGGGATGTCCGAAAGTCCACGCGCTCAGCCAGACTTCTTGACCATCGAAGTCAAAGCTTTGCGGCGCTGAGATATTGGCATCGTAAGGTGTCTTTGCGCGCAGCAGCCTCGATGCTAAACCGCCGGGGAAAAAAATGATGGTCTGGCTTTGTGGCGGGCGATTTTTGATAAATTCAGTAATCGCGTCGTCGAGAAAACGAAGTTGTTCATTGTCCCTGGTTTCCTGATAGTTCATTCAGCCCCCCAAAACAGACGCGCAAAACACAATATAGATTAAGCGGTACAGCTGACAAAAAGGATACAAGTATGAGTGGTGAGTTGGCCCGCTATATCATTTGGGCGGGCATCGTCGCGGTCGGCGTTGGGCTTGCGATCCTCGACCGCCGGTGGATCAGATGGCCTTTGTTTGCGGCGCTTCTGCTCGTCGGCGTCGTTGGCGGACTCATCATCACAAAGGTCAGCCCTTTCACCTTCGCGGGCGGCGACCACTATATGGAGGGGGTGATCGTCTCAGCCGCGTCGGCACTGGCCATGATCGGCTATGTTTTTGCCGCCGTCTGGCAATTCGCGCGTCGCCGTCTGGGTGGATAGCCGTCCCTAATCTTTGCGTGACGACATCCAGGCATTTACTTGATTACGCGGTCGGCGACCGCGAGTACCCCCGCAGGGACATTCAGGTCCATAAGCCGAGCCGTCCTGAGGTTGATGACAAATTCGAATTTGCTCGGCGCCTGCACCGGCATGTCGCCGGGCTTTTCGCCCTTGAGGATGCGATTAACGTAACCGGCCGCGCGACGGTATTGGTCGATCATATCGGGGCTATAGGAGCACAGACCGCCATCCGTCGCGAAGAACGGGCTGTAGTAGATGGCGGGCAGCTTTAGCTGAGCCGCAAGTGCAATGATCCGCTCACGAAAGATTGCCGAATAAGCGCTCGGCGTGACAATCAGGCCGCTGTTCGAATTGCCTGCGAACGCAGTGATGGCACGTTCCATCTGCATCGCGTCACGCGCATCGATCGGGCTGATATCCACACTGAGCGAGGGCGCCGCTTTCTCAATGGCGGTCACCAGGCTTCTCCAGGAAAATCGCGTAGGATCCCGGAGGATAGCGACGCGCGTGACATTCGGCGCAACCTGCTTGAGCAGCTCGAGCCACTTCGCACCAATTCCCGGTTCAAACTCGATGAACCCCGTGAAGTTTCCGCCGGGCTTTTCCATGCTGGCGATTAGCCTGCGGTTCACGGGGTCGCTGGTGGCCATGAAGACCACCGGTACGGTGCTGGTGACCTCCTGCAGCGCGCTCGCACTCGATCCGCTGACGGCCAGAACAGCCTCCGGAGTGAGTGCAAGCAGTTCCCGCGCAAATCTCCGATAGAGGTTTTCGTCGTTGGCCCAGCGATATTCGATCTGCAGATCGCTGCCGGGTTTCCAGCCCTGCTCACTGAGACCGCGTTCAAATGCCGAGGCCCAGATTGTCGATTGCGGATCATTCTCGGCGATACTCATGAGTGCGCCGATCCGCCTTGCGCGGGCGGCCTGCTGCGCACGCGCAACAAGCGGCCATGCCGCGGCCGTCCCGCCAAGAAATTTGATGAACTCGCGTCGCCTCATCGCGACCCCCAGCCCGCAAGTATCATTCTACCGGTACATGTGGGTAGGCCGAAAGGGGCCAAGACGCGCTCAATCCGCCCCGTCGGAATCGGCGCGAGGGCAGTCGATAAACTAAATGCACTGACCCGCCTGCCCCTTAGCAGCGCAAGTGGTTATTCGATGACCTCGTCGGCAGTGGCAAGCACGGTCGGCAAGACGTTAAGACCGAGCGTTCTGGCAGTCTTGAGATTGAGCACAAATTCAAATTGCGTCGGCTGCATCACCGGCATCTCCGCGGGGTTTGCGCCCTTGAGAATTTGACCGATGTACAGACCTGCCTGACGATACATCCAGCTGATGCTTGGCCCATAACTGAGCAGTCCACCGGCAACAGCGAATTGACGTACGAAATATACCGCTGGCAGTGCATGACGCTCGGCGAACGCGATGATTTGTTCGCGCCGGTCAAGGAGGATCGGATCAGTCGCGATGAAAAAGGCGTCGGCTTTGGCTTCGAGAAGTTTTTCGAACGCGCCGTCAATCTCCTGCGCGTTGCCGGCCTTCAGCCCGATCGTTTCAAGGCCCAACTTCCGTGCGCCGTCCTCGGCGTCCGCCTGTTCGGCTGCTGCGCTCGGGTTGCTTGGATTCATGACCAAGGCAACGCGAGAGACGTTCGGAGCAACCTGCCGCAACAGCTCGACGCGCTTTGCGCCTATCATCGACGTCAACAAGCTCACGCCGGTCACATGACCGCCTGGCCGATTGAGACTTGCCACAAGTCCGAAACGGACCGGATCAGTCCCGATCGTGAAAACGACCGGGACTTTGCCTGCCTCTTGAGCGGCCTTCGCTGAGGCGACATCGCCGGTTGCCGCAATAGCTACAACGCCTTTGGCGACGAGTTCGGCCGCTAGTCGCGGCAGGGCTTGATAGTCGCTTCTCGCCCAACGTTCTTCGATGCGCACGTTCCGACCTTCGACAAAGCCAGCTTGCGCCAGGCCCTCCCGGAAAGAGTCCGCGTTGAAACGATACGTCTCGGGAGACGCAGTGTTCAGGAAGCCGACAAGAGGCGCGTTCGCGGCTTGAGATGCGCCCGCTCCCTGCTGCGCATGTGCACTTAATGGCCAAGCCGCCGCACCACCGATAAGCGTGATGAACTCGCGCCGCCTCATGTTTCTCTGCCCCGGAGTTCAACAAAATCATCGTAACGCTTCAGACCGGAGCCGTTAAGGGCCTGGATCGGGATGCCATCCAATGAGAGCCAGCATCACGAAGAACCCAATTACGTAAGCAAAAGCGACATGCCAACCGTGCCTGAGCCAGAGGCCCACCGATTTTGCTTCTGGATACTGGTTTGACAGTGCAACTCCTGCCGATGAACCAAACCAGATCATCGAACCGCCAAACCCAACCGCATATGCAAGATAGCCCCAATCGTACCCGCCCTGCTCGAGGGCAAGGGCTGTCAGCGGAATGTTGTCAAATACCGCCGAGACGAACCCCAGGCCGAATGTCGTCTGCCATGATGCGCCAGGCAGTTCTTCGACCGGCATCATCGAGGCGGCTGTCACAAGCGCGAGAAGGAAAATCGTCCCTTTGAACGTTTCCGGAAGCACACTCCAGTCCGGCCGTCGCAACGGTGCGGTTGCAACAAGCACGGCCCATACCGAAAGCCCGAGCACCGGTACGCGAACCAGCAGTTCGGGAAAATGCAGATTGGTGATGACGTTCACCACGAGGGCGACAACCAGCATTGCAGCGACGATGAAAACGCGGGTCCAATCGATAACGAGCCCTTTAGGCGCGTGCTTGGTGATGGGTGAATAACGTTGCTGCTGCAAAGACGCGGGTACGGCAAAGAGGGCCAGTGCGACGATCGCCGCGCAGTAGGCTTCGAGCACACTCAGCGGGCTGACACCGGACACCCACATCATGGTCGTTGTGGTATCGCCGACCACGCTGCCGGAACCTCCGGCATTCGACGCGGCCACGATGGCTGCGAGATAGCCGATATGAACCTTGCCGCCGAACACATGGCGAGCGACCGAGCCACCAATGATCGCCGCAGCAATATTGTCGAGAAAGCTCGACAACACGAAAACCATCACAAGCAGCACCAAGCCCCCCTTCCAATCGTCCGGAAGAAACGCCGGCATCTGGTCGGGTATGGCGCTTTGCTCGAAATGTCGCGATAGCAGCGCAAATCCCATCAGCAAGAGGAACAGATTGCTGAGGAGCGAAAATTCATGACCCAAATGTAGAACGAGGCCCACAAAACCAGGACCGTCTCTGAAGCCGGTGAATGCCAATTTGTAAGCCGTAATAACGCCCAGACCGGCAAGCGCGATTGACAAGGTGTGCCGATGAAACAGCGCAATGCCGAGCAAGGTCAGCGCGAACAGGATGAAATCGAAAGGGATTCCGAAGACGAGAACGGGTTCAGTCAATGTGGCTTCAAGGACGGCACCGAATCCAAGCCGCCCTTCCCTGCGATGCATGCGAGACGCTGCATCGCATAGGTTTCATATAAAAGTTTGCGATTTGCAATCCACATCAGCTGTGAAGCCGATGCGAGCACCCCGGAAAGCGGGCCCGCGAGACTATGCCGCGACCAGTTTCAGTCTTTTCTTGTCCCGATTCGACTTTGCCTTGACCAACGCAGCGTGGTCGATCGCCGTCTGTCCCGCGTACGCGATGGCAAACGAGGCGAGCGCATCGTCCATGGTTTCGCTCTTGCCCATGTAGCCTGCGATGAGGGCCGGATCACCCGACCGCGCGTGGGCCCGCGCAAGCGTACGACCACACACGCGCGCGTAATCCGAAAGCGCCTGCAATTCGCTGATTTCGCTGATCCCGCCGAGCCTGTGGTTCTTCAACGTGCGAACGTAGAATTGACGGCCGGTTTCGTCGTCTTGCGTGTAACCTAGAAAAATATCGCTCGCGGCCTGCATCATCTGCTGACCTTCCACGACACGTCGACCCTGATGCCCGACATAGGCTACCCCGCCGCCGAGCCGCTCCAAGACCGAGCGTGTGGCCTGCTTGAGCTGAAGGAAGAGAGGCTCGCTGTCGCCAGTCATCAGCAGCGCGATGTAGCAATACGTGCCAACAGATCCGACGCCGACGGCCTTGAACGCGAGATCTACTAGCTTGTGGCGGTCAAGGATGTGACGCCGATCGGTCCCGAGGCAGTCTCGATACATAGCGAAAATGCGATCGGCATCGAGTTTGTGCGCCACGTGGGTACTCGGGTCGAGATGAAAAATCGTCGGCGGCTTGTCGGCAATGCGCAGCTCGCTTCCTCTGATCAGACGCGGAAAGTTATCGTCCTTTTCGAGCCCTTCGCCGCGTGCCTTGCCGATGATCATCGCCAGTTTGCGCCGCAAAGCCTTGTTACTGATCAACCTGAGTTGCTCTTCGAGATCGATCCGGCTGTGCCAGATCTCCAACGGTGACAGCTCGAGAAGATTGAACACGTGTTTTCGATAAGCCGCCACGGTTGCCGCCGCCAGAGCGCGAGCGCGATTCTTGTTTTCGCCGTTCGCCAGAGTGGCAACAGCGACACTCGCCGCTAAACGCTTCAGGTCGACAGTGAAATCTACGCCTGCAATCGTCTCGTCAAAGTCGTTTACGTCAAACAGGATGTTGTCCTCCGGCGTGATGAATGCGCCGAAGTTCATCAGGTGGCTGTCACCACACGCCTGAACCTTGATTCCGGGCACTGGCTGGTGCGCCAAATCTGCTGCCATGACTGCGGCTGCACCGCGCAGAAAAGCGAAGGGATTCTGCATCATGCGCGCATAACGCTCGGGCACGAGTTCCGGAACGCGCTCCGCATCGCTTTCGGCGAGGATAGCGACCGGGTTTCTCGAACCCACGCCCTTCAGATCGGCGTGTCTTTCTCGTGCGACATGCTGCCGAAGTTTCTTGCCTTGACCGAACCTCTCGGCGCGTGTCGCCAGATTCACGGCTCGTAACTCTACTGACAGCGGCATTTTGTTTCCTCCACGGTACAGCCCCGTCGCCGAACGATCGCTGCAATTGCGCGTGTTGCGAGAGGCTATAAAGGAGCCAACTATTGCGCGATTGGCCCGAAGGCCAATAAATCTCGCATAAACATTGCTGGAGCCGGTCTTGGAACCGGGTCACACCCGCTTGCCGGGCTCGGGAACGGCGACGGCCGCGCGCGGCAATGTAACGCTTATTTCCGTGAATTCGCCGGGTCGCGTTTCGACCTCAATCGATCCACCGTGTTGTTTGACGATGATGTCGTGGCTGATGGAAAGGCCGAGACCGGTACCCTCTCCCGCAGGTTTTGTGGTGAAGAACGGATCGAACATCTTGTCTTTCACGTCGGGAGCAACGCCCGCACCGTTATCGCGGATCCTGATCTGCACACGATCTCCGAGACTCTTCGTCGAAGCCGCGATGCTCGGCTCAAACCCATCGCCGGCCTCAGCCCTGCGCTTCATCGCTGCGTAGAAACCGTTCGAGATCACGTTCAGGAGAGCGCGGGTAACGTCCTGCGGAAAAATATCGGCTTCGCCCGCGGTCGGATCAAATGACCGCTCAATCGCAATCTCGAAACCCTGCTTCTCCGCCCGAGCACCGTGCCAGGCGAGGTTCAGGCTTTCCTCGACAATGGCGTTGATGTCGACCGACCGGTGTTCGCTGGAGATTTCCCGCGAATGCAGCAGCATGTTCTTGACGATCGTGTCCGCTCGCTGCCCGTGATGCACGACCTTGTCGAGGTTATCCTTCAATGTGCCGGTCAGTTCATCGAGCTGGGAGCGTGCGTCATCGGCGAATGGCAGGCTCTTCAGGGTGTCGTTCAGTTCATCGACAAGTTCAGCGGAAAGGGTCGAGAAGTTATTGACGAAATTGAGCGGGTTCTTCATCTCGTGCGCGATTCCCGCAGTCAACTGCCCGAGCGACGCCAATTTCTGGGTCTGCACCAGGCGATCCTGGGTGGCGCGCAAATTGTCGAGTGATGCGGCCAGTTCGCGGGTGCGCGCCTGCACCTCGTCGAACAGGCGGGCATTCTCGATTGCGATGACTGCCTGATCGGCGAATGTCGTGACGAGTTCGACTTCTTTTTCAGTGAAGGTATTCACTTCGGTTCGCATCAACGCGAAAACGCCGATTACCGCGCCCTCACGCATGAGAGGCACACCGAGGTTTGAGCGAAAACGGAACGCTTTCTGGTAAACGCTCGCCTTATATTCGGGATCGGCGAGGACATCATGAATGTTGACCGCATGGCCGCTCATCGCGACACGCCC
This sequence comes from uncultured Alphaproteobacteria bacterium, assembly GCA_963831515.1. Lineage (GTDB taxonomy): Bacteria > Pseudomonadota > Alphaproteobacteria > Rhizobiales > Xanthobacteraceae > Pseudolabrys. The sequence continues at coordinate 273,366 of CAWHQL010000005.1, read as the reverse complement.
CACGAGGCTGTCACGACCGGGCTGCAACGGCTGTTCCTGTGTGTAGTGTTTGGCCTGGGCTTCTTCTTCGCGAGACATCCCGTAGTGCGCGGCGAGTCGATAGAGATCGCCGTCTTTCTCGAAGATCGCGCCTTTCTCGGCCTGACAAAGCTGGGAAGCGGATTCGGTGAGTGTACCCAGAACGCTCTTTAGATCGAATGTCGAGCGGCTGATGACCTTGAGCACGTCGGCGGTAGCCGTCTGTTGCTGCAATGACTCGCGAAGTTCGCTGAGGAGACGCGTGTTTTCGATGGCAATCACGGCCTGGGACGCGAAGCTCGTCAACAGATCAATCTGCTTGTCGGTAAATGGCGTCACCTCCTTATGGTAGATCGCGAGGGCACCAATGAGCTCACTGTCCTTGAGCATGGGCACATTGAGGATCGTCCGGAATTTCCCAAGATTGACCGCCGCGACAAATATGGGTTCGCCCTCGATATAGGCGGGCTCCTTGGTGACATCGGCGATATGAACCGTTTGTCTGGTCTGAGCAATACGCCCTAAAGCGGTGCGTGCACTCGGTCGCTGAGGTCCGCGGTGCCAAAAATCGGCGAATGCCGGAGGTACCCCGAACATCGCGGCAGCACGCCATGAAGCATCATCGTAGCGAAACAGCATTCCAAAAGTTGCGCCGCAAATTTGCACCGCATTCTTCAGCATCGCCTGGAATACCGGTTCAAGCTCGCCGGGCGAACGGCTGATGACCTTGAGCACGTCCGCGGTGGCCGTCTGTTGCTGCAATGACTCGCGCAATTCGCTCAGCAGTCGCGCGTTCTCTATGGCGATGACCGCTTGTGCCGCAAAATTCTTAACCACCTCGATTTGTCTTTCGGTGAACGGCCGCACTTCCCGCCGGTATATCGAGATCGTACCGATCAGCTTGCTTTGCTTCAGCAGCGGGACGATCAGTAGCGTGCGTGCACCGCCTAGGTCGGCAAGACCGACGACCGCTTTGTCCCCTTCCAGATAAGGTCGGCGAGTCCGAATATCGTCGATGTGCGCAACCTTTTTGGTACGGGCGACATAGGCGAGTCCGCTTTCCGGATGCGGACGAATAACCTCCCCTTTTCGCGCGACGAATTGAGGCGGCGGATTATGCAGAGCGACACTGTGATAGGCCTCGCCATCATAAAGGTTCAAAGTACCAAACCGGGCGTGGCAAAGCCGCGTGGCGTTTTCCAGAATAGCGTCGAACACCGGTTCAAGGTCGTCGGGCGATGCGCTGATGACTCGCAACACCTCCGCGGTGGCCGCTTGCTGCTCCAGCGCCTCGTCGCGCTCGCGACGAAACCGCGCGGCACTCGCCTCCTTGGTTTTAGGCAAGCTGCGCTGCCGCGCCGACGCCCGCGCGTCGCGCTTCAAGGCCTTGCGGCCTCGCGACTTTGCTGATTTGCCTGTCTTGCGCCGTTTCATAATCGCCCCCGCGACATCGTAGCGATTCAGGAGTGGCGCGTTAAGGGATGGCTAGATCGCTCAAGTCATGAGCAGGAAAGACGCACCGCCAACCGCAATCATGTGTTTTCCTGTGAGGTCCCGAACTTGCGCCAAAGCCAGAGCGCGGCGAGCACAAGGAGCGAGCCAACAACCGCGGAAACAATGTCGCGCAGCGAGATGGCGATCTTGTCGAGACCCGGCCAGATCCCGAATGTGCGGAACAGCAACCCGCCGATAATCGCGCCAGCAAGGCCCAGTGCGAGATTTCGCCACAGGCCGTAGCCGCTGCGATCCCAGGTCATCAATGCCCCGGCGAGGGCGCCGCCGAGCAGCCCGACGACGATCCAAACAATGACGTGGTCTATTGAGAACATGGCAGACTCCCAATTGGGACCGGTGAAGCCGCGGCGGGGTTCCCGCTCTGACACTGCTCAGTCAGCTGTAGTCAAAATCGGCAATCCACGCCAGCCCGCGCAAATGTCGGCATGAATTAATGCTCAATTTACGTTCATCGCGGCGCAGGCCGTCGTACACAATTTTCAAGGGCGACCACCCAATGCAGAGCCAACCTAATGTGGATCATGGTGGTCTATACTTTGATTGTCCTCGTTGCTGAGACAATTACAGTTGCGATTGGTCTGGTGCTGGATCGGATTTTTCCGGCCGCCAGTCTTACGGTTTCATTGACACTGTTCTTCGCCATCCTCTGGCTCGCGTGGGTCCTCGCGGTGCGTTTGACGGAACCCAAGAATACGAAGAGCGCAAAGCACGCAGCCTAAAAGTGTTGCACGGAAGGCAAAGCCGCGGCGATGCGGCGGCGGTCGGTATTTCAGTCCGCTGTGAAGGAGGCGGACTAGCCCCTAGGTCCAATACACTATTCTCCCGCAATAAAGCTAATGATCGCCCCCGACGGGCCGTTCGCATGCATCGCGGACGAGATGTTACTTAGCGCAGCCGCCAGGAGAGCGATTTGAACAAAGACAGAAGGCGTTTTTGCACGGGGCACATTTCCAGAATCGCAATCGCCATCCTTGTTGCATGGACGACCATCGAGCCAGGCTTCGCGCAGGATGCGCAGACGCCCCCTCCGCAACCGCCTGCACAGTCGCAGACAAAAATCTATTCGCTGACAGACCTGGAGTATCTGCTGGGACCGATCGCACTGTACCCCGACCCTCTGCTCACACTTGTTCTGACGGGAAGTGCATTCCCGCTGCAGATCGTCCAGGCCGATCGTTGGATCGTCGACAATTCAGATGCCGTCAAACAGAACGACTTCACGAAAGTCGACGGCATGCCCTGGGATTCATCGGTGCAGGCGCTGACACGCTTCCCCGACGTCATTCAGATGCTCTCCGACCATCTCGATTGGACCGAGTTGCTTGGCATGGCGTTCTCGTCGCAGCCCGAAGATGTGGCGAACGTCATCCAGATGCTGCGCGCCAAAGCTGAAAATGTCGGCAACCTCAAATCCACGCCGGAGCAAGTGGTGACATCGCGCGAGGAAAGCGGATCAAGAATTATTTACATCGCGCCTGCCAATCCAGAGCGGATCTATGTGCCGGTTTACGATTCCTCCGCTGTTTTCACGAGCGCTTTGACCGGCGCACTGATCTTCGGCACTGGAGTACTTGTCGGCTCGACCTGGAATAACCGGTGGGGCTGGAATAATCGCGGCTGGAACCAGGTCTGGATCAGTCCGCCGGTATGGCAGCCGCCACCGCCGAATTGGCGTCCTCCACTCCGCCCGGGCGCACGGCCTCCTGGCGTCTGGCGCCCGGATCGTCCCGGTACCCGGCCCGATCGTCCCGGCCCTCGGCCAGATCGACCTGGCGCGGGCAGACCCGACCGTCCCGGTGCAGGCAGACCTGATCGCCCAGGTGCAGGTGGACCTGACAGGCCGGGGGTTCGCCCCGATCGTCCAGGTACAGGCAGGCCCGATCGTCCGGGCACGGGCAGGCCTGACCGACCCGAGACAGGCAGACCTGACCGGCCGGGTACAGGCAGGCCTGACCGGCCGGGAAATCGGCCTGAGGGTCCCGGCGTAGGCCGGCCCGAACGTCCCGCCGCGCGTCCAGAACGCCCAACCGAGCGCCCCGCCGTCCGCCCGGAACGTCCTGTCACGAGCCGGCCGGCCGATCAGCGGCGCCGTCAGGCAGGCTCCCAACAACGTCGGCATGCAGGATCACAACAACGATCCCGCCCACAGCAGACGCACAGGCCGCCCCAACGACAACAAGGCGGCGCGCGACCTCAGCAACGCGCACGCCCACAGCAACAGGCCCGGCCAGGCCAGCATCACGCACGTCCGCGGCAAGGTGGCGGTGCAGGGTCAAATCAGCGCCCGCAGCGCACACGGCCACAGCCGGGTGCAACACCGCAATGAGCCACCGCATGTAAGAGATCGTTCCGGTTCGAAAAGCAGACTTGTCTGCCGATGCACGAGCCGGATAGGAGTCGAGTTGGGATAGAATAACTTCCAATCCAGGACCATCATCATGGCAACAAGCGACACGCTGTTTGCTGGATCGATCCCGGACCTCTATGACCGATTGCTCGTCCCGCTCATTTTCGAACCCTATGCGCGCGATCTTGCGAAGCGTGTTGCCAGGACGCGGCCGCAGCTTGTGCTGGAAACCGCGGCGGGCACAGGAGCAGTGACAAGAGCACTCGCCTCTTCGCTCACGGACGCACGGATTGTCGCTACCGACCTGAACCAGCCGATGCTCGATCATGCAAAGGCGCGACAATCCGGAAACGAGCGAATCGAATGGAAGCAAGCCGACGCATTGGCGCTGCCGTTCGAAGATCAGACGTTCGATGTTTTGGCTTGCCAGTTCGGGGCGATGTTTTTTCCCGACAAAGTGCGGGGCTATCGCGAGGCCCTGCGAGTTTTGAAGCCGAATGGCCATTTCCTTTTCAGTGTCTGGGACCGCATTTCAGATAACGAATTTGCCGATGTTGTCACCGAAGCACTCGCCTCGCTCTTTCCTCAAGACCCTCCTCGTTTTCTCGCTCGCACACCACACGGCTATTGCGATCCGGATCGTATTCGCAAGGAGCTGAATGCTGCAGGATTTAACGACGTTTCAATCGAGGCGGTGGACGCCATAAGCAAAGGTTCGTCGCCACGTGACGTTGCGGTTGCGTTTTGTCAGGGAACTCCACTCAGGAACGAAATCGAAGCCCGCGGTGCGCCATCTTTGGAAGACGCAACTCAACATGCGGCAAAGGCTCTGACCGGTCGCTTCGGTGCGAAAGCGATAGACGGTCGCATGCGGGCAATCGTCGTGACAGCTATTCGCTAAGTCTCAGTTCAGAGCGAACCAGAACTTCGCGACAAAAGTGGCGCTGCACCAGTTTGAGGTCAAACCCTCCGGATTGGTGACTGGATTGATGGCGCCACCCGGCCTCGCATTCGGATCGCCGGTCAGGACGAAACAGTTTTCCCGCGAGAGATTGGTGTCGTAGTAGCGCAGATCCAGGTTGAAAACTTTGCGCGTGAACGTCACGCCAAACTGCCAATTCAGATAGGCGGGCAAGGCAAAGCCACCGAACTGCGGCGATTGATTGCCGAACCAGGAATAGCCTCCTCCACCGGTAAACGATACGGCAATGTCCAGTGGGAGAAACCGGGACGGCACCTCGACGCCCACGCCACCCGCGGCGTAAGCGCCCCAGGCGCCGGTATTCGAGACGTTTGGCGAATAAGCAAAGCCCCCCGCGACATGGATGAACTCGGCAATCCGCTTGTCAGCCCGAAAGGCCGCCTCCCAGTAATCGATACCTTCGGCCCCGGCGACCGCTGTCTCGCCCGGATATAGAAAGTAGGTCGCCCCGAGATCGAAATTGATATCCGCAATGGTCTTGCGCAAACCGGCGCTCGCGGAAATCTCGGCCGACGGCTGGGTCGGTAGCTTGACGCTGGCCACGGCGACGCCTGCGTAAAACATGGAAAACGCCGCTTCAAAGGCCGCGCCAACAGCCGGCTTGTGATCAGACAACGTTGTCCCGCGGTACATATAGTCGGTCGCAAACCCGCCGCGCGCCTCGAATGAAAACTGATCGGCTGAACGCTTCGTCTCGTCGACATTGCTGCCCGGTGAAGACCAGCCTCTACCGCCAAGATTGATCGCGATCTCGGGAGAACTCTCCGCAGAGCCCTGCGCCAATGCGAAGTCAGGCAACAGGATCACGGTCGACGCAAGCACGACCGCAAACAATTTACTTTTTGGCCCACGAGCGGACATTCAATGACGTCCCAGATCCTATCCGGCGCCAGCGAGCTGGCCTCCCCGAACCGGCAACGCGAGTTTAATCAGATTTTTTCAGCGATTCGATGCGCCGGTCGGGCAAAAACCATGCTGCTGCGTTTGCGATGTACAGAGCGATGGCGATCCACGGATTATAAAATGCGAGCACGATGGCAACCGTGTAAATCCCCAACGAAATCTTGCCCTTGAGGTCATGGCCGACCGCCTTCGCCAGGGTCGACTTGGGTCCATTGCAGTTGATAAGCGCGCGCTCCAACAACAAGTAGGCAACGGCCGCCATCGCCAGGACCGCACCATAAGCAGCCGTCGGCAGTGACTGAAATCCGGACTCATCGATCCAGCGAATGACAAATGGCACGAGAGACAGGCAAAAGAGCAGGAACAAGTTCGCCCACAGAACTTTACCGTCGACCCGCGAGGCGGCGTGCAGCATGTGGTGATGGTTGTTCCAGAACAAACCTACGTTAATGAAGCTCAGCACGTAGGTAAGCAGGATTGGAAGAATGGCTAGCAGTGCCTCGGGGGTTGCACCGTGCGGCACTTTTATTTCCAAGACCATGATCGTTATGACGATGGCAATCACGCCGTCGGTGAACGCTTCGAGGCGCTGCGTGCCCATAGTTTTGGCTTCCATTCCGGCGCTCCCTTTAGTTACCGGCAAACTTGAACAGGCGATTTGGCGTGTCCCAAAAAAGCTTGCGCCGGTCGACCGCATTCGGAAACAGCTGATCGGCCAACTGGACCAGTGGTCCGTAATCCTGCCGTTCCTGCGCGCGCAGATAAGGCCAGTCCGACGACCAAACGCATTGATCGAGCGTGAAGGTATCCACCAGCGCGCGAACATACGGCCAGCAATCCTCGAACGGATAAGGTGAGCGCGCAAATTTCAGGTAGCCGGACAACTTGACGGTCACGCGTCCAGTTTTTGCGAGGCGCAGAATGGCCGCAAAGGCTGGCTGGTTGAGTCCCGCGGGGGGCGTCGGTCGTCCGACGTGATCGATCAATACCTTCACAGGGATGGTTTCGATCCAAGGCGCGTACATCAGGAACTGGTCGTTCTCGACCTGCAGATTGAAGTACATGTCGAGGTCCGCAAGCCGCTTCATCAGCCCCGAGGCATGCCTGTAGTAATCGTTGCCATGGAATGTCGGATTGATCGCGGCGCCGATGATACCGCGTGCCTTGTATTGTTTCAGTGACGCGATATCCGTATCGAGATCGATGATGGCAATGCCCTTGAAGCGCCCCTCGCCTTTCTCGATCGCGTCGAGCATACAGGAATTGTCGCTTCCATATCCCGAATTCGGCTGCACCAGCAGCGCATGCTTCACGTTGTAGCAATCCATGACGTGACGAAATTGCGCAGTCGTGCCGATCTCCTGTCCGGCCGGCTTGTAGGCGACGTCTTTGCGATAGGGAAAATTGGCCGGATCGATCACATGCACATGGCAGTCGATCTTCGGCTCATCGAAAATTGGCATGTCTGTCGGTCGGATGGCGTGGACGCACAGTCAGCTTGCGCGTGTCATAGCATACCGTGGCCAGAAGCGCGTCAGTCTTGACGCACCGACACCAAGCAGTTTCAGGATTTTTTCGTCCAGTCACGCCAATGGGTCGGACGGAGCTCGACGGGGCGTCTGGTATCCGATTTAACCCAGCCGCCAAGGATGCGTCGGCAGGCAAAACAGATTGCCCGCGTGCCTTTGTCGTCGATCACCGCCAATTCCAGCTCATGATCGAACGGAGCCGTAGAAATTGGATGCCACATAACGTCCACCACCGGTCGCCCGCCCAGCGTCAACGTGGTCGCGCTCATATGGGGAGGACGGCATTACGGCGACGTTTCGGACGAATTAACCTTTGGTAATCGCAGAAATTTCGTTTCTGCGGCGTGTCCCGTCCCGCAACGAAAAACCCCGAGCATGTGGATGCTCGGGGTTTGGCTCTGATTGAAGTAGTGACCGGATGGTCGGCGCAGGCCTTGCTCTAGAACTTGTAGTTCAGGCCTACGAGCACGTTCTGAAGGTCGGCTTTGCCGCTGAGAATACAGGCGCCGCCACAGGCTATGACGGATGAGCTGTTCGTGCCGAAGCCCAGGAAATTATATTCGACGAAGACAGACCAGTGCGGGAGGAACATCCATTCCGCTCCACCGCCAGCTGTCCAACCGGTCTTGTTTCTGGAGACCTCGCCGACAACCAGGCCTGTCGGGTCGTTGAATGTGAAGGTCGCCTGAGTCCATGCCGCACCACCCTGGGCGTAGAAGAGCAGGTTAGGCTGCACGAGATAACCGACGCGGCCCGTCAAAGTATCGAACCAGCGCACATGGCTGTCGAAGCTTCCGGTGAACACACCGTCCGAAAACGCTGTGGTCTCGCGAATGCTCGTTCCATCGAACATGTTGCGAATGCCGACGACCCATGCGCCCATCTGATAGTCGCAACCGATCTGGCCACCGCCGGCAAATCCGCTGTTACTGCGCGAGGCGGTGACGCCGGTCGGAACGTCGCTCACTTCGACGTTCGCCCAGGCTCCGCCGACATTGCCGCCGATATAGCACCCCGTCCACGTAAAGGCGGGTGGCGGCGGCGGCATATAAGCAGGAGCTTTTCTCGGCAGGTCAGCGGCTGAAGCCTGGCTAACGGCCAGACCGATTGTCGCTGCGGCAAGCAGCGTCGCGAAATGTTTTTGCATTGTTGCCCTCCAAATCCTACGCCCGGCAGGCGATTGAAACTCGTCCGGTGCGATTTAACCGCCGCTGCTTGTGCAATTTGTTAAGCAGCCAGAAAAATCGGAGGATTTGTGTTTGGGAGTGGCGCAAATGGCACACACGCAGGCGACAGCGCGTGGCTTGTGCCCGAATGCGACGGCAATCGTTAACGAATGGTAAAAAGATTCTCGCTGCGTAGCGCCCGCGCGAGCGAGACGATTATTCCCGCGCTCAAGTCCGCAACTACTTCAGACGTTGAATATGCGCGGCCATGTCCGGTGTCAGCCGCATCGTGTAGGACTTGTGTTCGCACCGGAGAACCCAAAAGGCCGCATCCGGTCGCGATCGTTTTGCATCTTTCGTTGCGCTGATCGGCTTGTCGCAACGGTAACCTTGGGCCCGCGCCTGGACCGCGAGCAGACCTTTTGCCGTTTCTTGCGCCGAAGCATCCTGAGCCAGCGGTACGAACACGAAAGACACAGCCACAAGACAGAGCACGCGGTTGATGGTGGAAGTCATTTTCTAACCTCAGTCGAGCACGGTTCATCCGGACGATAACAGACAGAGTATACTCGACCTGCGCTCCAAGTGTCCCGACATGATCGCCATCAAGTCGCCGTCAAGTCGTCGTCATGGCCGCACGGCCGGCGTCTCGAGCTGCAATCCCCGAGCACGCCACATCAAGAACAGCTCCAGGTTCACATTCTCCGGTGCGCCATAATCGTAGGCTTCGGCGCGCAATCCGCTCATGCAATTGCGCAATCGTCGTTGCAATGAACCGAGGCTTTGCCATTCCAGTCGATAGATCGGATACCCGGTCGGCTGAGCCTGCGGGATAAAACTGCCGGCGAGCTTCTTGCCCCAGTTGTCGTCGTGACACTGCGCACAGCTCATGTCGATCTGGCCCATCCGACGGTTGAACAATGTGCGGCCGGCCTCGATGAAAGGCACGAGCCGTCCGTCGTCAGGCGGTGCGATCGCCATTCCGCGCGATTGCCGTCCAACATAGGCGGTGAGCGCCAGAAGTTCGCGGCTCTCATAGGCGAGAGGCGGTGCCTGCTGTTGCTCGCTGCGGCACAGGTTGATGCGCTGTTCGAGATTAACTGGAATATTGCGCGCCGGGCTGAATGCAGGATAGCGCGCCGCAACGCCTTTCATGCTGACCGTTGCGTCGTGGTGACAGTCGGCGCACGAGCGATTGGCGGCGCCGGCTTTCTGATTCCAAAGGGCTTCACCATCCTGCACCCAGAGCGTTGCCGGGTTGATGGTGTCATCGTCCTGCATCGCCTTGCTGTCGCGGCCGAGATCGAGATAACCGGAGCGACGCTGATCGAGTGGAATATCCGCGCCATAGACCACGCCGGCAACGGCGAGGAGCACACAGGCAATGGTCGACGTACGACAGATAACAGGCGGGCACGTGTAGCGTTCGCCGGCTCATTCCACCACGATCTTGGCGGTGGCGGTTTCGGAAAAGCCGTTATCGCCGATCCATTTGAAGTCCAGCGTACCGCTTTCGGTCGCCACGGTGGAGAAAGTGAGGAACGGATTGGCAGAAATAGCTGGATAGAGATTGGCGCTGAAGATTTCCTCGCCATTGTAGCTGCACGAGAAGGTCGTCACGATATCGCGCGGGATCTGGGCGCCGGTTGTCGTGTAGCGAAACCCCGTCTCCATGATGTGGGAGATCAATGTCTTGATCTCGAATACCTGGCCGCGCTTGACGCTGGCCGGCACATTGATCAGCGGTCGGGCCATCTAGATGCCCTCCACACAAGCCGCGAGCGTCACGATCACATCGGCCGAGGCAGACCAAAACGTGCCGTCACTCATTTCGGCGATGGCCGTGACGATCTGGGAGTTGGCAAGACGGAAGCGGGTTGAAAATTTCGCCTTGCCGGCACGCGGGCCAAGATGGACCGAAATGACGTTGGGTTGAGGGTTCTTTTCGTTGAAGACGTGAATGGCCTTGACGTAATCGGTTGCCGTCATCGGGCTGTCGACCGCGACGGTGAGCGATACCGTGTTGCCGTTCTCGACGAGCGGCGGCACTTCGAGATCGACCCGGCCCTTGCGGACGGATGCTTCGCCGACAACGTTGCGGATCGCCGCACGCATGCGTTCAGGCGTTGCCTGCGCGGGCTCGAGCTTGATGGTCGCCGCGAGGCCGCCGGCCAGACCACCGAGCACGATTGCGCGCCGGGTCGCTCCTGGTTTGGTCTTGCCCATGGATTACCGATCGTGTCTCCGTTTCAGTCGCGCAAGGTGGCGAGAAAAGCCACCACATCTTCGATCTGTTCGGCGGTCAATAGCGGCTTGCCCGCGTACGCTGGCGCCACCCTGTTGAGCCCATCAAGCGCATAATAGGCCGGCATGATCGTGTCGGGGTTGAGCTTTCGACTGTCGACCATGCGCATCCGCAGTTGCTCGGCGGACCAACGCGCGCCGGTTCCTTTAAGGTCCGGAGCCAGATTGCCCTGGAACCGCTCCTCCGGAAAAGGGCCGGAATGGCACAAGAGACATAGGCCGACCGCGCGATTGAGCACGATCGAGCGGCCGCGTGCCGCATCACCTGGCACCCCGGTTAGAGAGCCGGGAATGACGTTGCCGACAATCCGGTGTTGGACCAATTCTTCGGCGCGGCTGCTGCCACCGATCACAAGGGCAATCAAGATTGCGCCGATCGCTGCTCTCATCCAAACACCTCGCCGGTGAGAGATGCAAACCAGCTCTCCGCTTCGCCTGCTTCCCTGGCGCGCAGATCTTGCGGCGCATCGACGGGACTCGTTATGGCGGTCCCATCGACTTCGTTATAGATGCCGCCAACCGGGCGATAGTTGCCGCGCTGCGAAATTGCGTAGTCCGGCGCGATCAGGCTGTAGCACAAACTCGTCAAAGTCGGTTCTGTTGGCGTACCGCCGGCAAGCAGCGTGGTGATCGCGCTTGCGCATATTCTTGCCTGCGAATTGGCGGCCGACGCGGAACGCGGCATCGCTCCACCAATCGCTGCGTCGCCGATGACATGAATGTTCGGCTGTAGTCGCGACTCGAAAGTTACCGGATCGATCGGGCACCAGCCGGTACGGTCGGCAACGCCGGCAATTTCGGCGATGCGACCGGCCTTCTGTTGCGGAATGATGTTGGCAACTGCCGGAGTGAACTTGTCGAAGTCGGTCACGACAGTCCTGCTCGCGACGTCGACTGCGGTGACCAGTCCGCCGTCGGACAGCGCTACGTATTCAAGCACGCCTGGATAAAGCGCCTTCCATGCCCCCTGGAACTGACGCTGCATCGTGAAGGAGTCTTTGGCGTCGAGCACGATGACCTTCGACCGTGGCTTTCTCGTCTTGAGCATATGCGCGATCAGGCTTGCCCGCTCATATGGCGCAGGCGGGCAACGCGACGGTGTTACCGGCACGGAAATCACCGCCACGCCGCCATCGTCCATTGCGGCAACTTGCTTTGCCAGCAAAGCGATCTGGTCGCCGTCCTTCCACGCATGCGGCATGAGGGCAGCAGCGGCGGGCGAATAACCCGGGAGAGCATCCCAGCGAAAATCGATACCCGGTGCGAGTACCAGGCGCTCGTAACCGAGCTTGCGTCCATCCGCGAGGGTAACGGTCTTCGCCGTGGGATCGATGGCCGCGGCAGCAACGAATTCCGTGCCGACACCAGCTGCCGCAACGTGATCGTAGCCAAAATCCTGAAGCTTGAGATCGCGCAGGCCGGCAATTGCCGCATTGCTCATTGGGCATGCCGTGAAAGTGCGATTAGTCTCGACGAGGGTCACAGCCATGCGCGGATTTGCGCGCTTGAGCGCGCGAGCACAGGCTGCTCCGCCGAATCCACCACCCACGACGACAACGCGCGCATTGCCGTCCTGTGCGACCGCCGGCATTGGAAAAATGGCGGCCGAAGCCGCCATTGCAGTCCTGACGAAGTCGCGCCGCGTTACGCGATTCTTTTTCATATGCGCATGTCTTGGTGACGCGCTTTGATGACGGGGCGGCCGAAAGCGACCGCCCCGCTTTGTCAGACCAGGCTAAGCCCGTGGTTCTTGAGCGGGAACGAACGATAGCGTTTCCCGGTTGCCGCGAAGATCGCATTGAGCACGGCGGGCGGCGCCACGCAGATCGTCGGCTCACCTACACCGCCCCAGAAACCTCCGGACGGCATGACGATGCTCTCGACTTTCGGCATTTGCGCAATCCGCATGCTGTCATAGGTGTCGAAGTTGGTCTGTTCGATGGCTCCGTCCTTGACCGTGCATTCGCCGAGGAACAATGCGGACAATCCGTAGACGAACGAGCCGCTAATTTGCCGCTCGATCTGTCCCGGATTCACGGCGTAGCCAGGATCGGTCGCCGCGACGATACGATGGATTTTCACTTTGTTGTCGTTGACGGAAACCTCCGCGGCAGCCGCGACGTAGCTGCCGTAGCCCATGAACTGCGCAATGCCGCGGAATTGGCCGGCGGGTGCGGGTTTGCCCCACCCGATACGCTCGGCGACAGCGTTGAGCACGCCGAGATGTTTCGGGTAGTTGGCCATCATCCGCCGACGGAATTCCAGCGGATCGACGCCCGTCTCCTTGGCCAGTTCGTCCATGAAGGATTCGATATAGATGGCGTTCTGGTTGACATTGACGCCGCGCCAGAAGCCCGGTGGCACGTGCGGGTTGCGCATCGCGTGCTCCATCAGAAGGTTGGGCACGGAGTAGCCGAAGGCCGCCTCCCCGGACGCGTTGAGCCCCTGGAAGGTCGCTGGATCCATTCCGTTCACCAGCGCATCCGGCCGCAAAGCCGTGAGGATCGACTGTCCGGAAAGCCGGACGTGCAACGTATTGAGATTGCCCTTGTCGTCGAGACCGGCGGTCAGCCGGCATTGCGTGATGGGATGATAAGTGCCGTGCTGCATGTCCTCTTCGCGCGACCACAAAAGCTTGATCGGCGTGCCGGGCATCTGCTTGGCAATCAGCACGGCCTGCGTGACATAGTCAGAACGGCCGCGCCGGCCGAAGCCGCCGCCCAGCATGTACTTGTAGACTTCCACCTTGCTGGCCGGCAGGCCGGACGCTTCAAGTGCGGCGGCGAATGCCGCTTGTCCGTGTTGCGTGCCGCACCAGACTTCGCATTTGTCCGCCGTGTAGAGTGCGGTCGCGTTCAAGGGCTCCATGCACGCATGGTTCTGGTAGGGGTAGCCGTATTCGGCGACCACCTTCTTGGCAGCACTCGCAAGTCCGGCCTTTGCATCGCCGTTCTTGTTGCCGACGAAGGCTTGCTCAGCGTCGAGGCCTTCCTTGAGCCACTTGGCAATCGATTCACTCGATACCTTGGCGTTCTCGCCGCCATCCCAGACGATGGGAAGTGCATCGAGCGCGGTCTTGGCGTGCCACCACGTATCGGCGACGACTGCGACGGCATTGTCACCAACGGGCAGGACTTTCTTGACGCCCTTCATCGACTCGACCTTGGCGGCGTCGAAACTCTTGAGCTTGCCGCCGAACACCGGACAGGCCTTGATCGTGGCGTTGAGCATGCCCGGCAGCTTGACGTCCACGCCGTACATCATCTTGCCGACGGTCTTGTCGGCGGTGTCGAGACGCTTGACGCTCTTGCCGATGAGCTTCCAGTCCTTCGGATCCTTGAGCGGCGGATCTTTGGGCGGCTCGATCTGTGCCGCCGCAGCCGCAACTTTTCCATAAGTCGTCGAACGGTTCGACGCCTTATGCGTGATCACGCTGTTGCTCGCGGTGCACTCGGACGCTGGCACCTTCCATTCGTTTGCGGCGGCCTCGATCAACATCATGCGCGCCGACGCGCCGCCTTTCCGCACATAATCCTGTGAGGTACGAATGCCACGGCTGCCGCCGGTGCCAAAATCACCCCAGGGATTCTTGCGCGCGACGCTTTCGCCTGGCGTCGGATATTCGGTCGTCACCTTCGACCAATCGCATTCGAGCTCCTCGGCGACCATCTGAGCGAGTCCGGTCAATGTGCCTTGGCCCATTTCCGAGCGCGCGATGCGGATAATAACGGTGTCGTCGGGCTTGATGACGACCCAGGCGTTGACTTCGGGCGCACCCTGCGCACTTGTCGAAGATACGAATGGCACGTGGAAGCCGAGCGACAGACCGACAGTTGCCGATCCGGCAAGAAACGAGCGGCGGTCGAGTTTTGGCATGTAATTCATGGTGCCCTCCCCCTCACGCGCTGACCGCGGCATGAATCGCCGCGCGTACTTGCTGGAACGTTCCACACCGACAGATATTGGTGATCGCGTTGTCGATGTCGGTGTCGGTCGGCTTCGGGTTCTCCTTCAACAAAGCCGAGACGGCCATGATCATGCCGCTCTGACAATAGCCGCATTGCGGCACGTCGAGGTCGATCCAGGCCTGCTGAACCTTGGTGAGAACGCCGTTCTCGGCGAGGCCTTCTATGGTGGTGATCTTTTTGCCTACGGCATCGCCGGCCGTCATACCGCATGACCGCACTGCCGCGCCGTCAATGTGCACAGTACAGGCACCGCATTGCGCGATTCCGCATCCGTATTTCGTGCCGGTCATGCCGATGGAATCGCGGATCACCCACAACAGTGGCGTATCCGGTTCCACATCTACGTTGTGTGATTTTCCGTTGATGGTAAGAAGCATTCTGTATCCTCCCGGATCAGATTTTTTTGCACGGGCTATCCGCCGACAGTCCGAAGAATCGAAGCTTAGTTCTCTGGCCGGCAATGAACAATCGCGTTGCGCGAGAAACTCGCCTCATCACCGAAAGGTTATCGCGGCGCAGCAAGATTTCGCTAACGACCGCAATTTCGCACGTCATTCTCACACCCGGAGCGTGTCCGCTCTGGGTTGATAGCCAGACATCCCACGATTTCCGGTCGATGGCCGCATATTCCTTGGTCGCGCACCGGAACCGGACGTAGTTATAATGTAGTCGGCAGCTGTGAGAACGGGTCATGCGGATCGATGCCATCAAGATCGGGAACAATCCGCCTGATGACGTCAACGTCATCATCGAGGTTCCGATCGGCGGCGAGCCGATCAAATACGAGCTGGACAAAGCGGCCGGCACTCTGGTCGTGGATCGCTTTCTCCACACGCCGATGCGCTATCCCGGAAACTACGGATTCGTCCCGCATACGCTTTCCAAAGATGGCGATCCGATCGATGTGCTGGTCGCCAATACGCGACCGATCGTGCCTGGGGCAGTGATCAATGTCCGGCCGATCGGTGTGCTCAAGATGGAAGACGAGGCAGGCGGCGACGAAAAGATCATCGCGGTGCCGGTCTCAGCAGTGACAAAGCGCTACGAGCACGTCGCCAACTACACGGACTTGCCCGAAATCACGCTGCAGCAGATCCAGCACTTCTTTGAACACTACAAGGATCTTGAACCCGGTAAGTGGGTAAAAGTCGTGAAATGGGGGGATATGGCGGAAGCCAAGACGATGCTCATGGAGGCCATTGAACGCGCGCGGGCGTGAAACACCTGTCATTTCGGGCCACTAGCGGAGTCCGCAAAACTCAGGCGGCAAAGCGTTGCGGACAGCAGGCGATTCGGTCAAACTTCGAAACCGCGCGGAGCTGTTTATTCGGAGACTGAAAATGATCGCCCGTGTCGCCTCGATCGCCTTTGTGCTGATGCTGTGCCAACCGGCCTTTTCAGATGAACCGGGCAATATGCGGCATCGCCACCGGCATTTCGCTGTCTATCCACACGTGGTTGAACTGGTTGCTCCGCCTTTCAGCGGCCAGTTTGTCATCAACGGCTTTCGCTACGACGGTGTAACGTCGGCTTGTCTCGGCTGGGTTCCCGGGCAACCTGTCAGGCTTGTCTCGGGCAGTTGGTACGGTGACTGCGCCAACGCCACATTTTACAACTCGTCCACACGCAACACTTGCGAGACTGTATGTCGAGGACGCGCGTGGGGGTGGTAGCCGATAAGCGACAAGTTCACTGACGACCCACAGCAGACGTCATCCGGCTGAGCGCCTGGCAATGTCCTTCCGGTCGCAGGTGGGCTTGTGGCAGCACACAATGTCTCCATAGTCTGGCACGCGCGCGGGATCGTGGGGGCCACTTGGACTCGGCCGGTCGCTTCAACTCAACGGCCGTCGGCATCGTCTGCGGAATTGGGGCCTCCCTCTTCTGGGCCGCCGGCTTTGCCGGCGTCCGTCACGGCCTGACCGTCGGCTTTTCGCCCCTCGATCTCGCAATTCATCGCTACCTCTGGGCCGGAATCGCGTTCCTCCCGTTGGTCGTTCGCGCTGGCATCCGCGATCTCAACGGCATCGGCTGGGGCCGGGCAATCCTGTTGGCAATTCTCGGCGGCCCGTGTTTCGTGCTCATCAGCAACGCCGGCTTCCTGTTGGTTCCGCTTGGGCATGGCGGCGTGATCCAGCCATCCAGTGCAACGCTGGGCGGACTGCTTCTGGCAACGATTTGGCTGGGAGAAAAGATCACCACGACGCGCGCAATCGGCGCGCTGATCATCGTTTGCGGATTATTGCTGATCGGCGTCGAGTCGGCAGTTGCGATAGGCATCCATGGCGTTGCCGGAGATCTCATATTTGTTTTGACCGGGCTGATGTTCGCGACGTTCGGAATTCTGCTCCGGTTTTGGCGCATCTCGGCAATGCCCGCCACCATGGTTATCAGCGTCATATCGCTGGTCATCGTGCCCGTGGACTGGGCGCTCGGCGGTATCGATCGCATGGTCGCGCTGGGCTGGCGGGAGGTTTTGCTGCAGGCGATCCTGCAGGGCATTCTGGCAGGTCCGGCTGCAATTTATCTGTTCGCTCAGTCCATCCATCTGCTGGGCGCAGGTCGCGCGACAGTATTCCCCTCGTTGGTACCGCCATTTGTGCTGCTGATCGGATGGCTGGCGCTCGGCGAGACCCCGACCGTTTTGCAGTTAGCCGGTGTGATCGTGGTGCTGTTCGGTTTCCGACTGGCGCAAAGTACGTCCCGATGATGTTCGGCAAGGCCCACCACAAAGGCGATCATTGGCCGGCGCGATTGGCAAGCCCGTTGGCTTCCTCCGTCGGATCGTAGAAAATCACAACGGCATGCGCAGTTCTCGGCACATCGCAGGTCGCGCACTACTCGTGGTGCTCACGTTCTGGGCGCTGGCGATGATCGTTCCCGATTTCTATCGGTTGTATCAACCGCTGGGTTCATTCGGTTTTTATGCCAACAACGACGGCATCATTACCGATGTACAGGGGCCGTTCCTCCACGAAACGGATTCCCCTGCTTTTCAGGCTGGCATGCGAGTCGGCGACAGGCTCGATCTCCAGCAAATGCGCTGCGTTCCTCTAAACACTTTGCGATGCGCGAGTGCGATGGCCGCGTTGGGAGGGTTCCGCCTCGTCGCCAATCAGCGGCACGCCGAGCTCGTGATAGCTGCCTCGTCCGATCGACCAACACGAAAGGTCGATATCGTTGCAAAGCAACGGCCATATAACGGATGGGTGCTTGTTGTTTTGCTGCTCGATCAGCTCGCGGCGATGCTCGTTATTCTGGCTGCCGCCTGGCTGGTTTGGACCAGGCCAGGAATCATGACGTGGGGATTCTTCCTTTATGTCATCTGGTTCAATCCGGGGCAGTCGGCGCAATACTACGCGCTCTTGCAGCTCTATTCGCCTGTCGCCCTGCTTGCACAGGGCTTGGCCGGTGCCGTAGCGCAAGGTGTCGGCTTGGCCGGTTTCATATGGTTCGCGCTCAGAGCGCCAACCGACGAAACGACGCCACGGTGGCGCCCGGTCGAACGGAGTCTGCCCTTCATTGCGGTCTTGCTGGCGCTTCTGCTGGCGCTGAGCTACGCGAATCTCCTGGGCTATCCCACCGAGATCGTGACGCGTATCGGTGTCGCAAGCGGCCTCATTGTTGCCGTGTGCGCGTTCGTAATTCTGCTCGCACGTCAGCGCGAACTGCCCCCGAAGGACTATCAGCGCCTGCGCTGGGTGATCTGGGGCTGCGTCATCGGATTACCAGCTCTCGTCTTCGCGGACGCAGGAACGACGACAACCCTTCTCGACTTTCTATGGCCCGGCTATTCCCCGCCAGAACAACTGTGGGGCCTTCTTTATCTTGTGAACGGCGTGCTTTGCCTCCTCGTCAGCGAGGCTTTGCGCAGACCATACGTTGTCAAAGTAAGCATCCCGCTTCGTCGCGTGACTATTCTTGGCCTGCTTCTCAGCTTGCCCATACTCTTCCTGCACGAGGGCATCGATCACATTCGCGAAGGGATCAGCGAGAAAGTAACATTGCCGGCCTGGGCCTGGGTCGGAGTTGCAGCCGTTATTCTTTTTCTGATCTCAAAAATTCACGACAACGCCGTCCACTACCTTGATTGGCTTTTCAATCGTTCGGTCGCGAGAGCGGGAGAACGCCTCGGTAACGCTGTATTGAAGTCAAGAAGCTATGGCGAGATTGATGCGCAGCTTGTCCAGGGAGTGCACAACGCCCTTGGGCTTGCTTCAGCAAGTGTCTTTCGCGAGCAGGATCATGTCTTCCGGCGTACCGCAGCAGATGACACCTGGGATGGCGCCACGCGGGTACTCGATCCGAGTGATCCGCTGCTCGGACCTGCACAGGCCCATCGGCCGTATGATGTCGACGCTGCGGCTGCTACGCGAAACAAACTTCCTGATGGTCTGACGCGACCCATTCTGGCAGTCCCGGTGGGAGACCGATTGCGCTGCCTGGGGCTGGCACTCTATGGGCCGCATGCGACCGGCAATGCGCTCAGCCACGAAGAGCGTTCCATGCTGGCGGAATTGGCCGACAAGGCAGCAAGTGTTTTCATGCAGATCAATGACGATCAACTCCGCCGCCGAATTGTGGCGCTCGAAGGCGAACTGGCAGCGGTGACGCGACCTGCCGGTATGAGCCCTGACGGATAGTGGGCGACTGAAGGGCGGATGCCCGCCAAAGTTAAAGGCGGACATCCGGATTCGCAGTCTTATGATTTAATGAAAGCCAACAGGTCGGCGTTTATCGTGTCCGCCTGCGTGGTCGGCATGCCATGCGGGAAGCCCTTGTAGGTTTTAAGCGTTCCCTTCTTCAAAAGCTTTGCCGACAAAGGGCCGGCGTCGGCGTAAGGGACGATCTGATCGTCGTCGCCATGCATCACCAACACGGGCACGGTGATCTTCTTCAGATCTTCAGTGAAATCGGTCTGTGAGAAGGCGACGATGCCATCGTAGTGCGCCTTCGCGCCGCCCATCATGCCTTGCCGGCACCAGTTCTGAATGATCGCTTCCGAAGGTTTCGCACCCGGGCGGTTGAAACCGTAAAAGGGCCCAGAAGACAGATCCCGATAGAATATCGCGCGATTGGCCGCGAGCTGCGCCTGCAAATCATCGAATACGGATTTGGGAAGACCGCCTGGATTTGCTGCCGTCTTCACCATCAAAGGCGGAACCGCAGAAATGATTGCCGCTTTCGCCACCCTGCTTTCGTACCTCGCCACATAATGCACGACCTCGCCGCCGCCGGTCGAATGGCCAACGTGGATGGCGTTCTTCAGATCAAGATGAGCTGTCACGGCGGCCAGATCATCGGCATAGTGATCCATGTCATGACCATCGCTCACTTGACTGGATCGGCCGTGTCCCCTCCGGTCATGAGCTATGACGCGAAAGCCATGGTTTAGAAAGAAAAGCATCTGCGTGTCCCAGTCATCGGCCGATAACGGCCAGCCATGGCTGAACACGATGGGCTGACCTTTGCCCCAATCCTTGTAAAAGATTTCCACGCCATCTTTGGTTTTCACAAAACTCATGTGCACGTCTCCATCGAAGGAACAGCCAGCAGGTGTCTAGCGCCCGCATATTTCAATATGCGGGCACATAGATCGAGTTGGACTGAGGGCTAATCTGTTCGTGCTTGTTTTGTAGGCACTTCGGGGTCGTGACTTCAGACGAACATTGCTGAACGCGGCAGCACGACCCTGATCTCAGTGAACTCGCCGGGCCGTGTTTCAACTTCAATCGAGCCGGCGTGCTGCTTGACGATGATGTCGTGGCTGATGGAGAGCCCGAGCCCGGTCCCCTCTCCGGCCGGTTTCGTCGTGAAAAATGGATCGAACATTTTCTCTTTCACGTCAGATGGCATACCCGTGCCGTTGTCGCGGATCCTGATTTCCACGCGATCACCCAGACTTTTCGTGGAAGCCGCAAGGGTGGGTTCATAGCCACCGCTATCGGTCTCCGTCTTACGTTTCGTCGTCGCGTAGAAACCGTTCGCGATCACAGTTCAGAAGAGCGCGGGTGACGTCCTGCGGGAAGACGTCGACCTCACCTGCGGTCGGATCGAGCGACCGCTCGATGGCGATTTCAAAGCCCTGATTCTCCGCCCGTGCGCCGTGCCAAGCGAGTTTGAGACTCTCTTCGACAATAGTGTTGATGTCGACGCGCCGGTGCTCGCTCGACGCTTCGCGCGAGTGCAGCAGCATGTTCTTGACGATCGCATCAGCGCGTCGCCCGTGATGGACGACCTTTTCGAGGTTGTCGCGCAACGTCTCGGTCAGTTCATTGAGCTGGGCACGCGCATCATTGGAGAACGGCAGGCCTTTCAGCGTGTCATTCAACTCATCGACGAGTTCGGCGGAAAGCGCCGAGAAGTTGTTGACGAAATTGAGCGGGTTTTTCATCTCGTGTGCGATCCCCGCCGTCAGCTGACCGAGTGACGCGATCTTCTGCGTCTGGACAAGACGATCCTGCGTGTTGCGCAGGTCTTCCAGCGATTCGGCCAACTCGCGCGTTCGCGTTTGCACGCTTTCGAACAAGCGCACGTTCTCTATTGCAATCACCGCCTGGTCGGCGAATGTCGTCAGGAGTTCTATTTGCTTGTCCGTAAACGGTTTGACCGTAACGCGGCTGACGACAAGCACTCCGATAGGATTTCCCTCTCGAAGAAGTGGCACGCCGAGGTGCGTACGAAAGCCACCAAGCCTCTGAGTCTCGCGCAAGGAATAGTCAGGGTCGGCAAGAACATCGACAATTTGCACAGGTCTACGCTCCAACTGCACGCGTCCAACAACCCCCTCGCGTCCCGGCGGAAACGTAAGCTTACTGAGATAATCGTTATATTCTTGCGTATATCCGTAACTCGCAGCGGGATAGAAACCATGCTCGGTTTCACTCGGGCGCAGAATCTGGGTCTTGTCGCCCTCGCTGAGACGCGCCGCGGATTCGACAAGTGTCTGCAGAACAGCTCGCAGATCGAATGTCGAACGACTGATGACCTTGAGCACATCGGCCGTTGCCGTCTGTTGCTGCAGCGACTCGCTCAGATCACGCTCGCGGGTCTGCGCCTCATCGAACAGGCGCACATTCTCGATCGCGATCACCGCTTGATCGGCGAACGTTTTCAAGAGCTGTATTTCTCGCTCGGATATGGAGTTTGGTTCAGCTTTGCCGACTGTTATCGCCCCTATGGATTTTCCATCGCGAAGCAGCGGCACGGCGAGCACGGCCCGCCACCCGCCGGCAAGCGCAAATTCACGCGAATATTCCGGGTCTTCAAGCACATCGGGGACCAGCGCGACGGCGCGATCCAAAACGGCGCGGCCACCGACGAACGCGCGATTTGGCGTTTGCAACTCCAGGCGCCCGTAGATCTGATTGGTCGCCTCGGGTGTGAAATTCTTCAAGGCGGCGATACGAAAACGGTCATTGTCGTACAGATAGAAAACGCTAAAAACGGCGTCACACAGGCGTGTCGCGCTCTGGACGATAGCCTCGAACACCGGCTGCGCGTCGGCCGGTGACCGGCGAATGATGCTCAGCACCTCGCCAGTGGCCGTCTGTTGCTGAAGCGCTTCTTCGAGTTCGAAGCTGCGTTGACGCAGCCGCTTTTCAAGTGCGGCAACGGATGCGCGCGCGGGCGGTTTGCCAGCTTTGGTCCGAGCCTTTGGCCGACGCCCAACTTTCCCGGGTTTTGCCTTGCCACCGCGCCGCATTTCGCCCCCGTGCGTTCACGACGAGGCTCAATCCTAGGCAAATCCCCGCTCTCGCGCCATGGCACGAGGCTCGCCTGGGCCGTGAACGAATTTGTAGCGATGCCCAAAAATCGGGCGTTGATCAGCGGACCGAGTTCAACAGACCGGAGGCAAGATTTCGGTTAATGCCGATCAGAACGCTGAGGCGATCAGGTCGCGGTTCTGCCTGCAGCATGAGCGTACGTCGCAATACGAACAGGCCAAGATTTGCGACATTCTCACGAATTTCCTTGGGAAGCGGATTCTCCGCGTGGGTCACAGACGTGAGAAAGATTGTCCAGAGCCTGCGGTTGTACAGGAGGGCGTCTTTGAGTTCGCTTGCCTTCTCTTCCCAATGATCCTGAATCGCCTGCAAGCGCGAAGCGGATTGGTAAAGCAGATTTGCCTCCACCTCGCGTGGATTGGCGACGATATTGGCAGTGTCTTTATAGATTTTGCTTGAGCGGTGCATTTGTCAGCCAGGAGTTGCAGGGGTTACAAACTGAAGTGAGCATATGCCTTCAGTTTTTCTTGATTTTGCTTGACCGAGAAGGAAATCCACGCGCGGTCGCGCAGATGAGGTACGCGCGATATGTCGATCGCCTGCGCGAGGCTTCGAATGTAAAACAATTCCTCTTTCGACTGGATGTTGAACTCGGCGAATTCCACGCGTCCTTCGAGGAAATCGCGATCCGGAATGACATCGTCGAAGCGGCGTTTCCACGCCGAGTCCCGCGGCGTGACGTCGAGCCCTGCGCCCTCCCCGAACGGAATCTTGGTCCGATCACGGATCGACCGCGGCAACACGTCGGGATAGAGATTGTAGAGATCGCGTAACGGCGCCTTGCCGCGCGGTTGCCCGTTCACATCCTGTACGAGCGCGCCGGCGTCAAGCCCCAGCGCATATCTGACCACCGACGGATCGAGGAACGGCTCACGCATCTCTACCTGATGGTGCATCGAGCAACGGTCCACACGCTGCAAGCTGATCCGATGCATCAGAGACAGACATTCGTCACGGACGACGCGGCCTTCGGGTTCGTCTTCTTGGAATGCCAATTCGAGCGGCGGATAGCCGCAAAACAACTCGTCGGCGCCTTCCCCGCACAAGGCAACCCGGAAGCCATCACGGTGCATCTGTTCGGCCGCCATCAGAGAGCAGACGGCACCCCGGACCAGGTTCGGTTCGAATAACTCGGTAACCGCGACAACCTGTCCGATCAGCGAAAAGACGTCCTCGCTCTCCGCCTCAAACGGGACCATGCGCAGATCAAGACCGACCCGATCGGCATATTCGGCGGCGAAGGGATAGTCCGGCGCTTTGGTGCTTCCGACGAAATAGGCCGGTGCATCGGAACGATGCCGCCGCACATAATGCGCGACCAGGGTGCTGTCTATTCCACCGCTGAACAGCGTTGCGACCGGCAGATCTGGCGGCAGCCGCACGCGCACCGCCTCCGCCAGGATCGCATCCAGCGTGTCCGGATCGTTTTGAACAGGCAGATCTGTGCGCGGGTAGACAGGTGATTTGTAACGCCCGCAACCTTTTGCCGATACCATGTATCCGGGTGGCACCAGAAGGACGTCACCCGTCGGCACTGTTTCCAGAAGCGGCTTCATCTCCGAGCAGAACAGGAAGCCGTCGGCAGACTGAATCACATAAAGAGGTTTCACGCCGAAAGGATCGCGCGCGGCCAAGAATTCGCCGGACATAATGTCCATCGCGACGAAGGCATACATGCCGACCAGGCGTTCAAGAGCGTGTGGTCCCCAGAATTGAAGTGCGCTTGCGAGAACCTCGGTGTCCGACTCGGTCTGGAATACGGCACCAAGGCTGCGCAGTTCGCGACGCAGGTCGGCGTGATTGTAGATTTCCCCGTTGAAGGCAACCGCAATGCGCCGGTCGAAGGACAGTTGCGGTTGTGTCGCGTGGTCCGCGTCGACGATGCGCAACCGACGCGTTCCCATGGCCGTATCTTTGCGAAACGATACGACCGGGTCGGTCACATCACCGCGGTGCAGAATGCCTTGGAGAAGCTTTTTGACGGTCGAGTCCGCATCTGGCCAGCCAATCGCGACTGCAATTCCGCACATTGAGTGGACCGCTGCTGAGACCGGGAAATGGTGACGACTGCGTTAACCATAGTCGCCCGGGTATGAAATTTGGATTAATGCTCGAGCGCTTGTTGCCGCGGTCGACGTCGAATCGATTCGCAACGGAATTTTTTATGCGCAATTTACCCGCGCAATTGCGTGCCCCGCGTGATCAACAGATCGGCACGCTCGGACAAGTTGCTGCTACAACCAGACCGAGCGCATCTGAGTTTTTGCATCGCTAAACGTTTGATCAGCTGACGCCCGCGTCAGACCCCGGCGACCGGCAACGTGAACTGGAAAGCCGCTCCGTGCGAGTGTCCGGGTAATGCCGAAAGGCGGCCACCGTGCGACTCGACAATCGACCGACAGATCGACAGGCCCATTCCCATGCCCTCAACCTTGGTCGTGAAGAATGAACTGAAGATCTTGTCGATGTCCTTCGGGTCGATGCCGCTGCCTAAGTCTTCAACAATGACCCGGACTTCACCGTTTCTGAATTCGGATTTGACCAACATCTTGCGGCTGGCAACAAACTCCATTGCCTCGATGGCGTTGGTCAGGAGATTAAAGAGGACTTGCTGCAGCTGCACCCGGTTGCCCGTCACGGAAACAAGCGCTTCATCCAATTCGGTGCGCATGGCAATTCCATGCTTTTGAATAGAGCCCTCGACCAGCGACAGCACTTCGCGAATGAGCTGATTGAGATCGACAGACCCGTGCGCCAGTTCCTTGGACTTGAACATTGAGCGGACGCTGTCGATGACATCGGCGGCGCGACGGCCCTCCTGCCCGATCTGCTCAAAGCTTTCCCGAATCTCATCCAAATGAGGAGGAGTTCGTTCCATCCAGCGCAACCCGGCACTGGCATTCGCCACGATCGCTGCCAGAGGCTGATTGATTTCGTGTGCGATAGAAGCCGTCATCGCACCCATTCGGCTCACGTGCGCCGAGCGCGCAAGCTCTGTCCGGGCGATCTGCAGGGCATTTTCGGCACGCATTTTTTCCGTGATGTTGACCGTCATGCCAACCGCGCCCTGATCGGGAATTCCAAAAACATAAAGCTGAACCCAGATCACCTCGCCGTCTTTGCGCTGCAGCCGTTTCGTCAACTCGTAATGCTGGCGCTTGCCGCGTTGCAACTCTTTCAGCACAACCCTGTTGGCCTCGCGATCACCGGCCGGAGTGATATCAAGGGGCGTCAGCTTCTTGAGTTCATCTTCGGTGTATCCGACCATCGCCTGGAAAGTCGAATTTGCCGCCGTGAAATGTTGCGTTTTGCCGAGAACCGTGACGCCCATGAAAGGGTTTGCAACCACGGCCTGCCACCACGCCTTGTTCGTCCGCAGTTCATTTTCTGACTCGATGGGCTTGGCCGCCTGGCGACGCGCGGCATTTCGCTTTCGGCTTTTCGGCGCCTTTCTTTTTCTCGTCACAGTCCTGTTTGACATCGCCGCTGAAGACCCCACTCGACAATCTACTTAGTTTCGTCCGGCCGCACTGATCTAACGCAAAACGCGACTTTTGGAAAATTTTCACTGTTGATCAATGGGCTCCCAGCCCGCTTTGATAGAGCCCTGTTTTGTGCTTGAACGACATTGCCAAACAATTGAGACGATGTGCTCGCGGGGCGTCAAAGTGCAATTTTTCTTTGGCAACCATAAACTTGACACCGATCGAAGGGAGCTGCATCGCGGATCTACTCCGGTTGCGGTCGAACCGCAGGTCTTTGACCTGCTCATGTACCTCGTCGAGAACCGCGACCGCGTCGTCAGCAAAGACGATCTTATTGCTTCGGTTTGGCGCGGCCGAAACGTGTCGGACTCGACTCTTTCGAGCCGCATGAATGCTGCACGCCGGGCGATCGGCGACAATGGCGAGGAGCAAAGGCTGATCCGCACCATACCACGTCGGGGCGTGCGCTTTGTTGGCGAAATGAGCACAGAGCCGGTCCACAGCGAGCCGGCGGATGTTCTCGCGCCGGCCACACGCTCTCCCTCGATACGAACGGACCGGCCTGCTATCGCGGTCCTTCCCTTCGTCAACGTGAGCGGCGAGCCGAACCAGGACTATTTTGCGGACGGCATCAGCGAGGACATCATAACAGCGCTGTCCAA
Organism: uncultured Alphaproteobacteria bacterium; assembly: GCA_963831515.1. Taxonomy (GTDB): domain Bacteria; phylum Pseudomonadota; class Alphaproteobacteria; order Rhizobiales; family Xanthobacteraceae; genus Pseudolabrys. Next base: position 246,700 of record CAWHQL010000005.1, on the reverse strand, counting down.
GGTACGCTGGTTCTTCGTCATCGCACGCAATTCTTCCTTCGCCTACAAAGGCGAACCGGTGAATACGAAACGGATCGGCGAGGAGCTCGGCGTCAACTATCTGATCGAAGGCAGCGTCCGCAAGGTTGGCGATCGCGTGCGTATCACGGCACAGCTCAATGACACCGCGATCGGCAATCAGCTTTGGTCGGAGCGCTACGACCGCCAGCTTGCTGATGTGTTCGACGTGCAGGATGAGATCACCGATGCCGTCGTTACGGCCATCGAGCCGCAGATTTACGCTGCAGAGAACTTTCGCGCGCGGCGCAAAACTCCTGAGAACCTCGATGCCTGGGGCCTGGTCATGCGGGCCTTGTCGCACTATTGGCGCGTGACCCGCGAAGACAATCTCAAGGCTCAAGCGCTGCTCGAGCAGGCGATTGCCATTGATCCCAACTACGCCCAGGCACTTGCCGTCCTTGCCGTCAGTCACACCTTCGGCGCTCATATGGGTTGGGAGGACGTGCCAACCGCTGTTTCGATCGCCGAACGCACGGGACTGGCGGCGGTTCAGGCCGACAGCGAAGACCCTTGGGCGCATCTCGCGCTTGCTACCGCGCATGTGTACTTACGCCGCTTCGAAGACTCGCTTGCTGACTTCGAATTGGCTTTACGCCTCAATCCGAACTTCGCGCTCGCGCAAGGTTATTATGGACTGGGCCTGGCATACGTTGGGCGGTGGCAGGAAGGCTCCGAAGCTGCACGTCATGCGCTGCGGCTGAGTCCGCGCGATCCATTTTCCGCAATCTATAACGGCGTCGCCGCTTATGCGGAGTTTGTCGGGCGCAACTACAATGAGGCAATGCGGCTCGCGCGCGAGGCGATCCGGCAGCGTGCTGATTTCGTCAGCGCCTATCGCCTGCTTGCTGCGGCGGCCGCCATGGCAGGTGATAACGATCTCGCCAAGGCCATGATCGAGGAGGTTCGCCGTGTGCAGCCAGACATCACTCTTGCCTGGATGGCGCGCCAGATGCCCGTCAACGAAACCCAACGCGAGCGCTATGTGGAAGCATTGCGGCGGGCGGGCCTGAACTAGCTCAAGTCGGTTGCACTCGAATCTGTAGAGCTTGTTGGTCAATCGGGCGCTGGCACATGCAGGCAACCGCACCGACGGCCAAAATCGCAGCTGAAACATTCAGAGCGTAGGACAAGCTGCCCATCTTGTCGGTGATGATACCGATTGCTATCGGGCCGACCATCTGTCCAACGCCGAACGCCACCGTCATCATGGCAATCGCTTTCGACCATGCTTCTCGCGGATAGTTCACTCTTATAAACGCGGTGGTCGACGATACGACGGCGAAAAACGCGTTGCCAAAGATCAGCGCGGAAATGCCGAACAATATCGGCGATGTGCCAAAGAGCGGCAGCGCTGCGCCAACGGCGCTAATTCCTGTTAGCAGCGCCGTGCCACCTCCCCCACGGCTTTTCGCCATCAAACCTGACCAGGTCCATGGATGGGCAAGCGCGCCAACTCCGATGCAAGTCCAGAAAGCACTTTGTGCCAGCGCACCTCCGCCAACATTGCGCACGTACGCAATCATGAAGGTCATGTACGCGATATAGCCGGTACCAAACAGGAAGTAGCCAATCAGATAGAAGAGCACAGGCGTAGCTCTGACGTGAGCCTTTGCTGCGCCGGTCGGTGCGGATGACTCTTCGACATTTACCATCAGCAGCAGAACTGTCAGCGAAGCTGAAATCCCAGCCAGCACACTCCAGGTAATCCACCAGGACCCAGGTCCGTGCCACTCCAAAAGGAACGGCGCGACAAATCCCGCGACTAGAATTCCGATGGCTGGGCCAAGGTAAAAGAGGGTCAGATAGAAGGCCTGATGTTGGCGTTGGGCCTGTGCAATGCTCGTCGCAACGGCACTCCCCGCCACCATGGCGAATGCTCCGGTCACGCCGGACAATAAGCGCGCGCAACCGAACACGACCCAGTCGCCGGTGAGCGCAGACATTGCAAGCGTGAGCACGGAAACAATGGTACTGACGCGAATTGTGTGGAGCATGCCAAATCGTCGGATGACGGCGTTCGCACCGAGCGCACCCACCAAATACCCGGCAGCGTTGATGGTGTTCATGATACCAGCCACCGAATACGACCAGCCGAGGCTATCTCGCATGTCGGGCAAGACGAGCGAATATGCAAAACGACAAATGCCAATTCCGATCGCTGGCGCGATCGCAAGAATCATTATTTGCCAAACGGGCGAGTCATCGATGACCTGATATTTTTTATCCGGTAGCAAGATGTACTCCCGAGCGTGCCCAGCCACTCACGCGAAATAAGTCGGCGGCTAGCTTGCTGCAACCATCATAGCATTTAGGAAACCTTTATTTATTCTTCAGGAGCGCTTGAGGCATTTGAACTTGGGTGCAGTTGAAAAATGGGTGCACGTAATACGGAATTCGATAGGCCCCAGGTCGAATTGGCATTTGGACCTGTATCGCTTGGATCAGCCCCCAAGGGCAATCGCAGTGGCCACTAGGGCTACTCCAACCACCACCATGACCAGCCCCGTGAGCCAGGGATGAAGTCCAGCGTGCCGCCCAAAAAGAAACCCGCACAGAAATAACGATGTAACAGCAAGCGCATTGGATATGCGCAAAGCCAATCTGGCGTCGTCAATGATGGCAAACGGAATGACGACGGGAAACGTGGCTGCAACAACGAGGGCAAAAACACCGAGCGCGCCCTGCCAGTCGCGACCCGCCAGTCCCGGATGCGTGGGAGATGGAGGCATCTGGCAAATTTGCTCGCGTATCTCTTCCAATTGTGCGGGTCGAAAAATTGACGCAAACACCGGCGGCAGTTCGTCTGCGATTATGCGGTGAGCCTGTTCGCGATCAGCCGCCTTGCGTATTGCGCGCGCTACCACAGCGTTATGTCCGCGCTCACCGAGGCGAGCCATCAGGTACATTCCGGCATCGATGATCCCCCACGCCAGATTGCAGCCAAGCGCGGCAATAAGCATGGTGCGGATCTGCATATGATCCGCAGTCGCGACACTGACGGCGCTCGTGACGGTCAATGCCATTATCAAGCCGAAAAGAATTTCGGAGAGCCGTTCAACAGGTGCGAGTACACGCCCAAAGAGCCGCATGGAATCCCCCGACGAACCAGCATACTACTCAGGGTTCGGCGGTGTTTGCAGGCCTCAACAGGCGAATTCGGGACAATAGACCGTTCGAAGGGGCTAGCGCGTCGCTTTTTGCTGCTCCGACCAGAACTCCAGCACTTTGGTCGCCGTTACGTATGATAGTTTGTTGTAGTCGTTCTTGAACTTGATCAGCTCATCATCGAGGGCCATTCGTCCGAGAACGTCGCTTTGCAACAACGCACGCAACGTTGGCCAGGAAACTCCTGCCGCCTTGCAGGGGACAAGCAGCGGTTCATTGCGCCCGTCCTTCAACATCTGTTTGAGCATGTCGACGGGAGCGGAGCACAGCGTCGCAAGCGCGGTCACTGCCGCGGCATACTGGCGTGCCTTCACGAATCCCAAAAGCGCGACCTGATCGAGCTCGCCCTTCTCGTGCATCGTTTGCACACGGAACTTTGCCGCCGAAAAGTCGGAGTCGAGATCGTCCGGTTCAACGACGTCGTTTGAAATGCTGGCGAGAATTTCCGCAATATCATCGCGTCGTTCCCGCGAAGCCCCCGCCAGAAGCCTTGCACGCACAGCTTCGCTCACGCGCTGCAGCAGCCGGCGGAAAATATGAATCGGAATGTCGAGACGCAGACCAAGCTTCTCCAGCAGCGATTCGTCCGCTTCGGTCTTGTCCACCAGATCGGCGTATGCCTTTTCCGACAACTTCGCACCGGCGTTTTCGACAAGCGAAGTGATGACGTGAGAATCTCCGCGCGCAACAAGCACGTCGGTCAGGAACTCGTTGAGACTGCTTCGCTTCGATATTGCCAGCAGATGCGGCTGACCTTTGGCCGTTGCGATCTCGACGAGGTCCGGCGTGGTCAGGCGATCCGACAGCGTGAGAACAGGGCCTGCAATTGCGATCTCGTCATCGACCGCAAGCGTGTGGATGGCGTTGGTCGGCGCATTGTTGATCGGAGCAAGACGCTCGCTGAGTTCGATCAGCGCCCTCGCCTCCATGCGCGTGATCAGATGACAGAGAACTTCGTCGAACACATCGATCTGCTCTTCGCTGAGCCTTTCTTTCGTGCCCAGGAAGAGGTCGGTGATTCCTCTAAGCGCTCTGACGCGCTTCTCCTGCGAACCGTGCCGGACAGCGTCCTCAAGTTCAGAAATCAGCGGTCCGCGATTCATCAGTTGCGCCGTGCTGGTGCTCATATGGCGCTTCTGCGCCATCCATTAACTGGAAGTAAATAAAGCCTACCGGGAAAGCGTTAAAAATTCTGATGTGCGGCGGCGGCCGCCGACCACCCGCGCTCGTCACCACAAGCGAGCCGGAAGAGCCAGAACGCTCAATAATCGGGCATTCACGTAGAAAACTGAGCTGAAATCCGCGCGACACTCTCAAAAATCCCGCGCCAGTTGAAACGCGGCGGAATGCACCGGCTCGCCGGACGGGTCGGCCGATCTGACCCAATCCAAAGCCAGTCAACATCGGCCGACGTGAGACGAAAGGATAAGCCACAGGCGTCGTTATTGTGATTTGCAGCACAGACTGCCTTGCGCCTCAAAGCCATCAACCGCCGTGACAACCGGCAGGGATCATCGATGGGCGCGCTGATTTTCAGATGTCCGACCACGCAGCGGACATTTCGCTCAAATTTCAAAGTGACCAGCGCGGAGCTGAAAGAGATACCACACGCCAAAACCATGCAGCTGCGTTGCGAGATCTGCAAAGAGCGTCACGTGTTCGTATTGTCCGAATGCACGGTCGATAACGAAAAAGACTGAAACGCTTTGTTGCACGTCACCTGAAGCGTTCCTGCATACGATTTTAATTTATTTGCAACCACACATTCGCTGGCAAAAAGGGGCTTAGGTGGCGATGCCGAATGAAAGTAGTTTTCACCGATTTTTTCAGAACAAAGCCGATCGATTTATCTTCATAGGCGTGGCTATAATCATTTTGCTTATTTTCGTGTCGGGTTACATTTGGTGAATTGTGCTAGTCTTTGCGCTTGGCCGGTGGAGGCTGTCGATGGATTTCAGACCACTTGTTCTTAGTGCCGTTCTCGCGATCTCACTCACCCCGAACGCCATTGCTGAACCGCTCGTGACGATTTCGTGCGAGAAGCCCGAGGGCGTGAGCATGGCGTATGGGATTTCGCTCGCTGAGCGCATGAATGCGTCAGGCGGCAGTCAATCAGGAAAGGTCGAACCAAGTCTGAAGGGCCCGACAAAGGACAGCTATCGCGGCAAACCGACCTTCGTTATCGACACGGACAAAAAGAATGTCGCCATTTCTTGGACCGAATTTCCCGAGGACCCCGAGTTGCTGAAACAGGCGAAGGAAGCCGGCTTGCCTCATCTCCCGCCGGTTCCGGCTGCGCGGGGCAACATCGTTCAGTTTTTCGACGAACAGATTTCAGCCGTGCAGACGGAGCCCTGGTCGATAATGACTTTCTCATTCTTTCCAAAATTGGGGATCGCATTTATCAGCCAGCAGGCGATCAGCCTGGCATCAAAAAACACTCACCAGGTGGCCTCGTTCGCACGTTGCGAGTTTTCCTGGACGCGCCCGCAATAACGACAACACTGGATGTCAGCGGTTGCCGACATTCAGCTGTCTCATTTGCCCGGTTGCTGGCGGGAATCCTGTCTCGGCGAATCCGGGGTGATGCAGACGGCGCGATACCAGGTTGCCGCGACTGACTCCGGGTAGCCATCATCGATAAAGGCCTTGTCCTCCTTCACGAGATACAAAAATGGCCGATCACTGATGCTTTCGCCGGACGCTTTTTTCACTTTGACTCGACCGCAAATGCTGTCGACGGGCTGGCCCTGCATGTCTTTCCTGATCGCCCGTTTCATATCATCAAACTCGGCCGATTCCGGATCCGCCAAGGTTACTAAGGTCGCCGCGGTCGTAGCCTTCGCTTTGTTCACAACGGCATCGAGCGTCTCAGCGGACTGACTCGGCACTGAAGTGTCGGGCGGCGAATTTATCGTTGGACTAGCTCTTTTCCCGATGAGACCGGTCTGGTCATTTTGTGCGGCGGGCGCAGGCGCTGGCTCCGGCGTGGACACTGGCGCAGCCATCGGAGTTGGAATCGATTTCACGTTTGCCGGCGCAGGGCTGGGTTTGAATGCCACTCGTTTGATTTCAGTCTGCGGATTCGCCGCAGTTCTTTGAACGCAACCCTTGGCGGTGCATCGTTCAAGCGTCGCCTGCGGCGGAGTGCGACAGCAGCCCATTAAGGTCGCAATTAGAGCGCCGATGAGCAGCGTTCTCATACAATTCACTCCCCTCCCGCAAAATGCGGCCCGGCTTGAAAACCGCACGCCCTTGCGGCGAAGTTGGGAGCGATCTTGGGCGACAAAGTGATAAAAGATTGGAAGTGGTTACAGACCACCATCATGCGCGCGTATCGCGCGAGCGGAGCCAATACAACTCTTGGGATTTATCTTGGGATTTATCTTGAGATATCTCGGGAGACTTCGGATTCGCGGATGTCGCGTCCCACGCGCGATGTGCCGATGTCAGCTTGCCGCCGGGGTTCGACGTAGCGCTTATAGAGCCAACGGCCCTGGTCGCGGCGACGCCAGACAGTGCCCCACACAAGACGGCCGGTGATTGAACGTCTGGGAAGCGTGACCGTCCACACGTGCCAAGCGCCATCATCGAGACGGCGGCGCGTTGCAGTCCTCAGGACTTGTACGGCATCCCGGGTGGAGGTCAGTCTTTGCAGCATTGGCGCATCCAATGCCTACGTGAGCCAAAAGCCATGCGGCGACAACCGCGGCTTGTCGTTATGGTGACGAAGAAACCTTAATGGTCGTGCACGACAGAATAATTACGCCGAAAGCCGGATGCGGACACCGCTGAACGGCAGGGATCGTGAGGTTTCGTAGATTTACTGTTTCCGTTGGCGTTTACGTTCGCCTGGCTGAGATGCAGCGACAAAGTACGGGTTCGGATTGCAGAACCCACGATTGCCAGCCAACACGTTCGGTCGACATTCTTCTATTGAGCGAAACCGGCAATCCCAAACCACACTGTCTTCGCCTATCGTGATCACCGCGCACCAGGGAGCCTCTGCCTTTGCCGGCTGCAGCCCAAAGAACGCGCCCGCAAGAATAACGGTGGTAGCCAAAACCAAACGAGTCATCGTCGGCCTCCATGCTCGATGCCGTACTAACACCGGACCGGTGGTCTATATTCGCCTCGGTTCAGCGCATCTTAAATGTCTGCCACCACGCGGAGGAAAGCCCGATCGTCTTGTCTGGGTCTCGCGGAACGCAAGGGCGTTGCCGTGTCCAAAATCGCTCAACTAACAAATCGTTGGCAGGAAGTCACAAGACCGGCCATTCACACGTGATGTAAAGCCGTCCTCACTAGGGAGGCTTTGATGGCCGCGCTTATCATCGCGTCACTATTAGTGCTCGCCGGAGCGTTGTTAGGGACTTCGCTCCCACAGACCGACATCGCTGTCTTGCGGCGGCACCCGCGCCGTTGAGCTTCGCTACGTCACGTAGGCACGCCTCGGGACGGACACCTGCCGAATAGTTCGGATGTCCCTTTGCGGCGCAAGACCGGCATCGATAAATCTCAGTCCAGCTTGTACCCGATTCCGATTGCGTAGACGCCTTGGTCCTTGAGATGCTGGTCCTTGCGCAGCGTCACGAGCGCGCCAGTGGCCATCGTCAGCGCATTGCATATGGCGCGGGCCACGTCGTCTTCCGGCCAAACGCTCAATCCGTCAGGCACCTCGTTCATGCTTGTGTCGCGTTTTGCCTTCCAGCCGATCCGGTTCAAGGCATCGACCAGGTCGCGGGCCAAAAACACCGAGTCCTTGTCCTGCGGCACGATAGAAACGACATGAGATCCTTGTGACGTGAGGATGTTTTCAAGATCCGCCACAGCGGCCGGCGAAAGTTTCGGCCATTCGCGGTTTTTTAGACTGACCACTTGTCCTTCAAGGCTCTCCATTCGGGCCTTGGCTTGATCCGGGCTCGCACCATTCAGCCGCGCCTTATACAGCGCGATGATACCGTTGCGATGGTCGATCATTTTCGCATATCGCCATCGCAGCGCCGACCAGATGATGGCGCCGAGAAGCAGAACGCCCGCTGCAAAGGCCACCGGGGCCTGCGCGACCAGACGGGCTTGATCCAGGACATTCTGAACCAGCTGCTCGAACATGATTGATAGTAACAGAGCGCGTCGAGTCGCTATGCGCCGCCGGTTACCTCAACCTTGAGGTGACGCTATACGCAGTGCGGTTCCCACCGCTGCGCAGATTCACGTGTCATGCGTGATGATGGTAAAGCCGGGCGCGGTTCGCGTGTCCTGGTGCGATGGTTGGTCGGTGATGACCAGCGTCGAACCTGGATGCATCAGAGCACTCACGCGCTGCGCCGTCTCTGCCGCCAGATTCACGCGGTTCATAGTCTCCGTAGCAAGAAGCGCGGAAAGCGCGACGACGTTTGTCCCGGCAGGCAAGCCGACAGCAAGCCATTTGAGATGACGCGGGTCGGAATCCGGTCCCGTCAACGTGAACGCATGAGTGCCGAACGGCTTTTCCGGCATTTGAATCTCGACCGGAGCGACAAAACTCTCCTTGCCGTTCACAAACGCAGTCAACTTGCGGTCAACCGTAGAGATCACGAAAGAAGATGCTTCATGCGTTTCCGTTGTAGCGGTCACCGGATGCGTTGCCTTGGCGGAAACCTGTTTGACGGCATCGCGCGCCATCTCCTCCGCGTGGTTGGTGATAAGCAGGCCTGGATGCTGCAAGTCCGTGTAGGCCGGTTCGCCGTCGGCGATGATCACCGGTGTGCCGAGTGTTGTGACGGTGAATAGAAGTTTGGCGAACTCGAGCGGCAGCCGCACACAGCCGTGGCTCGCCGGATAACCCGGAAGATTGCCCGCGTGAAGCGCTACGCCCTCCCAGGTCAGCCGCTCCATGTATGGCATGGGCGCATCGTTGTAAGTCGACGAATGATGGTGCTGGTCCTTCTGCAGAATGACGAACACGCCAGCCGGAGTTGTGTGTCCCGGCTTTCCGGTCGAGCAGGTTGATGCTGCGATGCGGACACCGCCGCGATAGATCACGACCCATTGCTTGGGGATGGAAACCAGCACGACCACTGGCCCGTTTTGCGAACGATCCGGGTGCCACTGAAATTGACCTGGCTTGAGCGTCGCAGGATCCACCGGCTGGTCTTGTGCGATGGCATTGGGAAACATCAACAACGGTGAAGCAAGTGAGCCGGCCACGAAGAGCCGACGCGACAGATAGAGATCGCGATGCATCAGTCACCCCCAAGTCGCATACCGATTGGGCTGCGAAACAGCCGTTTTAACCCAATCGGACACTCGCTCGTATCATCCCCACCCACTTCTGTGTAGTCGATCGGGAACATCGGTCGTGCGGCCGTCGAGTATCAGATCCAAAGGCCGACGAAGGAACGGGCCTGGGGCTTTCCATCAGCCACGACATCATCGTCAAGCAGCACGGCGGCTCAATCGAGGTCGATACGCAGCCTGGCGCGTTCACTGAAATCAGAGTGATCTTGCCTCTGCGCTATCGCGTCTTGCACTCGGTTACGGCGCCGGCGCGCGTCAGACGCGCCGTCTTGCCCTTGATCCAAAATTCCATATTGCCGTCGGCATATCTCCCGCCATCGGCCGAAAGAGCCTGAGGGAGACTGACCGTCCGTCCTCGGCCGGCGAACTTCAGTTGCACCGATCCCAAAGGCGCGCCCGCGTTGAAAACAGCCCGCACCGAAGTACCGTCCGCACAGCGATAGGCGGCTTCGGCAGCAAATGCCGAGCTCGCTGGCCCGAGCAATACGAGGCATGCCAACATCAGCTTCATCGCGATCCTCCTGAACTCTCACCGAGGACTAACTCATGAATCATCGTGTTTGCAAACTGCTCGGCATCCTGCTGGCCTCTGCCATTAGTCTCGCGCCGCACGCGAGCTGTGCAGCGTCGTACGCGCCGCTCGACTGCAAGAAGGCCGCGACGCCTGCCGAAAAAACAGTCTGCAAAAGCTATGGCCTCGGACAGGACGAAGCGCGCCTGGCCACGCTTTTCTCTGTCCTGACATCTCTCGTCGGCATGGGACAGAGGGCCGATCTTACCGACGCGCAAAACAAATGGATTTCCGTCCGCAATGCATGCGGTGGCGACGCGAGTTGTCTTACTCGCGCCTATCAGGCGCGCATCAATGAACTCTCGCAGGCGCTCGACGCTTTGGCGAAACGAGGACCGTTCTGACGACAGCAAGAGGCCGCGTCGACGGATCGGACGCGGCCTCTTCGGTTTTCGCATTTCAGACAGGCTCAGCAGCTTTGGCAAAGCGCCGGGGTCACTGCGAGCTTAGCCACGTATCGACGTCTTTTCTCACCTGGTCCTTGGCGAGGCCGTATCGTTCCTGGATGACGCCCTCAAGCTGGTCGCGACGACCGGCGACCCGGTCGAGATCATCGTCGGTGAGATTGCCCCATTTCTCCTTTACGCTGCCTTTCAGCTGTTTCCAGTTTCCTTCAACGCGATCCCAGTTCATAAATACCTCCTGTGTCATTTGACGCGCCAAGACATGGTGCTCGGCTATACCCCCTAACCTTTTTGGACCGCGCTCGTTCCTTTCCTGCTTCAAAATGACAATCGATCCGCCGTCGGCGCTGACTTTATCCAGCGATCCCAAAGTGGACCGGGCCCTTCAAGCACCGATGCGATATGGATACGATGTCCTGTCCGTAGCGTCGGGGGCTGCAAATGAGGCGACGCGAGTTTGTGGGATTTCTCGGCGGCGCCTTATCGGCGTGGCCGTTTGGTGTCCTTGCGCAGCAGCGCGATCAACCGCGTCGTATCGGCGTACTGATGGGTTTCGCCGAAACAGACGAGGTTTGGCAGACCTATCTTCGCGCTTTCCGCGAACGCCTGCGCGACTTTGGCTGGACCGAAGGACAGAACATTAAGTTCGAGTATCGGTTTGCCGGCGAAAGTGTCGAACGCACACGGCAGTTCGCCGCCGAACTGGTTGGCAGCAAGCCGGATTTGCTCTTCGTCACGACGAATCCAGCGCTGTCAGCGCTGTTGAAAGAAACCCGCAAAATTCCGATCGTGTTTACATGGGTGTCCGAGTCGGTGGGAAGCGGTTACGTCAGCAGCCTTGCCCATCCCGGCGGCAATGTTACCGGCTTTCATAATTTCGAGCCCGCGGTTGGAGGAAAATGGCTGGGCGTTCTCAAGCAGATTGCGCCGCAGGTTCGTCGGGTCGGCTTTGTCCACGTTCCGGAGATTGCCGCCAATGTATCCTTTATTCGCGCGGCCGATGCGATTTCCGGGCCACTGGGATTGACCGTCTCCGGGTTGGGCGTTCGTGACGCCGGCGATTTCGAGCGGGTGCTCGCGGACTTTGCCCAGCTTGGGAATGGCGGATTGATCGTAACACCGAGCCCGCTCACGGCGACGAAACGAGACGTGCTCATTGGCGTTGCCGAAAAGCTCAAGCTGCCGACGGTGTACCCATTCCGTTTTTACGTCGCGAGCGGCGGGCTGGTTTCTTACGGAATTGATCAACTGGAAACCGTGCGCGAAGCGGCTTCTTACGTTGATCGCATCTTGCGCGGTGCAAATCCGGCCGACCTTCCCGTGCAACTGCCGACAAAATTCAGCCTGGTGGTGAACTTGAAGACCGCCAAAGGGCTTGGTCTGACGGTTCCCGAGTCATTCCTGTTGTTTGCCGACGAAGTTATTGAGTAGAGCGAATGGAATCGTGACGCGAAAAAGCTACCAGATTGTTCGCAGAGACGTGCAAATAGCTCGTCCTATTCGATCACCTTGTCGGCGCGAGCTAGCACTGATTCTGGAATTGTGAGACCAAGCAACCTGGCGGCCTTGAGGTTGATATACAATTCGAATTTGGTGGGCTGCTCAATCGGTAAATCACCCGGCTTCGTACCTTTCAAAATCCGGTCGACATAGCCCGCAGCGCGGCGATACAGATCTGCGTCGCTGGGACCGTAACTCATCAAGCCTCCGTCCTCGGCAAATCCCTGGAAAAAGTACATAGCCGGCAATCTGTTCCTGTTGGCGAACTCGACGGTTCGCTTTCTTTGACTGAACAGGATCGGATCCGTCAGAACGATGAGGGCTTGCACAGAAGCGTTGCGCATTCTCGCAAAAGCATCCTCGAGTCCGTCTTCGGTTGAGACTTCGAATGGGTGAAGCTGCAGTCCCATTTTCTGCGCTGCACGCTGCATCTCTTCGAGTTCGACCTGCGATATCGGGTTCTTGATATTCAGAAGGACTGCAACCGCCGACACCCGCGGCTCGATCTCTTTGAGCAACTGCAAGCGTTTCGCGCCAAGCTCAGGCGAGACAATGCTGAAGCCGGTGGCATTCCCACCTGGCCGCGCAAGACTGTCCGCCAGGCCGGATGCGACCGGATCGCCGACGATGGCCATGACGATTGGAATGGTCCGGGTTTCAGCTTTGAGCGCTTTGGCGGCAGTTGTGCCGCCCGTTACAATGAGCTCGACATTGCTCCGCACAAGCTCAGCGGCACGTTCAGACAGGGTCTCGATTCGGTCCTGTCCCCATTTCCATTCGATCTCGATCGTTTTTCCTTCGACGTGGCCAAATTCCTTGAGACCATCAAGAAATGCCTTCGTGCGTGATGCGAACGAATCCGGTGTGCCGGGCAGAAGCACGCCAATTCTGGGCATTTTTGCCGACTGTTGCGCGTTGGTCTGAAGCGGCCACAGCACCGTAGCGCCAGCAAGACCGATAATGAGATCGCGCCGCCTCATCCCCCCTCCGATGTCGGATTTTAGGGCAGCCAAGATAACACGAGCGCCGACATTATGCTGTTGGGTGTCCATCGGGATAGCTCTCACGGAATGGAAGCTTAAACCTTTGGGTAGGTCCCGTGTTCTTTTCGAGTAGTGGGTACTGCGCTCGTACAATGGAGGGGGTGGTGTCCGTCCCATAGTGTTCCGCACGCAAACGTCGCTGAGGGAGACGAAAATGCTGAGGATTATGGTGGTTGCGACATTCTCGGCTGTCTGCCGCGACTTGTGGCCGGTTGCGCCTTTGCTTCGCTGGGGTTTTGCGCGTTAGACGGTTTGCAGCGCCCGCACTGCAACAACTCATCTTGTCTGCTGGCCGGTTCCCGCCGTGCCGCGCTTTTGCATGGGCAATCCGACAATATCCATGATGGCGTATCCCCCTGCCCGCGGAGTAAAACTCTCGGATATGGTGCGCGCGAATGGCCCATCCCTATAGGTTCCTCACAGAAAAGGCTCTGGATTTCTGGCTCGCGCGCGGCGCCATCCTGACGATCGTCGTTTTGCAGATCATCATCGTGAACGACCTTTCGGTGGGGCCACGATGGCTCGCGCCCGTTCTTGAACTCGCACTTCTGATCCCGCTGTCGATAGCGACGGTATGGACGCAACGGCGCGCGCGTAAAGCATCGACAGACGCGCAGTGGAATCTTGTCGGCCGCCAGCGTTTGATGATGCGCCGGCTGGCGCTATCTCTGACGGCTCTCGTGACGCTGGTGAATTTCGGCGCACTGGCGCGCCTGGTCGAGGCCATCCTCGCGGGCAATGCCGGAAGCGGTCGCACGCTCCTACTTGATGCGCTCAACATCTGGGCGACCAATGTCATCATCTTCGCCCTGTGGTTCTGGGCGCTCGATCGCGGCAGCCCAGCCTCGAAGGGAACGAAGGCGAACGTCAGCAACGACTTTCTCTTCACCCAGCAGCAACCGGCCGGCGAGTCGTGTCTGCATCCCGGTTGGGTGCCGGGTTTCATCGACTACCTGTTTCTCGCTTTCACAAACGCAACGGCGTTTTCACCCGCCGACACGTTTCCACTGACCGTGCGCGCCAAGCTTCTGATGATGGCTGAAGCCGGTATTTCCTTTGCCACCATTGCGCTGGTGGCATCTCGCGCCGTCGGCATTCTCAACTAGAGGCACTCGTATGGAGCACCTGACCGTTACCGCCAATGGCGCTCGATTCCATGTCGCCAAGACAGGAACTGGTGAACCTCTGCTCCTTTTGCACGGATGGCCCGAGTTCTGGCTCACGTGGGAGCCGCTCATGGAGCGACTGCAGGATCGCTTCACGCTGATAGCTCCGGACCTGAGGGGGTTTGGCAAAAGCGACAAGCCCGTCGAACCATTTGGCCCTCCGGATCATGCGAAAGACATGATCGCACTTCTCGACGTGCTTGGTTTCAAACGTGCCGGCGTCGTGGGCCACGATGTTGGAGGCGCGATCATGCAGCCTCTCGCACGATCGGCCCCCGATCGTCTTCTCGGATTGTTTTTCTTTGACTTCGTCTATCCCGGCATCGGCCCGCGCATGGCGGAGCCGGATCGCCTCAAGGAGATCTGGTATCAGTCATTCAATCAAACCGCGATGGCACCGACGCTCGTCGGCGCGACGCGGCACACCTGTGAAACCTATATCGGGCACTTCCTCCGGCATTGGGCCTACCGAAAGGACGCTTTCGACAGCGTGCTTGATGCTTTCACCGACAACTTCATGCAGCCTGGTAACCTGGCCGGTGGCTTTGCTCATTATCGCGCCGCAAATGCCGGTCGCATTGCGATGATGAAGGGCGAAATACCTAATTTGCCAAAGATACAAGTGCCCACGTGTGTCCGTTGGGCCGAGCATGATCCTTTGTTCCCTTATGCGTGGACCGACAGGCTCGGCGAAACCTTCGCCAAACTGGATCTCGCAATGTTTGCGGGTGTCGGGCACTTTCCGCATCGGGAAGATCCCGACCGAGCTGCCAATGAGATCGCGAAATTTTTTGGCTCTTTGCGGTGACAGTGCGGTTGGCAACGCCTGTCGGTTTGCGCACAATATGCTTGGCGACTTTCAATAAAAAACTGCCAGGGAGGCAAGGATATGCGCGCACACTTGCGGTTTATCGGCGCAGCCGCCATCGCAACGTCGGTCGCCGCTACGATGCCGGTGCATGCGACGGCTGAAGACTATCCGTCGCGCACTGTATCGCTTGTGGTGGCTTTTCCCGCCGGCGGCGGCGTGGACACTGTCGGCCGGGTCGTCGCGCAGAAACTCACCGAGGCACTTGGTCAGCAGGTCATCGTCGTCAATCGCCCGGGCGCCGGCTCTGTGATCGGCACGCGTGATGTCGCCCGCGCGCAGGCCGACGGCTATACCCTGCTGTTGCTCGTGACAGGCGCAGGCCTGCCGGAAAATCCTGGTTACGACATGGGCAAGGACTTCGCGCCGATCGGACTGATCGCGTCGGTGCCGATCGTCATCATGTCCAACCCGTCGGTGCCTGCGAAAACGATCTCCGACGTGATCGCGCTCGCCAAGAAAGACGGCGACAAGGTTACGGTCGGCACGCCGCCCGCCCCCACCCTGAACTATTTCGGCGCCGAGCAATTCAAGGCCATGACCGGTACCAAGATCACCATCGTGACTTACAAAGGAACCGGTCCACTCACCAACGATCTTATTGGCGGGCACGTCATGCTCGCCTTCAACACGCTGCCGCCTGCCATCGGTAGTATCCAGGCCGGTGCGTTGCGCGCCATTGCTGTCGGATCTTCGCAACGCATGGCCGCCATCCCCGACGTCCCGACCATTGCCGAATCCGGTCTGCCAGGACTGGAGATCGTGCAGTATTACGGATTGGTCGCGCCGGCTGGTACGCCACAACCAGTCATCGATCGGCTCAACAAAGAACTGCGCAAGATCGTGACGTCAGACGATATGAAGAAACGCCTGCTGGATGCCGGCGGTGATCCGCTCGCCAGCACGGCGGAAGAATACGCGCAAAACATCCAGCGCGAAGAAGGCAAGTGGCAGGCCGTCATCAAGAAGCTTGGGCTGGTGATCAACAACTGATCGTTTCGACCCCGGCCTCAGTCACCGCGCCTTGAGGATCTGCCTGCAAGCTGCGGGCAGATCGGCGAGCGTCAACGGCGGCTTTGGTTTTGACGGCGGCGGATTCAGTGTCAATTCCTTGAACCAGAAATCGAGGTCGCTGGTACAGCCGTCGTTTGCGAGCGTCGGCGTCGGTGGCTTGCAGTCCGGGCTGTCTTCCGGACACGCGGTCTGCACGTGAAAGTGCTCCGCGTGGCCATACCAGGGGCGCACCTTGTAAAGCCAGGTGCGATCAGATCCGGCCTCGCGGCATAGCTCTTTCTTGATCGCTGCATTGACCAGCACGCGGACGACCACCGGATCCTGCGCAGCGGCGCGGATCAGCGCGGCATGTGTGCGGGTCCATGCCTGCGGATCGACGTCAAGTTGATCGGGCCTGACCATTTCAGTGCCCTCGGTAAATTCGCGCTCCTTGCGGCTTTGCACATGGTCCGGCATCGGCGTGAACCAGATATCGACGTCGAGACCGTTTTGATGGCTGCTGTGGTCGGCGAGCATTGGCCCGCCGCGCGGCTGCGCGATGTCGCCGATCAGGAGGCCGTTCCAGCCGATCTTCTTTGCGTTTTTGGCGAGCCGCTCGACAAAGTGAATGGCTTGCGGATGGCCCCAGTAGCGATTGCGCGAAGGCCGCATGACTTGCCATCCAGGTCCGTCCATCGCCAGCGGCACAGCCCCGGCGAGGCAACCTTTGGAATGAATGCCGATCGAGCGCGACGGTCCGGCAAACCGCGTTGATTTGCGCGCGAACAGTTCCTTGGCCGGTGTCGTCGACGCGTTCGGATTCTGTAACGGCGGCAGAGGCTCGGGATTGAGCGAGCCTGGGAGCATCGGGTCAATAACGTGTTTTTGCTGCGCGAGCGCAGAACCCGGCCAGAGAGGATGACGACGAAAATCAGGCAAGCGGTAAAGCGCATCAGCAACCACGTCTTCTGTTGAGCGGACATTTGGACGCATCTGTATTGGACCTGAGGCCAATCGTCTTCGGGTCCTTTCCCAAACTATCGTGATTCACGCCATATCACGTTCGGTGCTTTTCGGCGCGCCGTGCTTGGCCACATCGCGCACCAATCGGAGGAAAGTCATGCGAACACGGAAAGTTCTCTTGGCTACAGCGGCTACCATGGCTTTGCTTAACATTTCTTCGATTGCACGAGCGCAAGCGCCAATCCCATCAATTTCGCCATCACCCGGTTGGCTGAGGGCGCTGCCTCCTGGCCCGGATACCCGCGTCAAGATCACCGAGGAATACGCGAAACTCGTCGCGCGCGACGCTTACTTCTGGGCGTGGCCGATGGTGAATATTTACAACCGGCGACAGGCCTTCAAAGACGTCAAGGATTTCGTGATGGCTGGCCCGGTGCCGTCTGCTCCGCTCAACCGTGTCGCGATGCTGACCGACTACATCAATCCCGACCAGCGAATAGTGGCGTGCCCAAATCAAGACGTTGTCTATGGCGCCGGATCGATTGCGCTCGACGTTTCACCCGTCGTGATCCAGGTACCGGATTTTGGCAATCGCTTCTGGGTCTATCAGGTGGTCGACCTGCGGACGGACGGCGTTGTGCAACTCGGCAAAATGTACGGGACGACGCCAGGCTTTTATTTGTTGGTCGGACCCAACTGGCAGGGCGACGTGCCCAAAGGCATCACCAAGGTGTTCCGTTCTCCGACCAACACCGGCTTCGCCGCACCACGTGTTTTCCAGGATGATACCCCGGAAGACAAGAAGGCCATCCAGAGCGTGCTTACGCAGGTCATGATTTACCCGCTGTCCGAATACGACGGCACAGTGAAGAGCTATGACTGGAGCAAGATACCCAAAGTCGCTGCTGCAGCGAGCGGTGAAGCGGAGACGAGATGGGTCTTTCCGGACAAATTCTTCGATGAGCTTCCGGCCGTTCTTGCTGACGCCCCTCCGCTACCCGGCGAAGAGGCACGCTATGCGCAGATACGCGCCGTCCTTGATGCGATGAAATCCAATCCGGCGCTCAAACCGGCGATGATCAAGGCGGCACAAGAGGTGGAAGATCAGATCGTCACGCCACTGTTTCAATTCCGTAACTATGGCGAACAGCTTCCGCACAATTGGAGCACGATATCGAATGAGGCCGCCTTCGGTACCGATTACTTCACCCGCACTGCGGCCGCGAAGTCCAACATCCTCGTCAATGCGCCGAACGAGACAAAATACTACTACCAAGACCTCGACATGACCGGCGCTCGTCTCAACGGCGCAAACCGCTACACCGTGACTTTCCCCAAGGATCAGACGCCGCCGGTCAATGGCTTCTGGTCGTTGACGCTTTACAACGAACATCACTTCTTCGCGCCGAACGAGCTCAACCGCTACTCGCTTGGCACCAAGAACAAAAATCTGAAATACAACCCGGACGGCTCGCTGACGATCCACGTGCAGGCCGATCCCCCCGCGGAAGCCCTGCGAAGCAACTGGCTGCCGGCACCGCGCGGCGCGGATTTCTCGCTCTACGTCCGATCCTACTGGCCGAAGGCCGCGGTTCTCGACGGTGTTTGGACGCCGCCACCCGTGCAACGTGCGGAAGGCACCGTCGGCCGTCAGTAAAGGTGCACTATTTGCCTTTGATGAGCAGCTGTCGCGCCTGCTCGATAGTCGCTCGTGCGTAGGCGTCAAGCTGCCCGTCTGACGCGCTGCTGATCGGGTGATCGATAATGGCGAACTTGTAGTCGGGCATGCCGAGCACTTTGCACATCAGTTCCGCCGCACTCACGAAGCGCGACGTCATCACGGCCAGTGCCGGGACGCCTTGACGTTCAACTGCGATGGAGTCGTGCAGACTGCACGATGAGCAGCTGCCTCAATCCCCGACACCGGTGACGACCGCGTGCCATTGCAGCGCCTCGTCGATGATGTGGGCATCCGCCGGAGCGCTGTAGTTCGATTTGGTCCGCAATATCACATCGGCAACGCCCATATCCTCGCGCAGCATGCGCTCGAGCTGTGCGAAATAACCCTTCGTGCCTTCCTTGCCGTTCGAGATGAAACCGACCGTCTTGCCTTTGAGCGACAATGGTCTCTCGGCAGGCTGCACACCGGGCGCCTTCAATTCGTGCGTGGGATCGAGAACACGAACGATCATGTGCTGTCCCTTTCAAGGGCCGCGGAAGCCTGACTTTAGCTAGCCCTTCGGCGGCTCACAATCGACGCAGGCACCAATCGCTGCCGTGACCGCCTTGGTCTTGCTGCCCATCCACGGCGGAATGACCGCGCCAAATCCGCCGGCCGGGCCACCGGCCGCCACCACAAGCAGATGATCCGGCGATTCGAGCGCGGTGTGAATCTTGTTGGGTCTGTCGCGAACAATTGCGCCTTTGCCGACGTCGGCCCATTCGCCGCGGCGAACCCGTGCGCGTTCGTAGATGAATTCGGCAATGTCCCGCTTGGTCCAGCCTGCCGCCTGAATGATGTCGCGCAACTGTTTTGGAATCACGATGGCGTAGTTGCCGCCATAAATCGAATAGTGACGCTGGTTGGCGCGCATCTCGGCGGCGAACGTTTCGAGAATTTCCTTGGGGTCGGTGGTCCACTCATTCATGATCTGGCGCGGGGCGAGAGCCGCCATCACGGTCACGGCTGAGAGACCCTGCGGAATTCCCCGCATTACCGATAAAGGCTGCCAATCGGTCCCCTCCTCGTCTTCCGCCAGGCAATACGAAAACTTGCCCGGGTGGCCGAGCGTTGTGCGGTCAATGCCTCCGGGGCGCACGTCCATCAGGTTGATCAAGGCAAGGCGGATGGCCCGCCCGATCACGGATGTTGCACGGTCGCTGTTGCCCAGCGCGTTGAAAGTAGCGTTGGCGCCGATTTCAAGACGGACCGGTCCATTGATGATGACGAGGATGGCGCAGCCACCCGTGCTGGACGTCACGCCATGCAGGAGGAACTCGTCCTTCATCATCGCCTGCCACGCGGTCGCGACGATCGGAAAATGCATCGGCAGGCAACCGGCCATGACCGCATTGATAGCCAGCTTCTCGGCGGTGATCGGTTGCGCGCGAACGGGTTCGATGCCGATCAACTGGTCCGGCGGCATCAACGCCCACTCAAGGCAGGCCTCGACCGCGAGCTCTGTCGGCGGCACCACCGGAAGGCCGTCCGTCCAGCCGTTGCTGTGGAATAGCTCCTGGGCGGCGGCGAAATCGTCGACGTCGTAAGTTTTCGAACTTAAAGCTGGCCGGTTTGACCCAAGCATTGCGGAACGATCGATGTCGTTTGAGTTTGACACAAGGTTACAGTGGCAAACGCCTTGTTCCAATGGCCCTCGGCTCACCGACAGGCTGAAGCGTCCAACTGCCTGGCTTTGGCCTTATCGTCATTGTCCCTGGTGTTGTTTAGTTTTTGTCGGGCCATTCCGCGATTGCAAAACGCCGTGGCGTAATTGGGTTTGAGTCGAATGGCTTCGTTGTAGTCAGCGATGGCCCGGTAGAGGTTGCCCTTTTGTGCGTAGGCTTTTCCGCGGCTGTTGAAGGCAGACGCATCATCGGGATGCAGGCGTATCGCCTCATCGAAGTTCACGATGGCGTTGTCAAACTGCCAGCGGAGTAAGCCGCATTACCTTCCCTGATCGCATCCAAGTAAACCTTCTGGTTTGCTTCCGCCTCGGTCGTTGCCTTTGCCTGGTTCTGGCCTTGTGATTGTTCCGTTCCGCCGCGTTCGAGACATTTCTTCAAGCTGGAATAATCGGCGATGCCCTTGTCGGCAACACACGACGTCCTCTTGCCCTTGTCATAGGACTCCCAACGTTCCGCCAGCTGGTCGTGGGCCAGGTGCTCATCTTTGCCAATCGACTGACACCAGTTCTTCAACGCGTCTGTCCACTGCTTGCCCGTCTCCGCCTGCGTCATGCACTTCGCCGTCTCAGCATCCACATCGTAAACCGGCAACACCTGTGCGCGAGCGGGGGCCGTGCCGGCAAGCAAGGCGGCAGCAAAGCAAGCCACTGTCACGAACGCGTTGCGCATAATCAGAACTAAATCACGAATTGACCGAAGCACTCAAACGCATATTTTGGCCTTCCGAGCCTACGCATCAGCAAGAGGAATTTTATGCAGTTCGTCAGTGACTACATGAAGGCGATAGACTTCATTGCTTTGGCGGCGCTCGTCGTACTCGCTGCGGCTTCGCTCTCTCGTGGTGGCACCATATGGCTTTTGATCGCAGCAATCGTCGTTGCCATTTGGGGTGCAAGTCGGTTGTTTGGCCTCTTCTGATTGAGTCATGGTCGCTATGCGTTCAATAGCGACTTTAGGACCCATTTGGATTTCTTATCGAAATGGCCGCTTTTGTTCGACTTCTAGAGTTTACCACCTGAAATTAAGAGCGCGCTGAGGCGCCCCCTGTGATAACGTGCCAAGCACAAATTGTGTGTGGGTGGGCGAATGTTGGCTTCCGGAGGCACCGCGCAAGCGGAACTACTGCATTTTGTGATGATCAAGCCGTCGCACTACGACGACGATGGCTATCCGATCCAGTGGGTTCGTTCCGCCATTCCTTCAAATACGTTGGCTTGCCTTAATGCGCTTGCAGAGGATGTGCGCCGGCGTGAGGTGTTGGGGCCGAATGTTGAAATCCGCTTGCACACCTACGATGAGACTAACCGGCGGGTAAGGCCCGACCGCATAATTCGCATGATACGAAAGCAAGGCGGCCGCGCGCTGATCGGCCTGGTCGGTGTGCAATCGAACCAATTTCCGCGCTCGATCGACCTGGCCCGCCCGTTCCTGGCCGCCGGCCTACCGGTCTGTATCGGCGGCTTTCACGTGTCCGGCTGCATTGCAATGCTCCCCGAATTGCCGGCCGATATCCGCGCCGCGCAGGATATGGGAATCTCGTTCTTCGCGGGCGAGTGTGAGGAAGGGCGGCTTGACGAGGTTCTGCGGGATGCATGGCACGCCAAGCTCAAGCCAATTTACAACTACATGGACAAGTTGCCGGCGTTGACCGGCGAACCGCCGCCGTTTCTGCCGCTGAAGCATGTTCGCAGGACGTCAGGATCGCTTTCGAGTATCGACCTCGGACGCGGCTGCCCCTATCAGTGCTCCTTCTGCACCATCATCAACGTGCAAGGTCGCAAGAGCCGCTTTCGCACGCCCGACGATCTCGAAAAGATCGTTCGGGAAAACCATGCGCAAGGTATCAAGCGCTTCTTCATCACCGATGATAATTTTGCACGCAATCGCGACTGGGAGCTGTTGTTTGATCGTCTTATTCTTTTGCGCAAGACCGAATTTCCCGGCCTTGGGTTCACCATCCAGGTCGACACGCTCTGCCACAAGATTCCAAATTTCATAGAAAAGGCAGCGCAGGCCGGCGTGCGGCGCGTCTTCATCGGACTTGAAAATATCAATCCCGATAATCTGATCGCCGCCAAGAAGCGGCAAAACAAGATCACCGAATATCGGGAGATGCTGCAGAAATGGCGCGACCACGGCGCGATAACTTATGCCGGCTATATACTCGGTTTCCCGGCCGACACGAAAGAGTCGATCGCGCGAGACATCGAGATCATCAAACGCGAATTACCGATCGACATTCTCGAGTTTTTCTTTCTTACGCCATTGCCTGGGTCCGAGGACCACAAGGTGCTCCTGCAGAAGGGCATCTGGATGGATCCGGACATGAATAAATACGACCTTAATCACCGCGTCTCACATCATTCCAAAATGAGCGATGCTGATTGGGAAGACGCCTATCGCTCTGCTTGGGCGGCATTCTACACACCGGAGCACGTGCATACGATTCTGCGCCGCTCCGCCGCCTGTGAGCTCGGACGCCCCGGGACCACGCTTAAAACGATACTGTGGTTCTACCTGATGATTTTATTCGAGGGCGTGCACCCGCTCGAAGGTGGTGCCTTTCGATTGAAATTTCGCCGCGACCGTCGTTTCGGAGAGAACATCGAAAGCCCACTGATTTTTTACCCTCGCTACGGCTGGGAAACGCTCAAGAAAGTTTGGGGCTATCTTCGGACCTATCGTCAACTCAAGGCCGCGCTAAACGAGGCGCTAACCGCGCACGACCGCTGGACTTATAGTGACATCGCAATTGCGCCGCCGCAGCAGGACGAGTTCGACCGTCTGTCGCTCTATCACGAAACCACCGGTGGTGAGGCCGCGCTCGCCCGCAAACATCGTGATGACGCTATTCGTGCCGGCGGTCACCCCAATCAAAACGCAATAGCCGCGACAGTAGCGGCCGACTAGCAAAAACCCACACGGATCACCTGATGTCCGCTATTGGCCCTTAGCGGACATTGCCGCATTGCTGGCGCATTGGATGGGGTTGCCCGATTCACCCTCGCGGATATTCTTTGGGGTGCGCGCAATTTTATATAAAGCGAATGTCGATCCGCCGGGGGTTCGTTCGTCGACTTAATAAGCGAGTCGGTTCAGCGGCGATGGCGCCCGCGGCTCGCCCCAGAAGGAGTTCTCAAATGCGTTTCATGTATATCGTCACATCGGCCCACCCTGGACCTCCGACGCCGGAGCTCCTTGAGGCGATGCACAAACTCGCACAGCGGGAGATCAAGGCCGGGCGCATGCTCGATAATGGCGGGCTAATGCCTATAGCGATGGGCGCACAGGTGCGCATCAAGGGCGGGCAGCTTAGTGTCGTCGATGGCCCTTTCGTCGAGGCTAAGGAAGTGATTGGCGGCTACGCGATCTTCGAACTGCGCGATAAGGAGGAAGCCGTGGCATCGGCAAAGGAATTCATGCAACTCCACAAGGACTTGATGCCGGGCTGGGAAGGGACGTGCGAGCTTCGCATGTTCGCCGGCGCTTGAGGCGAGCGGCTGGCAAACACAGTCGGCGGTCATGACGGCCGCCGACGTCCATCGCGCGATCTTGGCCGCCTGGCGGATCGAACAGCCGTGGTTGATCACTAGCTTGGCGAGAATGTTGCGCGATGTATCGCTTGCCGAGGAGCTGACGCAGGACGCTCTGTTGGCCGCCCTCGAGCATTGGCCCGCGACCGGCGTTCCAGAAAAACCAGGCGCATGGCTGATGACCACCGCCAAGCGGCGGGCCCTGGATCATTTGCGTCGTGACCGAATGCTCGTGCGCAAGCACGAGATGGTCGCCCGGGAGATGGAGGCCGAGCAGCAGGCCATGCCCGATCTGGATTCCGTCATGGACGACGACATCGGCGATGAGCTGCTTCGGCTCATCTTTACTGCCTGCCATCCGATTCTGTCGCGTGAGGCGCGCGCCGCGCTGGCGTTACGGATGATCTGCGGGTTAACGACTGAGGAGATCGCACGAGCCTTTCTGCTGCCGGCCACTACAATCGCCCAACGCATTGTACGCGCCAAGCGGACTCTTTCGGAATCGGGGTTAGCATATGAGACCCCGAGCGGTGAGCAGCTCTCCGAGCGTCTCTCATCGGTGCTGGAAGTCGTCTACCTCGTTTTCAACGAAGGCTACACTGCGGCGCGCGGCGATGATTGGTTGCGCCCCCAACTTTGCGATGAGGCGCTTCGCATGGGTCGCGTACTCACCGCAATCGCGCCGCATGAGCCCGAAGCCCATGGGCTGCTCGCCCTAATGGAGCTGAACGCTTCGCGCACGGTGGCCCGTACCGACGCAACGGGTGAGCCAATCCTGTTGTTGGACCAGGACCGCGCCCTCTGGGACCAGTTCCAGATCCGACGAGGGATGCGCGCGCTCCAGCGAGCGTGCGCGCTTGGCGGAGCGGCTGGCTTCTACGCCCTTCAGGCCGCAATCGTTGCCTGCCATGCCCAAGCGAGGACGCCGGGAGATACCGACTGGTCGCGCATCGCCGGGCTCTATGCGGAGCTGATGGCGATCGTGAACTCGCCAATCATCGAACTCAACCGCGCGGTTGCGATCGGCAAGGCTGAGGGCGCAGAGGCGGCGTTGGCGATCGTTGACCGCCTTGTGCAAGAGTCCGAGCTGAAGGGCTACCACCTGCTACCGAGCGTTCGAGGCGATCTACTTTACAAGCTCGGTCGCTACGGCGAGGCGCAGGCCGCATTCCAAGCGGCCGCGGAGTTGGCGGACAACAGACGCGAACAAGGCCTACTGGCACGACGGGCCGCTGAAGCAGCCCACGCAGCGATGTCATCACAATTCAGCGCGCCTACGGCAGGGCGCACTAAAACCTGATTCGATCGCGAAAGTTCAGGCCGCTTTGCGACCCTTTCTGACGTGAATGAAAGCTTTGCTGCCAACATGCTGCGCCGCTGTGGCAAAGCGCGGCGTTCCCGCCGGTCACGCGCTAACCGAATAGTCCTTCGAAAAACATGGCTAAACCGAAGGTGAGCGTACTCATGATCGCGATGGTGACCATAGAGCCGACGCTTGAATTTTCGACGAGCGGATTAACTCGGCCCTTGCCAGGTAGTAGAAAGCAAAAAACTGCGATGGAAATGATAACCAACGCTGCCCCGGAAATTGTAAGAAACATGTCGCATTTTCCCCGCAGTGCGCGACGACGCTAACGCACCGCCATCGCATCATCGGCACAAAATTTTCAGGGTCTGGCGTAAAAGTCGGCTAAATCCGCCGTTCAATTAACGCTGTCAATTCACGCGAGCCATGTCCGCTTCTAAGCGGTACAGCGAACATGTTCCGGACGAGAGGCGATGTCTGCTTTTGGCCCTTAGCGGACATCGCTAGCTGCACTGCACATGTCCCGCTTTTGGGGGTAAAGCGGTCATGAAATGGGTGTAGTATGCGCCTCACAACGCGGGGCCGCCTTGGCATGACAAAAGCGGTATTGATGGCTCTACTTCTATCGATGGGTGTGTTCACGCCTGCCGCCGCCGCTGCGCGCTACCCAGGCGACCGAGGGCCCGGCGGCATTTGGAACGACGGACCGTATGCCTGCCGTTTAGGTCAAAGTTGCAACTGCCGTCCGGATACGTACGTCGCCATTCGGTGCGAAGGGACTCCGTACGGTCCGCGATGTTGGTGGAATAATAACTGCTATTGCGAGCCGCCAAGGGCCAACCAATATTGCGGCAACCGGTCAGGAGATTGGCCAGCCTTTCGAAAACGCCCGACGCATTGATGCACCCACGCCGGCGACAGCACCGCGGTTCGTCTGTCAGCCCCCGGGGCCGTCCGTCATGATGTAGCCAATCAAGTCGCCCACGTTGTGCTCCAAATTTCGGATGATGTCCTTGACGACGTCTCCGATCGAGATCACGCCCACGACCTTGCCCGCGTCCAGCACTGGTAGATGGCGAATGCCGCGCGCAGACATCATTGCCATGCAGCCTTCCAGTTGGTCCTCCGGCTTGACCGTCACCGGGTGGCCCGTCATCACTTGGCCCACCGGAGTTTGCTTCGCATCAAGCCCGGGCAGCAACACTTTTATGGCGCAGTCACCCTGGGTCACGATACCGACCAGTACGTCGTCGTCGATGACCAGCACCGACCGGACCCGGTTGTCGCGCATCTGGCGCAAGGCTTCGACGACCATGTCGCCGGAACGAACATGGATCAGGGCGCCAGTCTTCTCGGCGAGAGCGTCTTTGACTGTGTTCATCGAGTTCCTCTCGTGAGCCCTGTCCTGGCCCGCCTAAGTGGTACGCATTGAAGGCTAGAGCCGGCTCGTTCAGCATCGACCATAATCTAGCTCATTACGCGGCTATTAATCGAGCGGCTGGGCTCGTTCGCGTCGTGCGTCGAGACGCAGATCGGACGTTAATGGCCCTTAGCGGACTTCGGCGACCTACACCTACTCACATTCAGTATGCTAGTTTCTATTCGTACGATGCCCTGCAGAGGTTTTGGGGGCGACGATGGGGCGCCGCGAGTTCATTCTGCTCTTTGCCGGCGCACTAGCCACATGGTCGCTTGTTGCGCACGCGCAAAATTCGTCCCTCGATTATCCTGATCGTCCGATCACCCTGGTCGTTCCTTATGCGTCCGGAGGTGGCAACGACGTGTTGGCGCGTGCCGTCGCCGAGCACATGAGCAAGTCACTCGGCCAGCCACTGATAATTGAGAATCGAGGTGGCGCCGGTGGCTCAGTCGGTACCCGCATGGTCGCAAAGGCCGCGCCCGACGGCTACACACTCGGGCTTGGCGGCACCGGCACGCTTGCTATCGATCCGACGCTTTATCCGAACGCGGGCTACGATCCACGCAAAGACTTTGCGCCGATCGGCCTGATCGCAACCGGCCCGCTCATCATCCTGGTGAACCAGTCGGTAGCCGCGCACAGCGTGCAGGAGTTGATCGCACTGGCCAAGGCGCAGCCCGGTAAGCTGAACTATGCCTCAGCCGGTGCCGGAAGCGGCATACACCTCGGCACTGTGTTGTTCGCCGAAGCATCTGGCATACAAATCACGCATGTTCCCTACAAGGGGACCGGCCCGGCACTGACTGATTTGCTGGGTGGTCATGTGCAGATTTATTTCTCTTCGTTGCCACCCGCGATCGGTCTGGTGAAAGAAGGCAGATTGCGTGCGCTTGGTGTAACCGGCTTGAAACGTTCGGCCTCTTTCCCTGATGTGCCGACGGTTGCCGAACAAGGGCTCCCGGGGTTCGAGGCCGTGCTGCATTATGGCATCGTTGCCCCCGCCGGCACCGCGCGACCGATCATCGAGAAGTTAAACGTCGCGCTACGCTCGGCGCTACGTGACCCAAAAGTGAACGGACACATCGCAAACGAGGGTGCCGAGCCATTGCCAACGTCGCCGGAGGAATACGCCGCAGACATTGACCGCGAGGAAACCAAGTGGTCGGCACTCGTCAAAAAAACCGGCGCGCAAGAAAAGTAGTATCCATCAAGTAACGCCAAGCTCTCTGAAAATTTCTTCGTTATGCTGGCCGAGTGTAGGCGGCGGCGCATCGATACGTGGACCACCGTGCGCGAAGGTAAAGGCGGCAAGCGGTACGCCGAAAGCACCATCGACTCCGTTGCCACCCGCGTGGCGATGAATAATGCCCCGGCTCGCGAGCTGTGGATCAGCCACTGCCTCGCCCATTGTGCGCACGCGTGCGGCCGGTACGTGGCGCGCCTGCAAGAAAGTTTCCCAATCGTCCGCTGTGCGCGTAAGCATGATCTCGCTCAACACCTGTGCCTCGCGTTTTCGGTCAGCGTCACGCTCTTCATTAGTCTTTTTGATCATGTCCGGACGCTCGAGCAGCGTCCACAGCCGGCGCTGTTGTCTTAAGTTGCTCGCGCCCAGCATCACCAATCCGTCCTTGGCTTGATATGCGCTGTTCGTCGCATGCGGATTGCGGTTGCCGTTCGGCTTTGGATGTACGCCGTTGCGCAAATAGCCGGTTAGATGCGTGCTCATCAGAGTCAGCGCCACGTCGAGCATCGCCATGTCAATGCGCTGCCCCTTGCCGGTCCGCTCACGTTGGTAAAGCGCAGCGATCAAAGCAAAAGCACCTGTCATGCCGGTAGCGTAGTCAACCGCGGGCGAACCGAATTTGACCGGATTGACCTCAGGCGTGCCGGTCATCGCCATGATGCCGGAGGTGGCCTGGATCACGTGGTCGTAGGCGGTCTGCCCGCTGCGCGGTCCCTTCTGACCGAAAGCTGAGAACGATGCATAGATCAAGCGGGGGTTGATCGCGCTAAGCGCGTCGTAGCCTAACCCGAGCGCGTCAAATGAACCCGGCCGATAATTTTCCACGAACACGTCGGCCGTCGCGACGAGTTTTCTCAGGATGTCGCGATCTTTGTCTTTCTTTAGGTCGAGCGTGATCGAACGCTTGTTGCATGCCTGTGTCAGAAACGCGGTACCCATGTTCCAGCGATTGAGCTCCTTGTCAGTTCCGACGCCGCGGCTTTGGTCGGGATCTTCGGGATCTTCGACCTTGATCACGTCGGCGCCCAACACGGCCAATTGATAGGTCGCGAACGGCCCGGCCAGCACATGTGTGGCATCGATCACCCGGATCCCCTCGAACGGCCGCATGCTGTCCTCCCGCATCAAGGAGGCCAGCATAGCCGCTCAAGCTGGGATCGGCTCAAGCCCCTTGGCTTTAAAAACCGCTGCGGTGGCCGGCGTCACGAGAGCATCGACGAAGGCTTTGGCAGCGGCGCGATCCTTGGCAGCACTGCTCACACCTGCCGCAAATACCGTGTAGAGCTGAAGCTCCTCCGGCAGCGGCCCAACATACTGAACACCTTTGACGGGTAGCAGCTCGGGAATTTGCTGCACGGCCATCTCCGCTTCACCGCGTGCGACGCATTCAGCGATCCGCCCGCTTGGACCGAGCATTATCTTGTCGTGCATGACGCCGGCGATGCCGAGTCGATCGAGCAATGTTTCAAAATATAAACCGCTGGTGCCGTCCTTCGAGCGCACCAGCGAGCGCGCTTCGATCAGCGCGCGCTTGAACCCCTCTACAGTCGCGATATTCGGCATGGCAGCTCCCTAACTCACCGCGACACCGAGCCCGCACCGTCCGATGTCTGCACAGGTCTCCGGGCGAACTTTGCCCTCTACGACCAGCGTATCAATCACCGGCCTTGTAGCGATCACCACATCAAATGCGGCACCGTTTTCGATTCTGCGCTTGAGCACGTTGGCGGGATCGTAGTCGATCGAAAGGTTAAATCCGTTCGCACGCTCGAACAAAGGCGCGAGTTCGAGCAACACCTCCTGGACAGCGTGGGTGCTGAGGATGTTGATATTCGCGCTTGGCATGAAGGCCTATGTGCTTCCGAAAAAACGAAATTGCATTTCATCTAATCAAAACACAGTTGTGATAAGTGTAAGCGAACCGCGCGTCTTGTTTTTGGGTGGGCCCCCAGCTGCTCCTCTTTTTCTTTACGATCTCATCATATGCGCCGCTTGTGGCGGCCTCGTAAATTTTGCTGATGACGAACTCGTTGCTTGGACCCTCAAGCCGCTGAAGTACATTGATGGGGACGTCGTCCTTGGCGGCTTGTTCAGATATCTGTCCAGCTTTCATCGCTTCTAAGAAGGCGCGGCCCGCGTTTAGGCCGACAAGATGCAATCGTTCCTGTTCGCTTTTATAATCCGATAGTTCTGCAAAAGTTGAACACTGAAACGCAGACCACATGATGCGCCCCAAGAGCGCCTTTTCGTCCGCAGCGTTCAATACGGTACTGCACGCGGCCACTGTAGCCGCCGCAAGCAGCAGCTTGAATTTCATGGCAATCCCCAATGACCATGCGCGTTCATTGCGGCCAACGTTTCTATCCTTCATGGCCAGAGCGTAGCGCACGGAAAGCCCTTGCGCAGCGGGCATTGTAAACGTCGTCATGTCCGCTAGTGACCAAAGCGTACATCCGAAAATGTGGCATTTGAGCCGTCAAAAGGCCCAACGATCAACGAGCATCGGAACGCGTTTTTTGGATCAACAGATCGGAGCGCAGGCTCCGGCGCAAAGCCAAACATCCTCTTCATCATGGGCGACGATAGCGCGCGTATAGGTTTTCTCTCGTCTAACGATTCAAAAGAGAAGAATGACTATACGAAGGTATCGAATGCTCTTTGTCACTGACAAAAATTAGCAATGAGTTGGCGCGCTCTCGCAAGACTGCCGCGGGCATTGGCCATAAGTACTCGACCAACGGTCGGGCTGATGCTGGTGCAAAGGCGACCTTCAACACGGATAGACAAAATGATTGCTACGCGTGTTACAGAATCTTATGCGCGGTTGCTTCTCAACGCCAAGGACGGCGACACTCGTCACGTCGTGATTGATAAAATCGGAGCGTACGAAGTTCGCTTGCTCGAAATACCATCTGCCAATGCACGCCAAGCGGCGAGCCTTTGGGTCGAACTCTTTGATCGGGGCCTTCGCACCGGAGTCGATAGTTGCAAGTGCGGTGATGTCGGTGAGGCGATCGAGGCGGCACGCTTCCTTTTGACCCAAGCCACACGAATCCAAAACGAGGCTGCATAGCCATGGACGCATGAAATAGCGCGGACACTGGTTATCCGTGCTTTTTTCCGGGGTTACTTGAGGTCATCGCAGGCGGATGTTCTTGGCGCGCTCAATTGCCTCGTTCTCACTCTGCCTTTTGATCGAGTAACCCTCGTCCTGCTTTATATGCGCGGCGATCTCAAGAAGGTGCTTGGCCCACTCCCCTACCTTGAACACCTGGACGTCGCGCCAGCACCACTTGCCGAACTCGCCTGATTCCAGGAAGACG
Source organism: uncultured Alphaproteobacteria bacterium (assembly GCA_963831515.1). Taxonomy (GTDB): domain Bacteria; phylum Pseudomonadota; class Alphaproteobacteria; order Rhizobiales; family Xanthobacteraceae; genus Pseudolabrys. The sequence goes on along the minus strand of CAWHQL010000005.1, from coordinate 215,458 downwards.
CCCACGCCGAGCACAGTGTCGCCGTTCAACAAGAAGTCGACCTTGCCACTATGGTCGACGTTCCCGTCGGGAAGAGAGCTACTTCCGTCGTGGCGGAAACGGATTCCATAGCGCTCGTTCTGGTAGGTGAATAGAACGCCAAGTACTTCTTCCTTGTCATGCTTTTCAGAGGTCGCGTAGATGCTTGTGGCAGGAAATCCGACCGCCTGCTGGAAATCGTTGTGTTTGGACGAACTGGGCCAGTGCTTCACGTGCTCGATGAGAGTCGGGGCAAGCGCCGTGCCGAGGCCACTTTCCCGGACAATGGTATTCGCCTCCCTGACGATCGCCCGCGCACTCTCGGCATCCACATTTGTCGGGTTTTTGATGCGCGCCGCAAAGTCGCGCTCATAGGCTGCAAGTGCCTTCGCGAGCTTGTCTGCTGCTGTGCCGAACATCGTCTGCGTTTCCCACGAGCCCGTTCGAATAGTCAATCGCAGCTCGAGCCTTTCTCGAAGCCGGCGAAGTCGATCAATTTTGCCATCCAAATTGCCGCAGGAACAGTCGAGAAGAGACGCGATCGCATTGCACGATCTGATCGTGCCGAAGTGGAATTTTCAAGCCGCTGGTGACCCAAAGCGGACATCCGTCCTCGAAAGGTGTAGCCTCGCCTTCTTTGGGAATTCTGGAGCCGCGATTTTTGGGTGAATGGATCGGGGTACTAATCGCGGTCGTTTCCAGTTCCCTGGGCGGCACCGCGGCCGCTGTTACCCGCTATCTGGTCGGAAGCGCTGACCCGATCACCCTCGCCATTCTGCGGTGGGGAATTGGTCTCTTATGCCTATGGCCTACCGCGCTTTTGCTGCGGGTCCGATGGCCGCAGCGCAGCGACTGGATGGCCGTTGTCGCTTTGGGCGTTTGCTTCTTTGGGCTGTTTTTCGTCCTGTACAATATTGCAATGAGTTACACGACGGCGGCTCGTGCCAGTCTCGCCCTTTCAACCCTGCCTCTCCAAACAATGGTCGTCGGCGCGCTGCTTGGAATAGAACCGCTGACCAAAAGGAAAACAGTCGGGGTCTGTGTCGCAATATTTGGAGTTTTTGCTGCGCTCGCATCCGGTCTCGCTGCTGCTCCATCGGGGGCCTGGCGGGGCGAACTCATCATGACCGGCGCAGTGCTTTGCATGGCGTTCTACAACGTTTGGTCTCGCCCATTCATTCAAAGATCGAGCGCTCTCGGCTTTCTTACGGTTGGAATGGGTGCTGGAGCGGCCGCACTTATCGCCGTTGGATTGGTCACAGGCCGCGTTGCCGTCTTGAGCACTTTTGGAGTTCCGCAATGGATTGCGGGTGTCTATCTCGGCGTTGCCGGCGGCGCGCTTGCTTTCATCCTGTGGGTCCTCGCCCTCGAAAGAGCGTCGCCAACCCGCGTAGCGAATACGATGACGGTCAACCCCATTGCCGCGGGATTGCTCGCCACGCAGCTGGTCGGTGAACCGATCACTCTCAACCTCGTCATCGGACTAATCGCAGTGTTTATCGGCATATGGATAGCAACGACCGAAGGCAGGAAGTCGGAATCAAAATGAACGAGCCCAAAATACCCGTGAAGATATGGGTGATGCTCGGCCTGGTGATCCTGTTTGCTTTGCTTCTGTCATATTTCCTCGTGATCGGCATCTACGACGGTGCTGCAACCGGGTACTAAAGTGCATGCTTAACGATGCTGAACTGAACCGCTACGATGTCTCTGTCTTGAACCGGGCGACAACAATGAGGCGGCGCGAGTTCATCGGCTTACTTGGTGGTGCGGCGGCGTTGCCCTTTGCAGCCTATGGCCAGCAGCGGCCAGGACCCGTGGCGCAAATTGGCTTTTTGACCCGCAAGACCGACGCGTCTGTCGCAAGTCAAATCAATGCGTTTCGGCAAGGCCTGCAAGACCTCGGTTGGACCGAGGGGAAGAACATCACGATTCAATACCGGGATGCGGGTGGTGAAGTGGATCGTCTCGGTCCGCTCGCTGCTGAGCTTGCCGCTCTCAGCGTGGATGTGATCGTCACGGTGGACACACCGCCTACGCAAGCGGCTTTACGGGCAACCAGCACCATACCCATTGTCATCGCAGTCTCGGCGGATCCAGTCGGAGCTGGATTGGTCAACAGTCTCAGTCACCCGGGCGGCAATGCAACCGGCTTGTCCCTCCTCGCGCCTGAGACCGATCAGAAGACTCTCGAAGTTCTGAAAGACACGCTTCCCAAAACCAAACGCGTGGCGATGATTTTTGACCCAAAAAACCGGGGCATGATGATCAGGCTGAAGGCCATAGAAGCCGCAGCTGCAGGACTTGCCATCGAGCTTCAGACAATACCGGCACTCAGTTCAAACGATCTCGAAGCAGCCTTGAGTCTCGCCGCGAAAGACCCGCCTGACGCTCTTTTTGTGCTGTCTCCGATTTACGCCGCTCATCAGAAGGAAATCGTGGAATTCGTGACGAAGGCGAAGGTGCCTATGCTCGTCGATACAAGCGGCCTTGCCGGAGAACCCGGCGCACTCTTGTCGTACGGAGCGGATATCTCGGCGTTGTTTCGACGAGCGGCAACATTCGTGGACAAGATACTCAAGGGTGCCAAAGCCGCGGATCTGCCGGTGGAGCAACCAGCCAAGTTTGATCTGGTCATGAACCTCAAAACTGCCAAGACACTGGGCCTCAATGTGCCTTCGACGGTCTTGCTGCGCGCCGACAGAGTGATCGAATGAGCCAAGGCCCCTCCTCGCTTGGTGCTACGTCAAACGGACGCTTAAAAATTGAGGCCGAATTTACGGGGGCGCTGCCGGAATTTTGATTATGGTTCCAATCCTAGGCGTGGTCCTCACGGCGCGCTTTAGCAATTGGATAGAGCGGCTCCGCGGCCCACCCCATGACGGACGATCGTCAACAGCGCCGCCTTGCCACGATCCTCGCGGCCGACGTGTTCGGATACAGCCGCCTTTCAGCAGAAAATGAAGAAGAGACGTTGCGGACACTCAAGGCGCATCGCGCCGTGATCGATCGGTTGATCGTCCGCCATGAAGGCCGCATCTTCAACACCGCGGGCGACAGCGTCCTTGCTGAGTTCAGCTCGGCGGTAGAAGCGGTTCGCTGCGCGATTGCGATCCAAGAGGAGCTTCGCGTTCGTAATGCCGAGATCCCGGAAAACCGACGCATGGACTTTCGTATCGGCATCAATGTCGGCGACGTACTCGTTGACGGCAACAATCTTTATGGAGATGGGGTCAATATCGCTGCGAGGCTCGAAGGCATCGCCGTGCCGGGCAGCACATGTATCTCCGGCAGCGTGTTCGCGCTTGTTAAGAACAAGCTCTCATACGGGTTCGAAGACATCGGTCCGCAGACGGTAAAAAATATTCCGGAGCCGGTGCCCGCCTATCGATTGGCGCCAAGCCCGGTCGCACGACAAGAAACGAGCAAAGCAAAATCCTTCGATTGGCGTTGGGCACTGCTGCCAGCAGTTGTCGCTGTGGTCGGTGCCGCTGCGCTTTATTGGAGTGAACGTGGCAAAGAGCATGCGCCGCAATCCGCCGGACCGCCTATCGCTGCTGCGCCACCACAAGGCAAAACTGTCTCGCCGATGCCGACCGAAAAATCGTCAGCGCCGGCATTTTCAAATCAAATCCTGAAAACCGAGCCTCCTATAGGCCAACTGCCGACCGGTGCGACAGCCTTGATTGATGACGGCACTTGTCCGGACGGACAGATAAAAAAGATCGTCGGCGGCGACGTAACAACCGGACAACCGCGGGTCCGATCCTGTATTCCGCGGACCGCCGATGCACCGACGGTCGACGCACCGTCCAACGCGCCGAGGCCTGCTGTCATGTCCGCCGCACCTCAAGTGGATGCGGCCGCTCTCGAACGCATGCAGCCCTATGTGGGAAACACCGTTGGTGGCATTTCGACCGTAACCGGCAAGCCATTTGCAATGACGCTCAAAGCGGCCGGCGTAGCCGAAGTCAAGGTCGAGTTTGCCAACGGCGGATTTTCGCTGGATCGCGGAAATTGGTGGGTCGAGCCCAACGGACACTTCTGTATCCGCTACACGCGATTTGCCGGCGGCAATCTCATCTGCCGTGAGCTCACTGTCGAGAAGGGTATCGTAAAAGCATACACCTGGGATCATCGACCAAATCCCTGGGTGTTCAGCAAATAGCTTGCCAACGCGGATACGGTCGACACACAAATAAATGAGTGTTTTGACTTTTGGCGGACGTTTACGATGTCGCGTATTCGTTTTTTGGATAAATTGAGGAAACTAGTAACGTGTCTTAGACCGGCGGACAGAAGCAATGTCAGAGTTTACCTTAAGGGTCGCTTTTGAAATTTTTGTCGCGAAACTTTTTGATCCATTTGCGATCGTGCCGGCACTGGTCGCAGGTTATTTCTGCCGGACCTGGTGGCAGGTCGTCGTTGCCGCAGCGGCGGTTGGAATAATCGTCGAAATGATTCTGGTGGCACTGCAACAGACGCCCGGAATTCACGAAGGGCGGCTCTTGATGGGTGTGTTGGCGGCAGGTGTGTGGTCCAACCTGGCTTTTGCTTTCAAAATGTGGCGCGCCAGGCGCGCCGGCAAGACCGAGGAATCCTGATGAATTTAACGCATTGGATTTGGCTGGCGACAGCAGCTTACGGCATTCATGCGCTAGAAGAGTTCATTTTGGACTGGCGCGATTGGGCGCGCGCCGTCATCAAGCTACCCGTCGAATGGTCTCATTTCTATGTCGTCAATTTTCTTGTGATTGTTCTCGGTATCGTTGCAGCCAATCTTGCCGATGTGGCGCCTGCCTTGGCACTGTCTTTCCCTGCCCTAATGCTGATCAACGGCATTTTCTTTCATATCGTGCCGGTGATTATTGCGCGCGGCCGCTTTTCGCCGGGCTTGTTCACAGCGATCGCGTTGCTCCTACCGATCGGATTTGCCTGCTACTGCGTCGCCGATCGTGCGGGGAAACTTGGTTCATTTTCGATTGTTTTGTCCCTTGTCATTGGCGCGGCGCTGATGGCGACGCCAATCGTTCTGCTACGCATCAAGGACCTCCCCTACTTTCGCCAGGCGTGAGGGCTGCCGTTGTTGGCGCTTGAGACAAAGCCCCCGCACCGTTTCCGGCGCGGGGGCTCAGGTTTTCAGCCAGTTCTAGCTGTTGTCGTGATGCGCGGTGCTGCCGTGATCGGCAACAACGCTATCATGGCCGGTGAACGTGAGATTGTTCAGCTGGACGTTCGCACCGAGGACGATGCTCTGTCCGACGGCATCGACCGATCCGGCACTGTCGAGCGACTGGGTGAAGGCCGCGCCTGTCCCGTTCTCGCTGCCGACCTTGCCATCCCACTCGCCGCCATGGTTGCCGATACCGATCGTGTCGCCGCCGTTCAGCTCGCTGACGGTGGCACCGTAGCCGTTGCTGACGTCGGAGACCGATCCGTTACTGACGAGGTTGTTCACCTGATCGAGGTTGAACACCACGTTGTTCGCGCCTTCACCAGTACCGTCGATGGTCTGGTAAATGTTCTCGGGCATCAGGTTGGCGATGCCCTGGTTGTCCGGCATGTTGATCTGCAGATTGCTCATATCGATGGCCGCCGCCTGCGGCGAGCTTTCGATCTGATCGGACACCTTCACGTCGACGCAAACGGTCGTCGTGCTGCTGTTATAGTTTGCGTTGATGTTGCAGCTCGCGTTCTCGTTCGCGTTGGCGTTGCAGTTCAGGTTCCCGTTCACGTTGCAGTTGGACGAATCCTGATGCTGACTTTGGCTCTGGTGTTCGCCTTGGCCTTGAGCCTGTCCTTGAGCCTGAAATTCAGCCTGACCCTGCAATTGCGCCTGCAACTGCTTTTGCAGATCGTCCTTGTCGTCGTGGTGATTGTCGTCTGGCCTTGGAGGCTTGCTTGGTTGTGACATAGCGCATCTCCTCTCACGTGGAAGACGCACCGCAATCATCGAATACCCGCCAATCTTCTACGCTAGCGAATATGCCGATGCCCTTCTGCGAGCGAACTCCACTTTGGTTTCGGTGGATCGCGTGGCCACCTTGCCATCAGGGGTAAGCCATCAATGTTGCGGAGATTCACGTTCGGGAGTGACAGGGTTTGACGAATTATGACGCGTGCGCTTCGACTGTGCGTCAGATCGTCCTGCGACCGAACGTACTTTCTCACCTGTGGAGCACGTTGCGCTTTGCAAAATGCGTCAGTTTGTCCCCGGCGGAGGTAACATGAGGATCGGAAACACGGCACATTTCGCAAGCGTGCGTCAGTTTGTCCTCGGTCACATCCACGCTTCAGAAAAGTGCGTCAGTTTGTCCTGACAGCTCAGCGGCTGCCAAGGCCCCGTCCAAAGTACAGGCTGACCCCGCTCACAGTCATTGAAAGAACGATGAGAACAATCCCAAGGGCAAGAGCTAACGGTAGATCGCCCTTGCTCGTTTCAAGCGCAATCGCAGTTGTCATCGTGCGGGTATAACCTTGAATGTTTCCGCCCACGATGATGATGGCGCCGACCTCGGCAATGGCACGGCCGAATGCGGCAAGAAATGCCGTGAGCATCCCATCACGGCCGATATTCATCAGGGACCAGAGACTTCGAAAACGGGTCGCTCCGTCATTTAGAAGAAGATCACCGTAAGTCGCCCATAGGCTCGTTGTTGTCCGATGGACGAGCGCTATTACGATCGGTAACGCAAGCAAGCTCTGTGCGATGACCATCGCGCCTGGAGTGAACAAGATGCCAAATGATCCCAAGGGCCCGGAACGAGACAACAGCAGATAGACGACAAGCCCTACGACGACGGGTGGAAGCCCTAGCAGAGCATTGACGATGACGATCAACGTGCTGCGACCGGGAAAACGATACACCGCCAGCACACCTCCAAGCGGGGCGCCAATTGCGAACGCGCATACACTTGCAGTCAGGCTAACAGTCATCGACAGAAACACGATCGCGCGCAGATTCGGATCGAGTCTGCCAATCAAATCAAATGCGGTCGTAAAGGCTGCGGCGAAATCGTTCACGCTTCAAGCATTCGGATCTTCAGCATTGGGATAAAATAACTGCTCACCATTGACCTTGTAGTTGGCGATCGCTCTTTGTCCCTCAGGCGACAAAAGCCAGTCAATGAACTCCTGGCCAAGTTCTTTTTTCACAGTCGGATGTTTCGCCGGATTGACCAGAATAACCCCGTATTGATTAAACAACCGCTTGTCGCCCTCGACGAGAATTTGCAGATCACCTCGGTTCTTGAAAGATAGCCACGTCCCACGATCCGACAAAACATAGGCGTTGCTGGCGCTTGCCATATTGAGCGCGGCACCCATGCCCTGACCGATCGACTTATACCAAGGGCCTTTTTCCTTATCGATATCGATCCCGCCGTCCCTGTTCCAAAGTGCAAGTTCAGCAATGTGTGTTCCCGAGCGGTCACCGCGTGAAACAAACGACGCTTGCTTTTCCTTTATTGCTTTCAAAGCCGCGACGATGTCGTTGCCCTTGATGCCCGCAGGATCACTCTTGGGGCCGATAAGGACGAAGTCGTTGTACATCACCGGATTTCGCTTTACGCCTTGACCGTCGGCCAAAAACTTCTCTTCCGCCGATTTCGCATGAACGAAAACAACATCAGCGTCGCCGCGCCTGCCGGTGTCGAGCGCCTGCCCTGTGCCTTGAGCAATCACCTTCACACCGATCCCGGTCTTCTGTTGAAAGATTGGAAGCAGATACTCGAACAGGCCGCTGTCCTGGGTCGAGGTTGTCGAGGCGACGACAATCGATTTTTCCTGCGTAATGGCCGGTCCAGCCAAATTGGCCGACGCCAAGGCTACTGCAAAGGCTAACGTTGTCATCTGTCGCGGCATAGCGTGAATCCTCCGGGCGGTTGTTGCAGCTTTATGTGACTTATCGTTCAGCGATGTCAAAAGGTAACTGGCCTCCTTCTACCCAAAGCGGCTTCTGCGCATCGCGCGGCGTAATGCCCTGCCCCCTTTCGGTGCGTTGCTTTTTGTAGCTACGATGCCCTGACTTTGGCCTCGGGGGCGACAATGAGGCGACGCACGTTCGTTACACTTCTCGGCGTTGCGGCAGCGTGGCCACTTATAGCGACCGCGCAGCAGACGATGCCGGTGATCGGCTTTCTCGGCAGTTCGTCGGCGGATTTGTACGCGGGCCCCTTGCGCTCCTTTCGCCAAGGCCTGAGCGATACCGGCTTTGTCGAGGGTCGCAACGTAACGATCGATTTTCGTTGGGCAGAAGGCCAGAACGATCGGTTGCCTGTTTTGGCGGCCGACTTGGTTCGCCGTCGGGTGAACGTGATTGTCGCGCCGGGTAGCACGCCTGCGGCACTTGCGGCAAAAGCGGCAACCGCGACGATCCCCATTGTCTTCCAGGTGGGCATTGATCCCGTCGCGGCTGGACTTGTCACCAGCCTCGCGCGACCGGGCGGCAATGTTACCGGGATAACCAACATAAACACCGAATTGGTGTCGAAAAGACTCGAACTGCTACGCGAGTTGGTGCCCAAAGCAACCGTCGTCGCACTTCTTGTCAATCCGACCAGCCCTGAGATCGCAGAGTCGGTGTCGAAAGACCTGCAGCGGACTGCAGGCAACTTGGGACTGCAGCTTCATATTCTGCAAGCCACTAGTGAGCGGGACTTCGATTCAGTTTTCGCAACATTGGCGCAGCTGCAAGTTGGCGCGCTCGTTATCGCTCCCGATGCATTTTTCATAAGCCGCAGCGAGCAACTGGGCGCATTGACAGCCCGTCACGCAATACCTGCCATAACCCAGTTTCGTGAGTTTGCCGCAGCTGGCGGCCTTATGAGCTATGGCGGAAGTTTTTCGGAACCGGTCCGCCAAGTTGGTATCTACGCCGGCCGAATTCTCAAGGGCGAGAAGCCCGACAATCTACCGGTACAGCAACCAATGAAAGTCGAGCTCGTCATTAATCTCAAAACCGCAAAGGCACTGGGGATCACTGTGCCGCAATCAGTGCAAAACCGCGCCGACGAAGTGATCGAATAAGGTGATCTCCGCCGATGCACTGGATTTGATTTCGTCAACTTGGTGGCGGGCGGCCCCTTCAACCGAGAGATGTAAGTCGATACGATGCCTGTCCTGTCCTCGGGGGCAGCGATGAGGCGGCGTTCATTCATCAGTTTACTCGGCGGTGCGGTCGTGTGGCCGGTAGCCGCGCGCGCCCAGCAGTCTGAGGGGATGCGGCGCATCGGCGTACTTATGAATCGGGCCGCCGACGATCCACAAGGTCGAGCCCGCGTCGCGGCATTTCAACAACGCTTGCGGCAATTAGGCTGGACCGACGGCAGCAATGTGAGGATCGACACGCGCTGGGGCGCAGACGATGTTGAGCGCGAACGCCGCTACGCGGCAGAATTGATCGCGTTGGCGCCAGATGTTGTTTTGGCCAGCGGCACCCTCAGCGTAACGGCATTGCAACACCTCGGCGGCAGCGTGCCGATTGTGTTCGTTGGAGTCACTGATCCGGTGGGCGCCGGCTTCGTAGATAGTTTGGCCAAGCCGGGCGGCAATGTTACCGGCTTTATGATCTATGAATACAATCTGAGCGGAAAGTGGCTCGACCTCCTTAAACAGATTGCCCCAAGCGTCGCTCGCGTGGCCGTCATCAGGAATCCCGACAATCCTGTCGGGGTCGCCGTGTTCAGCGCTCTCCGCGCCGCAGCGCAGCCGCTGAGTGTCGAAGTAAACCCGATTGATAGCCGCCGCAACGCCGACGAGATTGAGCGCGCAATCGCGGCTTTTGCTCGTTCTCCAAACGGCGGTCTGATCTTGACACCGAATGCGTCCGCGATGCCCGCCCACTATAGTCTGATCATTACACTTGCATCGCGGCACAAGCTGCCCGCAGTCTATCCTTTCCGTGAGATGGTCACCGGTGGTGGCCTGATGTCTTATGGACCCGATGTCGTCGACCAGTGCCGGCACGCCGCCGAATACGTCGATCGGATTCTCAAAGGAGAGAAGCCCGCAGAACTGCCTGTCCAACAGGCGACCAAATTTGAGCTTTTCCTCAACCTCAAGACTGCCAAGGCACTCGGCCTCGACGTGCCCAACTCACTGATTGGACGCGCCGACGAAGTGATCGAATAGGCAACATGCTATGAAGCGGCGCGAGTTCATATCGCTTCTCGGCGGCGCGGCCGTGTGGCCGCTCGCTGCGCGGGCACAGCAGAGCGACCGCGTACGGCGCATCGGCGTGCTGGTGGCCGCGACCGCCGACGATGCTGACTATCAGGCCCGCATCGCAGCGTTCCAGCGGGGCCTGCAGCAACTGGGCTGGAGCGACGGCCGCAACGTACACATCGACATCCGCTGGGCCACCACCAAACCTGACGATATTCGCAGGCACGCGGCCGAATTAGCCGCGCTCGCGCCGGACGTCATCCTGGCTGGTACTGGCACCGCAACAGTGGCGCCGTTGCTACAGGCGACCCGCACCGTTCCGATCGTGTTCGCGGTGGTCATCGACCCCGTCGGCGCCGGTTTCGTCGACAGCCTGGCACGGCCGGGTGGCAACGCGACTGGGTTCACGGTTTTCGAATACGGCATGAGCGGTAAATGGCTGGAGCTGCTGAAGCAGATCGCGCCGGCCGTGACACGGGCGGCGGTGCTTCGGGATCCAACCATCGCCTCCGGGATCGGGCAGTTCGCCGCCGTGCAAGCTGTCGCACCATCGCTCGGCGTAGATTTGAGTGCAGTCGACGTGCGCGATGCGGGGGAAATCGAGCGCGCCGTCACGGCATTCGCACGCTCCTCGAATGACGGCTTGATCGTGACGGCGAGTGCGTTGGCGACGCGCCATCGCGATCTAATCATCGCGCTCGCTGCCCGGCTCCGATTGCCCGCCGTCTACCCCTATCGCTTCTTCGTCACCATTGGTGGCCTCATCTCCTATGGACCTGATTTCGTCGACCAGTATTGGCAAGCGGCCGGCTATGTCGATCGCATCCTCAAGGGCGAGAAGCCAGCCGAGCTGCCGGTACAGGCGGCGACCAAGTACGAGCTTGCGATCAACCTCAAGACGGCAAAAGCCCTCGGCCTCACCGTGCCGCCCGCTGTGGTCGCGCGCGCCGGCGAAGTGATCGAATAGAGCAACATGTCAGCATCTAACCCCTAGCGCCGTGGACGCGGGGCTAGCGCATATAATGAACGACGCTATTGTGATGCATTGGGGGAGCATCTCATGACATCACGCCGGTATCTTGTTTCGTTTCTGATTTTTGGATTTCTGGTACTTGGCATCCAAGGTCACGCCTGCTCGGACGAATTGAAGATATTTGCGTCAAGGGCCGTCGGGACGGTCTTGGAAAAAATCGGCCCCGAATTTGAAAAGGGCACGGGACACACGCTCAACATCACGACCGGCCTGAGCTCGGAGTTTGTCGGACGGATCAATGCCGGAGAAGCTTTTGATGTGGTTGCGGCTCCGCCGCCTGTACTCGATGCGCTGATCAACAACGGAAGGTTGGCTGCCGAATCAAAAACGGGTCTCGTGCGTTCGGCCAACGGCGTGGCTGTTCGTACGGGAGCACCAAAACCTGACGTCAGCTCGTTGGATAACTTCAAGCGGGCGCTCTTGGACGCAAAATCGATCACATATCTTCCCGTGCCCGGTGTGCCGCAAATAATCGAGCGGCTTGGACTGAAAGATGCACTGGCCGCCAAGACGACAATTCCGAAAACAGACCTCTCTTCCGAACTCGTCGCCAAGGGCGAAGTCGAATTGGGCCTTGTCCCGATCACCCAAACATTCACCACTCCGGGTGTCGAGCTTGCCGGACCCCTGCCGCCAGAGATTCAGTTTTATACAGCGTTCGGTGGTGCGATCAGCGCGAACTCAAGGTCACGCGATGCCGCAGCAGAGTTGCTCAAATTCTTGAAAGGGTCGTCCGCGCTTCGTGTGATCAAAGAGCAGGGAATGGAGCCAATCTGAAATTGCGACCATGTCGCTTCTGGCTCCCGGCTTAGACATAGGCTGGTGCAACGCTCGCTTCACATTCGGGCCTATTGGCCGAAACAAGATAGCCGCCGGCTATAGTCCACCAAGCGAAGCATGGCGCTTAGCAGACACTTGTCTTCGCAGATTGGACCTCAGTCCAACTCGCAATAGTCACTCACCTTGAAATAATGCCCACGGCGACAGGGTTCTACTGACAGTCGAATACCTTGTCTGTGCCAACACAGGTTTGTCGGTGGGGGTTGAGAATGAGTGAGTGGGGTATCTCCTGGTCCGATGTCCCAGGACACGTTTCATACGTTTTAATTGCGATCTCCTACTGGATGACGAATGTTTTTTGGCTACGCGTCATCGCTGTCGTCGGCCTTATTTTTGAGATCGTGTACTTCAGAATGTCCGGCGGCGCCATGCACACAGGCATTGGCTGGGACATCATTTTCATAATCATCAATCTGTATCAGATATTCCGCCTGGTCGCTGATGAGCGCCGCCTGCGCTACATGAAAGAGTTGCACCTTCTCAGCCAAGGGGCCTTTGCGAGCTTGAGCCGCGAGCAATTGGCACAGCTTGTCAAAGTCGGCAGTTGGCGAACTTTCGAGCCAGGAACCCAAGTCACGCGCGAAGGCGAACCGGTGAAGGAACTGGTTTTGATCTGCGAAGGGCAAATGGTCGTCGAAAGTCAGGGCCGAACGATCACACACTTGCACGGTGGGTCATTGGTCGGCGAACTGGCCCTCGTGTCAGGCAACCGCGCGTCAGCAACTGTAACTGTGGAGCGCTTAACGCGCGCCTTTATTCTTGAAATGGAGAATCTGCGTAAACTTGTGCGAACAGACGATCTGGTGGCTTCAGCCGTTGACCGAGTCGTTGGGCGTGATCTCGCCGCGAAACTGACGGCAAGCACGGAATATACGCTAAGCACCTATTGACCCGCTGCTCTCCGGAAATCACCGGCAGAACCCGAATTGGCTCCCGGCGGCTTAGCGGACGTCGGCGGTTGCGCTGCAAATGTCCGCTTCTGATCCAAAGCGGACATAACGACGCCCCTTTCAGCGCCCTGCTCCCATTGCTACGATCTGCTAGCCTGAGCCTTGGGGGCGGCAGTGGATCGACGACAGTTCATCGCGCTTTTCGCCAGCATAGCAGTCGTGTGGCCACTCAATGCGGACGCGCAACAACTCGTCGCAGCCGATGGTTGGTTATCTCGGCCTCACCTCGGCCAAAGGCGAAGCCGAGATGGTGGGGTCTTTTCGCAAGGGCTTGAGAGAGGCGGGCTTTGAGGAAGGCCGCAACGTCACGGTTGAATTACGTTTTGCAGAGGGCGACATTAGCCGCTTGCCTGCACTTGCCGCTGAACTCGTCGGTCGCAATGCGTCGGTGATACTGACTGGCACAACAGTCGGTGCGGTCGCTGCAAAAAAGACAACGTCAACGGTGCCTGTCGTATTCGTTATGGGCGCTGATCCAATCAAATCGGGGTTGGTAGCACAGCTAAATCGCCCGGGCGCCAACTTGACCGGAGTGAGCTTCTTTACAAACCAAATGGAGAGCAAGCGTCTTGGTCTCCTACACGAGCTCGTCCCAAACGTTGAGTTGATCGGTGTGCTTTTGAACGCCAACAACCCTTTCTTTGATAGTCAGTTGAAGGATTTGAACGAGGCATCTCGTTCACTTGGCGTAAAGGTCCACGTCGAGCGAGCAAGCACCGAGGACGAAATCGCCAGGGCCTTTAAAGCGTTCGCGCAACACCGTGCTGGTGCGGTGCTTGTCGGAGCCGATCCTTATTTCAATAGCCGGCGTTCACTCGTTATCGACCCCGTGACGCAGCTCCGCGTACCCGCAATATATGAATGGCGGGAGTTTGCAGAAGCCGGAGGCTTGATGAGTTACGGGACCAGTTTAACTGACTCGTTCAGGCAATCCGCTGGATTTGTTGCCCGTATCCTCAAAGGCGAAAATCCTGCCGATTTGCCTGTCGTACAGTCAACCAAGTTTGAATTCGTGATAAACCTCAAGACGGCAAAACAGCTCGACATCGTAGTGCCGCCAGGTTTGTCCGCGCGAGCCGATGACATACTTGAGTAAAGCAATGCGCGCACGAGCCTTGGGGGGCAAATGAGACGGCGTGATTTCATAAAAATACTGGCTGCTTCAGCAGCGTCATTGCCGCTCACCGCGCGCGCCCAACAGGCGGCGATGCCATTGATCGGATTTCTCAACAGTGGGTCGCCTGATCGTTTTGCGCCCATGGTCAGTGCTTTCCTTGAGGGTTTGAAAGAAGCCGGTTACGTCGAGGGCCGGAATGTCGCTATCGAATATCGCTGGGCGAACGGCCATTACGATCGTCTGCCGGCATTGGTTGGCGAGCTCGTCGGTCACCGAGTCTCGGTCATTGCCGCGACCAGCACGCCTGCCAATCTCGTAGCAAAGTCCTCGACCACTTCGATTCCGATTGTGTTCACCACTGGAGGCGACCCGGTCCAGCTCGGACTTGTCGCGAGTTTGAGCCGACCCGGCGGAAACGTCACTGGCGTGACGCAAATGACCGGAGAAGTTGCGCCGAAACGGGTGGAGCTGGCTCACGAATTGGTCCCGCAGGCGACTACTCTTGGCATGCTCATCAATCCGAAAAATCCATTGGCCGAGTTCGTGAAACGAGAACTCACTCGCGGCGGCCCTTAAACTCGGAATCCAACTCAACATTCTGTACGTCAGCACCGACGCAGAACTTGAAGCGGCCTTCACGACCTTCCGCCAGTCGGGTGCCGGCGCGCTCGTGATCGGCACGGATGCATTCTTTAATAACCGCCTCGAGCAATTGGCCACATTTGCGCTGCGCAACTCGGTGCCTGCCATCTATGAATATCATCAGTTTGTGGCGGCCGGAGGCCTGGCCAGCTATGGGGGCAGCATCATAGATTCTTACCGCCTCGCGGGTGGGTATGTCGGCCGCGTTCTCAAGGGCGAGAAGCCTGCCGACTTGCCGGTCCAACAGGCAAGCAAAATCGAGCTGCTCATCAACCTCAAGACTGCAAAGGCTCTCGGCATCACCGTGCCGCAATCGATGCAAAATCGCGCTGATGAAATTATCGAATAGCGATCTTCCGTTTCGCTCGATTAGTCCGCTTCTGAGGGCGGCGATGAGACGGCGCGACTTCATCACACTTGTCGGCGGTGTGGCTGCAATTTGGCCACTGTCGACGCGTGCGCAGCAGCCGGGCAAGATTCCAACCATCGGGTTTCTGGGCGCAGACGCTTCGGGTTTTGCTCCGTGGGTGTCCGCCTTTGCGGCGCGCCTGCGCGAGCTTGGCTGGATCGAAGGCCGTACTATTGCGATCGAGTATCGGTGGTCGGAAGGCCGTCCGGAGCGCTACGCTGAAATCGCGGCTGAGTTCGTCCGTCGAAATGTCGATGTGATCGTCACAGTCGGAAGTGCAGTCCCGATTGTGAAGCAGGCGACGTCGACTATCCCGATTGTCTTCGCGGTAGGAATAGACCCCGTCGGAAGCGGTCTTGTTGCGAGCCTCGCAAAACCAGGAGGCAACGTAACCGGGCTGTCGATCCAGGCCAACGAATTGGCGGGCAAGAGACTAGAACTCTTGCGCGAGGTCATGCCTCAGCTTCGTCGCCTCGCCATCATGTTCAACGCCGATAATACCCAACCAGTACTGGAGATGGGTGAGACCCAGGCTGAAGCGCGCAGGCTGGGCCTCGAAGTCATCCCGCTCGCAATTCGGCGAGCCGAGGATGTAAGTCCTGCCTTCCAGGGGCTGAAAACCCGGGCCGATGCACTTTACGTCGCGGTTGATCAACTCATCGTTGCGAACCGTGCGTCAATAATCGCTTCTGCACTAAGCGAGCGAATGCCGGCAATCTTCAGCACGAGTGATTTCGCCAGAGGCGGCGCACTCATGTCTTACGGACCCAGCTATTCGCAACTATTCGGGCATTCGGCAGATCTGGTTGACAAGATCCTCCGCGGTACCAAGCCCGCCGATATACCAGTCGAACAACCGACGAAGTTCGAACTTGTGATCAATCTTACGACGGCCAGAGCACTCGACCTGAAAATACCGCCTTCGCTTCTCGCCCGCGCCGACGATGTGATCGAATAAGGCAAACGTCCGCTCACCGCGCGGACTAGCACTTAGGTCGATTGTTGCTTGTCTCGGTCGCCGGCGGCGAGATGGTGATGCAACGAAATGAGCCCACCGAGGCGCTGCGCCCAAATTGCCAGGCCAACCAAAATGCTTGCAGCAAGCATGAGGATAATACCCGGCATAACGAGCACCAGCGCCTGCCACCATTCCCATTCCCAGCCGTAACGCGCGCCGTAATAGGTGAGCAAAGCCACCACGATCGTACCGACAAAGGGAACGGCATATGCGACGAAAAAGAGGATAACGGCAAGAAACCCGCCTATCCCGAAGTAGAGGTATATTCCTTCGATCGCCGCCCAAATCTGGGCGAGACCGAGCAGAATGTATGCAATAAAAAATATCGCCATGGTCGCCCCGATGCGGGGTTCCCAATCAATGAACGATCAATCGCTCTGAGTTCGAGCCTCGCTATAATCGGCGTCGCGCTTTCTCTTCCAGCGCGTCAATTTTCTCGTCCGCGGCTGGATTCCTCGAAAACATTCGAATGGACGCCGCCTGCCGCCTGCGATCATGATGGAGGTTCGGGGCAAATTGCATGCCCTGTTGCGCCGCGATGTGAGAGAAGACCCTGACAGAAGACCGGAACATTCGAGCGGCTCTGGATCGCCACTGGGCAGCCTCAGACGCGAATGATTTCGACGCAGAGCACGAGATTTACCACGACGATGCAGTGCTTGAGTATCCGCAGTCCGGGGAGCGGATCAATGGTCGGCGCAATATTCAAGCATCTCGTTTTGCACAGCCGAACACGAAGCGCTTTACGGTGCGGCGCATACTCGGTGCCGGCGATCTTTGGGTCACTGAGCTCGTCCTTACATATGACGGGTTGCCGTCTTACACAGTAAGCATCATGGAATTCAGAGACGGCAAGGTTGCCCGTGAGGCCCAGTACTTCGGCGATCCGTTCGAACC
The DNA here is from genome assembly GCA_963831515.1 of uncultured Alphaproteobacteria bacterium. Taxonomy (GTDB): domain Bacteria; phylum Pseudomonadota; class Alphaproteobacteria; order Rhizobiales; family Xanthobacteraceae; genus Pseudolabrys. The sequence continues at coordinate 198,370 of CAWHQL010000005.1, read as the reverse complement.
GGGAGCATCGCGCGCTCAATGGGTCGAGCGGACTCGATGATATGTGACGACGTTCTCAGTTCCAAAGGGTTTGGAACTCAACGAACGCCGGCGGCTCTCAGATATTGCTGATCAACGAACTTGTCCGCCGTCGGCAGCGGCGGCTTGAGCGCCCCCGTCTCGGCCATCATTGCAATGACTTGTGCAAGCGCACTCAGGTCGATTTCACCTTCGCGCGGCAAAATTCCGCGTTCCGGCTCGAAGTACAGTTTGAGGACTCTATCGGCTACGGCTTTTGAAACTTTGGTCGTTTCAGCGACTATCTCGGCCACAGCGCCACGATGCTGTGGTTCTCGAATGAACTGGAACGACGCGCGCAACGCACGCACATAGCGAACGACCGCGTCCTTATTGGCCTCGGCCCAGGAGCGTCGCACCGCCGTGACAGTATAGAGATATGGCGGTGACGCTTCGGTTGAGAGGCCCAGCAGGGTGAATCCCTCCGCCTCCGCGGCCGCGTCCTGCGGCTGGCCCAGAACCACCGCATCGCATTCTCTGCGCTTGAGACAATTGAAGCGAGCCGGCGTTCCTTCCATTGTCTTTGTGACGTAGTCACTTTCCTTGAGTCCACGGGCGGCGAGCAGCTTCTCCATCGATATCGAGATCGTTCCGCCCGGATCTGCGAGACCGATACGCTTTCCCTTCAGCATACTAAAACTCGTGATGCTGGGCTGCGCGAGCAGACTGTAGATCGGGTTGTTGAACTCCGTCACAATCGCGACCGCGTCCGAACCAGCCAAGACCTTGCGGATGAGATAGGGCGTCGCGACGTGGGTAATGTCGACGGTGCCGTCATGCAGGGCATCGATCATCTGGTCCGAGCCGCCGGGAATCGGCACGACGATTTTTAAATCCAAGCCTTCATGCCGGAAAAATCCCTCGCGGTCGGCAACCATGATGGGCAGGGAATAAATACTTCGCAGTGTCGAATAAGCCGCACCGTAACGCAGGGTTATGGGCTCTGCGGCCGCCGGCACAGCGACTAGGAAAAGGACAGCGATCGCGGCGTGATGTCGCATTAACGACCGGCCTGCAGCGTACAATCGATTTCGATCGGAGACTTTTCGCCAGGCGCCGAACGTCGCATTGTCCCGCTTTGACGATACCCTTCCTTCCTGCACGAGAGCTCGGACTGGTCAGGGTCCATTTGTGTCACCAGACGGTAATTTCCGATCGCATCGGTGGTCGTCACGAATTCTATGTTCTTGGATTTGACGTTGACATGTGCGCCTTCGATCGCAACACCGCGCGTATCCTTGACGGCGCCAAAGAAAATCGTGTCACCGTCGTCGCCATGTTCGTCGATGATCCCGCCCGACTTTGCGGGCGCGCCCGCAAGGGTCAAAGCGGCGATAAGGAGAAGGCCGTATTTACGCATGACCGTCAGCGGGTCCAGAACGGCATCAGCCCGTAAGCGAGAATTGGCAGCGCCAATAACGGCAGCAGCCAGACCAGAAACAAGGGAATTCCGGCATAGAGACGTGCAAACCGCGTCGCGACAATGCCGAGCAGCGACGAGCCGACGAGCATCGTGGCGACCCAGCCATACCAATACATGGCGGGGCCTTCGTTCGGGCGCGGCGCGGCCCAGCCAAAATCGATGCGATTGGTCCCCGGGTGATAAGTGAACAACGGCCAGCTCGCCACTTCGCTTGCGACATAAATGATGGGTGCAGCGATAGCGAAAACGATTGCGAACATACCGAATGCGGGCGACGTCGCGAGCGACCGAGCTCTGCCGTCCTTTGTCCCAACGTCGCGCCCTGCAAGCTCCGTCATCCGAACCCCCGGGCATTGTTGAGAACGTGTCCTACAAGAAAGGCGAACCAGCACATGGCCGCCAAAAGAAGGGTGACCGCCGTGCGCACACTGTCGTAGGCAGGATTCTTCGGGTTCTTCCAAAAATACCAATAGGCTGGAAGGACGCCGAGCCCGAGCGCGGCGACATGTTCTTTCATCTCGAAAGCGCCAAGGGTTTTCCAATAACCGAAGCGCTCGAGAGGGATGCGAATCGAAATGCGATACTTCGTGTAGATCCAGCCACCAAGCAAAAAAGTCACGGCCCACAGCACGCAAACGGCCGTCGCGTAGCCCGCCCCATAGACCGCGCGGAACCGCGTGAAGAATCCATCGGAACCCACAATCCTCCGCGCGGGCATTGCCACCGCTACTGCCTGATGCGTAAGCGCCCCGAGCGTTGTGACCGCGAGCAAAGCATGCACGATCAGAACGATCGTCCAAAAAGTGCTCACGGAGATGTAGTCGAAAACGAAGCTCATTTTGAACGAAACCCGCCCTGGCAATTTGCATTCGACGGAAGGAATTTGCCCTTTTTAGAACGCGGGGTGAAGCGTATCCGACGGCCCGCAGTTTCGGGAAGAAAAGCCTCTGCGATGGCCACTCGTGGCCCAAGGCGGATATCACGCCGCCCTCTTTAAGACCTTGGCCCGAGCCGATACCATGGCTTACGAGGGCTGGGGGCGATAATGAAGCGGCGCGAATTCGTCACGCTTTTGGGCGGCGCGGCAACGTGGCCGCTTTTGGCTCGCGCCCAGCAAGCGACGCCGCCGGTCGTCGGTTTCCTCAATCCTAATATGCCGGAGAATTACGCGTTTAATGCCGCCGCGTTTCGCGAGGGCCTGAAGGAAACCGGTTACGTTGACGGTCAGAACGTGGTCATCCAGTACAGCTGGGCTGGTGGAGACTACGGTCGCCTCCCCGCCTTGGCCGGAGAACTGGCTAGCCGCAAAGTAAGCGTGATCGCAGCAACCGGCGACATCGCCTCCGCGCGTGCAGCGCAGGCGGCGACCAAAACGATCCCCATAGTTTTCATCGTCGGGAACGATCCAGAGAAGTTCGGACTGGTTGCAAGCCACAATCGTCCGGGCGGCAACGTCACCGGCATCAGCCTGATCACAAGTCTGCTTGGCGCGAAACAATTCGAGGTGCTCTCTGAACTACTTCCCAGTGCGGAGCTCTTTGCCCTCTTCATGAACCCCGACAACGGGAATGCGGAGATCGACCTCAAAAATCTGCAAAATGCTGCTGTCACAGCCGGACGACGAACCTTTGTCGTCAAGGCTGCAAAGCCTGCCGAATTTGATGCTGCATTCACTGCAGCGATACAGCAGAAAGCCGGCGGCATTTTCATCGCAAGCGATCCGATGTTCCTTGCCGAGCGCAAGCATCTCATATCGCTGGCAGCCCACCACGCCATCCCGCTCATCTGCAGTTTCCGCGAATTTGTCGTCGGTGGCGGATTGGTCAGCTATGGACCAAGTATCACCGGCGTTTACCGTGAGGCGGGAGTTTATGTTGGCAGAATTCTTCGCGGCGCCCTTCCGTCGGATCTGCCAGTGATCCTGCCCACCAAATTTGACCTGGTGATCAACCTCAAGACCGCAAACACACTCGGCTTGAAACTCCCGCAAACGCTATTGGCACGTGCGGACGAATTGATCGACTAGCTGTCTGCCGCCGTCCTCAGGCGTTGACGCTTTCACAGATGCGGTCGGCGAGTTTGCGGAACGCCGCGAGTTGGTTCGGCAGAAGCTCTCTGTTCTCGTCGCGTCCGACAAAGACCTTGAACATGATCCCCCCGGGGTCCTGGTTCAGCTGGCCTGCGGAGAGAGAAAACACGGACCATGCATCCGCGGCTCACGCCTCTTGCATGGCCGCTTCGTTTTCATCGGCGGCGTAGTGCGAGATCGGAAATACAACGCGGATCGTCGTCCCTTTGCTTTCGCCGGGGCTGGTTGCCTCAAGTTTTCCGCCGCTGCTTACGATGAAAGTGTTCGCCACCCACAGACCCAGTCCCGATCCCGGGATTTTTCCGATGTGACGTTGGCCTCGGTAGAACCGATCGGAAAGCTTGCTTTTCTCTTCGGCTGTCAGGCCGACACCATCATCATGCACCGAAATCAGCAATTCTCCGTCTTTGACGAAGGCCGAGACCTCGATGCCCGATGGCGGATACGAGAACTTTGCCGCGTTGGCAATGATCTGACTGAGGGCCTGCTCGACCAGAACGGGATCGATGTGCACCAGAGGAAGATTGCTGCCGAGGCTCAGCTCCATGCGGCGGTCGGGATAGCGTCGCCGCATGCGTTCGACCGCGGCATCGATAATGTCGGTCGGATCGGTCCAGTCGCGACGTGAATGCAGCCCCTGGCTCGTGATCAGCGCCGCATCCAGCAGGTTCTGAATGTCGCTGTTCAACCGCATGGCTTCGTCCCGGATCCCGCTGGCCAGCGATGCCAGGCGCGGATCCTTGGCGATAGTCGGCATCTCGGCCATGATCGACACCCCGCCTAAAATCGACGCCAAGGGCGTTCGCAATTCGTGCGAGACAGACCCGATCAACGCGTCACGCAGTTGATCGGCCTCCATGAGCGTTTTTGCGGTGACTCTGGCCGATTCGATTCTCAGCGCGAGAAAAGTCGTCAGGCCGACAACCAGGATGCTGATCGCGGTGTTGATCAACCCCGTCTGTTTCACTTCACTCGCCGTAAAAATGCTGCTGAGCATCGTCAGCCCGATGCATCCGACGGCGACGAGGATCACACCACGTCTGTCGAGGAAGCGAACAGAAATCAACACGACGGCGACATAAAAAACTGGAACGGCAATTTCCAGATTAGTGGCAGTGTCTGCAGCAAAAATTCCGGCGGCCAATACGGCCGTCACGATCGGCAGAAGAACCGAACGCGTTTGCCCGAAGGCACCCAGCATTCCAGGTTGGTCAAGCCCTGACGCGATACTGTTTTCAGCCACTGGCACACGCCCTCTTGCGCATTTGACGCCCCGCTGGCCAGACAATAATGGAATCGCGGCCGTCGCTTCGTAAATTTGGCCTCAATTTTTCAGATTGGCTTTGCGGCCAAGACACCGGAACCGCTATTCGATCACTTCGTCCGCGCGCAGCAAGATGTTGGGCGGTATGGCAAGCCCGAGCGCCGCAGCCGCTTTTGCATTGACGATCAATTCGAAAGTTGTCGCCTGTTGAACTGGCAGGTTGCCGACCTTCTCGCCCTTTAACAACCTGTCCAGATATTCGGCCGCACGTTCGAACAGGACAGAAATATTGGCGCCGTAGATGAACAGGCCGCCAGCGCCTGCGTACTCGTTGAACGGGTAAATCGCGGGAATACGATTTTCGGCCATGAAGTCCGCGATTTCCTTTCGCTTGCTCAGCATCAACGTGTCGGATGCAAGCAACACGGCATCCGGCCGAGTTTCCTTTACTTTTATAAGCGCGTTCTCAATGTCGGCAGCGCCCCGCGTTTCGACGACTTCGATTTTCAGGCCGAGCTTCTCGGCCGACTGGCGCGCCGTCTCCACATTGAACCGGTTCAGCGGATTGGCGGGATTTGCGAGGATCGTAACCCGCGATAAATGCGGGATAGCCTCTTTGAGCAATTCCAGACGCTTGCTTTCCAGTTCGACGTTCAGCGCTATAAATCCCGTCAGATTTGCATCGGGTCGGGCGAGATTAGAAATAAGGCCGATATTCACAACATCGCCCGCCGCGCCGATCAGAATCGAAATCGTCGTTGTGGCGCGCTTGGCGGCGAATGCGGCCGGGCTGCCCCACGCCACCAGAACGTCCACCGGCATCGACACGAGCTCCGCCGCAAATACAAGAAACAGATCGTCGCGGCCTTCAGCGTATCGATACTCGATGATGAGATTCTTGCCCTCGACCCACCCCAGCGCGCGTAACTTTTCGCGAAACCGCTGTATGGGCGGGAGTGGCTGATGGGCCAACAAGCCGACTCGCTTCGGCGCCTGATTTTGCTGCGCGTATGAAAAATCGGGCCACGCCGAAGTGGCCGCAGCGAGCATGCCCAGAAATTCCCGCCGCTTCATGCGAACCCTCTATGCGCAGAAACAAAAAGGCTATCGCAGAATTTGCCTTTCAGACAACCGGCGCGATCCGGCCTAGGCACGCTACGCGAAGCCGATGTCCGCTTTGGCCTCAAGAGCGGACATTGATGCGTACGATTGGAATGTCCGCACCTTCTCACTCTAATCGGCGGGGTGGCCGGGTCGGCGCTCAGCAAAATGCCAAAGTACGCCTGCCGGATCGTAGATGTAGGCCACTCGAAGTCCCCAAGGCTGCATTTCGGGTGGTTTCGGTGGAGCGACACCAAATTTGTTTGGAAGGTCCAGAGACATGATGTGTTCCCACCGACCGTCAAGGTCATCGACCAAAACCTGCATCATAGTGTTCTTGGCCCAGGTTTCTTCGTAGTAGCGCTGAAGGATGAAAGAAGTCACGCCAACGGCAAATATCGCTACGTCACCCTGAAACACCTTCTTAAAGCCCAGCGCTTCATAAAACGCGCAGCTGTGCGCGAAGTCTTTAGTCGGCAGAAACGGGCGGCAGACTTCATTTCCCGATGGCTTGATCGCGGACATTGGTTCCTCCGCAGCGTGCTAATCTGGAGACCGCGCGTGCAGACTTAAGTACTTGGCGATAGGGCCATAAAATGGACATTTCGCACCGGACAAATGCGAAATTCGTATCTGAAAATTTAGTTTCAATTGATTGTCATCGGGCGTACGGTCCCTCGGGTCGCGCCTACCGGACTAAGGCGTAGTGAATAGTGTTGGCGAGGTGGCACGTGAGTACTACGTTCAGCGAACCACTACGCGGTCGCGCTCTCTTTGACAGACTTTGGAAGTTTACCCTCAGGCGGGTGCTGATTCCCGTCTGCGTGTTTGTTCCGTTCGCATATTTTTTTCCAAAGGTCGCGTTATTTTATGCAGCCTGCGGTCTATATGACGTCAGCCGAAATCACGGACTGAAACTCTCCACGTTCCGCCGCTACTTCATCGGCAACGGTTTCCTGTTGTGGATGCTGTCTCCCATTAATGTCCTTCTCGATTTGCTTTCGCTGCCGTACATCAACAAGGGCGTTTATCGTCTGGAGGATCTGCCAGCCGACCATCAGACCGAGATTCGACGCCTGCTCCGTGTCACTGATGAAGCAAATCTTGTGAGTCGGGTCGAAGAGCACGCAAAACAACATAAGCGCGCAATGTTTTTCTGGCGCAGCTATGGCGTCAAACTCGACACGGTTGTGGATGTTCCCGCTTTCGACGAGAGCTGGAAATACGTCAAGACCATCGGTCTCTCCGTCTTCAACAGGAAGATTACCACCTCACCGCATTTCGGATGGCTTCGGCCGACCTTTCGGCTTCTGTACAACATCAACGACATAAAAGATAAGTCGGCCTACATAACGGTGGGCGACAAAACGCATTATTGGTGCGATGACAAATTGTTTATCTTCGACGACACGCTACTGCATGTCTCCGCCAACGAGACCGACCAGCTGCGCTACTGCATGTTCGTGGACATTCTTCGCCCTTCGCCGTTTCCGGCCGTCATGTCAGCGGTTGTCGCAGTCGAGGGATTGTTGAACAAGATGTTCAATTTCATCAGGTTCAGCGGCTGGACACTCGTCCAACGATAAAAAATCCACGTGGCTGGAAATCCGGTGCGACTGCCTGGAAAAGCGACAGCTGAATTGCCACGGTCGCGGCACTACGAAAACCGGATAATTTTTTCGATCCTCATTCCGCTACCATCCGATAGACGTCGCAATGACGTAAATTAATATTGCGATGCAGTTGTAAGGCGTGAGGTGGTGATATGTCGGGGAATAAACCGCTGCCTTTCAGCGAGAGGTGCCGTATTCTCGCGCATGAATGTCGAATGAGGGCTCGGTCATTTCAAAATGAAAAAGCGCGTCTGAAGATGTTTCAACTTGCGGACGACTATGAACGCAAGGCGCTTCAAGCTGCGGATATTGAGGCATCGCTTCGGGCGTTTCTAAATGAGAGTCCGCCACTAATACCCGACATGCGCGACGTCTTTGCGACGCGACCCAGGGCGTAAAGCGTCTGCGCCTTCGTTGCGTGCTCGGCTATCCCAGCTAGCGGAAGTGATAGTTCAGGCCGATCCGAACAATATTTATATTCGTCAGTGAAACAATCTCAGGGAATCTATTGCTGACGGCGTAGGTGGTTTTGCTTCCCAAGTCGGTCCACAAATATTCTCCTTTCACCGACCAGTTTGGAGCAAACGCCCATTCCGCGCCGGCGCCCGCGACAAATCCCGTGCGCGTATTCTGACCGCTCGTTACGAGCAATGACGCACCGGCAAGCGTGCCTTCCACCTTGCCGTAAGCAACGCCGGCCGTAGCGTAGACGAGCAGGCGATCCCACGAATAACCGAGGCGTGCGCGATCGGTGCCGAACCAAAGCAAATTCGTAACGCATTGGATCTCTACAGCCGGAGAACAGAAATCGCTTCCGTTGTTGTCAAAAAAATTACTCCTGATGCCGCTCCATGAAAAATCGCCTTCGAAGCCAACCACCCAGGAGCCAAGTTGCAAGTTGTAACCATAAGTGCCGCCGAACAGGCCGCCGCTTATGCCGACATTGCCCGAATTTATTCCATTCAGCGCATTCGTATGGCGCGAAGTCCGCCCAACCGCCACCACCTGCAATGCCCAGGTAAAAGCCGGTCCAGTTGTAGGACACCGGCAGCAGCGGTTGCACGGGCGCCTTCACCGGCAGGTCAGCAGCAATGGCCGATGTCGCGAGAGTGACCGATATGAGCGCAGGCAAAATGGTGCGCATTGCACGGTCCTTAATTTGCATTTCTGCAACCTAGGTCCGCAAACACGCAGCCAGAGGTACTGAGTTAGGCGCAGGCCGCCATCAATCGAAAAACATCGCGTCGTTGCATTTCTGCAACCGGGAACATTTCGATGGTCTTGGGCCACCTTGAGAAAAAATCAATTTCGCCTCAGCGATAAATCAATGGTTCCGCAAAGACTGCGACCGATCCCCGGGACAAGGTGGGACATATCGGCGGAGCCACGACATCAACTTGCTACCCGGATCGAGCAGACACGAACTGTTGCAACGGCTGCGCCGCATTGTTGTTGCTGCTCGCACATGGTGCTCCAAGCCGGCGCGAATAAAGCCGTTTCGGGTCAATCAATTTCACTGACCGTTCGAGCTCCCATGCAGGCGTTTCTGCAACCAGAGACCGATGTCCGCTACGGGCCAAAAGCCGATATGCTCCGCGCGTGGGCCCGCTTTGCCAAATCAAGGCGTTCTTGACACCAAGTTTCATCCGCAAACAATAATTGCGTTTTGTCAGGCACAATGATCATGCTTCACAGGTTTTCGGTCACCTGCTTCGTTTTGTTTGTGACGGCGACATTGGCGGCTGCCCAAGGCACAGCCATCCCCCGAAATACAATCTGGACCACGCCCGAAGTCGGCGCCCTGCCCGATGACGAACTGGGCCGGCTTGTGCGGCGAGGCCGTGATCTGATCACTGCCACCTACGCGCACGTTGGTCCGGAGGTTCCTGACATCGCAAATCGCTATGCGGGCAACAATCTCGCTTGCAGCAACTGCCATCTCCAGGCCGGAACCAAGAAATTCGGACTTCCCCTATTCGGACTGTTCGGAGAATTTCCGCGCTACAGCGTTCGCTCCGGCGCGGAGATCAGCATTGAAGAGCGGGTGAACAGCTGCATGACACGCAGCATGAATGGGCGCGCCTTGCCGGCGCAAGCACCGCAAATGAATGCGATTGTCGCCTACCTCAAGTTTCTGTCGACCGGCGTGCCGGCTGGCGAGAAGCTGCCGGGCCTTGGCGCCGGAAATATGCCCGAACTCGCACGCGCGGCGAGCCCAGTGGACGGAGGTCCCATCTTCAAGCGCGTTTGCGCCGGCTGCCATGGCACGGCAGGCCTGGGAGAGCGCCGCAGTCTTCCCACGGTCGATATGGGCTACATCATGCCTCCGGTCTCAGGGCCGGACAGCTTCAATGACGGCGCCGGCATGGCGCGCCTGATCAGCGCGGCGAACTTCATCCATTTCAACATGCCGCACGGCACCGACTACCTGAACCCTCAGCTTACGGTGGAAGAAGCATGGGATGTTGCCGCCTATCTCATCTCGCTACCGCGGCCGCACAAAGAAGGACTCGATCGAGACTTTCCGGACCTTCTGGAGAAGCCGGTCGACACCTCCTACGGCCCATACGCCGACGGCTTCAGTCAGGAACAGCATAAGTACGGCCCCTTCGCGCCTATTCGCGAAGAGATCGCACGTCTCAAGGCAAAAAAGTGATCTCGTTGCCATCGGGCAGACACTCACACTGCGTACGAGTGCCCCGGCCCGTGATAAGAGGACTGATGAGAAAAGTCGCACTTGCGCTCGTTATCGCGGTGTTGCCAACCTGGGCTGCCGCCCAGCAAACCGATCGGCCGCCTGGTCATCCAAAAAAGGCTAAACCACATTCTGCTCGCAACAATCCCTGCGCCGAGTACGGCGTAGGCTTCGTTCAAATGCCGGGTTCGACCACCTGCATTAAAATCGGCGGAAGCGTCGGGGCCGAAGCAGGCGGAGGTTCGCGGCGGTGAGTGCGCTAAGAGCGATGCCTGCAAGGGCCAATACTGGACGTTGGCCCTCTTTCGCTCACCCCATCGATTTTCGACCTGCGCCAATCTTGAAAGCGACCGGCACCTTGAGACCGTCTGCAGTCCTGTAGGCCTCCGCTCGTCGTTCCAATGCAGCGCGGATGGCCGCTTGTGTTGCTGCGTCTTGGTGAGCAATTGCCGACGCGGTTACCGCAAAGCTGCCAAGGCCTCCCCTCCAAAGAGTGTCAACGTCCGCGATCAGGTGCGTCGTTTGATGACTCTCAACGCTGACATCCATCAGGTCTGCCTTTTCAAGTAAGTTTTGAAATTCGTGGGTGTCAGAAAATCTGTAAATCGCGTGACCTTGTGGTACTTCGGCCGGCGCCGCCGCGCCTATCTCGGCAATTGCTTCGCGAAAGAGGCCCTGAATGCGTTGCTTGCTTGGATCATCCCACCACGACAATGCAATCCAGCCACCCGGTTTGAGCACGCGAACGCATTCAGCAACTGACGTTTCGGGCCAAGGGAAATGCCCCAGGCCAAAGTTGCACACAACCGCATCGAACGATGCATCGGCAAAAGGCAAATCTTCAACGTCGGCGACACGGAACGCGATCCCGGGGTTGGATTTTTTTGCAAGCTGGATCATACCCGGCGAGAGATCGACGCCGGTGCATATTATTCCCAGTCTTGTCGCTTCCACCGCAAGACCGCCTGGGCCGGTAGCCACATCCAAAAGAGTGGCCCCCGGCCGAACCTGCGCTGCATCCAGGAGACGGGCAGTCGCCAGCGCTGTCACTGGCGAAAAGAAGTCCTGATAGGTCGGCGCCAGCTTGTCGTGCCGCTCACGTTCAAAGGCACGCAAGCGATCTGCATCCTCAGTTGATAACGACGCCGCCACCACAGCACCACCAAGGAGTTTGACAAGCGGGCGCCGTCTCATTGCAACGCCCGAAGCTTCAGACGGGGGATCGTAACAACCTTTGCGCGATCTCAGGAAGAGCCGGGAGGCGCCAGCCGATGTCCACTAATGACGTCTCGCCGGCGCACGGATCACTCTGGTGGCAAAGACGAACGCTATTTGTGGTTGTAGGATAGCAGGTCGCTGAATTGCGGTCTGTGGTCGAAATGATGTCCGCTTTGGGCCTAAGCTTTCGTGATCCGGTCGACGCCCGCTTTACGCCTGAATCCGGACATTGGGCGACAGCAGTGACTGGAAGGAGAACTAAACATGAGCAAGGCGACAGCGTTTTTTGCCGGCGTGCTTATCGCGAGCATGTTCTGGATCGTGCTGGCGCAACAAAGCTATTGCGCTGGCAGCCTTGCAGATTGGCTGCACATGGGCGACGTGGAGGAGTGCCGGTGACCCGGACCACTTTACAGCGATGCCTTAAGCACGAGGAATTGCAGTTGAGGCCGCTGCATTCAGGGCCGCGAGCCCGATTTCGCCGTCAGTGACGTAGTGATTGATGTGCTCGATATGCTGGCCCGCTTGCACCTTACTGACCTGCCCAATGACGTTGCTACCCTGCAAGTCGGAAATGATAAAATCCCGCTCAGCGTTGGTATCGGAATCGGTCGCGTGCGTAATCTGGAATGTGAGTCGGGTCAGTGAGAAACCGGTATCCTTGGTCCCAGCTCCGATCCAGTAAACGCTGGCGTTCTGCGCAGGCCGATCGGTGTTTAACCAAAATTTCGGCGTGCCCCACGTGATGTCGGCAAGCGCAGTATCCAGGGCCCAGAATCGAATGTGATGGCGCTTTCGAGGGCTGCCATCGATTGCTTTCTGAAAGCCAATGTCCTGGCCGCGTCCGAAAAGATAAAGCGTACTGAACGGTGCGGTCGGATAAGGTGAGTTCAATACGAACGCCCGGGCCATCCGCCACGAACTTCTCAATCCCAACGGATCAGCGATCGACCAACCGGCAGTCGCAAATGCGGCGCGCAGCTGGTCAAGTGTTCCCACAAGCACAAGATTGACGGGATCACCAGGCAGGCCATCGCCGGTAATCGTATAACTAGGCACCCGCTTGCGCTGAAGAACTTTAAGACCCATTCGAACGACACGCGGAAGGATAATGTACGCTGCGGCTCCGTAGGTGGCGGCCAATGCCACGAACCACGGCAATCTGCGATCCGCAAATTCGAACACAACAAAAACGACGAACCAGGTGCTAAAGATTCCTAGTCCGAAAATCACCAAACGCTGCAAAAAACGCTTCAAAATTCTCATTGTCGGCCCGTCGAATCGTAGATCGCAAAATTAGTAAGGGAGACTATCACACCAGGTGTTTTGAAATTGAGCGCGATCGTTTTGGTCGAATAGTTTTACGTAGTGTCATAACGATTGCGATGTTCGCTTACGGTCTGCAAAGTACCAATCCAAACGGGTGTTTAGGAAGTCGGCATATGGCGAACGATGACCTGCGCGATCAAATCGCGCGCATCGAAACTGACATCGAAGATCATGCCATCACCTTGGACGGGTGTCGAAAAGCCATGTTGCTTTCGAAAGTGGCCATTGCCGCTGGCATAATCGCCCTATCGGCATATTTGCTCGGCGCGATCTGGTTCAATGCCGTGGGTGTGATCGGCGCAATGGCAGCTGTCATTGGTGGCGTAGTCGTCTTCGGATCAAACCTGACTACGTCCAGGCAAGCCACGTCAGCAATGGCAGCCCTAGAGCTGCGCAGAGCCGAACTGATCGACATGATCAATCCTCGAACTGTAACAGAAGGCGATGAGCTTCTAAGTCCCCCACCATTGAGTGGTGTCCGTTTCTCTTCCGATACCAGACATTAATCGACGCGATGAAATGTCTGCTAAAGGCCAATAGCGGACCGGGTGCTATTCGGCAGCGACGTTGATGCGATCAAAATCAGATTGAATAATTAGACCAGCTGCATCTGCAGCAAACTTCATCAATGCAACATCCCAATCGGTTTCTGTGCGAGGTTGCCTGTAAGCAAGCACAAACGTTCCAAAGGGCTTGCCATCGCGGAGATAGACCGGGCGCGATTGCAGCGAATGGATCCCGTTATCGAGACTCAGACGCTGCCACTGTGGATCGAAGCGCCGCTCTTCCGCGATGTTGGGACAGGTGATGATCTCACCCTGCGCAACAGCCCGTACGCAACTGCCGAAGTTAATCGGAGACAATGGGATTGCCGTAATCGCAGCGGCGTACTCCGGCAGTCGGGGAAAAATGGCCCGTTCGATATGCGTGCGGGCCGGATTGCAAATCGTCAGACCGGCAATTGAACCGGTCGCCAGCGCCTCGACGCGGTCGCAAAGTGAAATAAGGGCATCATCTAACGGATTGGCTCTAAGCTCGGTCATCACAAGTCCCCCAATACTCCGCCGGTCTACAGAGGCCTACTTCTGAGCCAGCGACTGCGTGGACCTCATCGCTCAAGAATTCTCGTTCAGGGTTGGAGTAGCTATCTGTCGCGTCCTCTTGGAGCCGCGCCAGTGACACCGAAGTCTTCGGACTTGGTGCCGAAGGCCGCAGACGCAAAGCCGTCGGCCGCAAGCCCGCGCTTCAATAACTCCCGGATTGCTGCAGCACGGCTCGGCATCTTTGCTTTGAAGCGAAAGTCGTCCAGCGCCACCAATTCTTCGGCACTCAACATAATCTGAAGCCGTTCTCCGCGGGTGTTTCCATTTGCCATGTGGTGCTCCCATTCCGAATGCCACCTTATGAGTAAGATACTCATCTTACATTAATCAAGCAAGTGGCTTGAATACGACAAGCGCCTTATAAACAGCTAATAGCTCAAAATGTTCCAGGAGCCCGAAAATCTTGTAAATCCAAGGCTTTGCAAGCAGGTGCGGTCTCGCCAATTCCGGGGTGGCACAAAAAGAAAGACCGCCTCACGGCGGTCTCTCGAAGGTCGTGACGCGCTTCCGGTCACGCGGCTCTGGCTGTCGGAGATTATGCCGCCAGCGATTTCTGAACGGCTTTCGCGGCGTTGCGGATGACGTCGAGCACAGCATTCGGCTGGGAGAGCATCGGGACGTGACTGGAGCGTAACTCGACGACTGTGGCGTTCATGCGCTTCGCAACGAAGCGATGCAGGTCTGGTTGAACGGTGCGATCTTCGCTGGCCACGATGTACCAACTCGGCTTCGACCGCCAAGCGACACCGTCGACCTTTTGATTGAAGAGATCGGGCACAGGCACGGCTTGCGTCGCCCAGACGACCTTCTGCTCCGCCTCCGGCAGATCGCCGCAGAAACAGCCAATACCGTCGCGCTTTAGCCAGATGCGTCCATCGGCGACTTCGATGTGAGAGAACACATCCGTGACGGGAAACTTCTGCTGCTGGCTTTGCGAGGTTTCGGTCTCGTCGGGTGCGAGGGCCGCAATGTAAACGAGTGCGGCGACGCGTTTGTCCACTCCGGCATGGGTGATCAGGGTACCGCCGTAAGAGTGGCCGACAAGGACTATGGGACCACTCACCCGCCCGAAGCAGCGGGTGACGCACTCCACGTCGCCTTTCAAGGAGTTGAGGCCATGCTGGGAGCACATCACCTCGTGCCCATCCGCCTGCAGCGCGGGGATCAGCTTCTGAAAGCATGAGCCATCGGCCCAAAGTCCGTGCGCGAATACGATGCTCGGTTTGCTTTGCTCAGCCATGTGTTGCTCCTCTGATGAATTGATGTGAAACAAAGTTGCCTTCAATTGCGGGCAATATGGTGGCCGGGCCTTGGATTGAAAACCAAGACTTTGGGCGGATGAATTGGACAAGACCCTGGCGTGACAACTCGCCAGGAGTGTTCAACTGCCGAGTTGAAATCTACTCCTGACGGTATGTCCGCTTAGTCATTTAGCCGACGTTGGCCCGTGTTCAGTTATGACGATTCCGAGAGCTGCGACGGGCCGAAGATCCACAGGGATTGTAAAATTGATTGGGCACGCAAAACCCGCCGATACCGCTCACGGTTGCCCTGCACTGCTCAATAGTGAAAAAGCCGCAGTTTGTGGCGCCGCCAGCCATCCCCCCATATTGGGCGCACCATCGCGTATTATCGCACGGCAGCGCATTGGCTGGCGTCTGCGTCAGCACTACGGGCGTAACAAGGAGCGCAGCCATAATATTCGTCGCGAAGCGCATCGTAAGGCCTCCTGAGTTGTTACCCTAACTTACACCTGTAGGCCGATGTTCATCCCTGGCATTGGCCTTTGGTCCAACTCAAGACTCTTTTCAGGCACGACTATTCGTCGTGCTGCAAAGCAGCAGCGTCCCTTCCTGGCGATCATCGTTTTTGAAGCGCAAGCCATAAGCGGGCGACGGCTTCGGCTGGGGTCTTCGCAAAGCAACTCTGGTCATAATTGGCAGAGGCGAGCCAGCCCTCATGCTGTTTATCAAGAGAGACAAAATTCTCTCCACACGCTTCTATGAGTTCTTCCAGGGTGGGGACATAGACACGATCGCCGCTTCGCCAGACAAGCTTGTTCAGCGGACCAATCAAGCGACCTTTTCCGATTTGCGGAAATCCCGCATCCATCAGGCTTTCGGCGAGGTCGTAGTCCATACCCCTACTTAGTCACGATGACTGCTTTTATCCCGAAAGCGGAAATCGAGTGACACTTTTGGAACGTCGGCTATTCAATCACTTCGTCGGCGCTGGCGAGCAAGGTCTGCGGCACGGTAAGGCCAAGTGTCTTGGCGGTCTTGAGATTGATAGCAAGCTCATATTTGGTCGGCGCCTGGACTGGCAGATCGGCAGGCTTCTCACCCTTCTCGACCCAGACCATCTCCGCGCGCGTTATAGCCAGTTCAATGCGCTGGATCTGGCGGCCGATCTGTTGATCCAAAAAACACGTTCCGATGCTCGTTGATTGCTAGGCCTTTCCTTCGTCGGCGAGGCCATACACCATTTGCTCGGCGGCAAATCCGGCGACGGCAAAGCGGCCGATCGGTTGTAAGCCGTCGTCACCGCACTGATGGACGAAATCCTCCGAGGCGAGGATGGTTCGGCCCAAGCGGCCGGCAAGTTTCTCAAGACGCGCCGCCAGGTTTACCGCCGGGCCGATGCAAGTGAAATCCAATCGGTTGCCGCTGCCGATATTGCCAAACAGCACGTCGCCGACATGCAGCGCCAAACCAAAGCGCAACCCGCTGCTATCGCCGTCGAGCGCAGACAGCGCGGCAATCTGATTGCGCGCCGCTCTGCCGGCTTCCAGTGCGGCCGCGCAGACCGTCCTGTAATCGCGCTCTGCGCCGATCTGAAAGATCGCCAACAGTCCGTCGCCCATATATTTGAGCACTTCGCCGCCATGCTCGACGATCGCCGGCACCTGGCAGTCGAAATAGCGATTGAGCAGATCGACCAGATTCTGCGGCGGCAGCGTGTCGGCCAAGGCGGTGAAGCCGCGCATGTCGGACAGCCAGATCGCCGCGTGGATCGCCTCGGTATCGCCGCGGCGAATATGTCCCGCGAGCACACGCTCGCCGGCATTTTTTCCGACATAAGTCGTCAAGAGATTGCCGGCGACGCGATACCAGGCGCGAATTTCGGCGACCCGCGCCAACGGCGCAATCAGCGACTGGATGACCTCGATCTCCGCATCGGTAAAACCGCCGGGCTGCCGTGTTGCCCAGGACGAGAAATGCACCTCGCCGCCCGAGAAATGCAGCGGCGCCACGACATAATCGGTGACGCCTTCGTCGCGCAGGTCGTGCAGAACCGGGTAGTCCATCACGCAGCCGGGATCGGCTAGTCGCCGCCGAAAGGCCTCGCCGGTATTGCTTACGTGCACCATTGGACTGTCGAGAAAAGATTGGCGCTCGAGCAGTTCGAAACTGCCGTCGGTGACCACCGTCCCTGTCTCTGGATGCCAGACGAACCGGCGTCCGACGATCTCCGGATGCAGCGTGCGAACGAACACAGTGACGCGCCACAGCGGCAATCCGGCTGCATTCAACCGCTCGCAGAGTTCGGTCAGCACTTCCTGCGACAGCGGCGCGTTGCGCGCGCCGTGGACGAGCCACTGAACGACCGATTGGACCGATAGCGAAGGAGGCTTCACCACTCCACCTCAGACCCCGATCTATCTGCTTAGGCGCTTCTCGATAGCGGACAGCGCTCTCTTATTCGCTCTCATGACGCGCCGCTCCCCTTCGCATGTGCTCATCTGGTTGGCTGCGAGGCAGTTCTCATAGTCCGCAACGGAGCGCTCGTATTCGAGGCGTGCGTCATCGCCGGGCTTATTCGTTACGCATGCCGAGAGCATGCCTGCGGCCGCTAAAATAATCGCGGCCCTGACCGCAAAACGAATTTTCATCATATATCCCTTGGACCATGCAGGTTGCGGGGCGCATCTTTCAGTTTTCCAGGACGGTCGCCAAGGCCGTTCCTTGCGCCCTTTTTGGCGAAAACTTGGGCCATTAGCGCTTATTTTCCGCAGAAACCTTAATTGTTGCATCGATCGAGCAAATCATTGATAAGTAAGACGTAGCGGCTTTAGCCTCGGGTTCCATGAGTGGGCTAGATCGAGGTGGCTCTGCCACCGTTGTGCCGCACTATGCATGTCAGTGTACTGCTCGAAGACGGCGGTAACATGTTGCGGACCTGCTGCAGGCATTCGCGTATAAAATTGGCCAAGGGACCGATTTGCCAAAAATACGATCATTGCAAGTTGCCTGTCTTGTAGCCGCATTCTCAATTGCCGCGGCTTACCAGATTATTTCTGGGAAGACGATGAGCGCCGCTTCACCTGAAGACCCAGACGACTTGGACGTCGGTTCAGTAGCATCGAGCAACTTCGTCACCTCCGCATTGCCTGTCCCGCGTGGGCTATCGCTCTTCCGCAAAGAGGAAATCAGCTCCGACGCCTTGGAAAGACAGCAAGCGAGGCTGGAAGCGGCCTTCGATGCGCTCGAACAACAAATAAGAACGAATGCGGTCGAGCAACAAGCAAGAACAGATGCGCTGGAACAAAAAATAAGAACGGCCGCTCTGGAACCACACGTAGGAATGGACTCAGTTCAAAATTATTCTCCTGAAGCGGCGCCTCTCAAGCGCGACTTCTCACGTCTCGCTTATTACGCTTTTTCCGAAATTCCACCTGACGAGAAACCGGCCGATACTGTTTTAGGGACAATGAAAGGCCTTCCCGTCGGCACACCAGTCGAGGAAATCAAACGCGCCTCCGATGCTTTCGGTCTGGATTTCAGCTTCATGAAAGCCGTGGCCAAAATTGAGTTCGGCTTCAATCCGAAGCAACGGACCGGATCGTATATCGGGTTATTTCAGCTCAGTAAGTATGAGTTCAAGCGATACGGTTCAGGAAACATCACCGATCCACGCGACAATGCCGTTGCCGGCGCTTACAAATTCGCGACGGAGGCTTTGCTCTTTGAATACAGTACCGGCAAAAAACCGACTTTCAGTGATCTCTATTTGATTCATCAACAAGGATGGCAAGGGGCCGCAGAACACGTCGCCGATCCGAAGCGCATCGCCTGGAGATCCATGTGCGCCACCGAAGAAGGCAAGGAAAAAGGTGAGCGATGGTGCAAACGAGCGATCTGGGGCAATACACTGCCCGCCATCAAACAAGCGTGGAAATCAGTTGAAAAACTGACCTCCGCTGCGTTTGTCGGCATGTGGCAACAACGCGTTGCCGATCTGTATTCACGCTATTCAGTAGCGAATACGAAAAATTGAAATTTGTGCACGGCACTGATGTTCGCGCTTTGGGCGACACATCGTGTCCGCTATTGACCATCCTGGAATTCGCTCAGGAACAGGCTGAGTGCTCTTTTTCCTGAACGAGTCGCCTCAGCTGCGCTGCTGAAATAAACCTCTGACTGTTTGATCGGGCTTTTCCTGCCGGCGCGGTAAATCTCCCATTTGCACGGGCCTGGAGGTTGCCCCCCGCTTTTCACGACAACAGAAAAATCGGGATGATCTGTCATCGATCTCCCAAAGGAACCCCGCTTCAGAATGACGGAAACGGACGTGGCGCAGGGCGCTGTCCGGCCTTCTTGGCGTCCAGCAGCTTCGTCTTGCGCACGTCGGGAGGAATGAGGCCTTCGCGCTGTGCCTTCTTGCGCGCGAGCTTGCGCGCGCGGCGGATCGCTTGGGACTTCTCGCGGTTTTTGCGCTCCGAAGGCTTTTCATAGGAACGCCGCTGCTTCATCTCGCGAAAAACACCCTCGCGTTGCATTTTCTTTTTCAAAACACGAAGAGCCTGATCGACATTGTTGTCGCGGACAAAAACCTGCAATTGATGTTCCTTTATCTAGAGAAAGCTGCGCACTCAAAGGCAACCCCATGAACCCTACGCGCCGGGCGCAAGAAGACAGCGAAAAGATTACGCGGGCGCGAGCGTCAGTTGGTATTCCTCAGCGGTGCGCTCGAATACTTCCGCCGGGTTCTTGATCCGATAAAGGACCCTATTGTCTCTCTCGACTGGCACCAATCGAGTGATCTTGTATTGGCCGCGCGCAGCGTTGTGCTGAAACGCACTTTCGAAATCGACAGCCTGGCCAATTGAATATTTATGCATCGTTCGCCGGGAAGCCGTCGGCAATTCGGCACCAAGTCTCAGCAATGTGCTGCAGCATAATACGTTGCGGGCGCGATACCGCTTGCTCCGCGAGAGAAAGGCACTCTTTCGCGTTGGCTCGGCAAAGATCGGCAGTAAAATGGCCGGACTCAATCGGAGACATAAAGCCATTCCGCCTTGTCCGTTGGTGTCAGCCGGAGACGCCAGCGTTTTCGCGCTGGCGTCATTTTCAAAAACGGAAGCTAGACCGCTTGCAGATTTGCAGCAGCGGACTTGCCACTGCGTGGATCGGCCTGCACATCGTATGAAAGCTTCTGGCCCTCGTTAAGATTGTGCATACCGGCACGCTCGACCGCCGAAATGTGAACGAACACATCCGGGCCGCCGCCGTCTTGAACGATAAAGCCAAAGCCCTTTTGGGCATTGAAGAATTTAACGGTACCTGTGGCCATAAATGGCCTCCTCATTAAACGCGCAAAGGCGTGGTTTTCCCATGCAAACCATTCGCATGGGTCTTCATATCCGGGATTTTGCGTGTCTTGGGAGGGCCGTTAAGGCCGAAATTGCAAGTTCAGGCGCAATCGCGAACATCGTCTATGTAATGACATCGCCCGCGTATTGCAATGATCGTCGCACGTCCGCTTTGGTCAAAAGCAGGCACTTCGCACCGCACGCGCACGCTTTTACCCCTGAAAGCGGAGATCACACCGTCACAAATGGAATATCCGCAAAGGATCAATAGCGAACAGACATCACGCGCCGACACGTGGATCGATGTCGCCAACAGCCAACTGTTGCCGGTGCAACGAACCTTTATCGCTCTTGGAAAAGCGTGCCGAAAGAGGAACCGCGGCAGAACTATCGAGCGTGAACTGCCGGTTCCAAGCCCTGCCCTCGTTCGACCGCTGCGCAGATCGCATTGGCCGTGTCGGGTTCCTGTCTATGATCTGTGATGGTCGTGGTATCGCGACCGCACGCAACACATAAGAACAACGGAATTGCATTCTCCGCGTCGTGGTCAATACAGCATGTCATACGCGCGTGTCCCCTGTGATTGTGTCTTTGAAGCGAGCGAAACAACAGATTTGGTGGTCAAGGCCAATGCGACGATCGAAGTCTCAAA
Organism: uncultured Alphaproteobacteria bacterium; assembly: GCA_963831515.1. Taxonomy (GTDB): domain Bacteria; phylum Pseudomonadota; class Alphaproteobacteria; order Rhizobiales; family Xanthobacteraceae; genus Pseudolabrys. Next base: position 177,234 of record CAWHQL010000005.1, on the reverse strand, counting down.
ATGCCGCGTCCAATGCATTCAGTCTCTGGAGATCCACCACAAGATCATCAAGGCATCCGAGCGGCACAGAATAGGTTCTTTCAGCGGTTGAGTATTTCGTTGTCAACGAAATGACTACGGTCTGGTCGTCAGGCGAGTACGCCTGCGCTCTTACAGCGACCACGCTGATTGGGAGGGTAAGTCGAGGGCGATTGGACGCTGTGGGCACGGCCGCGCTCCGTCTCCAACCTCCCTCGACGTGTAGACAAATATGGTTAGTTTTCTCTTAACACAGTTAAACGAGCGCTTTTGCGCCCGTGTGCCGGCCCCATCATCAAGGGCGATCTGATCTATGCCCGCTTCACCTCTAAAGCAGACACGGGCGGTGCAGCTACGATTGTCCGCTAGAGGCCAAAAGCGGACATCGGATTGTTATTCATCACCTCGTCGGCGCGCCCAATGATCGTATTGGGGATGTTGAGGTCGAGCGCTTTTGCGGTTTTTTGATAGATAACGTCAGCGCGAAGCAGGAAAACTTCCGGTGCCCAGTTAAATCACCTCGGCTTAAATCGCGGAGAGACGCACGTGGCCAAAATACCGCCAAATATCCGCGACTCGGCATCACAGAAATTCTGTTCAAACTCGGATACGACTGCCGCGACTTCATCCAAATTGCGGTCCAGAAACATCAAATTTCGAAATGCGTCAGCCAAATGTCAGTCCCCGCGGAGTCTGTGGAATTATCATTCTGCCAAGATATTTTAGCGTGTTCGGAGGGCGTTGCAACGAATGGGAAAATTACACTTGCTTTCAGCTCTCCTGTTTGAATCAAATGACGAAACACGATGTCGATATTCGCATCTAACCTGTCGAACCTCTCCAAACATTGAACAAATTTCTGCTTCGACTTTTTGTTTATGAGATACGACAGCACGCCAAAAAATTGGAGCGTTGACAAATTTAAAAGAGCAATTTCTCGCATTTCAGCTAAGCGATTACGCTGAAGTTTTAGCTCTATCATCTGTCTTGGATCAGCTAGTCCCTACTTCCAAAAATAATAGAGTCCCAAGAGTTGTCATCCAGTCTCTTTGTCACATCATCGATAATTCCGAATGCATGTTTTGAAAAATGGCAATCGTCCTCAACGATCATTTCATCGTCATCATTCTCCAACGTAGATTGGATAGCTTTTCGATGACTGCTGAAACAAGCCTTCTGGCCAGGGATTATATTTCCCGGCACATTCTCGACATCACGCACCGTTATTGCAGGGAATCTTTTTAGCTGCCATTCATGAGGCAACGTGTCCTGAAAGGACTTCTCAATCGCAAGCCTTCTTTCGACAGCTGCATCCAAATTAATATAGTGAACAATCTTTGCCAAAAGTAGCGCTCTCCAACATTTCCACGGCGCGCAGTGTAGCGGCTACAGCTCGCCGTGTAATCGGCTTTTTCGATGTGACCAATGGACATGGGAGTGTTCAGCCTCCGTCCGCTTTGGATCAGAAGCTATCGACGGCGCTCGACTTTCATGCGCGTTTTGTCCTTTTGCCGTACAGCGAATTCCTCGTCGAACACATGCATATTCGAGAAGAGCGTCATCAACATCTTTTTGAGCCGTTCCAGGTCGATCTGTTTCATCCCGCGCGTGGCGACCTCCTCGTAATGCGAGGCGATCGGGATTATCCGCTCTGTCATTGCACGGCCTTTTTCAGTCAGGCTCACGCTCAAGGCCCGGCCGTCTTTGCCAGACCGCCGGCGGACGATAAATTTCTTGCGTTGCAGGGTCCCCAAAAGGCGTGAAAGCGTGGAAATGTCGATGCTGGTGCGCGCCGCGATGTCGCCGAGTCGCCGGTCACCGTTCTCCCACAGCGCAGCCATGACGCGCCACATGGGCAGCGTCACGCCCAAGGGTTCAATGTCGCGCGCGAAGGCCAGTCCGATCCTTACGCCCGCGCGGTTCAACAAATATGGAACGAAGTCTGCGAGTGCGAAGCTGTTTTTCATTCGATCTGTTGGAAAGGTCGCGTTCCCTAGCCCCAGCCGACCAGCTGAGCAAGCGATGCATCGGCTTCGCGTGACAATGGTTGGAAGACGCCATAACCGCCGTTCTGGTAAAGCAGCGTCGAGATGTCTTCGCGGATCTTGATCTCTTCAACGTTGCCGAAGAACACGGTGTGGGAACCGTGAGGTACCGAAAGGGATTTGACGCAAGACATCGCCACCTGCGCGTCGAGAAGATAGGGGATACCGTGCTCATCCTCGTGCCACTCGCCATAAGCGAAGCGATCGGGACAATTTGGCTCGGCAAAATTTCGTGAGACAGCGACATGCTCCGCATGAAGGACGTTCACGCAGAATCTATGACAGCTCTCCATCATGCCGAACAGCCTGCCGCTGCGGTTGACGCAGACCAGAAGTGACGGTGGGTCGAGGCTGACCGAAGTAACGGCGGTTGCCGTCATGCCGTGGCGCTGCCCGTCCTTCGCGGTCGAGATCACCGAGACCGTCGAGGGGAAGCGCCGCATCGCAGCCCGGAATTGCTCGCCCAGATCGGTCGTCATCATCGCCTCGACATTATTTGCAAATGCAAGTATATTATTTTATCCGGCGATGTCCATGAGCAGCATGGTCGCCAGGGGCTTCTCGCAACTGCGAGATATTTGCAGAGGTAAGGCACTGACCCGCTTCGAATCGCTGGACCTACTCTCAACCGTGGAGGTCGTCGCATGGCCGTCAGCGCAATCCAGGACGTAAGGACGCGAAGCTTGGCAAGGCCGAGCGTGGCCGAGCTTGTCGAGCGGGCCCGCAAGATTGGCGTAGTCGCTCGCGAGAAGGCCCTTGAGACAGAACAACGGCGTCACGTCTCCGCCGAACTGATCGGCATGATGCGTGACGCAGAGCTCTTCCGTCTCATGCAGCCGGAGCGCTTCGGCGGCTTCGAATATGGCTATGAGGTTTTTGTCGAGCTCGTCGCCGCAATTGGCGCCGGCGACGGTTCGACCGGTTGGGTCTACAGCCTTGGCGCGGTTCACCCGTGGCTGTTTGCCTGTTACCCCGACGAGGCGCAGAAAGAAGTATGGAGCCAGGATCGCGACGCGATAGCCGCGGTCTCGTATGCACCGACCGGCAAGGCCGTGCCGGACAAGGATGGCTATCGTCTGACAGGCCGTTTCAGTTTTGCGAGCGGCGTCGACAACGCCAATTGGGGGATCGTCGGCGGCATGTTGCCGCTTAAAGAAGGACCGAAGCCCGGCTTCTTTCTCATCCCGCGTTCACAATTTTCAATTCACGATGACTGGTTCACGATGGGACTCGCCGGCACGGGGAGCAAAACCATCGTTGTCGAAGATCAGTTCGTCCCGGCCTATCGAACGGTCACGTTCGCCGACATGCTCACCGGCAACGGACCCGGTACTGCCACCAATCCCAACCCGCTCTATCGTCAACCAATGCTCGCGGTGGTGCCCTATTGTCTCGTCGCACCTGCCCTGGGCATGGCGCGTGGCGCGCTCGAGGCCTTCAAGGAGCAAGTCGCGGGCCGCACCACGCGCGGTGCCGTAGCAGGTGGCAACAACAAGATGAGCGAGTTCGTCACCATTCAGATGCGCGTTGCCGAAGCGACCGCTTCGATCGATGCCGCCGGGCTGATGATTCACCGGGACATTCGTGAAACGCTCTCCATCATCGAAAGCGGCAAACCTGCCGACGTCGAATCTGCGAATGCGAAATCGCCTGACACATTCGTTCGCGACAAAGCTCCTGGTCCAGGCTGTCGACGCCTTATTCCTGGCGGCCGGCGGATCTGCGTTGGGTCTGCAGCATCCGGTGCAGCGATTTTGGCGCGACATCCATGCTGTCAGCTCACATATCAGCCTGAACTGGGATTCGGTGTCCGCAATGTACGGCCAGCACGTCTTCGGGCTTGAGCCAAAGGGTCAATACTGAGCAAAAAAGGCGGGAGGCTACTATGAAGAACGTCGTCATCGCGGCTCTGTTGTTGTCTTGCACTCTCGGCACGGCCGCGAACGCGCAACAATTTACAATGAAAATATCGTCGCCGACGATCAACGACGCGACCCAGGAATGGGCGAAGGAATTCGCCGCGGGCCTCAAGGCGCGAGTCGGCGACAAGATCAAAGTTGAGTTCTATCCAGCCAGCCAGCTCGGCCAGATTCCAGCGACCGTCGAAGGAGTTGCCATGGGAACGATCGAGGCGGTTGCACCTGCGAGCGGGTTTTTGATCGGGCTCGAGCCACGCATGCAGGTCTTCGACGCGCCCGGCTTGTTCAATGACATGGCACATGCTCAGCGCGTCTTTGCAGATCCCGCGGTGCGCGCCCGCCTTGCCACCTTTGCTTCGTCAAAGGGCATGCAGATGGTCGCAGCGTGGCCGCATGGCCCGCTCAACCTCGTGTCGCACAAACCGGTGAGGAAGATCGCAGACTTCCAGGGTCAGAAAATCCGCGTGCCTGGTGGGGCGCCACTTCAGGTCAAGCCATTCGAAAAGCTCGGCGCCCAGCCGGTATCGATGCCGCTCGGCGAAGTGCTGCCGGCGATGCAAAACCGGACCATTGACGGTCTGATCGCCTCCGCGGCCGTTTTCACCGCCTTTAAGTACTACGACGTCGCCAAGGCAATGACGTCACTCCCCCGATCGTATCTCGTCGTGGCCACAATGGTGAACAGCGACTGGCTGAAATCGCTGGGACCGGAGCTGGAGAAAGCCGTTCGAGAGGAAGCCTTCAATGCGCAGCGCAAGGTCGAAAAGTTCGCGATCGATGACGCAGTGCGTACCGCCGACGTCTGGAAAAAGAATGGCGGTGAGGTCATCATTTTCCCGGACGCAGAGACGAAAGCCTACCTGACTCAGGTCGAATCCATTGCGCCGGCAGTGTTAGGCGCCAGTCCAGCGATGAAAGCCGACTTCGATCTTTTGTCCGAAACAGCCAAAAAGCTAAACCAGTAGCGCATGGCTGAGACACGAAGTGCGCTCGCGCGTTCGTGCGACCGTATCGCATGGACGATCGAGCACGTTCTCGCCGTGGGCCTGATCGTCGCGATCCTGTTCAACTTCTTTAATGTCGTAGGCCGCTATTTAACGGGCTTTACCCTGACCGGCCTCGAGGAGATCGAGGTCTATCTCTTGATCTGGATCGCGTTCCTCAACGCGGCGGTGGTGAGCTGGCGGCGTGAACATTTACGTATGGACTTGCTGGTCGCGGCGATGCCGGGACCAATGCAACGTGCCGTTCACGTGTTCGAGACAATCGTCACGCTGCTGGTGACGACGTTCGTTGGCTATTACTCTTTCCTGTACGTGCAGCGCATCTTCCGACTCGGCGCCGTCAGCGACATGGCGCGGCTGCCGACCTGGATCCCGCACAGCGCCGTGTTCGTCGGCTTTGGCCTGATGGCGTTGATCGCGCTTTATTACGGCATCGCGCTTTTGCGGCGGCGGCCGCCGATCCAGTCTTGAACGGCAGCCCGATATGACATTCGCGCTTGGGGTCATACCGGTCGTCCTGCTGCTGCTCGGCTTTCCGATATTTCTGGTGCTGCTCAGCGCGGCGTCTGTCGCTCTTGTCTTCTACATGCATATGCCGATGGCGGCGTTGCATCAAAACCTGTTCGGTTCGATCAACGCATATGCGTTGCTGGCCATTCCCTATTTTATCTTCGCCGGCGAGTTGATGGGCCGCGGCACCGTCGCGCGGCGTTTGGTGGACTTTGTCCAGGATGGCGTCGGCTCTGTACGTGGCAGTCTCGGCGTCACAACGGTCGGCGTGGCCACGATCTTCGGTGCGATATCGGGCGTGAGCGCGGCATCGGTCGCGACAATTGGCAAGATCATGTATCCGTCGATGGTCAATGCCGGCTATCCGCCCTCTTTCGCGGCAGGGCTGATCACCGCGGTCGGCGCCATCGACATCATTATCCCGCCCAGCATCCCGATGATCGTTTACGGCGCTGCGGCCCAGGAATCGGTACCGCGTCTATACGCCGCCGGCATCTTGCCCGGACTGCTCATTGCTCTGATCATTGCCGGCTACGTCGTCTGGCGCGCCAAGCGCCAGAACTTCGGTGAAGGCAAACCTTTCAACGCCAGCCGATTTATGCGGTCCACGGTGCGAAGTCTCTGGGCACTTGGGGCGCCTGCCATCATTCTCGGCGGCATTTATGGCGGCATTTTCTCACCGACCGAGGCCGCCGCTGTCGCATGCGTGTATGCGGCTTTCGTGACAATGGTGATTTTCCGCGAGCTGTCGGCTGGCGAGGTCATCGAGGCAGCCGTTGCGACCGTGCGTTTCACGGCGCAAATTCTCATCATCGTAGCCTGTGCGGGCGTGTTCGCCTGGCTTCTCACCGTCAACCAGGTGCCCGCAACGCTGGTCTCATGGATCAAATATCTGGAGGTAACGACTTGGCAATTCCTGCTGGTGGTCAACGTTCTGTTGCTGATCGTCGGCTGCTTCCTTGATCCGTTGTCTGCGATCTTGTTGCTGACACCTCTACTCGTGCCCATCGCCAAAGCGCTCGGCATCGATACCGTACACTTTGGCATCGTGTTCACGGTGAATCTCGCGATCGGCCTGTTTCATCCACCGTTCGGCATCAACATCTTCGTCGCGCAGTCGGTGCTCGGCATCCGCCTGGAGACGATCTATCGCGGCATCCTGCCCTTCGTTCTCCTTTATCTTATCGTGCTCGTCCTGATTACTTATGTGCCCGACATATCCCTCTTTGGCGTTCGTCTGTTGTTCAACTGAACCAAAATAGACCACGCGAACGCCGGCACGCCTATGCGTTCAATCTTGGCACCAGCTTGATTGCGTTCTCGCTGCCGATAGCTTTGAGATCGGCGGCTGGAAGCCCGAGTTCTTCCAGGTTTTTCATCTGGTCGAGCCCGAAATACGGATAGTCGGAACCGTAAGTTACCTTCGACACAGGCACGAGTTTCAGCAGCGCTGCGATCGCTGGGGCGCTGGTCGCGTTGGCGGTGTCGTAATTGAGGCGCTTCAATTCGCCCTCGATACCTTCAGGTGCGAACTCCTTGAGGTTCGGCCGCTTGGCGTAAAATGAATCGATGCGGCCGGCCATCATCGGGATGGTGCCACCCGCATGCGAGAACAACCATTGGATGTCGCGCCAGCGCGCGAAACCACCGGAAAGAAGAAGGCTGGTGACGGTGCGCGTCGTGTCATGTGGCACCTCGATCACCGCCGGGAATGTTCCGACGCTCAACTGGCCGCAGCAACTCGCGACTAACGGGTGCACATACACCACCGCTTTGCGGCGGTTGAGCTCGTCAAACACTGGCTTGTAAGCGGCATTGCCAAGCCATTTATCGCCATAGTTTGACTGCAGGCCGACGCCGTCGGCCTTGAGCGTGTCGAAAGCGTATTCAATTTCCTTGAGTGTCTTGTCGATGTCCAGCATCGACAGCGTCGCGAACAGACCGAACCGGCCGGGATTGTCCCGCATCATTTCGGCAGCGAAATCATTGCAGCTGCGTGCAAGCTGGTTGGCTTTCTCCGCGCCAAGATCGAACCAGACGCCCGGCGTCGAGGCGAGCGAGAGCACGCCGATCCGGATACCGGCCTTGTCCATATCCTCGATCGCCTTGGCCTTGGACCAAGCGACCTGGCCAGGAAAATGCGGAATCTTGCGCGTATCTTCCCAGCCGAGCCAAAGCTCCTGGTACTCCGGTGGATAGAAATGGTGGTGGGTATCGATGAGCATTTTCTGTTGGGCAGCCGCCGGCGTGCCCGGCAAAATCGCCGCGGCGCCGATGGCGGCCGTGCCGGCGAGGAACTGACGGCGCGAGGTGGTTGGCGCACAGCAAGCGCAGCCTCGGGAATGAAATTTGCGCAAAGATGAAATGGGCATGATGTTTCTCTCCAATCGGCCCCGGCCGGTGCCGAGATGTCACGCCGGATGGTAGAGATAACCTGGATTGACCGGAAGTCTGTATTTGCCTTGCGTCAAGTTTGGAGCATATTGCGCGGCCCCACCGACGCTTCAAGTGCGGGCGGATACGCCTCGGTCGGCGCAAGGTTCATTTGGCTATTGTGGGTGTAGAACCAAAGGGGTCTTTCGGCTTTTCCTCAATCTTCGCTGCTTGCAAACATGACAGCAGCTCTGTGTAGTTTGCAGCGCCTCCAGTGGTCACGATGTGAACGCAACGTGACGCCTCCGACTGCTTGAATTGCGGCCACAACTTTGCAAGTTGGTCGCGCGCTGCCTCCTCGTCTTGCATGCACTTTGCACGCGTCTCTACGGCGCCGGACCCACGACAGGCCGCGGTGAGGTCGAATTTCGGCATCTCGGCAGCTGCCGCAGTCCCAACTCCCATTGCAAGTGCCGTCGTTACTTGGAGCAATCTGAAATGGAACATGATTTCCTCACGCCGTGTTTTGTGTTGCTGAAACGCAAATGCGTCCGTACGAGGTCGCTTGCAATGCGATTGTTCGCTTTCGTCGGCGCTGATCCAATTGCCCTTAGGGCCATAAACGCCGAATTAACATACGGTGCTACAGTCCCCAATTCAGCGCCAATGGGGATGTCCCCTTTGGTCAAAATCTCCACGTCTGCACTTAAAGCGTCCGAAACAGCGCACATCCACGTCCGAACGTGCTAAAATTGTTCTTCTCAATGTGCGTCGCAGCCACTTTTTGGAGAGTTGAGCATGACACCTCTCGAAAGGCCTTCGCGAAAGCCCGCTTCTCGCACGACGCTGCCACAAAAGAGTATTCGCCCTCGTATGCCGAAGTCCGTGATGCGGAGCGTCTTCTTTGCCGCCGTCGTCGTCATCACGACAGTGGCCACGCCAGTTCTAGCCGCCACAACCGCAGCGACCTCAAAAGGGACGAACTACGCTACCGGTCACACGGGCAAGAAACATTTAGAAACGCGCAACGACCACATTTCTTCCGGTTTTCGCCAGACACCACCGCCAGGCTATTATGGAAATTGGGGCTTTGCTCCCGGTGGTGACCACTGGAACCGCAATGACCTGTGGCGCCGTTCGCTCGGGTTTTGGGACACAAACTCACCGGCCTGTCCTTTTCGCTCCTGCTAGCGCGCGTGACCTGCTGCTCACCACCTCCGCACGCATTCAAGTAACGGCGACGGATCAAGGCCTGGCAAATTCGAATGTGATCAGCCTCGCGTCATTGCTTTAATGCGCATCGGCTTCAAGACCAGCAGGGCCATAACCGCGGCGACGATGTTCAGAATCGCCGCGATGATAAATACGGCGCGCCAACTGCCAGTCGCCGTAGTAAGCACGTTCGCGAGCGGGACCAGCAGCGAGGCAGTGCCCTTCGCCGTGTAGAGCATACCGTAGTTTGTGGTGGCAAATTGTCGCCCATACATGTCAGTGCAAGCCGCCGGGAACAGCGAATAAATCTCTCCCCACGCGAAAAACACCACGCCCGAAAGAATGACAAACCAAAACGGGTCGGCCGCCACCAGAAGCAACACATAGATGCCGATTCCTTCGAGCAGGAAAGCGATGAACATCGTATTTTCCCTGCCGATTCGATCTGACACCCAGCCGAAGAATGGCCTGCAAATTCCGTTGAGCACGCGATCAATCGACAAGGCAAATGTCAGGGCCGGTAACGTCAAGCCGAGGATCGACACGGGGATGTTGTCGACACGAAAATCCTTGGCGATCGGCGCGAGCTGTGCAGTTGCCATAAGACCGCCGGCCCCCACCATGACGAACATCAGATACATGACCCAGAATACTGGCGTCTTGAGCACTTCTCGCGGCCCGTAGTCGCGCCGGGTCTGTTGGACGGCCGGAGCGGCAGGTATCGGCACTTCGCCAGTTTCTGGGGCTCGCAACAACAATGCGACGAGCATCACGACCAGGCCCTGACCAAGTCCGAACCAAAGGAACGCGACTTGGTAGCCATCAGACTTGATAAGATTTGCGATGGGTACAATGGTGAGCGCAGAACCAGCGCCGAAGCCGGCGGCAGTAAGACCGGCGGCGAGGCCCCGCCTGTCGGGAAACCACTTGAGCGCATTTCCGACACTGGCGCCGTAAATGATGCCGGCCCCCACACCACCTATTATCGCGCCCACATAGAGCAGCGTCAGCGAACCCGCGTAGGCGTTAAGCACCCAAGCGATTGCGATCAGCGCGCCAGCGATGCTGACCATCGATTTTGGCCCGAACTTATCGATCAGATATCCTTCAAAAGGCACCAACCAGGTTTCGGCGAGGACAAAGATGGTGAAGGCCACCTGGATCGACGCTCGACCCCAATGATATTTGTTGTCTATAGGAGTGACGAAGAGTGTCCAGCCGTATTGCAGGTTCGCCGTCATCACCATGCAGATGATGCCGAATATGAGCTGACCCCAGCGCGTCGCTTCGCTCGCGTGCGGGGTTGTCGTCATATCGTGAGTTGCCGTCATATTTCACACACCTTTTGCCTCGTCGGCAAAAGCAACGTCACGCCACCCCTTATCTTTTGGCCGCCGCTCTTGCGTTTTACGACCAAGCCGACTTCTCAGAACCTCCATTGCAGGCCGCTGGACACACCCACCAGTGTTGTCCCTGTCCAGCAATGCGGAGTGGATGTAAGGCCCCCAGGCGCGGTAGCAGCGTCATGACAATCCGTGACGACTGATCGTCCGCCGGCGCCGAGATCGTAGTGGGCGTCAGGTCCATTGAAGGTTGCCGCCACTTGGCTGTACCAGATCAAGTTCTCTGAAAACTTGTGTTTCCACTCCGCGGTCAACATATCGGCCTGGTTTTGGTTGGGACCAAACGCGGCCCCATTGCTGGTCACGAGCGTACTATCGTTGTGTTGACCGGGATTGCCGGGCGAGCGAAATGCATGCGCCCAGCCGAAGTACACACTGTCGATCGGATTCAGTTCCTGGCTGACGACCAGCCACGTGCCCCATCGCGTACGTTCATTCTGGAATGCCAGATCTCCTGGGACATCGCGGTGCAAGTATTCGACGATGCCGCCAATCGTGGTCCTGGTCGCAAACTGATACATGATACCGGCCTTCGCAGCCCACTCATTCGAGACATCCTGAAGGCATTGTTGTTGCGCAACTCCGGGATTTGTGCCGAAGCCCAGGAACGCCGAGCAGTTTTGTCCACCCGGAACGCCGCCGGCGGGCAAGAAAGGTACGCCGTAAGCACCCGCGAGATCGCTTTGCCGGTTGACATTCTGATGCCACTCACTGGCGACGGTCATATAAAGCGGGCCGTTGGTATAACTTAGATTGGCGCTGACCGCGTTGTTGAACGCGCCGTCGCTACACGAGATTAGTGTATTTCCGCCGCTGGTCGGATCATTGCCGCCCGAACAGTCGGGTTCACCTTGGGGGATATTGCTGCTGTCATTGTTTCGGGTCTGACCCGGTGAGAACAGCACATTGAACTGGAGCCCGCTCCAGTTCGGCGATTCGTACCAGATTGCGTGGCTCAGTCGTGTGCCGAACTCAACACGATTGTCGCCGCCGCTGTTGCCCATAACGACAGCGTAGTCACCCCACGTGCCGACAAACGGATTGAACGCCGCTGTCGAATTTTTGTAAGGCGCGTCGGTCTTGCCGATCTTGATGGCACCCCATTGCCCCGAAGCGAGCCCGATATAGCTGTTTCGGCTGAACAGGGCGCCGTTTACTCCGTTGGCCAGTTTGGAATTGTCTTGTCTATCGCCGGGCGATACCGAAATGTCGATCCCAGCTTCAAACTGGTAGACGAAGTTAAAGTCATGCATGGGGAGGCGTTGGAAACCACGGACGCCCAGATAAGAAATGTTGGTCGAGATATCAGGCATCCAACCGAAATTTCCGACCGGTGTAGAACCGTCGGGGGCAACTGGGCCCGACTTTGCATTCTTTGTCGCCGCATCCAACGAAACATCAAATTGGCCATACGCGGTGATCTCGCCACCCGGGGTGTAGAACGTGATGTCCTTGCCCGGCTTGCGCTCGAGGAACCGGTGGCCGTTGCTGTCGATGTCGCCCAGTCCGGGTATTGAAGCGACATGAGCTTTTGCCCGAGCATCGGCTGCCGTCGCCTTTGCTTGAGCTGCCTGTGCTTCCGCCTGATTTGCCTGTTTCTTGGCGGCTTTGGCGTCTGCAGAATTCTCGGCCTGAACAGCCATCAATTTGTTGACGGTGCGCGTGAGTTGTTCGACCTGAGCTTTGAGCGCCTTGACCTCCGGGTCATTCGATTCGGCTTTTGCAGAACCGGCTGCGTTTAAAACGAGAATAAGAACTGAAAGCGAAACGCCGGCATATAAGCGCGTACGCCGCGACGAGTCCCCCATGACATCCCCCGTTGCCGCTTCTAAAAGCTGGCCAATTGTTGGCTGTTCGCACGGCGGGGAACGATTACGATGTTCTGTTAGTCGTCTACGCGTTTTCTGTAACCGCGCAGGCGCATGGGAGATATCCGACCATATGCACCAACAACTTCGTCACTATGTTGCGAAAATGTGACGACAGGCACAATTCCCGAAAATTTCGCTGATGTTGAAATCGACTGAGTTTGTCTTCGCAGTATCGACTGGCTGAAGCCAGGAACACGCTGCCGAAGCCGCGCTATCCATAGAGAAAAGCCCGACACACGTAGTCGGGCGTCAATCAGTGAACTTCGGATTACACGATTTTGGCGCGATCGTGAAGTTTGTCGGCCATCCGAACCAAATCCACCAATGACTTGGCTTTCATCTTGTGCATGACGTGACTGCGGTGGACCTGTACCGTGAATTCGCTGAGCTTGAGTTCAGCGGCGATTTGTTTATTCGGGCCGCCGCCAGTGACTTTATGCATAATTTGCCGCTCGCGGGGTGTGAGCGAAACAAAACGACTTTGCAATTCCAGAAGAGTTGCCACCGTTTGGCGACGGGACCGATCGCGTTCAATCCCTATGTTGATCGCGTCGATAAGGTCCTGATGCCTGAACGGCTTGGTCAAAAACTCAACCGCCCCAGCCTTAATGGCTCGAACGGACATAGGAATGTCGCCATGTGCCGAAATGAAAATGACTGGGAGATCAATCTTTAATCTTCGCAAATCGAGTTGGAAATCGAGCCCGTTGAGGCCAGGGAGTCTGACATCGAGCACAAGGCACCCAGGAGCGTTCGGTCGTCTGAAATCTAGAAATTCTGCTGTTGTCCCGAATGTCTGTACATTCAACTGAAGCGAGCGAATAAGACCATGCAGCGCATCCCTGATATGAGGATCGTCGTCAACGACGAACACAAAGGGCTTGTCAATATTCGCAATCATGAATTGAGCCCCCGACCAATCGGCAGAGTGAGCTGAAAGACAGCGCCGCAAGGTAAATTTGGAGTGGCCTGTAGATTCTGAGGCCCTATAACGGTTGTTCCCGCCGCCCAGCTCGTCACAGCGAAAGCCCCCTTGTTTCGCTGGCCGAATTGTGTGCTTAGCCCAGGGAAAGCCTCAAGAAACGTTTGCGTAAAAAATTCGACGCCAATTGGCGGGCACAGGCAAGCGCCGGCATTCGTCCGCACGATCAGGCCGTGCCACAGCGGTTAGGAGGCCTCGGTGCCCCCCGAACATTGACACCGCCAGATGTCCCCTTTCGGTCATCAGCGGACGTCGCGGCCAATTTTTCGAAACCTGCGCTCGGACGCGAAGCCGAACACTATTGGCTCCCGGGCGGGGCTACCTCATCGATCCTGTCGCAACTGCGGCGATGCCAGACCAGCTATCTAGCCTTTGATAGATAGGGGATGGTTCCCGCCAAATCAGTGTCGTCGATCAACTGAAAGCGGCTTTCACTGCCGTCCTTGCGAGCCTCGGCAAACGGCGCGTACTTGGGGTCGGCGAGGAAGCTTGTGACGGCTTGCGCCGACGGGAACTGAATCAATGCGATGAGATTGGTGTCTAGAGGGTTTCCTTCCAGCGTCTTTACGTTTCCGCTGCGTGACAGGTATTTGCCACCGTGTTTATGCACAAGCTCGTGCACCGACGCGGCATAAGCCGGTATCCACTTGTTGTCCGTGATCTTAATGTCGGCGATCATATAAACAGTCATTGCTTACTCCTTTGCTTGTACCTGCCGGGACTGGTTGTCCGCGCCTTGCATTCCAAGAGTCGTGTAGTTGAAGTCATCTGATCCTGTCGCGCCCGTTTGTGGACCGGCGGATCAAGCAGCATGACGTTGCTGACTCCTCATCCGGTGTTTGGACCATCCTCCGCGTTGCCAAGCGGCCATTGCGCACGGCATGTTCGATCTCGGCTCGACGCAGACCAATGTCAGCTAGAGTTCGTTCATCAAATTGCTGAAGTGTTCGGGTGGCACTTCGCAAATAGAGTTCGTATGCCGCGCGGCGTACGAGTTTTCCGGAATACCGCACACAATCTCCGAGTGAGGTCGCGAGATAGTTTGCGGCACTCCGCAGATAATGAGCCATGAGCACGGTGCGGGCCCGGCGCGCCTCGCGCATAAGGTGGTGGGACGAAATCGTTTCGTTCGGATCGGTTCTCTCAGACATTGCTCTAAATCCTCTAGCGTGAATTCGTAGATGCTCTGTTCATTCACACCGAATGCCAGATGACCGCCCGAAAGACTTTGCCGAACGCTTGATTTGCTCTTGAGATAAACTTGATTTTTCGTGAGGCGCCCGCGGCCTATTACACCTACGTATAGTTTTCGCCGTCCCGTCCGATACGAAGGTCGCGGATTTTCTCGGCGTGCTAATGGCCGCCGACGATTCAAAGCATTCTGATCCGCGGTCCGCGAACGCCGCGCGCGAGGAGTTCTGTCACCGCCCAGACCAGCGCATCAAGACGGTCGGGCGAAGCGCCCGAGGAAAGTCCGCCGATGCCGAAATCGCACATTTCGTCTTCGAGCGCTTTCATCGGCGGATCGACATGTTTGATCTTGCCTTGCTGGTACATCAAGGCGACGGGCTCGGCGCGCACCCATTTGCCGCGCGTCGCGTGCACGCTGCGCAACGGAATTGCGGGGTCAACCTGCGCAAGCACGGCGCGCACCATGTCTCCTCCCATGTTGACCTCGGCGACCATGGCGTCGGCCTTGAGCCTGTGGAAGAGCGCTACGGCCTTTGTGGCCCAACCGGAGGGCGCAAGGCCCGCGACGGTCGCATCCTCAAGCACGTAGATGCGTCCGTCCTCGGCCATTCCGGCCGCAACAATTCCGCATGCATCGGCGCCCGGACGCGCCGAACCGGGTGGATCGATACCGACAACGACGCGCATGAGCGGCGGCGCGCCGGCAATGCGGGAAGCCTCGATGAGTGCGCGCGTCCACAATGCATCGACGCGGTCCTCGATGATCTCGCCATCGATCTCCTGCCGGCCGAGCCGCGTTCCCGAATAGCGGGCAAGCACTTCGTCGAGAAATGCCGGCGACAGGTGCGCGGCATTGGCGTGCGTTGACGCCCGCGTCACGGCCGTTCGCGGGTCGACGATAAGACGCTTGATCAGCGGGATCGGCCGCGGCGTCGTGGTGATGAGCTGGCGCGGACGCTGTCCCAGGCGCAGGCCGAATTGCAGCATGTCGAACGTCGCATCGACATGGCGCCATTTGGCGAGCTCGTCGCACCATGCGGCATCGAATTGCGGCCCGCGCAGCTGCTCGGGATCCTCCGCGGAAAAGGTGAATCCCACCGCGCCGTTCGGCCATTCCAACCGCCGGCGCGACGCAGTCCATTCCGGGCGTTCGCGGCGCGGCGAGACTTGCAGCAGACCTGCGGGGCCCTCGATCATCACCTCGCGCACGTCGTGCTCGGTTTCACCGACGAGTGCGATCTGCAGCGATCGTCTGTCCGCATAGGGACGAATCCCGTGCGCCATCGCGCGCACCCATTCGGCACCCAGTCTTGTCTTGCCGGCGCCGCGGCCGCCGAGCATCAGCCAGGTCGTCCAATGATCGCCGCTGTTCGCGCGCGAAGGCGGTTCCTGGTGAGAGTGCGCGAGCGTGATGAAGTCACTGTCGAACCGTTGCAGGCAGTGGAGAATCCGCGGGTTCCTCAGCATCTCCGCGACCAATCCGGCTTGCGACAAATGCTTCAATGCGTCGCGCAAGCTCAGTACGGAATTCATCGATATCGGCAGGCAAGTCGTCATCCTGGGATCCTGTATTGGGAGCGGCGCATTTGAGGCGCTGCAGTTTCTGCAAGGTTTCGGTGAGGCTCGACAGCGTGCGCGCGGTGCGCTCGGCGTCCTGCGTGCCCTGCGGCTCGCTTTTCAGCCGCGCACGCAAGCTTTCCACCGCCGTCAGTTCGTCGCGGACTGCGCGATAGAGGCGTTCGACGGTGTCGCCGATTGTCTGCATCGCGCCCTGCCCGATCGTTGTGGCTGGCGAAATGTTTTCAGGCGGGGAAACCGCCACGCTTGCTTCGAGCATCTCGGCTTCGCGCCGCAGGTGCACCGCGGGTGGCAGACCGCGCGGCGGCGGAACGTAACGGCGCCATTTCTCTCGCGTTGCCATGTTGCTCAGCGTCGACCGCGCCATCCCAAGGTCGAACGCGATGCTCTCCTTTGATCTTTCCGTGTGCTCGAAATCATGCCGCGCCTGCGCCAGCAGCTCGGGCGTGTAGGTCGGCCGGCGCGACCGGGGTGAGCGGATGTCCGGTACATCTTGCCGGGGGCGCGCGGGCGCGCGCTTTCGTTTCGCCATTCGCGAAGCTCCAAATCTGTTGTCTGAATGAAAAAGGCCGGCGGCCACGCAGCAAATGTGCGTGCGGGCGAGCCGACCTTGGGCAAAGCCTAGCCGTCCAGCGTTACGCTGTCAAGGAATATTTTCCTGTCGCGCCGTTTGTAGGAAGGACTGGTTTCTAGTCCTTGCCTTCGAACTTGAACGAGACCCGCACTTTGGCGCGATAGGCCTCGATCTTGCCGTTGTCGAGCTGCATGTCCAGCTCGACAATCTCCGCGACCCGCAGGTCTCTCAATGTCTTGCTTGCCCTTTGGATGGCGGCCTTGGCCGCCTTCTCCCAGGACTCTGTGCTGGTTCCGACCAACGTGATGATTTTGTAAACGGATTCAGCCACGTGTACCTCCTTTGAACGTCTCCGGACAAAAAACAGCGAAGCCAATCAAAGTTACAACACGACTCGCATAACGCGGGCGCGCCCGCTCGGCAACAGGGGGTTCGTGTCGGCGCGCGGCTTTTGTGGGGCGTTCAATGCGGAGGAAATTCGAGTGTGCAGGTGAGCCCGTCACGTTCAAACTTCAGCGTGGCCGAACCGCCGATCTGCGCCGCAAAGCCCTTCTCGATCAGGGTCGAGCCAAACCCGGCATGCTGCGGCGTCTCGACCGGCGGGCCGCCGGATTCGCGCCAATACAATTTCACTTTGTCGACAGGGCTGATGTTCCACGCCACCGTCACGCGGCCTGTAGGCTCCGACAGTGCGCCATATTTTGAAGCATTGGTCGCAAGCTCATGCAGAACGAGGGACAGCATCACGACGACGCGCGAAGACATCGGCACCGAGGGGCCATCGGCAATGATGCGACCGGGAGTAGCGCTGGCAAAGGGCTCGAGTGTCGCGTCCACGACATCCCTGACGTCGGCGCCTTCCCACTTCTTGGCGCTGAGCACG
This sequence comes from uncultured Alphaproteobacteria bacterium, assembly GCA_963831515.1. Classification (GTDB taxonomy): domain Bacteria; phylum Pseudomonadota; class Alphaproteobacteria; order Rhizobiales; family Xanthobacteraceae; genus Pseudolabrys. The sequence continues at coordinate 159,671 of CAWHQL010000005.1, read as the reverse complement.
TCGTGTGCTCGTCCTAATGAGACGAGACGCGCGGCGAACTTGGCACGCAATGTCGGGTCGATGCCATCGCGAAATGTCTGCGAGGCGAGCGACTGGACGGTTGCGAGTGTATTCTTCACGCGATGATTGATTTCATCGATCAGTAGATTGTGCAGCGCTTCCCCGCGCGCAATCGTCGTCGCCATGCGGACGGCGAAAGCGAGGCCGATCCCCAGCATCGCGATGCCGATCGCCGCCGTCAGCAGAAACGTGCGCACCGCCGGCGCGATCAACGTCTTCTCGGCAATACCGGCTGCGGAAATCCACCCGGTCAGGTCGGAATGAACGAAGGCCGTGAGCAGCGACACGCCTTCCAGCGACGTCGTACGCGCCTGGCCCTCTTTGGCGCTGAACATCACCGCAAACAGGCTGGGTGAGGCCTCCCGTCCGACCGTGGTCTGCGGGTTGGGCACGCGCGCGAAGTTGGCGCCCTGCTGGTCAAAAATGGAAATCGTCCATTCTTCGCCCGGCTTCTGCTGTTCGATGATGCGCTGGAAGATTTCCAGCGGCGGATCGAACGAGAGATCGTAGACGACCTCCCCGTCGCGGAACACAGGCACTGTCACCGTGACGATCGGATGGTTTGAGACGGAGCCGGTGAACAGTTCAGAGAATACGGGCTTGCCAGTCTGAAAAACCTGCTCGCGGCTCTCGCGCCGCGTGCGCGGCGGCAAAGGCTCGCCGGGCGGCCTGCTCGAGTTGAAAACCTGCCGGCCCGCGCGGTCGCCGATGACAATCGACGGGTCGTCGGGAAACTGCGCCAGAAAGGCCTTCGCGCGGGGTCGGAAACCTTCGAAATCGTTGCGCGACAATGAATCCGCGCCGGCGAGAACCGTGAGGCCGGAAACGATGCCCTGCATCTCGCGATCGAGGACGAGCTGGATGCTGCGTGTGTTCTGCAGCACGCGCGCGAAGGCGTCGCGCTGGTCCTGCCGGTAGTGCTGGTAGACGATCGCCGCGGCAAATCCGATCAGCGGCAGAACCGTGCCGGCGATCAGTATGGCAAGCCGCAAACGAAGCGACAGACTGCGGCGCATTGATGTTGGCCAGGGTCCCCGACGGTGTCGTCGTTTTTAGCAAGCGCGCCCTTTGACGGGAAGCGCCGGCTCTGTGGTGGAACTTTACGCGCCGCGCGCCCGCAGCACAGATTCGATTGAGATGCGCGACCACGGCGCCGTGCGCGCGCGGAACGCCGTGTAGGACGCATGCACTTTCCCTGTGATGGCGTTGCGGCCGGCGAGTTCGCCGACCACATCGGTGGCCTGCTTGCGGGCGGCTGCGATCAGGTCGTCGGGAAAGGCCGCGAGCCTGACTTTGTGTTCGTTCACCAGCACTTCGAGCGCCTGCGCGTTGAGACGTTCCATCTCGGCGAGCGCGTAGTTTGCTTCCGCAGCGCAAGCATGCGCGATGATGGCCTTGAGGTCGTCGGGGAGCGCGTTCCAGATTTTCAGCGAGACGATGCATTCGCCGGTGCCGTTCGGCTTGTTGAAGCCGGGATAATAGTAGAGCGGCGCGACGCGATAGAGGCCGAGCGCGATGTCGGTGCCGGGGCCGACGAATTCGGCGCCGTCGATCACGCCGGATTGCAGGCTCACCAGGATTTCCGCGGGTGGCGTCGTCTGCGGGGTTGCGCCGAGCCTTCGGTAGACTTCGCCGCCGAGGCCGAGCGTGCGCAATTTCAGCCCGCGCAAGTCGGCGAGGCTGCGGATCTCGCGGCGGAACCAGCCGCCCATGCAGACGCCGGTGTTGCCGCCCATGAAGGGCTTCACGCCGAAGGGGGCGTAGAGTTCGTCCCACAGCGCCTGGCCGCCGCCGGCGTCGACCCAGGCGACGTGCTCGCCGGGCGTCAGCCCCCCCGGCACAGTAGTGAAGAAGGCGGCGGCGGGCATTTTGCCCTGCCAATAGAAGGCGGCGGTATGGGCGATCTCGGCGACACCGTCGGCGACGGCGTCGAGCACTTCGAATGCGGGCACGAGTTCGCCGGCGGCGTGCACCGTGATGTCGATCCTGCCACCCGACAGCACACGGATGCGCTCGGCGATGCGCTCAGCCGACATGCCCGGTCCCGGCAGACGCTTCGGCCACGACGTGACCATACGCCACTTCTGTGTCTGCGACTGCGCGACCGCCGGCGCAGCCAGAACAGCCGCACCAGCGCCGATGAATGTCCGTCGAGTCGTCATGACTCACTCCATGTCGCGTGAAAATGGTGTAGCGGTCCGTGACCGTGCCCGATGTTAAGATCCCGCGCAGCAGCAATGGCAGCAGTGACGTAGGTCTTGGCTTCCTGAGCGGCCCTCTTGAGATCAAGCCCTCGGGCAAGCCCCGCCGCAACGGCCGATGATAATGTACAACCCGTGCCGTGCAGGCTCGTTGTTACGATTCGCTTCGCAGAAAGACGCACGACATCGCCCTCTCCGATCAGAAGATCGACGCTTTCATCGCCGACACCGTGTCCGCCTTTGATGAGCACGTTGCGCGGGCCAAGCGCCAGAATTTCACGCGCCTGAACTTCCATCTCCCGCTCGTTGCGGGCAACCGAAGCGCCGACGAGTACCGCAGCCTCCGGAAGATTGGGCGTAACCACCAGCGCACGTGGGACAAGCTTCCTACGCAGCGCTTCAACCGCTTCAGGCGCCAGCAATCGATCGCCGGACGTCGCCACCATGACCGGATCCAGAACAATATTCTTCGCACTGTGGGCGACAAGCCCTTGCTCCACGGTTTCGATGGTCGCGACCTGGGACAACATACCGATTTTCACCGCCGCGACATCGAGATCGGAAAACACGGCATCGGTCTGCGCCCGGACAAAGCTGGCTGGCACATCGTGAATGCCACGCACGCCCTGTGTGTTCTGCGCAGTCAATGCCGTGATGACGGAAGCCCCATATACGCCCAGGGCGGCGAACGTCTTGAGGTCGGCCTGGATGCCTGCTCCACCGCTCGAATCCGATCCGGCGATGGTGAGCGCGATCGCGGTCATGGTCGCCCACGCCGCGCAAGGCCGCTGTCGACCGATGTACGCAAATCCCGCGCTGCCGCCGCCGGGTCGGACGCAAGCGACAGCGCGGAGATCACTGCTACACCGTCCGCCCCTGCGGCAATCACATCAGCAGCATTACCGGCATTGATACCGGCAATGGCGCAGATTGGATAATGCGGATCGCGCGCACGGATCACCTGCACGATCGTGCGCAGACCATCAATGCCGATCGGCGCCGCCGTGTTGTCTTTCGAGGTGGTGCCATAAACCCCGCCGATCGCGACATAGTCGAGCAAATCGAGCGGCGCGACTTTCGCCTGCTCCACGGTTTTGATGCTCAACCCGATGATGGCGCTGCGACCCAACAGCAATCGCGCATCGTCAGGTGCGATATCGTCCTGCCCGATGTGCACGCCGTCCGCCTCCGCCGCCAGTGCGACGTCTACGCGATCGTTGATCAGCAGCGGAATATTGCTCGGCTCGAGCACGGCACGCAGTGCGCGCGCTTCCTCGACCATGGCTCGGGTCGAACCATGCTTGTCGCGCAATTGCACGAGAGTCGCACTACCCGCAATGCGGCGTGCGAGGTCCGTCAGTATGCGGCCTCCGGACACCGCAGGATCGATGAGAGCATAGAGGCGAAGGTCAACGTCCATTCAGGTCACCTTTGCGCGTTCGATGAGCGTCGGCCCATCAAGGTTGTAGAGTGCGTCGATGATCGAAGCGGCAAAGCTGCCGGGTCCGGCAGACCCTTCCGCCGCGACTTCGCCAGCGATATTGATGATCAGCAATGCCGCAGCCGTGCCAACAAAGGCATCGGGCTCTATTGCAAGACACGCGACGACAAGCGCCGAGCCGGCACAACCCATGGCGGTCACCCGACCCATCAAAGGATGGCCATTCGCGATTGAGACGGTCCGGTCACCATCGCTGACAACATCGGATTCGCCGGAAAGGCCGACCACGGTCTGTTCGGCGCGAGCATAGGTCGCCACCGCATCCGACGATGGCTTGCCGCCGGCGAGCGCAGAAAATTCAGCATGGTTGAGGCGAACAACCGTGGGACGCAGGGCTATCAGCTCACGGGCGAATGCAGCGCGCGTCGGAGCACGGTCGACGAATACGGGATCGAGCACCCACGGCAACGCAATCGATCGCGCAGCCTCCACGGCGACCGCTATTGCCTCTCGGCGCTCTTTGTCGAAGGTACCGAGATTGACAAGGAGCCCCTGCGCGCCGGAGACGAAAGAGCCGACCTCTTCAACCGACAAAGTCATCGAAGGCAGGCAACCGGCCGCCAACAGCGCGTTGGCCGTAAAATTCTGCGCCACCGTATTTGTGATGCAGTGTACGCGCGGACGCCGCACGCGGAGTCGCGCCAGAATCTCCGCCGCGCTTTGCGCAACGCTCTTGCGCGATTCTGCTTGCGGGTGATGCATCTCTAGTCCCTCCGCCGGCATGACCCGGATCAGGTTCGTTGGGTTGGCTGACGCCTCTCAGTCCAGCAAATGCCGGACACCCCACGAGATTGCTGCTCAAATACGTAATCCGCACGCGGTCGCAGCGCAAGAGCGCCCGTCCCTGCGCCTTGCCAGATACCCTTGTTTTTGCTGGATTGCAGGCCAGCCTTGGAGACGTCCGATGACCCCGTTTTTCGTGCAGATCAAATGCGAGCTTGGAAAATCCTACCAAGTGGCCAACCAACTGGCTGAAGCGGAAATCGCCTCCGAGGTCTATTCAACCGCAGGCGACTTCGATCTCCTGGTGAAATTCTACGTCGATAGAGGGACCGACATCGGCCACTTCGTCAACGAGAAGGTGCAGTGCATCCCGGGCATCAAGGACACACACACCATCATCACCTTCAAGGCCTTTCAGGCCTGAGGCGCTCCTATCGCGGCGGAATGCGGATCAGATCATCAAGCTGAGTTTGGGTCAGCTCGGTCGTCGTGAACTTCAAAGCGACAGCATCCTTTACGATTGTATCGAGGCCGACAATCTTGTCCGGCTCGACCGCCGCACGCGGGAAAAACTCATCGCGTGTACGCTTTGCCTTGGCTTCGCTGATCTTGAGCCAGTCCGAATAAATCTTCAGCGCGGCCGGATCGGTGTACATGAAATTCACGGTTTCCCTGTAGGCTTTCATGTAACGGTCCACCACATCCGGATGAGTCTTTAAATAATCGGCATTGACGATATTAAGACGCACCGTCTGCCCTTTGAAGGCATCGGCATCGTTGCCGCTCGCAATGATGCGGATCTGCTTTTGATCAAGCTGATCCAATCCGAATGGCGGAGCGGCCCAGCCGACGTCAATCTGACCTGACATGACCGCTGTCAGATTTGCCGCCGGGCCACCCATCGCGGTGGGCGTCGCCTTCAGCTGATATTGCTTCATGAAGGCCGTGACGATGCCGTGCGTCGAGGACCCATTCGTCGAATAGGCAAGCGTCTTGCCATCCGTGTCTTTTAGAGACTTGATTGGCGAATCCGCCTTCACGTACCAGTAGAGGTCATTTGCGCCCGTCGTCTCCGCGCCAATCACACGCACCGGCGCCCCTTTTGAATAGGCGCTCAGAACACCCATCACGCCTGCGGCGATGCCCAAATCGACGCTGCCGGAAATGACCGCCTGCTGCGTTTCGCCGGCGCCATTGGTATAAATGATCTCAAGCTCGAGGCCGTGTTTGCCGAAAATTCCAGCCAGCTGGCCAATCTCGGATACCGACGTATCCCAGTTGCCGCGCTGGCCGATTGCAAGCTTCACCTTGTCGTGCGCTGACGCTGTCGCCGTCAACACCGTCAATGCTACGACCGCGCATGCGAGGGAACGTTTCCTCATAGTATCCTCCCTGAGTTTCTTGACCGCTATTTTGCGGCTTGTGCTTGTTTGGCAACGTGCTCGAGTGGCGCCTCGCTTCCGCCGCCAAGACTCCTCCAATTCGTGGTCTTCGGTACAACACCTTCGTACGAACTGATGGTCGCTTGCCTGACGTGCGGTTCAGACTTGCCGATCGCCTGCCCCTTGCTTCGCATGGCGCGCGCCGCTTCGACCATCAAACGCCTGAATGCAACTACCGCCACATCGCTGGCGCCAACTCGCTCCTTCGAGCGATCGCTGATTGGCCCCATCGATTCCCACATCGCGATATCCTGGTTCGGAATACCACTGATGCCGGTGAAATTGCCTTGCTTCATCGCAGCGCGGTCCTGACGGTAGAGGTTGGCGCGTGTACGAACGCCGTCAAAATTACCGTCGACGTCGACACCCCATTGCAGCACATTGAATTTGCGCCAGCTATCGGCATCGATTCCGGTCTTGTCTGGACCATTCCACGCGATGAAATAGAAGATTGTGTTGTGGTCATCTTCAGGCGTCAGCAATGTCGCAACATTGTGCACATTGTTCGGCGGGATGAGCGCGGTGAACGGAGCGATGTAGACCGTAGTGCGGATATAGTCGTGCGTCGCTTCGTTGACGATCGGGCGGCGGATCGCGGCGTACCGAAATCCATAACTGGTGCGCTCAATTTGAAAACGCGGCGCCTTGTCGGTTGATGGCCGAAGCCAGTTGGCTTCCGTAGCTTTTGCGCCGTCCACCTGCGCGGGCACCATGTCGGATGAATGAAGGCTCGAGGAGTGCGCTGAATCAATCTGCCCTTCGAGAATCTGCGCCCAGTTGCAGCGGACCCGCACCTTCGTCGCACTGACGCGCGCATCGGCAGTCGGCGCAAAGGCCGGCGCTTCGAACTCACGCATTTCCTGCGGCGGCCCCATGTAGGCCCAGACGAATCCGCCGGCCTCACGCGTCGGATATGCCTTGTGCTTGATCCGTTCAGGAATGAGGCTGTTGGCAGGCTCGGAGGCCATTTCCACGACGGTGCCTTCGACGTCGAATTTCCAGCCATGATAGAGGCAGCGAAGGCCGCACTCCTCATTACGCGCAAATAACAGCGACGCGCGCCGATGCGAACAGTATTCATCGAGAACGCCGACACGACCCCGGCTATCGCGGAAAACAACGAGGTCCTCGCCCAAAAGCCGGACCTTGACCGGAGCGCCATCCGGCTCGGCAACCTCCTCGGAGAGACAAGCCGCGATCCAATGGCGGCGCATGATTTGTCCCATCGGGGCGTCGCCCTCGACCCGACACAGCAGGTCGTTTTCCTCGGCGGTCATCATGGCGCGTTTCCTCCGGCGCGGTTGCAAAATTCTGTCGCGCGCTCTTTCTTAGATATCTAAGATCAGAGTAGAGAATGTCCGCGATCTTGTCGAGGGTTGGCGCTTGAGCACCGAAAGCAAACACAAGTTGCGCATCGGCGTAGCCGGCCTCGGGCGCGCATTTGCCGTGATGCTGCCGACCTTTAAGGCCGACCCACGCGTCAACCTGGTGGCGGCAGCGGACACGCGTGGCGACGCACGACAACGCTTTGCCGAGGAGTTTTCCGCCAGCGCATACGCCACGGTTGAAGAGCTTTGTGCGGATCAGGCGGTCCAGGTGATTTATGTGGCAACGCCGCATCAGTTGCACGCCCGACATGCAGCGCTTGCTGCGCAACATCGCAAGCATCTTCTCCTTGAGAAGCCGATGGCGCTGACGCTCGAAGAATGCACCGCAATCATCGATGCTGCTGCCAGTGCAGGTGTCCATCTAGTCGTCGGCCACAGTCATTCTTTCGATGCGCCGGTCCGTCACATGCGCGATCTGATCGAGAGCGGCCGATACGGCGACGTGCGCATGATTAATGCGATCAACTACACTGACTATCTGTACCGTCCGCGCCGTCCGGAGGAACTCGACACGGCGTTGGGCGGTGGCGCGATATTCAACCAGGCAGCGCACCAGATCGACATCGTGCGTCTGCTCGGCGGCGGTCGCGTCGAGAGCGTGCGTGCCGCAACCGGAGCCTGGGACAGAACACGGCCGACTGAAGGTGCCTATGCGGCGTTACTCACGTTCGCGGACGGAGCCTTCGCATCCCTCACCTATAGCGGCTATGGCAACTTCGATTCAGATGAATTCCAGGGCTGGATCGGCGAGATGGGGCAGAAGAAGGTGCCTTACGCGAGTCCGCCGCGACACCATTTCGCCAACGTACGAGATGAAGTCGAATTCAAGAACGCGCGCAATTACGGAGGTCCGGAGTTCCGCTTGTCCGAGGGACAGGATCTTGCACACCAGCATTTCGGCACATTGCTGGTGAGTTGCGAACGCGCCGATCTGAGAGCGCTCCCCAATGGTGTGATGATCTACCAGAATGGATCGGCTCAGCTCGACGCGTTGCCGGCGCCGAAGATTCCGCGCGTCGAAGTTATCGATGAACTCTATGACGCGGTCTTTCGGGATCGACCACCGGTTCATAATGGCGCCTGGGCAATGGCGACGCTGGAGGTCCTATTGGCGATCCTGAAATCGTCGCGTGAAAGATCCGAGATTCGTCTTAGTCATCAGGTGGGTAAATGACACGCCCCTCGCCCGATACAGAGACGATCCTGCGTCACTGGCGTGAAGCGGTGCCGGACGATCGGCTGGCGCATCTGGTGAAAGATGCGACGCGCGCGCTCGTGCGCGCACTGCAGATGAGATTGGCCGAGCACTCAGTTTCGTTCGGGCATTGGACGTTTCTGCGCATTCTATGGGAGGGTGACGGGCTGACCCAGCGCGAGTTGAGCGAGCAGGCCGGCGTGATGGAGCCGACAACCTTTTCCGCGCTCAATGCAATGGAACGACTGGGCTACGTTACCCGTCGCAAGCGGGGCGGTGACCGCAAGAAAGTCTATGTGCTGCTGACCGCAAAGGGCCGCCGACTGCAGCAGAAGCTGGTGCCCCTTGCCGAAGAGGTCAATCGGATCGCCGTGCGTGGCGTACGCACAGGCGACATCACCGTCGCGCGCAGCGTCCTGCTCAACATCATTGAAAATCTCGCACGGGATGAGCGTGTCACCGATATGCGAATGCCTTCGACCCGTGAATTGGTGGGCCTGAAGGCCGTTCGCAACGGCCGGCACAGGCGCCCGCGCCACTGAAATGTCGTTCAGGTGGCCTGCGGTGGCCCTTCCGCGGCGCGAGCGCGCTGCAGGCCGAGCTGGCGTTCGCGCCAGATCACGAAAAGTCCCGCTCCGGTGACGATTGCGGCCCCCAGATACACCAGCCTGTCCGGCAGTTCGCCAAATAGCCAGTAGCCCAGAAGCAGCGCCCATAACATCGATGAATAGTCGAACGGTGCGACGACCGAGGCAGCCGCGTAGCGGTAGCTCTCGGTGAGAAAAATGTGTGCAAGACCGCCGAGAAGTCCGAGCGCAATAAGCGCCATCAGCTCGCGCAAGGTCGGTGAATGCCAGTCAAATGGCAGCGTCAGCGCCCCGGCAATCGCGCAAATAAGCGAAAAATAGAACACGATCGACGATGTGGTTTCGCTTTGCGTCAGGCGTCGGGTCTGGATGACGGTTCCGGCATTGCAAATCGCCGAGGTGAGCGCGAGCAGAGAACCGACGGCAGCAACCGATGCAACACCGGCCGCGGCGTAGTGGCTCATATCAAAATGCGGGATGAGCATCACGATCACCCCGAAAAAGCCGACGATCACCGCTGACCAGCGATAGATGCGCACGCGCTCTTTCAGAATGACCGCGGCAAGCGCGACCGTAATGAGCGGCGAAGCAAACGATATCGCTGTCGCATCGGCGAGAGGCAGGCGGGTCAGCGCCGAAAAGTTGCTGAACATCCCGCAGACGCTGAGCGAGCCTCGCCCGAGCTGCCCGAGCGGCCTGCTCGTGCGCACTGCCGTGGCCAGCTCGCCACGAAACGCGTAGATAACCACGACCGGAACGATCGCGAAGGCGCTGCGGAAAAACACCATCTGGCCAATCGGCGCGACGTCGCCCAGTTGGCGCACCAAGGCTGACATTGCCGCAAACAGCAACGCAGAGATTAGTTTAAGACCGATTGCCTTGAGGGGATGCATGGGCGAGCTGACGATTCGCCCTACATTACGACGACCGCCGGAAATATCCCCGGCCAATATGCAAAATGTCCGCGTCTATTTTCCGGACGCAGAACCACCGGCTGCCGGCAGCGATTTGATATAAGTCGCCATCGCATCGCGATCGGCCTCACTCAATTGCGACGTGTTGCGAACGACCTCGACCATGGAGCCACCGACAAAATCCGCATCCGGAGTCATGCCGGTCGTGAGCGTGTCCGCGATGTCCTTCACCGTCCAACTCTTGAGCTTCTGCTGGGTAATATTGGGGACGCCCCCCTGCCCGTCGGGACTTGGTCCTCCGGTGAAACGCAGGTTCCGCTTGATCGCTCCGAGCATGTTGCGTGGGGAGTGACACTCCGCGCAGTGTCCCGGAGCGTTCACAAGATACGCACCGCGATTCCACTCCGCCGATTGGGAAGGATTCGGTGTGAAAGGCCGGCCATCGAGAAACAGAAATTTCCACAATCCGAGCGTGCGACGGATATTGAACGGAAATGGCAAGGCGTGATCGCGTGCTTTGCCGGTCACAGGCGGCAACGTTTTCAGATAGGCAAAAAGGTCACGAATGTCGTCGAGAGTCATCCGCTGATACGAGGTGTAGGGAAACGCCGGAAAAAGATGTTCGCCTGTCGGCGATGTCCCTTTGACCATGGCCGTGACGAATTGCGCTTCGCTCCAGGCACCGATGCCATCGGTGCGATCCGAAGAAATATTCGGAACGTAGAAGGTGCCGAATGGCGAGCCCAACGCCAGCCCACCACCAAGTTTTGTCTTGTCCTCCTGTTTCGGTACTGCGTGACACGACGCGCAACCGCCCGCGTGGAACATCGTCTTGCCGTTGGCGAGGTCAGGTGTACGCGGCCCTAGCGCACTCGCCGGGACCGTCTCAGGGATCGTGAGAAACCAAAATGCCGCCAGCGCAAGTGCGACAACGATCACCATTCCGACGACAGCAAGCTTGCGCGGCATTTTTGACTTCTCCGGCAGAGCTATTTTGGCGTTTTTTGCGCCAAACGAAAGGGCGGAACGTCCTTTTGGACGGCCCGCCCTCATTCGAAATCAGCGATCAGACTCAGCTTTTCTTGATGCGGTAAAGCTCGTGGCAACCGCCACAGTTCTTGGCAAATTCAGGAAAAGTCGCTTTGAGGCTGTCGAGATCCTTTACAGAAGCGTTTGCAGCCTTTGCGTCGTTGCCGAACTTGACAAACCTCGCCTTGAAGTCCGCCATGTCTTCCCAGATTTTCGGCGCAGCCGTCGTCTCTCCACCTATCTTCGAATTGTCGGGGAAAAGCGCGGGCATCTTGGCCGCAGCATCTTCAAATGTTGCAAAGGCCTTTTGTGCGGTCGGCAGATCAAACGGGGCTTCGCCCTTGACCATTTTTGCCAAGCTTCCGGCTGCCTGCCCATTAGACTTCATTATTGCCTTTCTGGCGGCGATCGGGTCCTGCTGGCTCGAGACTGCGGTCGTGCCCAAGGCAAGAATTACGACCGCCGCGAAGGCGGAAACAACTTTCATCCAGTTCTCCCTTCAAGCTTTTTCCAGTCTCCGGCAAACACCAGTTACAAGGCCTTATTCCGGCGCCCATTGAGGCCCGGCAGGACGCCTGATCACGAATTTGTGATCACGACGATCCTCAATCAAATCTGAGGTTTTTGGGCCCCTTTGATCGCTTCCCAGACCCGCCGCGGCGTGGCCGGCATGTCGACGTGCCGCACCCGATGACTGCGCCAGAGGGCATCGACGATCGCATTCATGATCGCCGGGCACGAGCCGATAGCGCCCGCTTCCCCCGCGCCTTTGACGCCGAGCGGATTTGTCTTGCACGGCACATTGCGTGTCTCGAACAGAAAGTCGGGAGCGTGTTCGGCACGGGGCATAGCGTAGTCCATCAAACTCGCGCTCAGCAGCTGACCGGTCGAGGAATTGTAGACCGTGTCCTCCATCAGCGCCTGGCCGATTCCCTGCACGGCTCCCCCGTGCACCTGCCCCTCGAGCAACAATGGATTGAGCGTGGCGCCGAAGTCATCGACGACGACGTAGCGCATGATGCGCGTTGCCCCGGTGTCGGGATCGACCTCGACCTCTGCGATATGCGTGCCATTGGGGTAGGTCGGTGGCTCAATGCTGAATTCCTCCTCCGCCCGCAATTTTTCCGTCGACGCCTTGGGATGCGCTGCGATATCCGCGAATGAAATGACTCGGTCCGTGCCCGCAATACGGACAGAACCATCCGCAATCTCAAGATCGCCCATCGCCGCTTCGAGAGCATCGGCAGCGATCTCTTTTATCTGCTCAGCAAGTTTCTTGGTAGCGCGGTCGACCGAAACACCACCGACGGGAATGGAACTCGAACCGCCAGTGCCGGCGCCGGTTTTAATACGGTCGGTGTCGCCTTGAATCACGCGCACTCGCTCGGGTGGGAGATCGAGGTGTCCAGCAATGAGCTGCGAATATGATGTGGCGTGCCCCTGGCCGGTCGACTGCGAGCCAATCAACAACGTCACTCCACCATCCCGGTCGAGTGTAAGGTTCGCGGTTTCTGGACCGTTGTTGCCGCAAGCTTCGACATACGTCGCGATACCGATACCACGCAACCTGCCGGCGCGTTTCGACTGCGCAGCACGCTTATTGAACCCATCCCACTCGATGATCTCCTGTGCGCGCGCAAGAGTACCGGCGAAATCGCCGGAGTCGTACACCTTCCCTGTCGGAGTCTTGTAAGGCAGCGCCTTCGGCTTGATCAGGTTTCTCCGGCGCAAGACATCCGGCGCAATGTCGAGATCGTGAGCCGCCGCGTCGACGACGCGTTCAATCAGATAGGACGCTTCCGGGCGACCAGCTCCGCGATAAGCATCAACCGGAACCGTATTGGTGTACGCCGCGCGGAGCCGTGCGTGCGCGATCGGAATGTCGTACGGACCCGTGGCCATGCCGACGCCCAGCCAGGGTATGTAAGGCGCGTAACAGGAAAGGTAGGCGCCCATGTCCGCGATAATGTCGAGCTCAAGCGCCAGAAAGCGCCCCTTCTCATCGACCGCCAGACGAGCCGTGGAGATGTTGTCGCGTCCATGGGTGTCGCCAAGAAAATGCTCACTCCGGTCACATATCCATTTGATCGGGTGGCGGAGCCGTTCGGCGGCTACGGCCGCCAATGCATATTCGCGATAGGGGAACAGCTTGGTGCCAAATCCGCCGCCGACATCCGGCGTTACAACTCTCATTTTTTCGGGAGGCAAGTTCATCACGGCGCCGCCGATGATGTCGCGAATAATGTGGCTGCCCTGACTGCCGAGCGTCAGTGAATAGCGCTCACCCTCGTATTCGGCGACGACGCCGCGCGTATCGAGATAATTGGTGACGAGACGCTGGTTGATGATTGTCAGTTCAACAACGCGGGCCGCCTTGGCAAAGGCCTCTTTTGTCGCCTTTGCGTCGCCAGCCTCGGTTTCGAAGGCGAGATTTCCGGGCCGATCATCCCATACCTGCGCGGCGCCGGGCTTGAGCGCCGCCACAGCGCCAATGATATGCGGCAATGCCTGCCAGTCGATTTCCAGTGCTTCGGCGGCGTCCTTTGCCGCATCGATGCTATCAGCCACCACGAAGGCGACCGCATCGCCGACGTGCCTAACGATATCCTTCGCCAGGATCGGATAGTTCGGCACCTTGATATCGACGTCCGGTACGACGCCCGGTGTCGGCAAGGGGCCGAGCGCGGGAATGTCGGAAGCGGCCAAGACCAGGCGAACGCCCGGCATTTCACGAACGCGCGCAAGGTTGAGAAGGCGAAATCGTGCGTGAGCATGCGGCGAGCGCACCATCACGGCGTGAAACGGGTTTTCCGGACCTACGTCGGCGATATAGCGCCCTGCCCCGCGCAAGAGCGGATCGTCTTCCTTGCGTTGCAATGGCTGGCCGAAACCGAACTTCATCGTCATTTGCGGTCGCCGGACTTATGGATTGGTCTTCTTTGCCACTTCGCGCTTGCGCCCGAATGCCAAGCGCTTCGCAAGCCAACGCGTCACAACATAGAACACGGGCGTAAAGATCAGGCCGAACGCCGTAACGCCAATCATGCCAGAGAAAACCGCAGTGCCAAGTGTTTGCCTAAGCTCCGCGCCCGCGCCGACGGCCCAGACCAGCGGCGTCACTCCCAGGATGAAGGCAAAGGAGGTCATAAGAATAGGCCGCAACCGCAGATGCGCGGCCTCAACGGCGGCGTCCAACGTATTGCGGCCACCATCTTCAAGCTGCTTTGCAAACTCGACAATGAGAATGGCGTTCTTTGCCGCAAGGCCGATCAGCACAACGAAGCCAACCTGCGTCAGAATATTGTTGTCCTGTCCGCGCAAGACGACGCCGACAATTGATGCAATGAGGCACATGGGTACGATCAGGATGACCGCAAGCGGAAGCGTCAGGCTTTCGAACTGAGCCGCCAGAACGAGGAACACGAACACGACTGCCAGCACAAAAGCAAAGGTCGCTGTATTGCCGGCGCGGATCTGCTGGAATGCCAGCGTCGTCCATTCGTAAGAGAAACCCTGCGGCAAAGTCTGAGCCGCCAGCTGCTCCATGATCTTGATCGCCTGCCCTTGGCTGTAGCCGGGCGCCGCAGTACCGTCGAGCTCAGCCGCCGGATAAAGGTTATAGCGCGGTACCCTGTAGGGTCCGGTTACCGTCCGTATGGTCGTAAATGCGCCGAGCGGGACAGTTTCGCCATTGCTGTTGCGGACCCGAATCTTCAGCGCATCGAGAGGATCGCTGCGGTTGTCGGCACGGGCTTGCGCCACCACGCGATAGGTACGACCGAACAGGTTGAAGTCGTTCACATAGGACGAGCCCAGATAGATCTGCAGTGCTGCGAAAACATCCGGCACGTTGATGCCGAGCAGCTGGGCTTTGGTGCGGTCGATGTCGAGATAAAGCTGCGGAGTCGTATTTTCGAAAAGCGAGTAGACTTGCTGCAGCCCAGGTGTCTGAGCAGCCTTGCCCATCATCGCGTAGGTCACCCCCTGCAGGGCTTGAAAACCGAGGCCTGCGCGATCTTCGATCATCATGCGGAACCCGCCCGCATTGCCGATGCCGGAGACCGATGGGGGAGCCGCAACGAAAATCAGAGCATCATGGATGGACGAGAGCCTTTGGAACAATTGCCCCTGAATCGCCGCTGCCGATTGGCGCGGATCTTCCGCCCGTTTCTCGAAGTCATCGAGCGTCACGAAGACGGCGCCCGCGTTGGGCGCGTTCGTAAACGTCGCTCCGGAGAAGCCGACGATATTAACGGCATGCGCGATGCCGGGAACCGACAACGCGATTTCAACGGCCTTGCGGTTGACCTCGTCGGTGCGCGCAAGCGAAGCCGCCGGCGGCAACTGCGTGACGATGATTAAATAACCGCGGTCGAGTTGCGGAATGAACCCGACCGGTGTCTTGCGGAATTCGTTCAAGCCGAACACGATGACACCGGCATAGACGACCAGCATTATCACCGCCATTCGGACAAGCTTTGCCGACAGCTTTCCGTAACCGCGCGTGAGCATGTCGAAATAGCGGTTGAACAGACCGAAGAATCCATGGATGGGCTTGCTCCACCAGTGCCCGTCCTGCATTTCGTGATGGGGCTTCAGCAGCATCGCGCAAAGCGCTGGAGACAGCGTCAGTGAAACGATCAAGGAGATGACTGTGGCGCCCGCGATGGTGAGCGCGAACTGCCGGTAGAATTGGCCAGAAATGCCAGTGATAAAGGCCGACGGAATGAAGACCGCGGATAAGACGAGCGCGATAGCGATCAGCGCCCCGCCGACTTCGTCCATACTCTTGACCGCTGCATCGTGCGGACTGAGCCCGTCCTCGATATTGCGCTGGACGTTTTCAACCACGACAATCGCGTCGTCAACCACGATACCGATTGCAAGAACGAGCCCGAACAGCGAGAGATTGTTGAGCGTGAACCCGAACATCGCCATGAAAAAGAACGTGCCGATCAACGATATCGGAATGGCCACGATGGGAATGATCGCTGCCCGCCATGTCTGCAAAAACAGAATGACGACCAGAACGACAAGTATAACGGCCTCGCCAATTGTCTCCTCGACCGCATCAACCGACTGCTGAATGAACTCGGTCGGGTTATAGACGATGTCGTATTTCAGACCGGGCGGAAAACGTTTCGCCAGTTCATCCATCGTGTTTTTGATGTTGGTAGCGGTCGAAAGCGCATTCGATCCGGGTCTCTGGAAAATGCCGATTGCAATTGCCGGATCACGGTCGAGATAAGAATTCGTCGAATAATCCTGCGCCGCGAGTTCGACCGTTGCGATGTCTTTCACTCTGACGACGGCGTTTGCCGTCTGCTTAATAACGATATTGCCGAATTCTTCCGTGCTCGTGAGCCGACCAAGCGTCTGCACGGAAATCTGGAACGCGCCCGGTTTGTCCACTGGCGGCTGGTTGAGCACGCCCGAGGCGACCTGCACGTTCTGACCCTGCAGCGCCAGGACAACGTCGTTGGCGGTCAGGCCGAGTGACTGCAATCGGTCCGGATCGAGCCAGGCGCGCATTGCGTAATCGCGGCTGCCGAAAACGATGAGCGAGCCGACACCGTCGACGCGTGTAATCGTGTCCGTAATTTCGATGGTCGCGTAGTTGGAGATGAAGAGCGTATCGCGCGATTTGTCGGGCGAATAAAGATGCACGACCATCATCAAGTCGGGCGAACTCTTGTTGACGGTTACACCGATATTACGCACGTCGATCGGCAATCGGGGTTGTGCGATGCTGACGCGGTTCTGCACCTGGACCTGCGCGATATCGAGATTGGTGCCGATGTCGAAGCTGACGGAAATCGTGAAACGGCCGTCGCCGGTCGAGTTCGACGACATGTAGATCATGTTCTCGACGCCGTTGATCTGCTGCTCGATCGGCGTCACCACTGTTGCCGCCACGACATCGGCGCTCGCGCCGGGATACTGACCCGAGACGGTGATGGTCGGCGGCGCGATTTCCGGGTACTGCGCAACAGGCAGCCGGGAAAACGCCACGCCGCCCAGGATCACGAAAATGATCGAGACGACAGCGGCAAAGATGGGTCGGTCAATGAAGAAGTGCGAGATGCGCATGAACCGTCGCCGTTATTTGGCCGCCTGAGGCGCACCGGCAGGACCAGGGGGTTTGGCTCCCTGCTCCTCTGGCTTGACCTTCAGACCCGGACGCGCCTGCATGAGGCCGCTGACAACGATGCGGTCATTCGGACCAATTCCGTCCTTGATGGCCCGAAGACCGTCCTTGGTGACCTGGCCGAGCGTTACATATTTCAACCGCGCGATATCCTGATCATCGACGACAACCACGAAACGTCGCGCCTGTTCGGTGCCGATTGCGGTGTCCGAAACCAGCAGCGCTTCGTAAGGTGGCGTGCCCGGGATGCGAACGCGCGCAAACATTCCGGGCGTGAATATCTCTTTGGGATTCGCAACGACCGCGCGGCCACGGATGGTGCCGGTCGAACGGTCGATGACGTTGTCGACGAAGTCCATCCGGCCTTCGTGATCGAAATCGGATTCGTCGATCAGCTTGAGTGCCACCTGCACGCCGGTATTTCGGCTGGCGACATCCTGCCCCGCGTTCGCGAGCCGCTCGTATCGAAGATAGGACGCTTCGTCGAAGGTAAATTCAAACCAGATCGGATCGGTCGACACGATCGTGCCGAGCATCGTGGTGTTGCCACCGGTTCCGCCGGTCACGAGATTGCCCGGCGAGACGCGGCGATCACCGATGCGCCCATTGACTGGCGCGCGGAGCTCCGTGAACTCCATGTCGAGCTCAGCCTGTCGCACGGCTGCCTCATTGGCGCTGACGCCCGCTTTGGCATTTCGGAATGCCTGCGCGCGCTGTTCGAAGGTCTGGTCGGTAATCGTCTTGTCACGCACAAGCTGCTGACCACGCGTGTAGTCGGACTCAGTGAAGGCAAGGTTAGATTGCGCCTGCACAAGATTCGCACGCGCCTGATCGAGCGTGTTCTGGAATGGTCGCTTGTCGATTGTGAACAGCAAATCGCCTTGTTTGACGATCTGCCCGTCTTTGAAATGCACTTTGTCGAGATATCCCGAAACACGTGCCCGAATTTCGACGGAATTTATTGCGGCGAATCGGCCGACATATTCGTCGTAGTCGACGACAGTGCGCTTCACAGGTTTGGCGACCGTGACGGCCGGAGGTGGCGGACCGCCAGCCTGTTGCTTCTGCTCGCCACAGCTTGCGACCAAAGTCGCAAGCGCAAGCAGGGCTGCGATCCTGCGCGCGCCAAACATCAAAGAAAATGATGAAACCGAACCTTCAGAAGTCATGGATTCCTGCACGGAAGGCGCAAACACGGCCTGTCCCCATAGCGTCGACAGTCACCTATGTCCACCAGCGGCCTTAAGCAATACCGCAAGGTAACGTCAATTTAACGGCGACGCTTGCTGCGAAATGCCGCGATCCAGTCTGATCCGAACAGCATCAGGACGGTCCCGCCATAAACGACCGACGCGACGGCCGTAAGGATCGCCAGGGCCGCAAGATCGCGCGGCCCATCCCACCCGGCGAGCCAGCGAACGACGGGTGCGTGGCAAATCAACAACGCCACGGTCAGGGCGAATCCGGCAATAGCCAGCCGGATGATCGACTGACGCAGACGAGCGTCGTTCGCGAGATGCCCCGCACGAGCCGCAAACCAAACGACCAAGCCGAGATTGATCCAGGCACCAATCGAGGTCGCAAGCGCCAAACCGACTTGCGCCAGGGGGCCCATTAGCAGCACTTTGAATGCAATATTGACGGCTGCCGCTATCAGTGCGGCCTTCACAGGCGTGGCCGTGTCGCCACGCGCAAAAAAAGTCGCGACGGTGCTGCGAATCAGAACGAACGGCAGCAACCCAAAAGCATAAGCCGTCAGCGTGCGCCCCGCCGCTTCGGCATCGGCGGCCGTGAACGCCCCGCGCATGAACAAGGCACGCATGATCAGATCGGGAATGATGAAAAACGCCACGATGCACGGGATCGACAGCAGCAAAGTGAACTCGATGACGCGATTTTGCGCCTGCCCGGCGCCATGGTGATCTCCGTGCGCGATACGGCGTGACATCTCGGGGAGAATGACGGTGCCGGCGGCGATGCCAATGACGCCGATCGGCAGCTGATTGAGACGGTCGGCATAGTAGAGCGCAGACAGCGAACCTGCGGGCAGGAAGCTTGCAATGATCGTGTCTGCAAATAGCGCAAGCTGCACGCCCGCGGAGCCGATGACGGCCGGACCCAACGCGCGAAAGAACCTGCGCACATCAGCGTCAAGCTCAGGCCAGCGAAATCGAGTCAACACCCCGGCAATTCCTGCGTCGCCAGCAACCAGCAGAAATTCGAGGATACCTGCGACGAGCACGCCCCACGCGGCTGCGTGACCGGCCGTCGGGAAAAAGGCCGCCAATGCCAACGCCAGCATGAGCGACAGATTCAATAAGATCGGGGCGGCGGCGGCGGCGGCGAAACGCTGCAGCGCATTGAGAATTCCGCCATAAAGTGTCACCAGAGTAATCAACAGCAAATAAGGGAAAGTGATCCGGGTCAGCTCGACTGCGAGATTAAAGCGGCCGGGATCGCGCGAGAATCCCGGCGCCAGCACGTCGATAACGGCCGGAGTGAATATCAGCGCAATCGCAAGCAACACGATCTGGCTTGCAAGAAGCAAAGTGAAAATGCGATCCGCGAATTGTCCCGCACGCACGCCACCGCCCTCTTCCCGAATGCGGGCGTAAGCAGGGACAAAGGCTGCATTGAAGGCGCCTTCTGCGAATATTGCGCGAAAGTGATTGGGTAGGCGCAGTGCGACAAAGAACGCATCCGCCACTGGGCCAGCACCCAGCACCGCTGCCAATATAATGTCGCGAGCGAAGCCGGTGACGCGGGAGAGAAGTGTAAAGCCACCGACGGTGAGGATTCGATCAATCACGGGGGTTCCCTGCTCCCGGGCGAAAATATGCGAATTAACCGACTTGAGACCTAGGGGGCGATCACGATAGCCAGATACGTGGAACTGCCTTAAGACAATTTCTTGCAGGAACAAAGGGCCCAATCAGCCGCTACCGATGTCTTCGCCGATCATCCCCATTTTGCTTGCAGGCGGCGCCGGGACCCGGCTTTGGCCGGTATCTCGCGATGCCCTGCCCAAGCAATTCCTCCCTTTGGTAGGTGACAGGTCCACCTACCAGGAGACATTGCTGCGCGTGCGAAACCCGATGTTCGCTACGCCAATCGTCATCACCGGGCCGAACTTCCATTTCTTTGCCCGAAGGCAGGCCGAGGAAGTCGGCGTCGAAGTAACTGTCGTTGTCGAGCCGGCGCGGCGCGACTCCGCTCCTGCTATTGCCGCAGCGACAGAGATTGCCGCCGCCCGCGACCCGCAGGCCGTCGTGCTGGCACTTGCAGCTGACCACATCATTCCAGACGTCGAGGGGTTCCACGCCACATGTCGTGCCGGTCGAGCGATCGCCGACACCGGCCGCATCGTGACCTTCGGAATCAAGCCGACTGAACCGAAAACCAGCTACGGCTACATTCTTCCCGGTGAAGCCCTCGGCAACGACGGCGTCTATACGGTGAAGAAATTCGTTGAAAAGCCAGACGTCACGACGGCCGCTCGATATGTGCGCGAAGGTTATCTCTGGAATTCCGGCAATTTTCTCTTCCGCGCAGACGTCCTGCTTTCAGAACTCAAGCGACTAGAGCCCGAAATCGCCGCCGCCGTCAGCGAAGCTGTCTCACGCGCCGGCAACGATCTTGGCTTCGTGCGGCTTCAGCCTGATGCGTTCGCCCGCGCACCGCAGAAATCGATCGACTACGCCGTGATGGAGAAGACCGATCGGATGGCAGTCGTAGCGGGACAATTCCGTTGGTCCGACATCGGGAGCTGGGACGCCTTGCTTGACATCACTGCACGCGATGCTGCCGGAAACGTGCTGCAGGGCGAGGTCGTGACCGTGGATTCGACCGATTGCGTGGTGCATTCCCATGACCGCCTTACCGCAGTTGTGGGGCTCAAGGACCTGATCGTCGTCAATACCTCAGACGCGGTGATGGTGATGCCACGCGCACGGGCGCAGGATGTGCGTCAACTGGTCGACAAGCTCAAAGCCGAAAAAAGGCCCGAAGCGACGGATCACAAGCGGACGCACCGCCCGTGGGGCTACTACGAATCCATCGACAGGGGCGAGCGTTTTCAGGTCAAACGTATTGTTGTCATTCCCGGTGGCGTTCTCTCACTGCAAAAGCATCGCCATCGTGCCGAACACTGGGTTGTTGTGCGCGGCACCGCCGAAGTGACCGTGGGAGATCAAGTTCGCGCGGTGCATGAAAACGAATCGATCTATATCCCGATCGGAGCCGTGCACCGCATGGCCAACAAGGGAAAAATCCCGCTCGAACTGATCGAGGTTCAGACCGGCAGTTACCTCGGCGAGGACGACATCGAGCGTCTCGAGGACATTTACAAGCGCAACTGACCGCTGCGGGTCATTTCTTCAACACGCGCCGGGTCGCATCGATGATGCGGTCTTGCGTTGATGGGTCGAGATAAGCGTGCATCGGAAGGCTGATGACCTCGTCAGCTAGCCGGTCGCTCACGGCGACTCCACCCTTGCCTACCGGATACTGTTTGTAAGCCTGCTGGCGGTGAAGCGGGATCGGGTAATAAATCGCCGTGGGAATGCGCTCCGCCTTCAGTTCGGCCGCCAGCGCATCACGCCGCCCGCCCTGAACGCGGATGGTGTATTGAGCCCAAATCGAGGTCATGCCTGGCGGCACGCTTGGGACGATGGCAACGTCGTTCAAGCCTTCGTTGTAGCGCCGGGCAATCGCGTTTCGGGCATCAATCTCATCCGGGAAAATTTTCAGTTTCTCGATCAGAATGGCGGCCTGAATCGTGTCGAGGCGCGACGCCAGGCCGATGCGTACATTGTCGTATTTGTCGCTTCCCTGCCCATGCACGCGCAGACTGCGCATTGCATCGGCTAGCCCGTCGTCATCGGTCGTCACCGCGCCACCATCCCCGTAGCAACCGAGTGGCTTGGCCGGGAAAAAACTCGTCGCGGTGCAAAGCCCGAATGTACCCAAGCGACGATTGTCACAGGTCGCCCCAAAGCTCTGCGCCGCATCGTCGAGAACGAGCAGATTGTCGGCGGCGGCGGCAGACCGGATGGCGGCGTGATTGGCTGGCAAGCCAAACAAATCGACCGGGATAATCGCTTTTGGATTGAGACCAGCCTGTCTTGCGGTCTCAACGGCGCCCGCTATGCCCTTTACATCGATATTGAAGGTCGTTGCATCGACGTCAACGAATACAGGAGTCGCACCGACCAGTGCCGCCACTTCTGCCGTCGCGCAGAACGTGAACGACGGACACAGCACCGCGTCACCCGGTCCAACGCCCATGGCGCGCAGAGCAAGCACAAGGGCATCAGTTCCACTGGCACACGTGACGACGTGACGGGCACCACAAAACGCAGCCAGATCGCTTTCGAACGTCCGCACTTCCGGGCCGAGAATGAATTGGCAATGATTCAGCACGCGGGTAACCGCGTCATCGATGGCGGTGCCCAAGCGCCGCCGCTGAGCGGCAACGTCAATAAATGGGATCGGTGGCAGATTGGTACGCAAGTTCATGGGACGCCCGTGAATTGCACTGCCGTCAGCCAACGACGGCGCGCGGGCCTTTTCGTTTGGCGGGCGCGACCACGGTCGGACGCGTGGCGAGGCAACGCGTCGCAATTTCAAGGCTTGCTACGGCCTCCTCACCAGTGACAGCCGGCGCGGCCCCCGAGCGCACGGCACGCAGGAATGCCAGCAATTCCGAACGCAACGGCTCCGCGTGGCCGACTGATAGGTGACGCATGGAATAGCTGCCGTCGGGCTGGAAGCCGAAGCACTCCGTGACCTGACGCGTCAACAGATCGCCGGTTACGTATTTGCCGCGTGTCGCAACCGTGACGTTGCGCGCCTTGAATGGCGTCAACCAATTGGTGTTGATGTGCGCCAGAACACCCGACGCCGTACGAAACTGCAAAAGGGCGATGTCTTCGCGCTCAGCAACAGCGCTCGAAAGTTGTGGCTGTACATCGACGATATCGGAGTCCGTGAACCAACGGATCAGGTCGATATCGTGGACTGCAAGATCAATCACCACGCCAACGTTCGACATACGAGGCGGGAATGGCCCAACGCGGGTGATGGCGATGGACAGTATGTCTTCTCCCCGGATGGCTTCCTTGATCGCTTCGACGGCCGGATTGAATCGCTCGACGTGGCCGACCATCAAAGTCACGCCGGCGCGGCGAGCCGCACCGATAATTTCATGCCCCTCTTCGACCGATGATGCGATGGGCTTTTCCACCATGACGTGGATGCCGCGTCCGATACAGGTGAGCGCAATATCCCGATGCAGGTGGGTCGGAGCCGCGATCGTGATTGCGTCGACATCGCGCTCGATCAACTCGTCGACATCTGCGACGGCTGCACAGCCCAACGTACGGCCAACGAATTCGGCTTGTTTCCGATCAGGATCGGCGACGCCTACCAATTCAGTTCCGGGCAAGCCGGCGAATACACGGGCATGATTGCTGCCCATTACGCCAACGCCAACGACTCCAACGCGCAAAGGACGCTCCGCGCTTGCTACTGCAGCCTGCATCATGTCTCGATTTTACCCCAAGCCCCAATTCTTCAGCCATTCACTGCCTAGCACGGCATGTCACGGCTGGCGACCACTCGCCGGAAAATGCCACGAACACGTTTTTTTTCAAAGCGTTACAGCAGCACAAATCAGCGGGTCTAAAAGCGGCGTAAATAGCGCCAAATTCTCCCTTGCCGGGGATGCAAAACACGACCCGCAAAGCGCCATCGATCCACTACTCACACACGATGATAGGCGCGATACCACTCGATAAAGCGCCTTATGCCTTCGGCGATCGGCGTTGCCGGCTTGAAATCAACATCGCGTATAAGATCGTCGACATTGGCGTAAGTCGCAGGCACGTCACCCGGCTGCATGGGTAAGAGCTCCCGTTTTGCTTTCTTCCCGAGGGCTTCTTCCAAAAGGCGCACGACCTCAAGAAGCTCGACGGGCTTGTTGTTGCCGATGTTGTAGACGCGCCAAGGCGCACTGCTCGAGCCGGGATCTGGTGACGCGTTTGAAAAATCCGGATTGCCTGCAGGGCGCCGGTCGACGAGGCGCACGACAGATTCCACGACATCGTCGACGTAAGTGAAATCCCGTCGCATGTTGCCGTTGTTGAACAGCTTGATCGGCTCGCCGGCGAGGATCGCTTTGGTGAAAATCCACATCGCCATGTCCGGCCGTCCCCACGGACCGTAGACGGTGAAAAATCGCAACCCGGTTGCGGGAAGACCGAACAGATGCGCGTAAGCGTGCGACATCAGCTCGTTCGCTTTTTTCGACGCGCCGTAAAGACTCAGCGGATGGTCGACATTCTCGTGCACCGAGAACGGCATTTTAGTGTTGGAGCCATAAACGGATGACGATGATGCATAGAGCAAGTGTTGGCAGCCGTTATGCCGGCAGCCCTCGAGGATGGTGGTGAAGCCGGTCAGATTGGAATCCACGTAGGCGAAGGGATCGATGAGCGAATATCGAACACCCGCTTGAGCAGCAAGGTGAACGACGTAAGGAAAACGATGCTCCTTGAACAAACTTGCAATCGCGTCACGATTGGCAAGATCGACCTTAACGAAACGCAAGCGACCAGATTTGGCCAGCTCGGCGCGTCGCGCTTCCTTCAGCGCAGGGTCATAGTAGGAGTTCATATTGTCGAGACCGACCACGTCGCGGCCGTCCCGCAGCAGACGTTGCGTGACTTGAAAGCCGATGAACCCGGCGGCGCCTGTCACGAGAATGGGACCGTCAGCCATCGATCCCCCGCCCCTGTCGTCTCTGATTGCCTAAAGCCGCCACAGATCGATCCCCTCGGGCTTTTTTGCGCGGTCGAGCTTTGCCTTCACATCCAGAACAATGCCTCGACGATCCTTCAGCAACTTGCCAATCAAAGGCCACCCGCCAGCAACATAGTCCTTGTGCGCAACGGCAAGGATGACCGCATCGGCGGGCCGTAACGAATCGAACGGCGTCAGTTTAACTCCGTACTCGTGGTCGGCCTCCTCGGTCGAGGCGATCGGGTCGGCGACCTGCACGGTGACACCGACGCGCTCGAGCTCGCGCAGAATATCGATCACCTTCGAATTGCGGATGTCGGGAACGTTCTCCTTAAACGTCATTCCGAGGATCGTCGCGGTGGGATTGGCGCGCCCACCCTGCAACAAAGCACGCATGCATTCCCGAGCGATGCGCTCTCCCATGCCGTCATTGATCCGGCGCCCGGCGAGAATGATCTCCGGATGATAGCCAGCCTTCTCGGCCCGGAAGGTGAGATAATAAGGATCGACGCCGATGCAGTGACCGCCGACCAGTCCCGGCTGGAAGTTCAGGAAGTTCCATTTGGTCGACGCCGCAGCCAAGACATCGCCGGTGTCGATGCCCAATTGGTGAAAAATCGCGGACAACTCGTTCATGAACGCGATGTTGAGATCGCGCTGCGTGTTTTCGATGACTTTGGCAGCCTCGGCTACCTTGATCGAAGGTGCGCGATGAATTCCGGCTTTCACCACCGAGCCGTAGACGGACGCAACAATATCGAGTGTGCGTGGATCCTGGGCGGAAACGACTTTCATGATCGTCTCGAAACGGTGCGCTTCGTCGCCCGGATTGATCCGCTCAGGCGAATAGCCGACAGCAAAGTCGCGGCCGCCCGCCAGTCCCGACTTTTTTTCGAGAACTGGCAGACACTCTTCCTCGATCGCGCCCGGATATACGGTTGACTCATAAACCACGATATCGCCGCGTTTGAGCGCGTCACCCACGATCGCGGAAGCAGACAGAATGGCGCCAAGATCGGGGCGCCTTGCACCGTCAATCGGTGTCGGCACTGTCACGATATAAAAATCCGAATCGGCAAGGCCCGACGGGTCGTGATCGAAACGCAGGCCCGTCTGCTTGAGGTGTGCCGGATCGACTTCGCGGGTGCGGTCGCGTCCCGAACGCAGCTCGTCCACCCGTTTGCGATCGATGTCAAAACCGACGACAGGTGCGCCAGATCTGGCGAATGCGACTGCGACCGGAAGCCCGACGTAGCCAAGGCCGATAACGGCTATCTTGCGTTGATGCGTCAATCGAGATCCCCGCGCCAGATGCGCTTGTTTAGCCGGATGCCAGCGCAGGCGGCAACGAATTTTGCTCCTTCCCAGGGCTGAGCGATCTCTGTTTGGTGCGACATCGGCTATCGCTCCGCGGCGACGAGTCGCCCGTAAAGCGCGACAATGTCCGCCCCGATCCGTTGCGCTGAATATTCTTTTTCCACCAACCGCCGGCCGGCTTCACCGAACGTGGCGCGCAGCCTCTTGTCCTTCGCCAGGAGGATGATGGCATCGGCTAACGCTTGCGCATTGTCGGGCGGCACAAGTAACGCGTTGATGCCATCACGCGCAATTTCACGGCATCCCGGAACGTCAGTCGCGACGATCGGGCGCGCACAGGCCGCCGCTTCCAGCAAACTTTTCGGCAACCCCTCGCGCCGAGAGGGCAGAACCGCAATGTGCGCGGATTCCCAGAATTTCAAAATATCACTGACATGTCCCAGCACTTTTATCCCAGGCCGCTTTTTCCAAGTTTCAATTTCAGCAGCAGGAATTGTCGCAGGGTTGGCGGGGTCCGCTTCGCCACCGATGAGAAGATTGATCGCCTCTCCTCTTCGCGCCAGAATTTCGTGCGCCGCGATCAAAGTGCGTATGCCCTTGTCATCGAGCAAGCGCCCGATAAAACCGACAGTTATCGGTCCGTCAGGCTCCGGAAGCGGATGCAAAATGTCGATGTCTACTCCCGAGCCCGGTATGAGGAAAATCTTGGCGGGATCGACACCCAATGCAACCACCTTTGCGCGGTCGTCGGGGTTCTGAACCAGCACCGCTGCCTTCTCGCCTTTCAGCAACGCACGCAAGAACATTGTGAGCATGGGGCGGAGAATGCGCGCTTTAAGACTTGTTGACGTGAATCCATATCCAAGTCCGGCCAGCGCGTTCAAACGAGCAATCGGTAGTCCAATTGCCGCCAGGGAGCCGACAATCGCTGGCTGTAACGCCACATGATGCACAATATCCGGGGCATATTTTCGGTAGACCGCCCGAATGTCGCGGATGACGGACAGCAAACGTAGCGGATTCAAGCTCCCGCGCTCCCACGACAGCGCATGCAACGTGAAACCATGTTGTTTGATCTCGGCGCCGCCGCGCTTCACGCGCGTGGCGACGTGAACGTCGTAACCCGCGCGCTGGGCGGCGAGCGCCATCGGGAGGCGATGCGACAGGAAATACCAATCCTCGGTGACGAGGTACATTAGAGTGGGTCCCGTTCGCTTCTCGCCTTGCATGCGGGGTGCAATCTAACCGAATCCGCCGCGTTGTATCGGAAATACCTTCAGAATCCGCCTTTCACCCCAGTTCATTCGTCGGTTGCCTTGACGTTCACGCGATGAACAAGGTACGTTCATCGCGTGAACGTCGATATTTCCGTGTGATTTGGCGCGGGATGGTGGGGCTGCCGAATGGCGTCAGATCGCGACAAATCATCTGAACAGACGATCCTCCTTGGTCTGCTCGATGCGGTCGAGCGCGGCGACGTCACCCAACGCGGCTTGTCGCGGGAGCTTGGGATCGCAGTCGGTCTCGTCAATTCGTACGTGAGGCGCTGCATCAAGACCGGGCTCATAAAGGTCCAGCAGATCCCTCCCCGCCGCTACGGCTACTACCTGACACCCAAGGGGTTCGTCGAGAAATCGCGACTCGTCGCCAGTTACTTCGTTCACTCGTTCGATTTTTTCCGACGTGCACGAGCCTCATGCGAGGCGACCCTTTTGAGCGCCACAAAGGCTGGCCACAAACGTATCGGCCTCGTGGGATCGAGCGAACTCACTGAAATCGCCGTCATCGTTGCAACCGAGATCGACGTTCAGATCGTTGCGATCATCGACAGCAATCTGAAAAAGCCGCGGATTTTGGGAATACCGGCGGTGAAAGACGCGACAGCCGCGGTCAAAGACCTGGACGCCGTGATGATCACGAGTATCGCCCAGCCGCGAGCTGCCTACGAAGATGCAGTTTCTGTTTTTGGTGCCAATCGAGTTTATTTGCCCTCGGTGCTGGCGAACCTTGTCGCCCGTGCAGAACGCGCTTCAGGCCCTTCCAAAAAAAGGGCGCAAAAATGAACGCATGCGATCCGCATTGGTATGCCGTGCACACACATCCTCGCGAGGAGTTCAAGGCACTCAGCCATCTTCGCCGTCAAGGCTATGACGTATACCTGCCCCGGCATGCGAAGGTGATCCGTCATGCACGCAAGTCGGAAAAAGTCGCAAGGCCATTCTTTCCACGATATCTGTTCGTGAAACTAAATCTTGCCGTCGACAGTTGGCGCGCCATTCGGTCGACGGTGGGTGTAAGCGATATTGTGTGCTTCAGCGAGCGGCCGGCACATCTTCCTGCGGGTGTCATCGAAACCCTTCAACGCCAGGAAGATGCGCAGGGCCTGATCGAGCTCGCCAATAGTTCGCTGAAGCCGGGAGACTCAGTCGTCGTGCTGAGCGGTCCATTTGCCCATCAGCTCGGGCGATGCAGCAACGTTTCAGACGACGAACGTGTGGCAATCCTGCTCGATCTGCTAGGCCGCAAGGTTCGGGTCGTGCTGGATGCCGACGTGGTGGCCGCAGCCTGATTTGACGCTGCGGTCGATCAGATCTTGTCCGAATGGGTCGTGCGTTCACCCGTTCTGCGGTAGCAATGAAGAACCAAATTCGCGCAGGTGCCGCTTGAGTCAAACTTGGTCCCTTGACGCGACTGCCGGAAAGCACCCGACATTGAACTCCAATCGAATTGAGCGGATCGCGGATTCACGCTTCACGCTGATCGCAATTCTTCTTGCGGCCTTCGCATTGCGTGTGCTCGCCGCGGTGATCGTTCCCGATCAAAGCGTGATGCTTGGTGACGCAGTCGCCTATCGGGAGGTTGGAAAGTCACTGTGGTCAACAGGTCAGATGAACGCACTCTACTTCATGCCGCTTTATCCGGCTCTCGTGGCGGTCGTTGGGCCAGGATGGCCCCAACTGTTGATCGATATCTCGCTGTCGACTGTGCTGGTCTGGCTGATCTACGAATTGACCGATGTCATCTTTGCCAGCAAACGCGCGGCCGTTCTGGCGGCGGTTGTCGCTTCGATCTATCCGTATTTCATTTTCTATTCGATCGTCGGTCTGACTGAAACGCTGTTCATGGTTCTGCTGCTGGCCGCTTATCTTTGCTGGTATCGAAATGCGTACATCGCGGCGTCGATTTTTTCAGTGCTCGGAATTTTGACGCGCCCTGTTCTCGATCCACTCGCCCCGCTCCTCATTCTCTATTTTGCGCTGGCGATCCGCGGACTTTCGATCAAGGCTGCGGCAAAATATCTGGCCATCTATGCCGCCATTTATTGCGTCCTGATGGCTCCGTGGTGGCTGCACAACTACAAGGCCTATCACAGCTTTGTTCGGCTGAACCTTGGCAGCGGCGTTGCGCTTTTATCAGGCAATAGCCCGTCCAATCAGACGGGGGGCATAGACAACGACTTGCAGGCGACCATGGCACCGTTCGGTGAAATTGCCGATCCGGTGGCTCGCGACAAAGC
The DNA here is from genome assembly GCA_963831515.1 of uncultured Alphaproteobacteria bacterium. Classification (GTDB taxonomy): domain Bacteria; phylum Pseudomonadota; class Alphaproteobacteria; order Rhizobiales; family Xanthobacteraceae; genus Pseudolabrys. Next base: position 129,849 of record CAWHQL010000005.1, on the reverse strand, counting down.
AATGCAACGCGCCGCCTTGAATTACATAAAAGAAGACCCGGGCAGATTTCTGATCCAGGCCGCCAAGCGGTTTCAGCGGTTTTGGTCTCCCTGGCCGCAAACCGAAGAATACAGCCGGCCTTTCTATAAGCTGATCTCGTTCTGCAGTTTCATCCCGGTGCTGCTGCTAGCGCTGGCCTTTGTCGTCCTTTACGGTCGCGCGCATCTCAGGCGAATAGCGCCGTTGCTGCTGTTTATCGTTTACCTGAACAGTCTCCATCTCGTCTTTCCAGCATCGCTTCGCTATCGGTTACCGGTCGAACCGTTTCTCATCATTCTGGCAGCGGCCGGCGCCATCCATCTCGCCGATCGCTGGTCGCAAAAAAAGCCCTCGCGTGAACGGCTGGCCGCAGCCTGATCAGGCAGGTACGAAAGAAAGATGATGACAACACACGCCAATGAATTCCTGAACGAAGTCCAGAAAATCTGTGCGACCATCGACGTCCAGACCATCGAGAAACTTGCGGGCGCACTTGCTGCCCTGCGCACCGGTGGCGGCAGATTGTTTCTGCTCGGCGTTGGAGGCAGCGCCGGCAATTGCAGTCACGCCGTCAATGACTTCCGCAAGCTGTGTGGCATCGAAGCCTATACCCCCGTCGACAACGTATCGGAGCTTACGGCGCGCACGAATGACGAAGGTTTCGATACGGTCTTTACAGGCTGGCTCGAGGTCAGCCGTATTTCCAACAAGGACGCGCTGCTGATCTATTCAGTCGGCGGCGGGGATGCCGAGCGGAACGTCAGTGTCAATCTGATGCGCGCTATCGACCTGGCAAAGGAGCGCGGAGCCAAAGTTTTCGGCATTGTCGGCCGCGACAATGGCTACACCGCAAAAAAAGGCGACATCGTCGTCGTCATTCCGCAGGTGAATCCTGCGCGCGTGACACCTCTTTCCGAGGGCATGCAGGGAATCGTCTGGCATTGTCTCGTCTCGCATCCCGATCTGCAGGTCCGCAAGACAAAGTGGTGAGTTCACGTGAGACAACGCGCCGTATTCATCGACAGGGATGGTGTGCTGGTGATACCCGAATTCCGCGATGGACGCTCTTATGCCCCGCGCTCGCTCGATGATTTCCGCATTTATCCAGGTGCCGCAGAGAGCGCGCAACGCCTCAAGGATGCAGGCTACAGTCTCGTGGTCGTGACAAATCAACCCGATGTAGGCAACGGTCTGGTGGAAAAGGCGACCGTTGAGGAAATGCACAGAAGGTTGCGCGACGCCATTCCGCTCGATGCCATCGAGGCGTGTTATCACACCAATGCCGACGACTGCGACTGCCGAAAACCCAAGCCCGGCATGCTTTTGCGAGCGGCTGAGCGGATGAATCTTGACTGCAGCCGCAGTATCATGATCGGTGATCGTTGGAGCGACGTGGAAGCCGCCAAAGCGGCAGGATGCAAGAGCATCTTCATCGACCTCAACTATCGCGACCGGCGCCCGACAGAGCCGGATTTCGTGGTTTCGTCTTTTGTTGAAGCGGCTGACGTCATTTTGGAAATGCCCTGACTCCTTCCAGACTCGGAGAGAACTCATGAGCGCGATGAAGATAAAGGTCTTTGCCGACGGTGCGGACTTCGACCAGATGGTGCAATTGGCCAGGAATCCGAACGTCAAAGGCTTCACGACCAATCCGACCCTCATGCGCAAGGCCGGTGTCTCGGATTACGCCGCGTTCGCCCGCAAGGTTCTCGACGCGATACCCGACCGGCCGATTTCATTCGAAGTCTTCGCCGACGATCTGCCTGGAATGCTCGCGCAGGGCCGCCAGATCGCCGCGTGGGGGCGGAATGCAAACGTCAAAATCCCCGTGACAAACACCGAGGGGACGTTCTGCGGCCCGGTGATCAAGGCGCTCACCGATGATGGAGTCGTCGTCAACGTTACAGCGCTCATGACACCGGACCAGGTGAAAAAGGTTGCGGCGTGCCTCAACCCCCGCGTCACATCAATCATCTCGGTGTTCGCCGGACGCGTGGCCGACACGGGACGCGACCCGGTTCCGCTGATGAAGGAGTGTCTCGCGCATCTCGCATCCAACCCAAAGGCCGAATTGCTGTGGGCCAGCCCGCGCGAACTTCTGAACGTTTTCCAGGCCGATGAGATCGGCTGCCATATCATCACGGCGACGAATGACATCATCGCCAAGCTCGCTTTGGTCGGCAAAGATCTGGACGAGTATTCTTTGGAAACGGTAAAGATGTTCCGCAAGGACGCGGTTGCCGCCGGCTTCTCGATCAAGGTGGCCGACGTCGCAGCATAACTATCGTTGTGTAGTCGCGAAGGAAACACATGACAAAGAATGTTCTTGTAACCGGCGGCGCCGGCTATTGCGGCAGCCTTCTGGTGCCCCAGCTCCTTGCGGAAGGATACAACGTCACCGTCTACGACCTTCTGTATTTCGGTGACTCATTTCTTCCCAAGGACAATCCGCAACTCAAGGTGATCCAGGGCGACATCAGGGATGTCGCCAAATTGACGGGAGCGCTGCAGAACCAGGACGTTGTGCTCGGCCTTGCGTGCATATCCAACGACGCGAGCTTCGAGCTCGACGAGCGGTTGAGCACGACGATCAACCTTGATGCTTTCGAACCGATGGTCGTTGCGGCAAAGAAAGCCGGCGTGAAACGATTTGTCTACGCATCGTCCAGCTCGGTTTATGGCGTGTCCGACCAGCCGAACGTCACTGAAGATCATCCGCTCGTGCCACTCACGCTCTACAATAAGTACAAGGGCATGTGCGAACCACTGCTGCTGAAGCACACGGATGATCGTTTCGTCGGCGTTGTCTTTCGGCCGGCGACCGTATGCGGTTACGCCCCGCGCCTGCGACTTGATCTGTCCGTCAATATCCTGACCAACCACGCCGTCACGAACAACAAAATCACGGTGTTCGGTGGCTCGCAGTTGCGGCCGAACCTGCACGTTCAGGACTATGCTGATCTTTGCAAGCTGCTGCTGGTCGCACCGACGGAGAAGATCGCCAACCAGATCTTCAACTGCGGCTACCAGAACATGTCCATCATGGAAATTGCCCATATGGTCAAAAAGGTCGTCGAGCAGGAATTCCCGCAGAAGGCTCCGATCGACATTGTCACGACGCCGACCGACGACAATCGGTCGTATCACATCAATTCGGACAAGATTAAAAAGACGCTCGGCTTTGCGCCGAAGCATACGATCGAAGAAGCCGTGCGCGACCTCTGCCGCGCCTTCCGTGCGGGCAAGATACCCAATTCGTTCAGCGACGATCGCTTCTATAACGTGCGTACCCTCAAGAAACTCAAGGCCGCCTGATCGTGCCACGCGCGGTAGTGACGGGTGGTGCGGGCTTCATCGGCAGTCACATGGTCGATCTGCTGCTCGACCGTGGATTCGAGGTGCGCGTCGTCGACAATCTCGTCGGTGGCCACAAGTCGAACCTCGACCATCACAAGGCCAACCGCAACCTCACCTGTTACTGGGAAGACATTCGCCGTCTGCAGCCATCGTCGGCGATTTTCGAGCAATGCGACTATGTTTTTCACTTTGCCGGCATCGGCGACATCGTCCCGTCGATTGAGGCGCCGTCCGAATACATGGACACGAACGTGCAGGGCACGGTGCGCGTCCTGGAATGCGCGCGGCACGCCAATGTGCGCAAGTTCGTCTATGCGGCGTCTTCTTCCTGCTACGGCCTCGCTGCGACCCCGACCCGTGAAGATCACCCGATCGACCCCCAGTACCCCTACGCGCTGTCGAAATACCAGGGCGAACAGGCGGTCTTTCACTGGCACAAAGTGTATCGGCTGCCCGTCAATTCAATCTGCATCTTCAACGCCTACGGCACCCGCGTGCGGACGACGGGTGTCTACGGCGCGGTCTTTGGCGTCTTTTTGAAGCAGAAACTGGCCGGAAAACCGTTCACGGTCGTCGGTGACGGAACCCAGAGCCGGGATTTCATCTACGCGTCCGATGTTGCCGCGGCGTTTCTCGCCGCCGCTCAATCCGACGTCTCGGGTGAACGATTCAACGTGGGCGCGGGAAACCCTCAGAGCGTCAATCGGCTTGTTGAATTGCTGGGCGGTGATGTCATTCACGTTCCCAAACGGCCGGGCGAACCGGACTGCACGTTCGCCGACATCAGCAAGATCCGCAAAGTTCTTAGATGGGAGCCGAAGGTCGACTTCACTGAAGGCGTCTCGCGCATGCTGGCGGAGATCGAGCATTGGCGCGACGCTCCGCTCTGGGATCAGGCCTCCATCGCGCAGGCAACGCGCACCTGGTTTCAATATCTCGGTGACAAGCCGAACGCCGGATAGAAAAACATGACGTTCGCTCTTTCGGACAAGTACCAGCACAAGATCAAGTCGGCCAAGGAACTGCGTGAGATCCTTGGCGCAGCGCCGCGTGCGAACAAAGTGATCATGTGTCACGGCGTATTCGACATCGTGCACCCGGGACACGTCCGGCATCTGCTGTACGCAAAGAGCAAAGCGAGCGTGCTGATCGCGAGCCTCACCGCCGACCGTCACATCGACAAAGGCGTGTACCGTCCACACGTGCCGCAGGACCTCCGGGCGTTGAACCTCGCCGCGTTCGACATGATCGACTACGTCATCATCGACGAGAACGCGACGCCGCTTGAAAATCTGCGCGTCATCCAGCCCGACTACTTTGCCAAGGGCTACGAATACACAGCCAGCGGCGAGCTGAACCCGCGCACGCGCGATGAGCTTGGCGTCGTCGAGGAATACGGCGGCGAGCTTCTGCTCACGCCGGGCGACATTGTCTATTCATCGAGCGCGCTCATCAACCTCGCTCCGCCGGCGCTGAAGCTGGAGAAGCTTCTCACGCTGATGAATGCGGAAAAAGTCACGTTCAAGATGGTCCGCGATACGCTTAACGCACTTGGCGGCAAGCGCATCCACGTCGTCGGCGATACGATCGTCGATACCTATACGTACGGAACCATGATCGGCGGGCAGACCAAGACGCCGACGATGAGCGTTCTGTTCGAGAAACGCACCGACTTTGTCGGCGGCGCGGCCATCGTGGCCGAACACATGAAGGCCGCCGGCGCGCACGTGGTGTTTTCGACCGTTCTCGGCGACGACGCATACAAGGACTTCGTGCTGAACCACCTGCAGAAGGCCGGCGTCGAATGTCGCGCCATCATCGATGCGACGCGACCGACCGTGAACAAGAATGCTATCGTTGCCGGCGGCTACCGGCTCTTGAAGCTCGATACACTCGATAACCGGTCCATCTCCGACCACGTGTTGCAGCAATTGACGCACGCGACGAGCAACACCCCGGTCGATGCCGTCGTGTTCAGCGATTTTCGCCACGGCATCTTCAACCGGCGCACGATCCCGAAATTCGTCGAGGCGATTCCCGATGGATGCTATCGCGTCGCCGACAGTCAGGTCGCCAGTCGCTGGGGCAATATCACCGAGTTCGAAGGTTTCGACCTGATTACGCCCAATGAACGCGAGGCGCGGTTCGCGCTTGGGGACCAGGATTCGGGAATTCGTCCCCTCGCCTCTTCGCTCTACGACGAGGCCAACTGCAAGCTTCTCATTCTCAAGCTGGGCGACCGCGGCGTGCTGACCTGCCGCGGCATCAAGCACGAGCCGCATGACAGCTTCTTCGTCATGGACAGCTTCGTCGACCGGCTCGTGGACGCTGTCGGTGCGGGCGATGCGTTGCTCGCCTATTCCACGCTGGCAATGTTGACCAACCAGAATCCGGTCGTCGCGACGATTTTGGGCAGCATGGCCGCGGCCTGTGAGTGTGAAGTCGACGGAAACTCGCCGGTCACTCCTGATGACGTGCGCAAGAAAATCGACGCCACAGAAAAACAGGCGGACGGCGCCTGAGCTTGCATCCATGCGTGTGATCGTTGCCGGGTTAGGCGTCCAAGGTCGCAAACGAAAACGGTTTGCGGGCGGCGATTACGTCGGTTCGGTCGATCCTGTCGGCGACGAGGCCGACTACAAGAGCCTGCGCGACGTGCCGCTCGACCGCTACGACGCCGTCCTCGCCTGCATTCCGGACGAGCCGAAGCTCGACCTCGTTCGCTACTGCATCGAGAACGGCAAGCACGTGCTCGTCGAAAAGCCACTCTGGACCCCGCGCGACGAAGATATTTCCGAGCTGGAACGCGCCGCCCGCGCCCGTGGCGTCCTTGTCTATACGGCGTACAACCATCGCTTCGAACCGCATTTCGTGCGCATGCGCGACCTTATTTCCTCGGGCGATCTTGGTGCGATCTATAGCTGCCGCATGTTCTACGGAAACGGAACGGCCCGGCTGGTCCGCGATTCCGAGTGGCGCGATCAGGGAGGTGGCGTCATCCCTGACCTCGGCTCGCATCTGCTCGATACCTGCCGGTTCTGGTTCGGCGACGTCGGTAACGATGCACGCCTGATCAGCGCAAGCCGATTCGAAAATCGTGCGCCCGACCACGCCATCTTCATCGCAGACGACCGGCGGCCGCGCATCGAGCTCGAAATGACCCTGTGCATGTGGCGCAACCATTTCACCTGCGACATCCTCGCCGAACATGGGACGGCGCACATTGAAAGCCTCTGCAAATGGGGACCGACCACCTTCCGTCACCGGCGCCGCGTGCTGCCGAGCGGCAGCCCGCCCGAAACTGCTGTCACGCTCACGCAAGAAGACCCGACCTGGGCGCTGGAATATGAACACTTCAAGACACTTTGCGGCGAACGCACGCCAACGGACCTGACCAACGATCTGACAATCCAGCGAACCCTGCGCCGCCTGGCTAAGGACGTCAGAGCATGAACCGGCCTACCGTCGGTTTTGCCGGCATGACGCATCTCGGGCTCGTTTCGGCGACCGCGATCGCGGCCAAGGGATTTCCGACGATCTGCTACGATCCCGACCGCTCGCTGATCGCCGCTCTCGAGCGCGGGGTGTTGCCGGTCGTCGAGCCGGGCTTGGCGGAACTGCTGTCGGCCAATGGATCGAACCAGCGCTTCTCGCATCAGCGCGAGGCACTATCGACCTGCGATATCGTCTACATCGCAACCGACGTGCCGACCGACGATCAAGGGAAAAGCGACCTCACCGGCATTCGCCGACTGATAGACGACGTTGCCGGAGCAATGGGCCCCGACAGCACGATGGTCATCCTCAGTCAGGTGCCGCCCGGCTTTACGCGCGGCATTCGCGCACTGCCGCTGTCCCGTGTCTACTACCAGGTCGAGACCCTCATATTCGGTCGCGCCGTCGAACGCGCGACGCAGCCGGAACGCTACATCGTCGGTTGCCTCGCGCCGGACAAGCCTCTGGACGCCCGTTTCGCGGCTTTGCTCGGTGCTTTCGGCTGCCCAATCTTGCCTATGCGCTATGAAAGCGCGGAGCTTGCGAAGATCTCCATCAATATGTGCTTGGTGGCGTCCGTTACGGTCGCGAATACGCTCGCGGAATTGTGCGAGCGCATCGGCGCCGACTGGTCAGAGATTGTCCCGGCGCTCCAACTTGACCGGCGGATCGGACCGTACAGTTATCTCAAACCCGGATTGGGTATTTCCGGCGGAAATCTCGAGCGCGACCTTGCGACGGTCGAACGACTGGCTGCCGAACACAAAACCGATGCCTCTGTTGTGCAGGCTTGGACAAAGAACAGCCGTCACCGGAAGGACTGGGCTGCACGAACAATCCGCGCCGCTTTGCTCGATTCCAAACCGAAGGCGACCATTGCCGTGTGGGGCCTCGCCTACAAAGAGAATACCCACTCGATCAAGAACTCACCCTCGATCGCAACAATCGCGCAACTGAAAGGGATCAAGGTTCGTGCCCACGATCCGTCTGTTTCGGATGATGCCGTCAAACACCTGGGCATTGAGCGTGTGGCAGACCCGCTGGCGGCCGCACGCGGTGCGGACGGCCTGCTGATCCTCACGCCCTGGGCTGAATACGGTGCGATCAAGCCCGAGGATATCGCGGGCGCGCTCTCGGGCCGCGTCGTCGTCGATCCCTATTCCATTCTTGATCCGGTCGGGATGCAGCGCTCCCAGTTGATCCACTACACGCTCGGCCGCCCGGTCGCGCATTAGAAGCACACATGTTGCAGCATCAAAATTCTTCTCCCAAGTTTCCGACGCGTGTCGTCGTGATGGGCGCGGCCGGCTTTGTCGGGTCCGCGCTGGTCAAGACACTTGCGGCGCGCGGTGCTTCGGTTCTGGCACTGACGCGGCGCGATATCGACCTGCTTGCGCCCGATGCGCAGGACAAATTGGCGTCGATGCTGCGGCCGGACGATACCTTTGTCGCGGTTGCGGCCCGCGCGCCGTGCAAGAACGTACCGATGCTCACGGAAAACATGAAGATAGTCGAGAGCATGGTTGGGGCGCTGACGAAATCGCCCGTCAGCCATGTCGTGAACATTAGCTCGGATGCTGTTTACGCCGACTCGCCTGAACCCCTAATCGAGGACTCCGTCACGGCGCCCACCAGCCTTCATGGCGTGATGCATCTCGCACGTGAATTGGCATTCCAGGAGGTGCGTGCGCCGTTCGCGACGCTCCGACCCAGTCTTCTCTACGGCGCTGCCGATCCGCATAACGGCTACGGACCGAACAGATTTCGTCGCCTCGCCAACGAGGGAAAAGACATTGTGCTGTTCGGTGAAGGCGAAGAAAGGCGCGATCACGTGTTGATCGATGATGTCGCCGAGTTGATCGCACGCGTTGTCGAACGGCGCAGCATTGGTTCTCTCAATATTGCCACCGGCAAGGTGTATTCGTTCCGGGAGATCGCCGAACTCGTGACCGCGAGTGCCCCGAAAAAAGTAGCCATCAAAGGGTCTCCGCGCAGCGGGCCAATGCCCCACAACGGCTACCGGCCCTTTGACAGCTTCAGCACCCGCGCGGCGTTTCCCGATTTCACCTACACGGCCCTGCCCGACGGCATTACCAAAGCCCAGCACGACGAAAGGCCGCGCAATGCCTGAGTTCGATCTTCTGCGCGCCCTTCCCAAGACAAAGCGCAACATCGCCAAGCGTCGCGACGGCAAGGATCCATCTGTCGTGGCCACCGCCAAACAATTCGGTGAGATGTATTTTGATGGTCCTCGCGAATACGGCTACGGCGGGTATCGCTACGATGGCCGCTGGGTGCCCGTGGCGCGGGACATCGTCAGCCGTTTCGACCTTAAGCCGGGCATGCGCATCCTCGACGTCGGTTGCGCGAAGGGATTTCTCGTCAAGGATCTGATGATCGCATGTCCGGGGCTCGAAGCCTTCGGTCTCGATATCTCCTCTTACGCGCTGACGCATTGCGAACCAGCCACGGTAGGCCGGCTGCACCTGGGAACCATGGAGCATTTGCCGTTTCCTGACGCCAGCTTCGATGCGGCCCTCAGCATCAACACCGTGCACAATCTGGACAGGCATGGTTGTACACGCGCATTGCAGGAAATGGTCCGCGTCGTGCGCGACCCTGCAAAGTGTTTCGTGCAGGTCGACGCATGGCGATCGGAAGAAGAAAAAGCGCTGTTCGAGAGCTGGTGCCTCACCGCCGAAACCTATTTGCAGCCGGCCGAGTGGGTCGCTTTGTTCCAGCAGGCCGGCTACTCCGGCGATTACTACTGGACGATTCTCCAGAGCTAAAACCAGCGTTCTGTAAGGACCATCGTTCCGTGTCGTTGTCTGTTATCCTGGCCAACTACAATCACGCCAAGGATCTCCCTCGCTCCTTGCGGGCGATGTTGCGACAAGGTCCCGCGCTCAGCGAACTGATCGTCGTGGATGACGGCTCGACCGATTCAAGCATCGAAGTCATTGAGAGCCTGCAACGCAACCATCCGGTCATTCGCCTCATCAAACACGGCCAAAATCGCGGCGCACCAGCTGCCTTTAATACCGGACTCGCAGTTTCTGGCTCCGAATTTGTCTATTTTGCCGCCGCAGACGATTTCGTTCTTGGCGACTTCTTTTCGGTGGCGACGGCAGCGCTGACCCAATCCCCTCAAGCAGCTTATTTCTGCGGACAGGTCGTTTGTGTCGATCGGGACGGCAACGTGACCGGCTTTCGTCCTTTGTTTCAGCCTTTCAAGTCTGACGCCTTTATCTCTCCTGCCGAGGCCCGCGACATGGCGCGGAGAATCGATAACTGGGCGGTGGGACCAAGTGTCGTCTATCGGCGCAAGTTTTTTCTCGACATTGGCGGACAGGATGAAACGCTTGGCTCGTTCTCGGACGGGATAAATTGCCGGCTGCTGGCATTTCGCCATGGATTTTATTACTCCAGCTATTTGACGGCGGCCTGGGACGTGCGCCGCGACAGTTTTTCCGCTCGGGCTGCACTGTCGCCCACAGAAGGGCCACGTCTTGTCGCGGCCGCGGAAGACCGTCTCGCCTCAACCTGCCCACCACCGCTGAACAAGGAATATCCTCAGCTTTACGCGCGCAGACTGCGCTTCAACATGGCGCGATTTGCCCTTTTATCGCCAACTGCGGATACGTCGGCCATCGCGGATCTGGTTGCGCTCGGTGACTTCGACCGCAACTTGATTGCGTTTTTCGGTACCAAAACAAGTCTGTCCCGGCTCGCGATTTTGACGTGGCTGATCCTTCGGTTGCGCCCCTACCGATTGACGACGCTTGCCGGTGCCGGACTGAGATATCTCGTGAAAAAGGCGGCCCAGCGCACGATTGCAACGCGCGCAATCGCCGCTGCAATCAAGTAGACGGCGGACGATCAATGACCGTTTCCTCTCCCAGCGTTAAAGATGATCCGAAAACTACGGACGCAAGGACTCGCGGACATCTTCGTCTGCTGGTCATTACAGCGAGCGAGGATTTGCTGGACGGCTTCCGTCGCTACGATCTCTGGGGTCGGATCGGATTTCTGGATATCAAGCGCCGCTACCGCCGCACGACGATTGGACCGTTCTGGGCCACGATAAGTCTCGCAATCTTCACGGCCGTGATGAGCAGCATAGGCGTCGGGCTCTGGAAACAGGAACCGGCGGAGTACATGCCATTTTTGGCCTCCGGAATGATGGTCTGGCTGATGCTGTCGACCATGATTACGGAAGGCGGCAACATGTTTATCAGTAGTCAGCACCTCAACAGGATGCGAATGGATTACTCCATCCTGGCGTACGCGTTGGTGTGGCGAAACCTGGTGAGTTTTTTCCACAATCTGGCGGTCTATCTGGTGATCATTGCTATCTTTTTGCCAAAGCTGATCACGCCATCAATTCTTCTCATCATCCCTGGACTCATTTTAGTCGCGGTGAACGCCGTCTGGGTCGCACTGCTGCTTGGCATGATTTGCGTGAGATTCCGCGACGTCCAGCAGCTTATTGCGACCGTTTTGCAGATTTCGCTCTTTGTGACTCCGGTCTTCTGGCCACCACACCTGTTGACTGGACTGACACGACTTGTCTTCGTCGATCTCAATCCACTTTTCGCCTTCATCAACATCGTGCGCGAGCCGTTGCTCGGGAAAACTCCGTCGCTGTGGAGCTATCTCGTGATCCTGGTGGTCATGCTGGTCGGCTGGATTGCAACGTTCAATGTGTTTTCGCGCTATCGCAAGAGAATCGCGTTCTGGGTGTAAACATGGCCACGATCCTCGCTGAGAATGTAGGACTGGATTTTCCGATTTACGGCATGCAGCGCAGCCTGCGACGCACCTTGTTCCAGAGCGCAACCGGCGGATTCATCAACAAGAAGGATCTGCAGCATCGCCACGTAACTGTGACCGCGTTGACGGACGTATCCTTCCAGTTATCCGACGGCGATCGCCTCGCTCTTGTCGGCCATAACGGCGCCGGCAAATCGTCTCTGCTGAAGGTGCTGGCAGGAATTTATTATCCGACATCCGGTCAAGTGTGGGTCGACGGAAAGATAACGTCGCTATTCGAGCTGACATTGGGCATCGATAGCGAAGACACAGGCTACGAGACGATCGTCACGGCCGGCATGCTGCACGGCATGACTCAATCGGAAATCGAGAGCAAGATTCCCGAAATCGAGCAGTTCAGCGAACTGGGCGAATATCTGTCACTGCCGGTCCGGACCTATTCAATGGGCATGACGACGCGACTTGGATTTTCGCTCGCAACGATCTTTGAACCGGAAATTCTCTTGCTTGACGAAGGTATCGGAGCCGGCGACGCACGTTTCACAGACCGTGCATCGGCGCGCTTGCACAAACTTGCAAAAAAAAGCGCGATTCTGGTATTGGCCAGCCACACCGATGATCTCATCCGCAGCATTTGCAACAAGGCGGCCCTTATGAATTCAGGGCGCGTCGTCAAAATTGGCCCGGTCGAGGAAATCCTCGCCGAATATCACAACGAAAAGACACGAGAGGAACTGCAGGCTGCTTCGGTATAGGTGGATGCGGGTGCACCGAATGTGCACTATACCTTCTTCTCGGAATGCAATAGAAAACCATAAAGCGCGGGACCACGGCGACCGGTAGTACAAATGTCTGAGTACCAGAAAATTGCGCACAGCGTCAGCTTCGTCGTGCTGGCGCTCGACGAACAGAAGGTCGTCGAACAGGTCGTTCGAGAGATCCACGCTACGGTCGACGATCTCATCAACACGTACGAGATCATCCTCATCAACGACGGCAGCACGGACCGCACTGGCGAAATCATGGACTCGCTGGGGCGCGAATTGACGAATATTCGCGTGCTGCACAACAATCCAAATCGTGGCCTGGGTGGCTCCTACAAGAGAGGCGTCGGGGAATCCAGATACGACTATGTCATGATGCTTTGCGGCGATGGCGGGATCCCCGCATCAAGCTTGCCGTCGATCATCTCAAAGATCGGAACCGCCGACATCGTTGTTCCATACGTCACCAATTTGCGGGAAATAAAGACGCTGCCGCGATATCTTCTGTCCCGTTCCTACACGGGGCTGCTCAATTTTCTTTCCGGGCACAGGCTGAATTACTACAACGGATTGCCTGTTCACCGCCGCAGTCTCCTCGACCCGGCGGTTATGACAAGCTCGGGCTTCGGCATTCAGGGCGAAATACTGGTCAAGCTCCTCAAATCCGGACGGTCCTTCGTCGAGGTCGGGGTGCTGGGCGGCGAGACGACCAACAAGTCATCGATATTTCGTCCCAGAAACATTGTGAGCGTTTCCAGAACTGTCTGGAAGATCATTAAATTGGTGGCCGTCTTGGGTCTGTATCAGGGCAAGGACGGGCGAGAACGTGGCCTTCGCGGCAGTTCCGCGTCCCTCAATAAATAGCCTGCCCCCAGCCCGTCGGTTTGCTGTTCAAACGTAGCCTGCAATGAGAGCACTCGTTATCGGAGGCGACAGCGCGATCGGGCGCGCGCTCAAGGACAAACTTGAGTCGCGACAAGATACCGTCTTTTTCACGACACGACGTTTGACGTCGGCGCACAATGCCTTGCACCTGGACCTCGCATCGCCCGATGTCGAGACGACACGTTTGCCGCAGGCCGACATCGCTTTTTTTTGCGCTGCCATTACAGGCTTTGCGGCCTGTCGGAAGGACAAAAGACTGGCGGAGCGCGTCAATTTCTCCGCACCCAGCGCGCTGGCGCGTCGACTGGTGGACGCGGGATCACGAGTCGTATTTCTGTCGAGCAACGCGGTGTTCGATTGGACCGAACCGCATGTTCCAGCGGACCGGGAGCCCAGCCCCCGGACGGAGTACGGACTCTTCAAGGCAAAGGCAGAAAAGGAATTCTCCAATTTAGGTTCTGCCGCGTCCATCGTGCGTCTTTCGAAGGTCCTGAGACCTGACGACAGGCTTTTTACCGGCTGGATCAACGATCTCAATCAACAGAAAAATATAACCGCATTTGCCGATCACCACCTTGCGCCCATCTCGCTTGCCGAGACGATCGAAGCACTGTTGGCAATTTCGCAAAGTCCAGATAGCGGTATCTTTCAGATGTCCGGCGCCCGGGACATCAGCTCGTTCGACGCCGCGCGTCGCCTTGCCTCACTGACAAACGCCGACACCAAACTCGTCGTTGCGACTAAGGCCGCCGAAAATGGCGTTCCGGCGAACGAAATCATTCATAACTCGACGCTCGATTCATCACGCCTCACCGCGCTCACCGGTTGGACGCCACGCGATCCGTTGTCTGTTATCGACGAGGTTTTTCGCGACAAAACCAGGCGATCAACTGCAGCGAACCGCCTTTAGCCCAAAGATACCGTAGGCTGGATCCTTCTCATGTGCGGATTAGCAGGCTTCCTCAGTCGCGGCCAATTGAGCGCCGACGAACTCGGACAGCGCGTCCGCGCGATGGCGGCGACCCTCTCGCAGCGTGGACCCGACGCGGACGGATTCTGGATCGACCAGCAGGCGGGCATCGCTATCGGACACCGCCGGTTGTCCATCATCGATCTTTCGGATGCCGGCGCCCAGCCCATGCTCTCCTCGGACGAGCGCTGGGTGATGAGCTACAACGGCGAACTCTACAACACCGCCGAGTTGCGCCGCGAAGTCGAAGAAGTACGTCAGCCAGTGAACTGGCGTGGACACTCGGATACTGAAGTCATCCTGGAGGCGGTGGCGATCTGGGGGGTCCCGGCGACGATCAAAAAACTGAATGGCATGTTTGCCATCGTCTTCTGGGATCGCCGGGACCGTCGGTTGTGGCTCGTCCGCGATCGGTTGGGCATCAAGCCCCTGCTTTGGTCCCTCCAGCCGGATGGCAGCTTCCTGTTTGCATCCGAACTCCGCGCGCTAGCCCCCTTCCCGAATTTTTCCCTGCGCATCGATCCGCAGGCGGCAGTCGCGTTTATGCGTCATGCCTGCGTTCCTGCCCCACTGACGATCTGCCAAGGTGTGCGGAAACTTCCACCCGCCCACATTTTGACTGTTGAACAGGGCCAAGAGCCGAAGCTCTCCTGCTATTGGGATCTTCTCGAGGTCGCAGAGGAAAACCAGCGCCGCATTGATCGGCGCCCGGAATCCGAGATTGCTGACGAACTCGACAATCTGCTGCGCGACGCGGTTACCCGTCAGATGGTTTCCGATGTGCCACTCGGAGCCTTCCTGTCAGGTGGAATTGACTCCTCAACGGTCGTTGCCCTCATGCAAGCGCAGTCAAGCAGGCGGGTTCACACCTTTTCAATCGGTTCTCAGAATGAAGCCTATAACGAAGCCAGCCACGCCAAACTGGTTGCCCAACACCTTGGAACCGAACACACCGAACTCATTGTCGATTTGGAAATGGCGCGCGCAGTCGTCGAGCGCCTGCCCGATATCTATGACGAGCCGTTCGCCGACTTATCGCAAATTCCGACATTCATTGTGTCCCAGCTCGCACGTCGCGATGTGACCGTCTCTCTCTCGGGAGATGGCGGTGACGAATGCTTCGCAGGCTATGTTCGTCACCACTGGTTCGACTTTCTTGCGGCGTATTGCCGAGCCGTGCCGACGTTCGTATCGAAGTCGGCGAGCTTTGCATTGCAATCAGTCTCGCCGGCCGCGTGGGATACAATACTCGGCGCCGTTCCGCGCCGGCTACGGCCGGTGCATGTCGGGGACAAGGTCCACAAATTGGCAGCTCTGTTGCCGCAGCAGAACCTCGAATCTGTTTACCGCCGCGTCGTTGCACAATGGCCGGATCCGCAATCGGTGGTTCCTGACGCCGTTGAGCCATCGCCGCCTTGGGCTGGTCGCAATGCAGCAACAGCACTCCCCGAGCCGACCTCGCAGGTCCGCTTTTACGATATGGTGCAGTATCTGCCGGACGACATCCTCACCAAAGTCGATCGTGCAAGCATGGCCGTGTCGCTCGAGGTCCGCGTGCCCTTGCTCGACCATCGTGTTGTCGAGTTTTCCTGGCGTCTGCCGCGATCGGTTCTCATAAATGGCCGTCGCGGGAAACGAATACTGCGCGATGTCCTGCATCGCTACGTGCCGCCAGCACTGGTGGAGCGCCCGAAAGCGGGTTTCGCCGTGCCGATCGGCGATTGGATTCGTGGGCCGCTTGCCGGCTGGGCCTCGGACTTGCTTTCGAGACCCGCTCTTGCCGCGAGCGGCCTGTTGAATTCCGAATTCATCGAGCAAAGATTTGCAGAGCACCAATCGGGTCGACGCGATTGGTCACACGGATTGTGGTCTGTCTTGATGTTTCAGGCGTGGTATCGACGCTGGAACCGCTGATCCTTCCCTGTTTCGCTGCTGTGGCTTATTTCCGCTGAACTTGCCACGCAGATTTCTGTCGCTCCTGAAAATGTAACCGAGACTCAGCGTCTTCGGGCGCGGGTTATTCATTTCATTTCCCGCGGTGATCGGTTATTCATGTCGCCTCGCGCGGAGCGCTATTTCACAGGACGCGACGGAATTTTGGAATGCGCTTCCTTACTCCTAAAGTCTTGATTATTTCGGTCGTCCAAATTGCGTTGACGCTCATCCTCCTCGTTGCTCTGGTTCGACTCCTCGATCCAGCCAAGCTGCGTCAACTTTTGCAGGCCGCCAACCCCGTCTGGCTGACGGTCGGCTTCGTCATTCTGGTCACTCAACAAATTATCTCCGCCGAACGGTGGCGTCTCGTTGTCGTGGCGCTTTCCGCTCCACAATACAGGATGTCGTTCTACCTTTTCTGGCAGGGTCTCAGCATGTTGTGCAGCATGGTCCTGCCGTCGATCATCGGCGCCGACCTGGTGCGGACATATGCACTGAGTGGCCGCACGCCGATTGGCACAGTGGTCCGCATCGTACTGATCGACCGGGCTTTGGGGCTGCTCGCCCTTGCAACGCTGGTCATTGTTTCCGTTCTTATTTTACCGCGCTTTTTCGTTGGCCAGCCTTTGTTGCTGTTGTCAGTGGCGATCGCGGTCTGCGGACCTGCAACTTATCTCGTTCTGACGCGGTTGGTTCCGAACCTGAAAGGCTCCCAGCGGCTGATCCTGGCCGCTCGGCAACTCGGCCTGGATCTCAGACGTACTGTCGAAGGCGCCGGCAGCGCACGAGTCATTCTGATATCACTGTCGCTCCACTTGTTGTCGGTTTTCGCCTTTCTTGCACTTGGAAACGCGATCGGGATGCCTGAGGTCGACGTTGTGCATTATCTGGCAATCGTATCCTGCGCCCTTCTGGTGACGATCATCCCGATCTCGATCGGTGGCTGGGGGATCAGGGAGACCGCGCTGGTCATCGGATTTGGATTATTGTCAGTAGAACCCGAACGAGCCTTCACCTTGTCGGCGACATTCGGCCTGCTTGTCATGTTGTCCTCAGCGGTTGTCGCTTTGATCGGGATACCAACGTTTTTCCAAAAGCCGATTGAAGGTCTTGTCGATACGAGGTGAGCCGGTCCCGTTCCGCAGAATTTTTCGAAAATATTGAATTGATATACAATTGGCCGTGAGGCGCCGCGGACATGAAAATTGCGACAGAAAAAAATGTGGACGACAAGGTCGCCCGGGGGTTTGGCGACGAGTGGTCTAAATTTCGCCAGGACGAGACAAACCTGGCGCACGATGAGCGAGAGACGATCTTTCAGAACTATTTTCGAATATTTCCTTGGGACCTCTTACCGCCCGGCGGAGGCATTGGCGCCGACATAGGATGCGGTACCGGGCGTTGGGCAAAGATGGTCGCGCCGCGGGTCGCTCACCTGCATCTTCTCGACGCCAGTCCGGACGCGCTCGCAGTGGCGCGCGAAAATCTGGAAAAAGTCACGAACGTCAGCTTTAACGTCGGCAGTGTTGGGGCAATCCCATTGCCTGACCGCTCCCTCGACTTTGCTTTCTCGCTCGGGGTGCTCCACCATGTGCCGGATACGCTCAGCGCGGTCCGCGCAATCGCCGAGAAGCTCAAGCCCGGCGCACCTTTCCTCGTCTACCTCTATTACGCATTCGATAATCGCCCAGTTTGGTACCGGGTGATCTGGGCGCTCAGCAATGGCGTTCGTGTGGTCGTTTCGCGGCTGCCCCGCTGGACGCGAAGCGTCATCAGCGAGATTATCGCGGCGACGATTTACTGGCCGCTTGCGCGCGTGTCGGCCTTGTTGACGCGATTGCGAATTTCGAACCGCTTGTTTCCGCTGTCGTGGTACGCGGACAAATCATTCTATGTCATGCGAACCGACGCCTATGATCGATTTTGTACGCGACTGGAACAGCGCTTCACGCGTGCCCAGATTGACGAAATGCTAGTGCAAGCGGGATTTAAACAAATCCGGTTTTCGGATTCGCCGCCCTATTGGTGCGCCGTCGGCATAAAGTCGTGACACAGATGAACTTGACGCACAGTGTGGTGTCTTTTCTTGCCGCGGCGGCGATCTGTGCGAGCCTCCTGCTCTGGCTGCGGCCATGGCTGGCGCGCTACGCGCTTGCTAGGCCAAACGCCCGTTCCTCTCACACGGTACCGACCCCCCAGGGGGGCGGCATCGCGGTGGTGGCGGCAACGACAATTGTGGTCGTTCTTGCAGAGATTCTTTTCCCCAATCAATTCGGCGACCAATTCCGGCTTTCGATTGTCTTTGCGTCGACAATCGGTCTTGCCCTCGTGGGGGCGACCGACGATCTGCGGCCCCTGGGCGCCATTCCGCGCCTGATGCTGCAAACCGCAGCGGTCGCCGCCGTCGTGGCCGCATTCCCCGCCGACGTGCACGTCGTGCCGGTTGTCCCCTGGTGGCTCGACCGTGCCTTCATGCTGACTGGCGGCGTCTGGCTGGTCAACGTCGTGAACTTCATGGACGGAATCGACTGGATGACCGTTGCGGAGATCGTGCCCGCCACGGCGGCTCTCGGTCTTTTCGGGCTCATGGGCGCGCTTCCCTCCGAAGCAACACTCGCTGCTCTCGCGCTGTGCGGGGCGATGGTTGGTTTCGCGCCTTTCAACCGGCCTGTCGCACAGTTATTCCTCGGTGACGTCGGCAGCCTCCCCATCGGCCTGTTGCTGGGCTGGCTGCTCGCGGTGCTTGCCGTTGGCGGGCATTTCGCTGCGGCGGCCTTGTTGCCGCTTTATTATCTGGCTGATGCAACGATAACGCTCTTGCGCCGCCTCGTGAACGGTGAACCGGTCATGCAGGCGCACCGGAGTCATTTCTATCAACGCGCGCGTGATGTCGGCTTTAGCGTCAAGCAAATCGTTGCACGGGTTTTTGCTTTGAATGTCGTGCTCGGATTTTTGGCACTACTAACCGTGCTGAACGGGTCGACTTTGCTGGACGTCGCCGCATTCGTCATCGGGCTTGTTCTCGTCGGGCTACTGCTCGCGCACTTCAGCCGTAGTCCCGTCTAAAAAGTCCGAGTTGTCGCTCAGACCTGCTCGCTCGGCTGCGATCGACCAAGCGCCAGCGCCGCACCGATCAGAAACCAGAATGTGCGCTGATAAAGCATGTCGCCGGGTCCTGACATGACCGCAAAACCGGCAAGGCACAAAACAATGAAGGCCGATGTCTGATCGATAGGCGCATATTTCCATTCTTTAAAAAATACATACATGAACGGCACCGCAAATACCAGAAAGCCTACAATACCGAGCTCAGCCAAAAGCCAAACGGCCGTCGAATGAATGAGAAGTGGTAGTCCTTCAAGAGTGGGGATCAGCTGGTTTCGGAACGCACCGAGACCTGCGCCGAAAACAGGATGATCCCAAAACAATTTCAATCCGCCGATTATACTGACCAAGCGTTCTTGGGTCGATGACGTTATCCGGCACTGAACGCCGGAAGAGCGAGATCAATCCGACGCATACAACAACGATGACGCAGACAATCGCCGCACAATGCAGTCGGCAAAATATTTCGCGCGCGTTTATACACTCGAAGATAGCACGCGATTGCCGACAACGAAAATGGTACCGATCCATCCTGACCGTGATCCAGCAAACCAGAGTGCCGCCATGATGAGAAACAGAGACGGCGATCCGACAGCACAGTCCACGCGCAAAGGTCAGTGTCGTCGCCATACGCCATCACAGAGCTGAAACGCAAATAAATTATCGATTTTGGCAAAGCCTTCGATCGTTCCAACGGTCACGCGGATCTTGAAATCCCAGCGATTTCAGTGACAAGAGCGATCTCAAGGCCGCAACTGCCGCCATAGCGCCCGTAAAGGTCAATAGCAAAAACTCGCAGTAGCCTGTTTCTTGCCGGCACTGACAATCAAAGCCTCCGGTCGCGCCATAAGCGAGAAGGACAAACCAGCCGGCGAACCGATTCACCACAGCCCAAGTGGTCCAACCGAATCGGTCAGCGCCTATTAAGAGTGAGATCATCAGGACGACAGTCGCGGTAGTCAAAGCCAAATTGACATGTGGCACGACGCCACCGGGGTACGCGCCTGAGACTGATGGCAGTGACGGAGGAAAAGAACGCCTCCCAAAATCGCAAACGGATCAGCGAGGTTCACGTTGAGCAGCCCGGACTGCACCGGGACATAGACCTGAAACAGCACCAGAATGGCGGCAGCGATTGGGATCGTCCAGGTCAGCACAAGGTAGTAGTCAATCGGCTTGATGGCCTTTGCTTCCTTTGGTGGCGTCCTGACACCCGTTTGCGGCATCGAGATTGCCGCCAGCGCGCCGACCACCACCAAAGAGCAGATGCCGATTGTAATCGCGGCGGTGAGGGCCGCGTGCGCCGGAACACCGATCGCCCCGAGCCCGGCGACGGCACTCATCTCGCGCAAGCCCCATCCGGCAAGGCTGATTGGAACACTGGTGGCGAACATCACGATGGCTGACGCTGCGATGAGATCGGCCATCGATGTCTGTGGAGAAAGGACGTGGGCCGCAATGACATAGGCGGCCTGCATGGGAATATGAACGAGGAGCGTGAGACCTGTGACGGCCATGCATCGCCGGACGAAATGAACTGTCAGCAGTGGCGTAACCGCCCGTGCGGCGATCCGGCCGTAGCCCATCGAGGCTCCGACCGCCGTTGCCGCAACGAGTCCGACGATGATCTTGATCAGATCGGCTCCTCCCGCGGAGCGGTCGAGGTACAGGTGTCCAAAAATAAAGAACGCGCCGCCCAAGGCAAAAAGTGCGGATGCGATGGCGGCTGTGATGCGTTCGTAGGCTGTGATGACGACGACTGCTGCAAAGGGCACCCCCTCGCGGCCGGCGATGATGCCGCGCGCCATCAGTTGTCCTGCAATCTGAAAGAAAAGCGCACCGGCGAGGCTGCCCGCGGAGACTGCGGCTAAAGCCCGACGGAACGTGATGGGATGTTCGATTTCCGTCGCGATGATCTTGAACCGCAGCACTGCAGCGAGTGCGTTCGCCAGCAGGGCAATGAGAATAGCGCCTAGGGCAGCGAGTGATAACGCGCGGACATCGTCAACAACCTCAGAGATCCCGTAAAACATTCCCACAAGCGCCATGACCCCGACCAACAACACAATCGAAGTCGCCATCCTGAGAAATTGCACGCGGAGAGGAACTGCTGCAGGTCGGCTGTCAGGTGCGCTTGATTCTTTTTCGGCCAGCCATGTTTCATTCCTCCCTGATTCGTGGAGTTGAAACTTCACTCTGCACACTCATTTCACACGCCAGCGCTGAATTGCTTCGGATTTGTTTGCCCGATGCAGGTACGTTGATATTTAACTTTGTTCAACGATGTCGTTGTCGTCAGATGCACACTTGTGTCGCCACAGCAAAGATGTGGATCGTCAGCTCAACAATTGAATGTGATGTGGATTGCCGGGATATTTCCGACGGCAAGAATGAATTTGCGAGTCAATGAATGTTGGGCTGGTTGCAGCGCGCGCAAGCTAGAATGTCGGCGTAGGTCTGCGACCAGATCACTCTGGCTTGCTGGCTATTTCGAACCGGCGCTTCTTCAGCACGATGCCACCCGCGACGCCCACGCCAACGGCATAGAGCCAGCCTTGCGTGAAATCGAACAGATGTGAATTGAATAGCGAGCCGACGATGTTCTGGACGACAATGACGAGGCCAATCCATTCGGCCAGACCATTGCCACGGAACAGCAACAGATGGGCAATCCACATCGCCCACAACACGGCGGCACCGACCAGGCCCAACTGAATCGCGACGGCGAAAGTCTGATTGTGGGGATTGGCAGCGGCAACGCCCGCAGCACCGGTCTTCCCGGCTGCTGCCTTTTCATATAGCGCACGTATCGATCCAGTTCCGTGCCCGAACACAGGCGCTTGCTGGATAAACTCGATCGACTTCTTCCAGAACTCTATCCGCTCGCCGGACGATGTCCGCTCGTTTGTGGCTTCGTATATTTTTATTTCTGTCCAAATCTGTGTCGTGCGTTCGCGAAGATAAGGTGATGAAAACCAGCCGACAGCGCCAATCAAAATTGCACCGAGAAACGCAAGAATAATGCTCTTTCCTCGCAGCTTCTTGACTGCAAACAGAACGAGCAACACCAGAAGGACAACCAGCGCAGTGCGGCCTGTCGAGACGTAAAAAATGCTCGCTAGCATAGCGCAAATAACGACAAGCAGGCCGAACGACGGCATCCATTGACGGCGCGTAGCGGCCTCGTGAAGAAGAAAAAGCAATCCGGAGATGCAGGTCACGAACTCGCCGCTTTGCGTCGCGGCGTTCTTCACCAGAACATCGTTGTAGCCAACGACTCCCCCCACCTCGTAACGCGTGAGCAGCTCCCACAGCGGGCTGATCGGCCTGATGATGGTCGTGGCGACGAGCAAAACGATGCAGGACAGAAGATAGCCAAAAAATACGCGTTCGCCCCGACCGGGACGCGCGAATTGCACGAACAAAAGCGGGATGACCAACAGTCTCAGGAACGAGTCAAAGCCTTTCCATCGTTGGGCAAGTGACACATCGGCCCACAGCATGCCGGCAACACCGAGGCCCACAAGAAGCACCGGCAGGCCGCCGGCGGGTGTCATCAACTCGCGGCGGACATTGGGCCAATCCAGAGTCGGAACCAGGGTAATGAGCCAAAGCACCAGCAGAATGGCGGTCGCGGAGGTTGACCAAGGCAAGGACACCGCAATCGCTACAACAAGTGCGTCGGCAATTCGGGCAAGCCCTGCTCTATCGAAGCCTTTTGCGATCGAAAAACTGACCATTGTTCAGCTCACGCCTCTGGCGCTTGCGCCAACACCTTGAAGCGATGACAGGCCTCGCCGCGCACGAATGCGCGTACCCGCGGTAACTTCAGCAAGCCTGCGCTCGTTCTCTGTCAAAAGGGACCGATCGGCCTCGGGATGCCAGAGATGGATCACGCCGGTTGCAAACAGACCGTCCTTGCGACGCACGCCCGCGTGCAAGAGACGCGCAATGATATCGGAATCCTCCTTGCCCCAGCCACTGTAGTCGGCGTCGAAACCGTCGACACGATCAAGATCAGATCGCCATATGGCGAGGTTGCACGACCGCGCGCCCTGCCACATTCCCTCTCGGAGCCGGCGCAACGGGCCAAGCGGCAAATTCAGCAGCGCCGACAGCCGATTGACGCCGCCGCCGAAACGCTCAGACAGCCAGCGCGCGGAACTCCACGCCTCGGGCACGAGATTTTCTCGCAGCACTTTGGCAGTGAGTTCTCGCGAAAGCAGAACGCGGTTGCCGGTCACAAACCATTGAGGCTCAGCCAAGCGACGGTGGGTTGCGACAAAATCCGGACGCACCACGCAATCGCCGTCCAAAAAAATGCAATATGTTCCGCGCGCGGCCAATACGGCACGGTTGCGAATTTCTGCCGCGCGGAAGCCTTCATCACTGTGCCAGACATGCTCAAGACGGCGTCCGATTGCGGCCTTCCATCGCTCGATGAGTGCTGCCGTAGCCGCACCTGAGCCGTCATCAGCCACGATGACTTCGAATGCCGAATCGTTTTGCCGTTCAAGCGAACGCAAAACCGCGTCGAGCGCGTCTTCGCGGTTGTAGGTCGTAACGATGACGGAAATCAGTTCGGCCACGGATCCCTCTGCTAAAGGCTTTAGCCGAAGTCGCTTTTGCCGACAAACCCCTAGGGCCTGAACGTAGCTCAATGTTAACCTGCGCCCGTCCCACGGCCTCACAGGCTTTGCCCGCCCATGCAAAAGATATCAGCTTGTATCCTCACTTATAACGAAGCGGAAAAGATCGAAGCCGCTGTTTCCAGCGTGTTGTGGGCGGACGAAGTTGTCGTGGTCGATTCATTCAGCACCGACCGCACGGCTGACATCGCGCGTTCGCTCGGCGCGCGTGTTGTGGACGTTCCGTTCAATGGCTTCGGCGATCTGCGCAATCGCGCGGTCGAAGCCTGTCGTTTCGACTGGATTTTCAGCCTTGACTCTGACGAACGTTGCACCGCCCCGGTCCGCGATGAAATCCTTTCATTGCTCGCGGGCTCGCCGCCGTATGAGATCTACATGGTGCCACGGCGTAGCTACATGATGGGCCGCTGGATCCGGGGCTCGGGTTGGTATCCGAACTTTCGCCAACCTCAGCTATTCCGCAAGGGCAGCATCCGCTACACGCTCGAGCCGGTGCACGAGGGTTTCGAAGTGATCGGAAATCGTGCGGTCGGGACTTTGCGTAACGCCATCTGGCAATTTCCCTTCCGCAATCTGGAAGAGGTCATCAACAAGACAAACCGCTACTCCACGCTCGGAGCGGCCAAACTAGCCGGCAAACGCGTATCGATGGCGACCGCGTTCGGCCATGCAACATGGTCCTTCATAAAGCACTACATCTTCAAGCTTGGTTTCATCGACGGCTGGGCCGGCTTTGTCATTGCGTTCGGAAATTTCGAAGGCACGTTTTATCGCTACGCTAAACGTTACGAACAAACGCAGGACTGGAAACCACCTGTAAGCGCGCCGCTACGGCGCGATATCAAGACGTGATCGGCTTGCGCAGTCGGCGCGAGAAATTGCGTAACACCCGAAATGGCAGCGCCAGGTAATATTTGCGCGCGATCTCCCATCGATCGCTCCACCGGCATTTGGCCGCGGAATCGCGCGGCACATACCAACCGTTGTTCTCATAGCGCCGGATGATGCGATAGCCGGCCGCTACAAGGTACCGGTGCTTCGACAGGTTGCCGACGTGGTCTTCCAGCAGGATCAATCGTGGCTTCCAGCGCGGGATGTCGAAGCCGCGCAGCACTTCGATTTCGTGCCCCTCCACGTCGATCGAGAGAAAATCGAAACCTATCGGACTGCGGGCTTCAGTCAGGATGCTGTCGAGTGTCCGAACCGGCACATTAATGACTCTTTCGGGCGTAGCGCCCGGCGCCATATGTTGTCGATCGAGAGAGGACAGCGGGCCCGCGACATGGAACGCCAAATTTCGGCCGGCGTTTTCTGGCGAGGAGCACGCGACTTCAAAGACCTTGGCCTTCCGTCTGGTGCGCAATTCGACAGCAAGGTCAGGTTGCGGCTCAACAAGGACGCCAGTCCAGCCCGATTGTTCCAGGAGCCAGGTTTGCGAGCGCTCGCGCGGGTCGTTAGCTCCGACCTCGACGAAATAGCCCTTGATATCGCCGAAGAACGCGCCAACCAGCCTCATCTCATGATCGGACGTGTCGCGCGACAAGAGCAATTCTCTCAGCGAGATGAACGCGTCTTTGAACTGCGCGTGCGTTCGACCATCGATGTGGTGGAATGACCGGGCACGATATCGATGAGGACGATCTCGCCACCCAGCGCCTCGATGATCTCACGGCCGACCACCTCTTCACGGGTGTAATCGCTACCCTTGACCAGCACCGTTGGCTTGACGCGGCCGATCAACTTCTCGGGCGTATCCTCTTCAAACACCGCAACAAGGTCGACCGCCTCAAGTGCCGCAAGCACTTCAGCGCGTGCCTGCACCGGCTGGACCGGACGGCCCGCTCCTTTCAGGCGCGTAACCGAAGCATCCCCGTTCAAACCCACAACCAGGCGGTCGCACGCGGCGCGCGCGCCGGCGAGAAGCTTGACGTGACCGGGGTGAAGCAGATCGAAGCAGCCGTTGGTAAATCCGACGCGCAAGCTTTGCTTGCGCCATTCGGCGAGATGGTCGTCAAGTACAGCCCAGTCGAAGGCGATCTTCTCTTCCGGCGCCAAGGTCGCGGCCGGCAATATGCGTGAACGCAACTCTGGAACCGAGACCGTTGCGGTCCCTCGCTTGCCGACCACGACTGCCCCTGCCGCATTCGCAGCGCGCACAGCCAACTCGAAGTCGGCACCCATTGCGAGCATCGCGGAAAGGACTGCAACGACCGTATCGCCGGCGCCGGAGACGTCGCGGACACGAACCGGATAGGCCGGGATGTGAACCGATGATCCATCACTCACGAGCGTCATTCCCGCCTCGCTGCGGGTCACCAGCACTGCTTTCGCAGCCAGCGCATCACACAGCTTCGTCGCCGCATTGGCGATCTCTTCGTCAGTCCGGGCCGCGCTATGCGTGGCATCGGCGAGTTCCTGCCTGTTCGGCGTGACCAAAGTGGCGCCGCGGTAGATGCTGTAGTCCCGGCCTTTAGGATCCACCACGACGGGCTTTTTGCGTTCGTTGGCCGCATCGATGATCGCCCGGATCACACGTGGCGTAAGCGCACCTTTTGCATAATCGGACAAAACAACTGCGCCGGCCTTCGGCATTGCCTTGATGGCGTGATCGATCAGCGCATCTTCGCTGCTGGCGCTTACAGCCGAAGGCGTCTCCCAGTCGGCGCGCAGCATGTGCGCCGAATGATGCTCCGAGACAAAACGAACCTTGCGCGTGGTTTGCCGCGATCCATCGACGACGAGGTGGAATTCAATGAGTGGGTGGCTGCCTAGTGCCTTCGTAAGGGCGCCACCGGCGTCATCGTCGCCAACCGCCCCGACAAAGATGCAGCGCGCACCGAGTCCCACCAGGTTGCGTGCGACGTTGCCTGCGCCACCGATCATGACTTCCGAGCGCTTGACTGCGATTACCGGCGTCGGCGCTTCGGGCGAAATACGCGACACTTCGCCGTAGACGAACTCGTCCAGCATCAAATCGCCGATGCAGAGTACGGTCTGGTCGGACAATGCGGCAAGATGTTTGTCGAAATCGTACATCGCGTTATCGATACCGGTCGTCGCGGTTAAGATAACCGGTGACGTACCGGTGGACGGCTCCTTCGAGCGGCATGAAGCCGGCGTTGTAACCGGCCCCTCGCAGGCGCTCAATGCTCGCCTCAGTGAAATACTGATACTGGCCGCGGATCGCCTCGGGCATATCGATATATTCAATATTCGTCGGCAGATGAAGCGCCTTGAACATAGCGCTGATCATGTCTCGAAAACTTTCGGCCTTGCCCGTCCCGACATTGAAAATGCCGTTTGTCGCCGTTGCCTCAAGAAGCCAACGCAGCACCGAAACAGCATCGTCGACGTAAATAAAGTCGCGCCGCTGATCTCCGTCGGCAATGCCCCTGCGATGAGATTTGAACAAACGAACCGGCTTGCCGGATTTGGCCGTGTCCACCACTTTCGCCAGGACGCTTGCCATGTGCGCCTTGTGATACTCATTCGGGCCATAAACATTGAAAAACTTCAGCCCAACCCAGTGCGGTGGCATTTTTTCTTTCTTCACGTAGCGATCGACCAGCGCGAGATCGAAAAGGTGCTTGCTCCAACCATAAAGGTTCATCGGTTTGAGTTTGCGCAAGGCGTCCAGCGACCAATCATCATCGAATCCGGCACTCCCATCCCCGTAGGTCGCGGCCGATGAGGCGTAAATAAAAGGAGTCCGTGTCGCAGTGCACCAGTCGAGCAGGCGAAGCGACAGGCGGAAATTGTTTTCCATCACCAGGTCGCCGTCTGTCGCAGTCGTATCAGAGATCGCGCCCATGTGGATGACGGCATCGAGCTTGCGGTTTTCGAGCCAGCGCATCAACTCTGCCGGTGGAACCATGTCCGCGACCTGATGCTTAGCGAGATTGCGCCATTTGGCATCGTCGCGGCCCAAAACGTCGCTCACCACAACATCGGTCGAGCCGGCCTCATTGAGGCTGGCCAGTATGTTCGACCCGATAAATCCGGCACCGCCGGTTAGCAAAAACATCCCTACCTCTCGCCACCGCCTGAGTGCGCGGCAAACCTTTGCCCCAGCCGGCCGTCCGGCGCAATCTTACGCTTGCTGGCTCTGCAAGTGGTTGGGAACAAGGTAAAAATCGCGGCTGGACAGGAGCCACTGCCGCGGGGTAACCGCTGCATGCCGGTCGAAAAAGGGGCCTAAGTTGAGCGGCGCAGATCCATGAAAGAAGACGTCAACCACGTTGCCGCGCCGATCATTATGATTCCCTATGTCTGGATCGGCGATTTCGTCCGCTGCCATTCGGTTGTGAAACTGCTGCGCGCGAAAAACCCGGATCGGCCCATCGATATCGTCAGCAGTACGCTTTGCGCGCCGCTGGCCGACTATATGCCCGGGGTCCGGCGCCCCATCGTGGTTGATTTGCCACGCGGAAAACTAGGTCTCGCTCTGCAGCGGAAACTCGCGAGCATGCTGCAAGAAGAAAAGTATGGGCAGGCCATCATCATGTCGCGGAAATGGAAGGCTGCGCTGCCTCCTTGGCTCGCGGGGATTCCCCTCCGTACCGGCTTTGCCGGCGAGTTCCGTTTCGGCCTGCTCAACGATGTGCGCCTCGGTGAAAACAAACTGCCACGCATGATTGATCAGATGGGGGCATTGGCACTGCCAAAGGACGAACCGATCCCAGCCGACTGGCCGCTGCCCGAATTGAAAATACCGGGTGAGCAAATCGGTGCGTGGGTTGCGCGGCGCGGGCTCGCCGAAGAAAAACATCCCATCGTCACCCTGTCACCCGGCGCCGTAGGTGCCGGCAAGGCATGGCCGGCTCGGCACTACGCGGAACTCGCGGGCGCGCTCATCGCGGATGGCGTCTCAGTCTGGGTGCTGGGCGGACCCAATGAAACTCCAATCGCCAAGGAAATCGTGGCCGCCGGTGGAAATCGGGTACGGGACCTCACCGGCACCGATTTGCGCAACGCGATCCTTGCGCTTGGAGCGTCTGATGCCGCTGTAACGAATGATTCCGGGCTGATGCACGTTTCGGCGGCGATCGGCACGCCAACGATTGCGATCTTTGGCCCAACCAGTCCGTGGCATTGGAAGCCGCTCAATCCACTCGCCGCGGTGCTCGAACCACCAGGTGACGAGCATTCGCGCGCGCGTGCGCGGCTCGAGGGCAACAGTGCTGTAAGCCATCGGCGTACCGACGACGTCTCCGTGGAAACAGTGCTCACGACCGTGAAGCAGGTTCTCGCCAAAACGAAAAAGCCCGCAATTTAGTCGCGACCCGACCGCTGCCCGACGCATTAACGAACGCGCTAGTCAAGCCTGACGTGAAACTGTTTTCATGCTATCAAGACCACCATGGCCAAACCAAAACCCGCTGACATGACGAGCGACCGCGCGCGATCCGCGATCGCGTCGGCATTGCGGACCCTTGAAGCCGAAGGAAGCGGCGTTGATGCACTTGCCGCCGCATTGCGCGATGGTCTTGGCAGCAGCTTTGCCGCTGCCATCGATGTCATCCGCGCAGCGCAAGGCCGCGTCATCGTGACCGGAATGGGCAAATCCGGCCACGTTGCACGCAAGATCGCTTCGACCTTCGCATCCACCGGAACACCGGCCTTTTTCGTGCATCCCGGCGAAGCGAGCCATGGCGATCTCGGAATGATCGCCAACAATGACGTCATCCTCGCGCTTTCGTGGTCTGGCGAAACGGCTGAACTGAAAAACATCACCGACTACTCACGCCGCCACGGAATCAAATTGATTGCGATGACCGCCATTCCGGACAGCGCCTTGGCCAAGGTCTCGGACGTTGCGCTCACACTGCCCCAGGCACGTGAGGCTTGTCCTCACAACCTCGCCCCAACGACATCGTCGCTGATGCAGCTTGCGCTGGGCGACGCGTTGGCCATCGCGCTGCTTGAAAGTCACGATTTCACTGCGCTGGACTTCGGTCTTCTGCACCCCGGCGGCAAACTCGGGACCCTGCTGAAAACCGTCGCCGATATCATGCACATTGGTGAGGCGATGCCGCTGTCGCCGCTCGGCACGCGTATGTCAGACGCGATCCTTGAAATGACGACCAAGGGTTTCGGCTGCGTCGGAATAACCGACACGCGTGGCGCCCTGGTCGGAATCATCACTGATGGCGACCTCCGCCGGCACATGCGTGCTAGTTTGCTCGATGCCCGCGTCGACGAAGTCATGACGCGCGGTGCGAAGACGGTACGACGCGACCAATTGCTCAGTGAGACGCTCGATATTCTCAACGTGAGGAAAGTGACTGCCCTGTTTGCCGTTGAAGCCGGCAAACCGGTCGGTATCATACACGTGCACGATCTGCTGCGAGTAGGCACGGCCTAAACACGGCCTTCATCGAATGATGCTTTCGGCCGCCTCGACGACTGCGTTGACCGAAGGTGGCTTCCCGTCATCGCCCAAAATCGACAACCGCCCTCTTCCCCCTGGCCCGGTTAGACCCGGCTTGCTGCCGGTGAATATCGCGACCAGCGGAACGCCCAAGGCGGCGGCTAGATGCGAGAGTCCGGTGTCGACGCCGACCACAAACTGTGCGCCAGCAATCAGCTTCGCAATCTGATCCAGTGGTGCACGATCGGGAACGCGGGCTCCTGGCACGGCTGCGGCAATGAATTCACTTCGTACCCGCTCGCCCTCCGTTCCCCAGGGCAATATCAGCTCATACCTCTGCCCAAACACTTTGCCAAACGCGATCCAATTCGCGTCCGGCCACTGCTTTTCGGGCCGTGCGGTCGCGTGCAGCAGAAGGCCGTAGCGCGATGTGTCCTTTCCGATTTCCGCCCGACCGATTCCAAACTCGGGAGCCCCATGCGGCGTATAGCCGAGCGCCAAACCGCTCAGCATTCGATTGCGCTCGACGGCGTGCAAATTTCGGTCGACGCCATGACGGACATCGTAAAACAGCGAAGCAAGAGGTTCCCGAACGCTTGAAGCATCATAGCCGTGGCGCCGGCCACGGGCCGCGCGCGCAAGAATGGCAGTACGCAACAGGCCCTGGGTATCGACAACCTCGTCGTATCGTTGCGCGCGTATGGTGCGGAAACTGGCGCGGATTTCCGCTATCGTGGCCGGAGCGTATAGCGATTTTCTCCAGCGGCGCGATGCGACCGGAATGACCTTGTCTGCCGCGGGATGCAGACGGACCAAGGGCGCAAACGCCTCCTCGACCAGCCAACTGAAGGTCGCGTCAGGGTGCGCCTTCCGGGCATCCGTCAAAGCCGGCATATGATGAACGACATCGCCGAGAGAAGACGTCTTGATGAAAAGAATGTTGGCCATGCGCGTTGTTGATCCATATACCGGGCATTAAGCACGCCCGCCATAACCATGCCATTGCTTCAGAAGATCGCGGCCTTGGCTATTCGGGACCCCTTTCGCTTGCCCGAGAGAGGCGTTTGATATGACGATTTTGATCACTGGGGGTGCTGGCTACATCGGCAGCCACATGGTTCACGAGTTTGTCGACGTGGGCGAGCCGGTGGTGGTCCTCGACAATCTCTCGAACGGCTTCCGATTCCTGATTCCGGCTTCGGTGCCCTTTGTGTCGGGCAGTTCAGGCGACCGGACGCTCGTGAGCGACGTTATCGCGCAGCACGGCGTTACCGCGATTATTCATTTTGCCGCGTCGATCGTCGTCCCCGAATCCGTTGCCGAGCCGCTCAATTACTACGGCAATAACACAATGAACACTTGCGCGTTGCTCGATACGGCGGTCAGGGCGGGTGTGCGACAGTTCATTTTCTCCTCCACAGCAGCCGTCTATGGCTCAGCGGAGGAAAGCCCGGTACGCGAAAATTCCCCGACGATTCCCATCTCCCCCTACGGCACATCAAAACTGATGTCGGAGATCATGCTCCACGACGCGGCAAAAGCATACGGAATGCGTTTCGTCATTCTTCGCTACTTCAATGTCGCCGGAGCTGATCCCAGAATGCGCACCGGTCAAGCGACCCCGGCCGCCACGCATTTGATAAAGGTCGCCTGCGAGACCGCAATCGGCAAACGTCCGAAATTGGAGGTGTTCGGCACGGATTATCCTACGCCCGATGGCACCTGTATCCGCGACTACATTCACGTCGCGGATCTGGTGCAGGCACATTCTTCGTCGCTTACCTATCTGCGCAGCGGTGGCGCCAGCGCGACCTTTAACTGCGGTTACGGACGCGGCGCTTCAGTGTTTGAGGTTGTCGACGCCGTGCGACGGGCAAGCGGGCGCGACTTTCGGGTTGAAATTTCGCGGCGGCGCCCCGGTGACGTACCCTCGCTGGTGGCGAACGTCGATCGCATCCGTGACACGCTCCCCTGGCGACCGCAGTTCCAGAACCTCGATACCATCGTCGCGCACGCGCTCAGCTGGGAAAAACAACTGGCTGCGCGGCGAAAGACGTCGTGATCGGGCATCCGGAAACCCCGCGGTTTCTGCCGCCCTTCGTCAAGTCAATTTTATCTTGATAATTTCGTTGCCCGCAGGCAAGGAATGCGCATTCCTGCCATCGATGCACACTGACAGCCCACTGAGGGTGGATGGACGATCACAGCTCAACAACGGCGGCCGATCAGCGCTATCGTCCCAAGATACTCATTCGGCGATTGCTCGCCGAGCAAGGTCTCGGGCATTGGCCCCGGTATGTTGTTGCGTTCGTCCTCATGGCCGTGGCCGCGGGCTGCACGGCTCTCAGCGCATGGCTGATCGGCGACGTCATCAACCAGGCCTATGTGAATCGCAACCTTCAAGGGATCATCACGCTCGGTTTCATCACCGTCGCTCTGTTCGCCGTCAAGGGATTCGCCACTTACGGCCACAGCGTGATGCTTTTGCGGATCGGCAATCGCATCATCGCTGACAACCAACGCGCGGTTTTTGGCAAGCTATTGAACGAGGGTCTCGGCTTCTACTCCGACCGCCATTCGACTGAATTTATTGCCCGGCTATCGACCGGGACTGCTGCGGCCACGCAGGTTATCAATCTGCTGATTACCTCCGTCGGCCGCGACCTCCTGTCTCTGATCGGGTTGGTCGTCGTCATGGTGTTGCAAGACCCACTGATGTCATTCTTCAGCTTTGTGGTCGTGCCGCCGGCATTCTTAGTTTTGCGCAAGCTGATCCGACGCATCTACTCGATTGCGCGCAGCCAGTTTCACGGTGGCACCCGCATTCTCGAAACGATGCAGGAAACGTTGCAAGGCATTCGCATCGTCAAGGCCTTCACGCTTGAAGACATCATGCGGGAGCGTTTCGATCGAAACGTTGCCGCTGTCGAGTATGAAGCGAACAAGATGGCGCGCGTTTCCAATCGTGCCAGCCCCTTGATGGAGACCCTTGGCGGCTGCGCTATCGCCATCGCCGTAACCTACGGTGGCTACCGGGTAATCGAAACCGGCGCGACGCCGGGTCAGTTTTTCTCCTTTATCGCCGCGTTCTTGCTGGCCTATGAGCCGGCCAAAAGGCTTGCGCGCCTGAATATCGAGCTCAACAGCGCTTTGGTCGGCGTGCGCATTCTCTTCGAGGTTCTGGACAGTCCGCCCAGTGAGCCGCCCGACCGCGACAAGCCCAGTATGAACGTGAAATCAGCTCGCTTGGTGTTCGATGATGTGCACTTCGCATACCGCAGCGACGAACCGGTATTGCGTGGAATGTCTTTTGTGGCGGAACCGGGGAAGTTCACCGCCTTGGTGGGTCCGTCCGGCGGCGGAAAATCGACGGTATTCAATCTGATCCTGCGTTTCTATGACGCAAAGCGCGGCAACGTCCTCATCGACGATCAGGATGTGACCCTTTGTTCACGTCAATCGCTGCGGCAGCACATCGCCTATGTCGGGCAGGATGTTTTCTTGTTCCGAGGCACGGTTCGGGAAAACATCGAGTTCGGCAAGCCGGGAGCAAGCGAAGACGAGATCGTCGCTGCCGCCAAGGCCGCCTATGCGCATGATTTCATCATGTCGTTTCCGCGCGGCTACGAGACGCCCGTGGGCGAACACGGCCTGCAGCTCTCCGGTGGCCAGCGCCAACGTGTGGCTATTGCTCGCGCGCTCATCAAGAACGCGCCGATCATATTGCTGGATGAAGCAACGGCTGCGCTCGACTCCGAGGCGGAGCTACAGGTGCGCGAGGCGATGGAGCATCTCTGTCAGGGCCGAACCACTCTTGTGATCGCACACCGTTTGCATACGGTCTCGCATGCCGATTGCATTCACGTGGTCGAAGATGGGCGCGTGGTGGAATCCGGCCGACATGAAGAATTGTTGCGGACGGGCGGTCGTTACGCGTCTTTCTATCGCCTGCAGCTCAAAGAGCAGGAGGCCCCGGTCCCCCTTACCGCGGTCGCGTCATGAGTGCAGCGCGGTTGACGGCGGCGCATTGCACCTGATACGCACAGCCATCTTTCCCCGGCCGTCCTCCGCAACCGGGGCACCCTTCAACGACAAACAATATTCAACGGCCTATTCATCATGAGCGACAGTCGCTACGTCATCCCACCCTCGCCGCAAGCCACCATCGCAGTCGCGGAGACCGACAAGGTATTTCCGGTACGCCGTATCTGGTGCGTCGGACGCAACTACATCGAACATATTCGTGAAATGGGACAAGACGAGCGCGCACCGCCTTTCTTCTTTGCCAAGCCCGCAGACGCCATCGTGCCGGACGGCGGCACCGTGCCCTATCCGTCTTTGACAAAAGACATGCACCACGAGGTCGAATTGGTGGTCGCGCTGAAAAGCGGGGGCCGCAATATCCCGGTCGCCAAGGCCAATGACTGCATCTTCGGATATGCCGTTGGCATCGACCTGACTCGCCGCGACCTGCAGATCGCATCGCGCGACGTAAAGCGCCCCTGGGAGGTCGGCAAGGCATTCGACGCATCCGCGCCTTGCGGCCCATTGATGCCGGCGAGCAAGATCGGACATCCGACCAAAGGCAAGATTGTCCTCAAAGTAAACGGCCAGGTCCGCCAGGACGGCGATCTCAATCAGATGATCTGGAACGTCCCGGAAACCATTTCGAAGTTGTCGGAAATGGTGGCGCTCGAAGCCGGCGACATCATCATGACGGGCACCCCAGCGGGCGTAGCCGCAACGGTGGCTGGCGACAAGATCGAGTGCGAGGTCGAAGGCGTCGGAAAGCTGCGCGTCACCATCGGCCCTTCGCTGAAATAACGCTAAAGCCCGAGATAAGCCTGCCGCACGCGGTCATCGGCGAGCAATGCCTCGCCTGAGCCGGCAATGGTGATGCGGCCGTTCTCCAGCACGTAGGCATGACTGGCGAGCTTGAGCGACACTGCGACGTTCTGCTCCACGAGTACGCAGGTGAGGCCGTCGCGGTTAAGGTCCCGCACGCATCGCAATACATTTTGGACGACCGCCGGCGCCAGACCGAGCGATGGTTCGTCGAAAAGAACCATGTCGGGCGCGCCCATCAGACATCGGCCGATGGCAAGCATCTGCTGCTCGCCACCCGACAGCGTGCCCGCCGCCTGCTGCCGGCGCTCCATGAGAACCGGAAACATCGCATATACTTTTTCGAGATTTTGCTCGCGCGAATTGCGCGCGCGGGGAAGCATCGCGCCCATTGCAAGATTTTCGGCCACCGAGAGTGTGGGAAAAACCTGGCGGCCCTCTGCGACCTGGCCAATGCCAAGGTCGCAGACCTTGTAGCTCGGCCAACCGGTAATGTCGGTGTCGCGATAGAGAATTCGGCCGCGGGCCGGACTGAGCATTCCCGCGATCGTGCGGATCAATGACGTCTTGCCCGCTCCATTGGCGCCGACAATGGCGACGATGGCGCCCTCCTCGATCTCGAGCGATATGCCGTCGAGTGCCTGGGCATCGCCGTAAAAGACATCGATATTTTCCACGGTTAGCATCACGCAACAGTCTCCGCACCGAGATAGCTTTCGATCACCGCGCGGTTGCGCACGACTTCGTCCGGCGTGCCTTCTGCGATCGCGGCACCGTGATGCATGACGAGAACGCGGGCAGCGAGCGCCATCACCGCCCGCATAACATGCTCTATCAGCAATATGGTCAGGCCGCGGCTGCGGTTGAGCTCTTTCAGAATTGCGACCATTCGGTCGGTTTCGGTGGGGCGCAATCCGGCCATGACCTCGTCGAGCAGCAGCAGTTTCGGATCGGTGGCGAGCGCGCGCGCCAGTTCCAGGCGTTTGCGATCCGGCAGCGTAAGTCCGGAAGCTCGCTGCGCACGCTTGTCGTAGAGATCGAGCTGACGCAGAACTTCGCCGGCGTGTGCGCGCGCATCCGGGACGAGATGCCGATGCAGCAGCGCTGCAACAATCACGTTGTCCTCAACGCTGAGCGCCGGAAACGGCCGCACAATCTGAAAGGTGCGTCCGATGCCACGACGGCATATCCGGTCGGGCGACAGGCCGTTGATACGTTCGCCCGAGAGAACGATCGTGCCACCGTCGGGTGAAAAGACTCCGGCTATCATGTTGAAGAGCGTGGTCTTGCCGGCACCATTGGGGCCGATGACGGCAAAAATTTCGCCCTGATTGACCTGAAAGCTCAATCGATCGACCGCGAGAAGGCCGCGGAAGCGTTTGCTGATATCGTCGATCGACAGGAGCACGCTCATTTGGGCCGCTCCGCCAGGCCCAGGCGCCGGTAAAGCCAAGGCCACACGCCGTCGGGCAAGACCGTAATCACGAGCAACAGGCAGATTCCATAGAAAACCTGCTTGGCGCCTGGCACATCAACGCCCAAGGCGGCCAAGGTCGTTGTGAGTGTTTCGGCAAGCCCTGTAAGCATGAACGCGCCGAGAATCGGGCCAAACAGCGTGCCAAGCCCGCCAAAGATCGGCGCCAGGATCAACTCGATCGAGCGGTTGATACTGAACACTTCTTCCGGAAACAGATTGTTGTAGTAGAACGCAAAAAATACGCCCGGCGAGCGATGTCATCGCCGCCGAGATGACGACGGCGATCAATTTGTAACGAAAAGTGCTGATGCCGACCGCGCGGGCCGCCTCCTCATCCTCGCGGATGGCTTGCCAGAAATAGCCGATACGGCTGCGGACCATGAAGTGGCACAGGACAACTGCAGCGACCGTCATTCCGAGTGAAAGATAGTAAAACATGATCGGCTTGCCGCGCAGCGTCCACAGATCGCTCTGCGTGTAGTTGGCGACCGGCAAGAAAAATCCGGCCGAGCCTCCGACATAGCTCAAATGATCGAATCCAATGCGGGCGAATTCAGCGAACGCAATCGTGAGAATGGCGAAATAGACCCCCGCGACGCGGAACCGAAAGGCAAGAAACCCGATCATCGCGCCACACAACATTGCAAGCAGTATCGCGGCGAATGACCCCAGCCACGGCGAGATCCCGAAATAGCTGAACAGCACCGCCGTCGTATAGGCACCGAGACCGATGTAGATCGCATGGCCGAGCGACAGCTGGCCTGCAAAACCCATCATGATGTTCCAGGCCTGACCTGTGTAAGCGAAATAAAAAATGAGGATCAGAACGGTGAGCAGGTAGTCGTTGGCAAACAAAGGCGCCACGAGAAGCGCGAGCAGCAGCAGCAAAAGCACCACTGCAGCGCGCGGCGAAAGGTTCTCTGGCAGACGTGCGATCATGCGCGTCGACCGAATATGCCTTGCGGCCGGAACAGCAGAACAAGAACCAGAATAGCGAAGACGAACATCCCCTTGGCGGACGGCGTATAGAACAGCCCCGCCAAAGCAGCGATCACGCCAATAAGTATTCCGCCGGCCAAAGCACCGGGCATCGAGCCGAGCCCGCCGACGATGACGATGACGAAGGCAAGCAACGTGAACGACGGCCCGAGCGGCGGCGTCACGTCCGTAACCAGCGCAAGCATTGCGCCGGCAGCGCCGACGCAGGCCGCACCGAGACCGAAGGTCAGTGCATAGAGATGCGGCACGTTGAGGCCTACGACCTGCGCGCCGGTGTAGTTGTCGGCGCAGGCGCGGATCGCGGTGCCGAGCCGGGTGAGGCGGAAGAATGCAAACAGCGCCGTCGCAACCGCAATGGCGGCGGCACCGGCGAAGGCCTTGGTTGCGTCGACGATAAGCGGGCCGACCATGAAGCTGTCGAAAGCGTAGGATGTCTGGACGCTGCGAGCGTCCGGGCCGAACACGATCAACAAGCCATTGGCGAGAATAATCGCAACAGCGACCAGCAATATGAACTGACTGTGTTCGGGCCGGCTGATGAACGGGTTGATCAGCCAACGTTGCAGGGCATAGCCGACTACAAACAGAACGCCGGCGATCGGTAACATCATCAGCAACGGATCAAGCCCAAGGCCAGCGAAAAGGACCACAGCGAGATACATCGCGACGGTCGTCATCTCACCGTGGGCAAAATTGACCACGCGGACCACGCCGAAAATCACTGAGAGACCAAGCGCCATCAAGCCGTAAACAAGGCCGGTCAGGACACCGCTCACGGCAACGTTGAGGTAGATATCAGTCGGCACAACGCCCCCGCGGCGCAACGCTCCGACCGCGGGAGCCGCGGCCGGGGCAGAGTAAAGTTTGGTGCGTCAGCCGCGCTTGTCGTATGGCGTCATCGGCCACTCGACTTTGGCATTGGCCGCGACTTTCGGCGCCACCGTGACGAGTTTGCCGCCACGATTCTGGATCGCCGAGTCCTTCAGCTTGTCGTTCTGGCCTTTTTCATTGAACTGAATGCCGGGACCCGGGCTGACGTTGTCGGTGATGTTGGTCTGGCGAATGGCGTCGGCCAGCGCTTTGGGATCGGTCGAGCGCGCGCGCTTGAATGCGTCAGCCGCAACCAGCAGCGCCTCAAACGTGTAGACCTGGTTGGTGTTGAGATTGACCCCCGGATGGGCCTTGGCGAGCGCCTCATCCAGCTTCTTGCTCATCGGCTTGTTCGGATCGTACCAGGGCACGAAACTCAGCGGACCGTCCGCGAGCTTGCCGAGCGTCTTCAGATACTGATCCTCATACCAGCCCGGGCCCATGCTCAGGATCGCCATCGGCGACCAGCGCTGCTTGACCAGTTCGCGCGTGATCAGGATCGCGTCATTGAGCCGGCTCACCATCAGCAATGCGTCGGCGCCGGTTGCCTTTGCCTTGGCGACCTCGACCGAGAGGTCGCGTGACGTCGGATCGTAGGCAATCGTCTCCACAAGATTGTAGGGCATGTTGAATTTCGGCATCACCGCGCCGATACCGCCCTTCATGGCCGTACCGAAGGTGTCATTCACGTGCATGAAGACCGCCGTTTTCGGCGCCGCGCCCGCGGCTTCGAATATTTCCTTCTGGTTGGCGAAGGCGTCACTCAGGATCATGCCGGCGGTCGGAAAGTTGCGGAACACGAACTTGTAGCCCTGCTCGGTGATCTGCGGAGCGGCCGCAATGTTGATCACGTAGGGAATGCCTTTTTGCTCGGCGACCTGCGCGATCGCTGTGCTCTGGCCGGAATCGAAGGCGCCGACCAGGACTTGCGCCCCATCACTGATCAGTTTTTCGGCGCGGGAGCGCGCCACCTCGACGCTCGTTTCAGTGTCGCCATTCATTATCTGGAGCGGGGGCATACCGAGCTCTTTCAAAAGGCCCGCCGCGATGTCGACACCGCGCTGACAGTCCTGCCCTATTCCCGCTTGCGCGCCCGAGCGCGGCAGCAGCACACCCACCTTCAACGTCGTGTCCTGCGCGCGCACAATATTGAATGGAGTAATGCCGGCGACGACGCTGGCGCCAAGCCCGGCGGTCACCGTGCGGCGTGTAATGCCCTTGTCCCCTGAATGCGATTTGCGGCTCATTTCTCTTGTTCCTCCCTGTCGGCTTGGGCGTGTTGGCTGCATGATGCCGGATATTTGGTCCGGTCAACAAGCCAGAACAGCAATCCGGGCTATGCCGCAAATAGCCGCTCGACGGCCGCCGCCATGCGAAACAGACGCTGATCCTGCCCGTTGCGCGCGACCAGCATGAAGCCTGTTGGTAGGCCGCTTCCACGCGGAAGTGGCACTGAAATGGCGCAAAGGTCAAAAAAGTTCACGATCACGGTGTTCCGCAAAAGCATCGCGTTCTTGCGTGCAAATTCGTCTGGTGCCGCAACCTCTTGCATGGTCGGTGCGACCATTGGCGTCGTTGGCCAAGCCAGGACGTCGACATCGGCAATCCGATCATCCATCAAACGGATGAGGCGCGCCCGTCCCCGCACCATATCAATGTAGTCAGCGGCGCTGATATTGCGGGCACGCTCAAGGCGGACACTCACATTCGGATCGATCGCGTTCGCGCGCCGAGACAGAAGATCGCGATGAATGGAAAAGGCTTCGGCAGGTTGAACGCCGCCTTTGCTGTTGACCTGCGCCATCTCATCGAGAAGCGACAGCTTCTCTTCGGATATGTGCGCGCCGGCCTTGTTCAGTCTCGCGACCGCGTCGGAAAACCGCGCATCCACCGTTTCATCGAGGTTCTCGAGCGGATAGCCCAGCGCGACACCAATTCGCAGTCCGGCGAGTGGGACCGGCTCGAGCGGCACATAAGTTTCGTTCGCCATGACGGCATCGGCACGCGCGCACGCCTCAACGGAACGTGCAATCGGCCCGATCGAGTCGATGCTGTACGACAGCGGGAACGCACCATTCGTCGGAATGCGTTGCCGGCTTGGCTTGTAGCCGACGATCCCGCAGAGTGCGCCGGGAATACGACACGAACCGCCAGTGTCGGTGCCGATCGCGATCTCGCACATGCCATCGGCGGCGGCAACGGCCGCGCCCGACGACGATCCCCCGGGCACGCGCTTTCGATCCGCCGGATTGCCCGGTGTTCCAAAATGCGGATTTGCGCCGATACCTGTGTAGGCAAATTCGCTCATGTTGGTCTTGGCGACGATCACCGCTCCGCCAGCGCGAAGACGTCTGACCACAGGCGCATCGGCTGCCGCCGGCTTACCTTCCTCGGCGAACACCTTGGAGCCGACGCGCGTAACTTCGCCCGCAACATCGAAGAGATCTTTGATGCTGACGATCGTTCCATCGAGCGGCCCGAGAGTAACTCCGGCCTTCGCACGCGCATCAGCAGAGTCGGCCGCGGCCTTCGCCTGGTCCCGATAGACCGTGAGACAGGCCCGCGCGCCCTCACCTTTCGGATCATCTATGCGACCGAGCGCGGCCTCGAGCCGTTCGCGGGCAGACGTTGGCTTCATGAGAGTTTCCTCGAGCGGATAGCTGTTTTGATGAATGTCGTGCTATTTTTGCCGCCCGTCCAGCCCAACGACGTGGAGGAAATCATGGCCGCAAAAACAAGCGACAAGGGCAAGCACTCACCGCCGGGCATGGGAAACATCTACGCCAAGGCCAACGAAGTCATCGTGAAGATTACCGGCGACGACACCGCGCAAACGTTCGAGGTGGTGGAAGAGAATTGTAAACCGGGATTTCAGTCGCGTGCGCACTACCATATCAAGGCCTACGAAACGTTTTACGTTTTCGAAGGCAGCGCGGATTTCCAGGTTGGCGATGAGTTGTTTCGCGCGCAGAAAGGCTCTTGCGTCCATATTCCACCTGGCGTGCCGCATCAGGTGACGTCCAGGGACGGCGTGCGCATGCTCATGATTTACAGTCCCGCAGGCACCGAAGGCATGTTTGCCGCTATGCATGCGCTGTCGCAGGAGCAATTGATGAATGCGGAGCTGACAAAGCAGCTCGCACTCAGGCACGACACAGTGATGATCGAGCAGAGCAAAGATGGGCGCGGCAAAGGCACGATCTTGGGCTAACAGGCTGCAGACACACGCCTTATTTAATCCTCAGAATTATCAACAGCAATTCTA
Organism: uncultured Alphaproteobacteria bacterium; assembly: GCA_963831515.1. Classification (GTDB taxonomy): domain Bacteria; phylum Pseudomonadota; class Alphaproteobacteria; order Rhizobiales; family Xanthobacteraceae; genus Pseudolabrys. The sequence goes on along the minus strand of CAWHQL010000005.1, from coordinate 88,071 downwards.
CGGGCTTGCCTTGGCGAGTGGCAGCTGTACGCTTTCCGATAGGTCACCCATCTTCGGCTCCGCCGGACACGGATGGCCGCCATGACCGGACTGGGCATGGGACGTGGATGCTGCTTGCAGTATTCGTGGCTCGTGACGACCGGCCCTGGCTCTCAGTAACTGGTACCTGTGCTTCAGGTTTCGGCCTGGTGGTGTCAGGAATGGATCCGAGAGCTTGTGACGGGTGGACGACGGTCCGCCCGTTATGGCTTTTGGGGGGCCGCTTCTCCCGACCCGATTTTATCGATGGCCGGCTACAGGCTGGCACCATCAAATTTCTTCACCGAGAGCTGCTCCGCGTCGACCCCGTCGAGACAGCGAACGTTGAGCATCACCATATCCCTGCCGCCCGGGCCCTTGCCGTAGGCATACGATTGAATCCCGCACGTCTTGCAGAACGGGTGATGGATCCTGCGGTTGTTGAACTGATACTCGGTCATTTCATCTTCTCCCGACAGAAGCTTGAAGTCCGGCATTGCGACGCCGGAAAGCAACGATCCGAGTTTGCGGCAACGCGAACAGTTGCAGGTGATGACTTCGCCGATGTCAGCTTCCGCTTCGTACCGGACTTTTCCGCACTGGCAGCCGCCGGTGTAAGTTTTCTTCATCGTTCACTCCGTTTGTTCATAGTTCACCAGAGGTCTTCGAATTTGAGCTGCTGCGAAACCAGTTTCTGCTGTTTGCAGTACGACAAGAGCAGGTCGAGGCAGCACAATGCGCAGGGTCGTGGCATTTGCCATCGTGAAACGTCTCCGTAGAGCACTTCATTCGACGGCTTGACCGCCCGGCACTCAACCTAGTTTAACAACGCGGTACGGAAAAGGAGCCTCGCATGGCGGACAACAAGACCGGGCTGGTGATCACCGCCCATCCCGGAGATTTCGTTTGGCGCGCGGGCGGCGCCATCGCCCTGCACGCCAAGCGCGGCTATCGGGTCAAAATTGTATGCATGTCATACGGCGAGCGTGGCGAAAGCCAGTTTGCCTGGAAGGAGCCCGGGGCCACTCTGGAGAAGGTGAAGGCGGGCCGTAGAGATGAAGCTGAGCGAGCTGCAAAATTGCTCGGCGCCGACATTGAGTTTTTCGATTGCGGCGACTATCCGCTCAAACTCAACGATACGCATTTCGACCGCATGGTCGACATCTACCGCGAACTCAATCCGTCGTTCGTCCTCACACACGCACTCGAAGATCCGTACAATTTCGACCACCCCAACGCCGCCCATTTCGCGCAGGAAACGCGCGTCGTGGCACAGGCGATGGGCCACAAGCCGGACGCCAAATACAAATATTCGGCACCGCCGATGTTCCTGTTCGAGCCGCACCAGCCGGAGATGTGCAACTACAAGCCCAACCTCATTCTGAAAATCGACGAAGTATGGGAACAGAAATACAAGGCCTTCCAGATCCTCGCTGCGCAAAAGCACCTGTGGGCCTACTACGAGCGCGTTGCGCTCAACCGAGGTATTCAGGGCAGCCGCAACACGGGTGTGCCGATGACTTATGGTGAGGCCTATCAACGGTTATTCCCGACTGTGGAGGAGATTCTGAAATGAAACCCGTCGTCGTTCGCAATATCAAACGCGCCGACAACAACGCCATTGGCACGCTCGCCGCGGTCGGTGTTTCCACCGCGCACGAGGCTCTGGGCCGTTCCGGGCTTATGAAGCCTTACATGCGCCCGATCTGGGCCGGCGCGCAGATTGCCGGACCCGCGGTTACGGTGCTCGCGCAACCCGGCGACAACTGGATGATCCATGTTGCGGTGGAACAGTGCCAGAAAGGCGATGTACTCGTTGTCGGCTGCACCGCCGACAATTCGGATGGCATGTTTGGCGAGCTATTGGCGACTGCGCTGCGGGCACGGGGTGTCATCGGCCTCGTGATCGACGCTGGTTGTCGCGATGTGCGTCCACTATCGGAAATGCATTTTCCGGTGTGGTCGAAGGCGATCTCAGCCAAGGGCACGGTGAAAGCCACTCTCGGCGCGGTCAACGTCCCTGTGGTGTGCGCTGGCGTCAATGTGGAACCAGGCGATGTCGTTGTTGCGGACGACGATGGCGTTGTCGTGATCCCGAAAAAACTTGCCATCGAGACCGCGCAGAAGGCGCAAAAGCGCAAGGACGACGAGGACGGAAAGCGGAAGCAACTTGAGGCCGGAACGCTCAGCCTCGATATGTACAAAATGCGCGAGCCGCTTGCCAAAGCCGGCCTCGTCTATGTCGATCGGCCGGAAGATGCCTAGGCCAAAAGAGCGCGCGCGAGGGGCAAGGCGACGTCTGTAACTTGTGAAGCGAGTTGATGGACTCTTCGTGGGCGTGGCTAATGCCGCGTTAACACGCGGTTCTGGCCCGCATCCATTCGACCTAGGGCTGCCTTCGCATTCCTTGCCTATAGCGCAGATTCAGCTGAAAAATCACGCTTCAGTGACGTCAGTCACGTACAGCTAGCCTCGCAGTCCGAAAACTGCGTCGAGCATTTCCTAACAATTTGAAATGATTTCTACTCCTCCACCGAAGCTTCTTTTTAACGGGCCGACGGTACGTTGCTGCCATCATCTGTGTAGATGATGTCTGATGTCTCGAGTTTCAGTCACATGGAGGATGTCCAATGTCTAAGGTTTTTGCGTTCTTGAAGGACGAGTCGGGCGCCACCGCGATCGAATACGGCCTGATCGCTGCTGGCATCTCGGTTGTGATTATCGCGACCGTCAATGCGATCGGCACGACCCTTAACGCGAAGTTCGAAAGCGTTTCGACGCAGCTTAAATAAGCTCCGCAGTTTCGCCAATTGGCTGAAGCCGCCGTTCACGGCGGCTTCTTCCATTTTGGGACAGCCACTCGCTTAAATCTGGGCAAGTTTCAGTCAGCTGGCGGCAATCGCAGCGGGACGAAATCTAATGGCTGCGAGCGTGCCGAGCACTACGAAAACGAACAGAGCGATCACTTGTGCAATCAGGAATGGCGGCTCCGATTGGGTCGGCGCCAGCGGCGTAAGAGCCGGAATTTTCTGGAATGATTGCACAATCAACACCAATACATTGAGATAGAGCGAGGCGACGGCGGTCGTGACGTAGATCCATCGCCAGGCGCCTGAGAGATGCTTGCTGTAGAGCCCGTACAGCGCGAGCCCCAACAAGACCAATGAGACAATGCCGGTGCCTACCGCCGGCGTGAATCCTCGTATCGGGAAAAGAAATCCTGTAACGCTGGTCAGGACAGTGGTCAGCAGGAAGAGTGCGGTCCATCCCGGCATCCGGTTCGAGCGAAGCATGCCAATCAGCACAAGGATGCCGCTAGCGATCGCCAGCAGACTGATAATGACATGGATGAGAGTAAAGGTCTGAGTCGACAGACCGAGAATCATAGTTACCTCCGCGCGAAGATACGGGTACACCGGCGCCCGAAGTCTCGCGCGTCGGCACGAAAAATTCAATAAGCCGAGCGGCTAACGATTGGCGCTGCTCCACGGCGCAATGCGTCGGCCGACCCACTTGAGCAGCGTGGTCAGAGAAACGCCGAGCACCATCAGCACGATCACCGGCACGAAGGTCTTGTCCATCTCGAACACGTTGGCATAGCGCGTGATCATGAAACCAAGGCCGGAAATCGTGGTGTAGAACTCGGCAATGATCATGCCGATCAGTCCACGACCGATGGCAAGTCGGATGCCGGCGAGGATGTACGGTACCGCGAAGGGCAAGAGCACATCCTGCCAAACCCGCCACTCGCTCGAGCGAAACGAATACGCAACTTCGAGCATGTTCTTGTCGCACTCGCGGACACCTTGATAGGTGTTGATCAGCACCGGGAAAACCGCGAAGAGAAAGACCACGATAATCTTGGCCTTGAGATAGATGCCGAACCACAACACGAGCAAAGGCACCACTGCGACCAGAGGCGTTGCGTACAACGCATTGATGGGCAGATCGAGCGCCCAGTCGAGCCAACGCACGCGTGCCATCGCAATACCAAGCGGGATGCCGACGATGAGGGCAATGGTCAGGCCATAGACCATGACCTCCAGGCTCTGCCCGAGGAAGTACGGCAATTCGCCGGACACTGTGGTCGTATAAAACGCAGCGGCGATCTTCGTCGGATATGTGAAAAAGATCGGATTGATGAAGGGACCGACGATCTCCCAGACGATGAGGATCAGCGCGACAAAGCCGTAGCGGAACACCGCTGGCCGGTCCCACCACGGCGCTTTGGTCACTGCTGGAGTTGACTCGCCCTCAGCAAGAGGAGCGGATTGGAGTTGGTCGGCAACGCTTGTCGTCATTCTTCCTACATCGTCCTTTTAGTGCAATGGGCGCCACCAGCGGCGGCGCCCGGCAACCTTTGATAAGGCAGCTCAGAACGCCGCAGTCGGGCAGACCGGGCCCTTCCATTCGCCAAGCTGTTCGATTGCCTTTTTCGCAAAGCTCGTGTCGACAATGTCTTCATACTTGGGCGTCTTGCCTTCTTTGATATTACCGACCTTGGTCATCAAATCGGCAGTGAAGTTGATCCGCTCGGGACCAAGTCCGCTGTTTGCGTCCCAGATGCATTCCTTGACCATGAAATCGAAGCTGTCGGACAGGATCTTCTCCGGGTAGCCGGTTTGCTTGACCAGGATCGGTATAATTTTGGCCTTGTCGGTATACATGATCCGGGTGGCCTCGATATTGGCTGAGACCACTGCCTGCACAATCTCGGGCTTGTCCTTGATGGTCTTTTCGTTCGCCGACAAGAATGTGTAGAGCGTCTTGGGTTGCAGTTCCCACATGCGCCCAATCGCATGCAGGTCCGGCACTTTGCTCTTTGCCAACATTTCCTGCTCGACATGCAGAATGGCCGTGTCGACCTGATTGGCAACGAGCGCGGGAACATCCTCGCTTGCGATCGCGACGAAGTTAACCTCCTTCGGGTCGATCTTTCCTGCGCGCAATACGGCGCGACTCAAAATGTCTGCAAACCCGCCAGGCTCCTGGATGCCGATGCGTTTGCCTTTCAAATCTTCCATCGTCTTTATTTCCGCGCGTACGATCATCGAAGCTTCGAACTTCGGCAGATTTGCCGAAAGCGCCTTGACGGTCGCACCATTGGAACGGCCGATGATCGTCGGTGCGCCCGGCGTCAGGCCGAAATCGATGTTTTCAGCGAGCAAGGCACGAAAAACCTTCGTACCATCGCCAAGCGACACGATTTCAGCGTCGATACCGGCCTTCTTGTAAAGGCCGAGCTCTTTCGCGACGATCGGTGGCATGTGAACGATGTTCGGCGGCGACGTCGGTATGCCGATCACGATTTTGTTTTGTGCCGAAGCGGTGCCGGGCAGCGCGAGGCCGGCCGCTGCCAGCGCTATCAACGCCCCAAAAGTTTTGCGCATTCTTGTCCTCCAAGATTTTTGCGTTCGCGCGGTATCCCGCGTCGTCCGGTGATATAACGCCGGAAAGCGCGATTTTGCCCGATCGCACCCGTAAAAACAACGAACCGGGACCTGTAATCCGGCCGCTCCCGAGAGCGGAAACTGGCTTTGACCCCGGTAAACGGCCGTGCCTTATTGCGCTTCCGCCATACCTTCGGCTTCACAACCATGGTCAGATTCGTCGTCGAGTACGGGAGAGATACCGATCCACCCGCCGCCGATGGCCGGCTGGACGGTCCTACTTTCCACCGCAATCACGACCCGATCTGGTCGGCGATGTCGGATTTCCTGTCCAGGCAAACCGGCGACGTGCTGGAGATCGGCAGCGGTACCGGTCAGCATGTGACAGAGTTTGCGCGTCGATCGAAGCACCTCAATTGGTGGCCGAGCGACATATATGACTCGCATCTGAAAAGCATCGCCGCTTGGCGAGCTCACTCAGGCCTTGAAAATCTGAACCCACCGCAACGAATTAATCTTTTGGATCCCGACTGGACCTGGATCGGGGGCGACGGCAGGCCGCTTGCCGCAATGCTTTGCATCAACGTGTTGCACATCTCCCCTTGGTCTGTGTCACGGAATCTGATGAGTGGCGCCGGCAGACTATTGGCGGAAGATGGCCGCTTGTTCGTCTATGGACCCTTCAAACGTGGCGGCAGTCACACGGCGCCGAGCAATGCGCAATTTGATGCAACCTTGCGCGCGCAGGACCCTGAATGGGGTGTGCGCGATGTGGGCGATTTAAACGAGCTGGCCCAGGAAAACGGGCTCGCACCGGCGATTATCACGCCGATGCCGGCCAATAATCTCGTACTGGCTTTCGCCCGCACGCTTCGGCACAATTGACCAACAACACAAAAGAACGAAACCCATGACATCCGAACCTATCCACGACATCGCCCATCTTGCACACGTTGAGCTCCTCACCCCCAAATTCGAGGAAAGCCGCAAGTTTTTCATCGACGTCATGGGCATGACGCAGAGTGGCGAAAAAGGCGACAGCGTGTTCCTGCGCGGCTGGGACGATTATGAGCGCTATTCGCTCAAGCTGACGGCATCCAAGACTTCCGGCCTCGGTCATGTGGCGTTCCGGACGCGTTCGCCGCAAGCGCTGGAGCGGCGTGCAGCCGCACTGAAGGGGTCGGGTTTCGATATCGGCTGGAGCGACGGCGATTTCGGCCACGGCAAGACATTTGTGTTCAAGGATCCTGATGGCCACAAATTCGAAATCTACTACGAAACCGAATGGTATGAGGCACCGCCCGAACTCAAGCCGGCCCTCAAGAATCAGGCGCAACGCTACCCGGCGCGCGGGATAAACGTGCGACGCATCGATCACTTCAACGGGCTTGCTGTCGACATCAAAGCCAACCGAGAATTTTTCCAGAACTATCTCGGCTTCATGCTGACCGAGCAAATCGTGCTCGACGATGGCACCGAGGCCGGCATGTGGATGACCGCGACAAACAAAAGCTATGACTTTGCTTACACGCGCGATTACACGGGCACCAAAGGACGCCTGCACCACGTCACCTTCGCGCTTGATGCGCGCGAGGACGTTTTGCGCGCCGCCGACGTCTTTCTCGAAAATGGCGTCTATATCGAGACCGGCCCGCACAAACATGCGATCCAGCAGACCTTCTTTCTTTATGTGTACGAGCCCGGCGGAAATCGCGTCGAGGTGTCTTGTGCCGGTGCGCGCCTCGTTCTGGCACCGGACTGGAAACCCATCACCTGGACCGAAGCGGAACGCAAAAAGGGACAGGCGTGGGGACTTCAGACGATAAAATCATTCCACACCAAGGGAACGCCGCCGGTGGCTGGCGTTCCGGACTCGTGAGAGCAAGTCACCCTCATGACTCGTCGCAACACTCCACGCATTTCATTCATTGGTTTTGGTGAAGCCGGCCAAGCGATTGCTTCCGGTCTGCGAGAAACCGGCATTGAGCGTATCGCCGCCTGGGACATTCTGTTTCCCGAGCAAACAGGCAAAAAACTGAAAGAGGCGGCAGAGAGCCTGGGCGTGCGTGTGGCCTCGTCAGCGCGTGACGCTGTGCGCGAGACGGACATGATTATATCCGCAGTCACCGCTGCTTCTAGCGTGGACGCAGCGCGTTCGGTCGCCTCGGACCTGACGGGCAATCCTTACTATCTCGATATCAATTCAGTGTCGCCCGGCCGCAAGCAGGAGACGGCCAGGTTGCTCGGCGAAAGTGCCCGCTACATCGATGTAGCCGTCATCGCGGCGATTTATCCTGCTCGGCATCGCACGCCCCTGTTGCTCTCCGGTCCGCACGCTAAAAACATTTCACCTCTGATGCATGAATTGGACATGCAATTTTCGGTCGTCGGTCCGGAGATCGGATCGGCAGCCGCGATCAAAATGATCCGCAGCGTCATGATCAAAGGCATGGAAGCGCTCACACTCGAATGCTTCCTCGCCGCCGCCCGCGCCGGAGTGCTGGAGGAAGTAACTGTATCGCTGAAGAACAATTATCCGGCGCTCGATTGGGAGAAGATCGCTGACTACAATCTCGAGCGCATGGCCAGTCACGGCGAACGACGCGCTGCCGAAATGGAAGAGTCAGCCGCCACGCTGCGCGAGCTAGGCCTCGACCCGCTGATGGTGGAATCCACGGTCAAGCGCCAACGCGAGATGGGTGCGATCGGCAAGCAAGAAACCGTACGCCAGACGTTAAAATCAGGCCGGTCGGCCATGTTGAGCGCCATCGATTCCGTGTCCAAACGTCAGCACTGATTTGCCGATACATGAACGCGCGTTCAGACTGAAAACGGTGATTGCGCACGCAAATTTCTTGAAATGCCGGCGCGTCCACTCCTACTATGTTTCGTCTAAATTTTGGGAGGGTGACATGCAGATTAGAAAAATAGCTTACGCTGCGTTTGTCGGAGTGGCCGCAGTTGCATTCGTGATCGGTTCAGCTGTGCCCAGCGAAGCCGCCAAGAAGAAAGAAGGCGGCGGCCGCAGCACCACCTGCCGCGACGGCGCAATGGCCAACGTGCTGGGGCGCTCCGTATGGGCCAGTCTGCGCGAAAAAGGGCAGCCAGACGTTCAGCTACATTAATGCTTGCTATGCCATGAAGGACGGCGCTTCAGGCGCAAAAGCTGGCGGCTGCAAGCAAGCAAAGGCTGGCGGAAAGAGAAAAGCCTAAATTATTTGGCTACCGCAAACGAACGGGCCGCTGCTTGCAGCGGCCCGTTCTTATTTCTGGCACTCCTCGCCTGAACTCACTTTTTGCGAGGCGGGATCTGCAATAGCTCGGCAATCTGCTCTTGAGTTAGCGGCTTTTCCAGAAACTTCAGCTGCACCGCGTCGCGGATTGCTCCATCAAGATCGGCAAACTTGTCAGTCTGCATCGTTTCTTTCGGCTGAAATTTGTCCATCGACTCTTTCAGCAGGTCGACCGGTTGATTCATCTTCTTTGAATACATCTCGAGCGCCTTTGGATCGGCATACATCCAATCGACGGCCTCGCGATAAGCTTCCATAAAGCGCATGATCGCATCGCGCTTTGTCTTGAGTGAATCGGCATTGACGATGAGCGTTCGCACCGTCTGTCCGCGCAGCGAAGGAACGTCGCTGCCACGCGCCAAAATCCGGATCTTACCTTCTTTGATTTCGCGCAGGCCAAATGGCGGTGCCGCCCAGCCTATATCGATCTGGCCAGACATGACCGCAGTCAGCGTAGCCGGAGGTCCGCCGGTCGCCGTTGGTTTGGCTTTTGCACCGAGTTCACTGATGAATGCGACAACGATATTGTTCGAGCTGGAACCGTTCGTCGAATAGGCAATCGTGTTTTCCGCGGTGGCATCCTTCAAAGTTTGAAGTTTCGAGTCTGCCTTGACGTACCAGTAGAGATCGCCTGTCCCAGTGAACGCGGGAGCAAGAATACGGACCGGCGCACCCTTGGCAAAGGCACGCATCACGCCCGCCGCACCGACACCGCCTCCAATATCCGCGCTGCCAGCGATCACGGCCTGAATAGTCTCTCCAGCTCCTTGCGTGCCGGTGTTTTCAAGCACCAAGCCATGTTTCTTGAAGATGCCGGCATCCTGACCGAGTGTGGGCGCCTGGTTCTCCCAGTTATTAATTTGTCCGATGACGACCTTTAACGTGTCCTCGGCGTGAGCACCTCCAATGCTCAACGCAAGCGGCACCGCAACACCGAGCGCACCGACAATGTTCTTAAGTCTGTTCATGCGACTTCCTCCCATTATTATTTTACGATATCGCCCCACCTGACATTCTTTTCAATACTGAAATCAGCGTCGGCGTTTTGTCGCCCGTTTTGGCTTGGCTTTTGTGCGCCCACGCTTCGCTTTTGCGGAGGCCGGCGCGGCTTTCTTGGCAACTGGCGCAGGACCTGCCGTCTTGTTGGCCACGCGCATCGACCAATACTCCCAGGACCTTGTGAGGCCCGTGGTCTTGCCAGTGATCTCACCGGCCAACTTGGTTTCACCCGCCGAAAGAGTGGCGATGTTGGAGCCAAGAGTCATGGCACGAACCTGGTATTCGGCGTTTCTCGCGGAGTAGACCGAACGGAAGACACAGTCACGCACACTCGTGCCGGCAACCGTGACCCCGTGTCGCATCATCAACACCATCCAACGCTTGCCCAATGCGCGAGCCAGGGAAGCGCCCTCCTCCGGCTTGACTACCAGCATGTTGGTATCGCCGAAATCGTCGCGCTGATCCCAGAATGGCGGCCGAATGCCACCGACTGCCCCAAGATGAAAGATCGGCATGTAGTCGGTACCGGTCGCGAGCAACGGCATGAACGCTGGGGAATGGTGATGGCAGACGGAATTTACGTCCGGCCGGGCCTTGTAGATCTCGCCATGAATCACGCGCTCGGAATATTGCCCCACGCCGGGGTCGCGCGACGGCTGCGATTCGAGATCGTACTCAATGAAGTCGTCTGGTGTGACCAGCTCGGGCGCGCGCGAACGCGACAACAGGTAGCGGCGTGGATTGTCGGGGTGACGCATGCTGACGTGGCCGAAGGCATCGATAATGCCCTCGTTGGCGACAATCCGATTGGCAAGAGAAAGTTCCTGGCGGGCTTCGTCAAGTGTGTTGGGCACAGAGGTTTTCCTTAAAAGCGACTGACTGGCCCGCATTATAGGACAACGTGGGCGCCGGACTAGCGTGTACAGAGCTTGACAGATTGCCTCCTTTGGCGACGCTTCCTGCTACATGGCCGCATCTGCCCAGATCGTTATTGACCGCGTGAACCATCTTTATCGCCCGCCGCGCGGACGCGAGGTGCTTGCGCTTGATCAGGTTTCGCTCGAGGTCGCCAATCGAGAGTTTGTCGCTTTGCTCGGACCGTCCGGCTGCGGCAAATCAACTTTGCTCTACCTGATCGGCGGCTTTTTGCCGGTGGAAACCGGTGCAATTCGCGTCGATGGCCAGAACGTCACCGGTCCGGGCCCCGACCGCGGTATCGTGTTTCAGCATTTCGCTTTGTTCCCGTGGAAAACCGTTCGCGGCAACATTCTCTACGGCCTTGAGCGACAGGGCATGCCGAAGGGCGAGCGCGAGAAGCGCGCCTCGGACTTTATCGATCTGGTTGGCCTCACCGGATTTGAGGACAGCTATCCATCGCAGCTCTCGGGCGGCATGAAGCAGCGCACGGCCATCGCGCGCACCCTGGCCTTCGATCCCAAAATTCTTCTCATGGATGAACCTTTCGGTGCCCTCGATGCGCAGACCCGGGGACTAATGCAGAGCGAACTGTTGCGCATCTGGCAGCGCACGCCCAAGACGGTGATATTCGTGACGCACGACGTGCAGGAGGCTGTCTATCTCGCCGATCGCGTTGCGGTCATGTCGGCACGCCCGGGCCGCATCAAGGCCATCGTCGACACAAAGTTCGACAAGAACGATCCCGACATTTTCAAAAACAAGTTCTTCGTCGAGAAGGTCGATGAAATCTGGAATCTGGTGAAAGAAGAAGCCATCAAGGCTCAAGGCAGGCGGGCATAGCCGGACCCACAAATCCATGAAGCACTTTTTGATGCGCTACCTTCCGCTAGTCCTGCTCGCGATCGCCTGGGAGGTGATCGCACGGCTAGAACTCGTTTCGACGGGCGCGCTGCCGCCTTTGTCCGACGTAGTCACCGCCGGGATCGACATGATCAAGGACGGCGAACTCATCACCAATGGTGCAGCGTCGCTCTACCGCGCTGGCACCGGCCTCGCGCTCGCAATACTCGTTGGCGGAATCCTCGGCATTGCCATGGCCTGGTGGAAACCGGTGAATGTGCTGCTTGCTCCGCTTGTCGAGATTTTCTACCCACTGCCGAAATCGGCGCTCATCCCCGTAACGGTGATCTGGCTCGGCTTCGGTGACGGATCGAAAATCCTGCTGATCTTTCTGGGCTGCATGCTGCCGGTGACGATCGGGGCTTTCAATGGCGCTCGCTCCAGCGAGCAGGTGCTGGTCTGGTCGGCACGCAGCATGGGCGCAACCCGGCTCCGTATGCTCTGGGACGTCGTGCTGCCGAGTGCCATGCCGGAACTACTCAACGGCATCCGAACCGCATTGGCGCTCTCTTTTATCCTGCTCGTTTCATCCGAGCTGATCGTTGCGCAAAAGGGTTTCGGCTACTTGATCGGATCTTTTGGTGCCAACGGCACCTATGATGCGATGTACGCCGTCGTGCTTACGGTGGCGTTTCTCGGCTTCGCCGCCGATCGCCTTTATCTCAATATATCCAAGCGGACGCTTGCATGGCGCGACTAGCTCAAGCCCTATCCGATAGCGGCGAGCCACCGAACGGCACTCCCGAAAAGGCCGCGCGGTTCGTCCATACATTGGTTTGGGGCTTTGCACGCACATTTTCCGTCGTTGCGCTAGCGATTGCGTGGGAGGTGCTGGCGCGAAGCGGTACGTTCACGCCGTTTCAGCTACCGGCACTCAGTGCGGTGCTCGAACGCATCTGGAGTGACGCCGTATCGGGTGATCTTTGGATCAACACTGCACTCACGCTCTATCGGGCGCTGACGGCATTCGCCATTTGCGCAGTCGGCGGCGTGCTCATCGGTATGGCAATGTCACGCAATGTTTTCGCCAACTGGTTTTTCGACCCGATCGTATCGGTTGGCTTTCCGATGCCAAAGATCGCGTTCCTTCCAGTGGTGATCCTGTGGCTCGGCGTGTATGACCTTTCAAAGATCACTATCATCGTCATTGACGCCATCTTTCCGGTCATTGCGGCGACCGTGATCGCGATCCAGGGTGTCGAACGCGAATTGATCTGGTCGGCCCGCAACATGGGCGCCAACAACCGGGAGCTTTTGTACCAGATCATCCTTCCCGCGGCCCTCCCCCAGATCCTGACGGGGCTGCAGGTGGCGCTGCCGCTGTCGCTGATCGTGGCTGTGGTCGCGGAAATGCTTATGGGAGGTTACGGCCTCGGCGGCGCCATGATGACGGCCTCGCGGTTTGCCAACTCAACCAGCGTATTCGCCGGAATCGTGGAAATCGCCGTGGTCGGATATGTCCTGGTCAAGGCGATGGCCTTGATCAGGCGCAGGCTTCTGGTCTGGCACCAGGAAGCAGTGACGCCCTACACGCAGTGAGAAGTCGGAATTAGACCGGAGCGCGGGCTGCTTCCGGTACGGGCGCCGGAACGGACGCTGTCATTGTCTCTTCGACAGGCACAAACCGGCAGATCCAGTAGCTCGCAGCGATGGCTGCAAACGCAACAACGGCGCCGCCCACGAGATCAATGAAATAGTGCGCCCCATCGATAGGCGTCGCTGCGATCAATGCGACATTCAGCGCGATCGCCGGCCACCTCACATAGGGAACCGTGCGCACGGCCCAGACGAACATGATGGCGCCGGCCGTATGGAAACTCGGGAAGGTGATCAACCCTTCGAGATTATCGAGTGGGATCGAGCGGAACGTGCCTGCCCGCAAGGCCTCAAGTGTCGGCACATGCGTGTAAACAGTCGAACTGATATTGGCATAAACCTGCGGCGTCAGATCGAGATAGACGAAAGCGGCAACAGCCGGAGCAAAGACCGAGAGCGCAGAGGTCATGATCAGGGCCAGACCGAAAGCGAGCATCCAGCGTCGCAGGTTCGGCAACTGGTTGGCGATCATGAGAACCATCGGAACCAGCGCGAATTGCGGCAGCAACGAGAGGTAGGCGTAGCCGGCAAGCTCGGCGAGCAGCGGACGATTGTTGACGAAATCGAGATAGGCGCGGCGGTCCAGACCCAGAGCCTGGTCAATCGCGTAAAGCTGTGCATCGCGATACGGGAAATTGGTCGTCATCGCCGCGTAAGTCAGCAGAATGCCGAACAGCAGGATGAGAAGCATCTGAGCTGCCGCTTCAGTGACTGAACACAAATGCGGATTAGGCCGGCGGTAACGATAGAAAACACTTGCCGACATAAGTCCGGCGATCGCCAAAGGCAGCCACGGATTGCTGCGCAGATCGACGCTAAGGCCTGCCAGCGCGAAACCGACGATGGTCATGGTCGCCATCGTGCCAACCAGGCACCAGACGAGCGTCGCGCGCGTGAGAGTCATCGAAGGCCCTGCCCTGCTTTTGCAGCACTATGCAGCGCATGTGCTTAAAATTGCTTTTCACAGCCAGCTTCACGCCACGGTGTAAACGATCGCTCTAACTTTTCTCTAAAACTGCGTATTTCATTCTGAAACAAGCGCTTTTGATGATTTGCCATTCGTTAAAGCCTCGCCGCTAGGATGCCTCCGCGGCAAATAGTCCAAATCCCACATGCGATCATCGACAGGCGCCTATTACGTCGGCCTGGACCATTTACGGGCGCTTGCCGCCCTCCTGGTTTTCGAATGGCATTTCATTCACGCGCAGGCGGTGCCGTTTGAATACGTGCCCAGCTTCTTCCCGGCAGCGATCATCGACGAGGGGCACTGCGGCGTAGCGCTGTTCATGTGCCTCAGCGGCTATTTGTTCGCGAAACTTCTCGATGGAAAACGGATCAACTACTCCGGCTTTCTCTGGAATCGCCTCGTCCGGCTCGCGCCGCTGCTCGTGTTTGTAATTCTCATCGCGGGCCTCGCGCTTCACCGTGATGACATGCTGGAATATTCAAAATCGATTCTGGAGGGTGTCATACTTCCGACGCTCCCCAATGGCGGCTGGTCGATCACGGCCGAGGCGCACTTCTATGTTGTGCTGCCCTGGATTCTTCTGCTGCTTCGGCGAAACGTGACTTACGTCGCCCTGATTGTGCTTGCAGCAATTCTCCTTCGCACAGGCTTTTATCTATACCGGGGAGAAGTGCAAACTCTCGCTTATTGGACGATCCTTGGCCGCATAGACCAGTTCGTTCTGGGTGTCCTTGCATTCAATCTCAGAGCGCATCTGGAGAAGCGCCATATCCTGATGTTTCTTCTCTTCATCAGCTTTGCAGCGTTCTACTGGTACTTTGATGCGCTTGGCGGCTTCTACAATTCCCCGAGCTACCCGTCGCCCTATCCGCTCTGGATCGTCATGCCGACCATCGAGGCTTTGTTCTTCTCTTCGTTGATCGCCTATTACGATACGAGCTTTGCATTTCATGATCGCGGACTCTCCGGACTGGTCGCAAAGGTCGGCACCTATTCCTATTCGATCTATCTGACACACTTCTTTTACGTGTTCTGGATGGGCCAGGCATTCTTCTGGCTGTTTCAGACACGAAATTTCTATTTTGCAACGCTCGCTGGCCTGGCGTGCTTTGGGTTGGCGGCGCTGCTCGCGAGCTTCAGCTATCGCTACGTCGAGCTGCCCTTCCTGCAGCTGCGTCGAAAATATGTGGCAGAAGATGCCGCACCCATGGGCGCCGCTTTGAGCTCGAGGCCGCGTCTCTCGCCGTCCTGAAAACGACCGCATGTACCGCATGGCGGGCATTCTGGCGGACGTCTCAGACTTGCCAAAACCAGTGTGACCTCCGACAATCTTCACTCGCATTGAGATGCTTGCCATTGAACGCGCAAGCCCGGCGAATACTGGGAGGACATCGATGCGCTATATGAAATTCGCGCTGGCCGGCGCGTGTGCATTCGGCCTTGCTAGTCTGACTTCTGCCACCGCTGCGGAACCGGTGAAAATCCGTATGTCGTGGGTGGCGCCAGTCGCCAATTGGGCCTCGATTGTTCTTGAGAAGAAGGACTTGGCCAAACACATGGGCAAGTCCTACACGGTCGAATCCGTCCGCTATCAAGGCACGCCGCAGATGATAACGGCGATCGCCAATAACGAGCTGGAAGTCTCCAACCTTGCCTATTCGTCGCTTGCGATCGCGATCGAGAACGCGGGCCTCGACGACATCCGCGTCATTGCCGACGAATTCCAGGACGGCGTGCCGGGGTACTACACACAGGAATATTTCGTCCGCAAGGACAGCGGCATCGACAAGGTCGGGGATCTCAAGGGCAAGGTGATCGGAACCAACGCGGGCGGCAGTGCCGTCGACATCGCCATGCGCGCCATGTTGAGAAAGCACGGGCTCGAAGAAAAGCGCGACTACACCATGGTCGAAAGCCCACTTCCGGCAATGCCCGCGGTTCTGCTCGAGAAAAAGGCCGACCTTGTGCCGGCCGTTCTTCCGTTTGCCTTCAATCCGAAGCTGCGGGAAGAAGGAAAGGTCCTGTTCAAGCAAAACGAAGCGCTCGGCGTAACCCAAATGATCGTATGGACCGCCCGCAAATCATTCATCGACAAAAACCGTGCTGCCATGGTCGATTTCATGGAGGACATGCTGCGCATCACACGCTGGTTCCTCGATCCGAAAAACCATGACGAGGTCGCACAGATCGCATCGAGAATAACGAAGGCACCGCCGGAGCGCTTCGGTTGGCTCTTCACAAATCAAGATACTTATCGCGACCCGAACCTGTTGCCGAACCTGGAAGCGCTGCAGCGCAATGTCGACGTTACACGCGAACTCGGTTTCGTGAAAAACAAGATCGATATCAAGAAGTACTCGGATCTCAGCCTGGTACAGGAGGCAGCGAAACGCCTTCAGTAATTCGCCGGCTTGCGCAAAAAAAAGCCCCGGGATTTCCCGGGGCTTTTTATTTGGTCCTCAGATCCGTTTCAAAGGAATTGTCCCAAGAAAGTCTCGCTTGCCGACTTCCACGCCGAAGTTTCGCACCACGGCATAGGCCGCCGTGAGATGGAAATAGAAATTCGGCAACATGAAATGGTCGAGATAGTCGGCACCCTTCATCTGGCCCTTGTTGGAGCCAAGCGGAAATGTGATTTCCCGCTCGGACGAAGCATCGATGGCTTTTGCATCGAGCGTCTTCAGAAACGCAACCGTTTTGGTAATGCGTTCCTTGAGCTGATCGAGAGTCGTTTCGCAATCTTCAAACTTGGGTGCCTCGACACCCGCAAGGCGTGCCGAGCCGTTCTTGGCCTGATCGCAGGCAACCTGTATCTGCCTGCCAAATGCGAACATATCCGGGGCCAATCGCCAGCCCACAAGGACCGAAGGGTCGATTTTTTTCGATGCCAAATGAGCCGCCGCCTTGTCGAGAACGGCCGCAAGGGCGTTAAGACCGATCTCGAAGACCGGCAAAGATGCTTGAGACATTGAGAAGGGCATAGGACTGATCCTTGCAAAAACACGCGTCTTGCCGACGGCACGAGCGGATACGCCGACGCGTGACGGGCGCAGCCTTATAGCCCAGCCCAGTGCCTGAGCAAGCTATGACAACGGAGGTCGTCGCCGGCCGATATCTAGATGGTGTGGCGGTCGCACGCGTCGTCGATACTTCTAATCTATGCACTACTGTTTTGAATACTTACAAACTGCGTCCCATTGTTGTTTTGTATTTGTCTGCCTACCAACCGCTGTTATAGATGCGCCATCAACGCGAAAGGGCGCCGCCATGGCGGACAAACCCGCGGCGCAACTGCGTCGGCTCTGGCTAAACGTGCACCTGTGGATCGGCGTCGGCCTGGCTGTCTTGCTGGTTCCGATCTCGCTGTCCGGCGCGTTGCTCGTTTGGCATGACGAGATCGACTCACGGATCAATCCGCACCGCTATGCCGTGTCCGGCGCGGAAGTCGCACAACCAGTCTCGACATATCTAGCCAAGGCAGCGGAAGCCGTTGCGAAAGATCCAACCAATTTGCGCGCCGGTATCGTGCGCTATCCCGACGCGGGTTGGCCCGTGCGCATCACCATGCGCGGGCAAAGTCGTGACGCTGGTGTCCGGCCGCGCGTCATAACGGTGTTCCTTGATCCGCCAACGGCGGCGGTCCTCGACGTGATGGAATTTCGATCGTCGTTCTTCGGCTTTCTGCATGTGTTTCACGAAAATCTGACAATCCCCGAATACAGTGGTCGCCAGATTGTCGGCTGGGTCGGTACAGGCATGTTTATCATGTCGCTGACCGGTCTGTGGCTGTGGTGGCCTCGTGGTGGCGGTTTCCTGCGCGGCCTGCGCTGGACGCGATCGCGGCGCTTCACCTTCAACCTCCATCATTTGATCGGCTTCTGGATCTCGATCCCGCTGGCGGTGGTGTCACTCACCGGCATCTATCTCGCCTTCCCGCAGACGGCCCGCAACGCAATGTCGGCGGTGGCGCCTATGAGCCCACCGCGCGGCGGTGGCTTTGGCGGTCAGCTCGCCCAGCACGTGACGCTGACCGCGGATCGCGCCGTCGAAATTGCACGCAAGTCTGCGCCCAATTCAGAGCCCACCGCGCTCTTCCTTCCTGTGCAGCAGCGCGGTGAAGGAAGCTTGAATTGGCGCGTGGAAATGAAGGATCGCGATAAGGCAGTCACGGTGATGGTCGATGACCAAAGCGGCCACACCAAATTGGTCGCGCCGCAATCAGGTGACCGCGCCGCCGCCTGGATCCGATGGATCCATGAGGGTTCCCACAGTGGATCGGTCTGGGCCGCGATTGTGTTCCTGACCGGCATTTTTCCGACCGTTTTTGCGGTGACCGGCGTCACGATGTGGCTGCGCAAGCGGTCCGACCGCAAGGCTCGCACTGCCGGAAGTGCCGAGGCACAACTGCGCCCCGCTGAGTGAGACAGCCGTGTTAGTATGGCCAAGGCCGAAAGGATCAAACGTTCAATGACCCTTTGTCACAAGTATCGCGCCGTCCTGGCCGCCGTTGCCGTTGCCATGAGCCTTGTTCTGCCGGCCAAGCTTCTCGCCCAAACGTCACCACCGGGCTCGCCACCCGCTTTAGAGCCACCGGCCGCTACAGCTCCGCAAGCGACACCCGCGCCATCCAGCCCTGCACCGGCCGTCGAGCAGCCCGTGGCGCCCTCCGCGACTTCGCCTGATGTGGCGCTGAGGTTGCCGCGCGATCTGTCCCCCTGGGGCATGTTCATGGCAGCCGACGTCGTCGTCAAAGCAGTGATGGTCGGCCTCGCCTTTGCGTCGGTCCTGACCTGGACCATCTGGTTCGCCAAGGCGATCGAACTTATGAAGGCACGCCGGCGCATGCGCGCCGAGATCATGACGCTCGCGCAGGTCCGCTCCTGGAGCGAAGTCGGTGCCCTCATGAATGGACGAAGCAATGGTACCGCCGCACTACTGCGTGCAGCCGACGCCGAGTTGCGTCTGTCGGCTGACGCCATGTCGCCAGAGGGAGTAAAGGAGCGGATCGCTTCGAGGCTCGAGCGGCTTGAGGCGGCCGCCGGCCGTCAAATGATTCGCGGTACCGGAATTCTCGCCACCATCGGCGCCACCGCCCCGTTTGTCGGATTATTTGGCACGGTCTGGGGCATCATGAACAGTTTCATAGGCATCTCGAAATCCCATACCACCAATCTCGCGGTGGTAGCGCCGGGCATCGCCGAGGCTCTGCTGGCAACTGCGCTGGGCCTCGTGGCCGCCATTCCAGCCGTAGTGATGTATAATATGTTCTCGCGCTGGATCGCCGGGTATCGCGCGCTGCACGCCGATGCGGCAGCCGAGATCCTGCGCATCATTAGCCGCGATCTCGATCGCGGCGCATTCGATCAACGCCCGGCGGAGCGCCGCCGCACCATATCCGCTGCCGAGTGATCCACGATGAGTGTGCGTCTCGACCACGGCGATGAAGAACTCAGCGAGGTCCACGAGATCAACGTCACGCCGTTCATCGACGTGATTCTGGTACTGCTGATCATCTTCATGATTGCGGCACCGCTGGCGACAGTGGACATTTCCGTCGACCTTCCTGCCGCCAGTGCCGAACGAACACCGCGGCCTGACAAGCCGCTCTTTCTCACACTCAAGTCTGACCTGAGCGTTTCGCTGGACAATGACCAGATTAACCGCACCACGCTCGCCGGCGCGCTGGACCGGGCAACAGCCGGGGACAAGCAACAGCGCGTGTTCCTGCGCGCCGACAAGACTGTGCCCTATGGCGAACTCATGAGTCTCATGAACGAATTGCGGAGTGCCGGCTATCTGCACGTTGCGCTTGTTGGACTAGAGGCCGAGAAACTCTGACCAATGACGGCAACGATTCAGGCACTGCCCGTAAAGCGCAGCCCCGAAGCGTTGCGATGGGGCCTCTGTTTCGCACTGGCGCTCGGTTTTCATGCGGCGGGCGCGGTAGCGCTGTTCGCACGGTGGGGCGAGGACTCGGACCTTGTGGCCAACGCGCCTGTAATCATGGTGGCTCTGGCGCCAGCGTCGGTGTCACCGAACATCACGCCGAACGAATCGCCGCCAGGCCCGGAGCAAAGCGAAGCGCAGCCCGAGCCTGAACCGGAAAAGCCTGTCGAGAAGCTCGATCTTCCGCTCGAACATCAGGCGGAACCGCTCGCGGTGGCCCCGCCCCCCAAGCCGATCGAGAAACCGAAAGAGAACAAGCCGAAGCAAAAGCATGCGAGTCTCTCGAGTGCGCCGAGCAGGGCCGATCAAAAGGCCGAGCGCGCCGCCGCGCCGATGCCGGGCGCCTCTTCGCGCAATAGCGACGCAGTACCGAACTGGAAATCGCAGCTGGTCGCACGGCTCGAGCGCTACAAACGTTATCCGTCGGAGGCACAATCGCGCGGGGAAAATGGTGTCGCGCAGCTGGCCTTCAGCGTCGACCGAAGCGGCGGTGTGCACAACGCACGCATTGTCCGTAGCTCGGGATCAAGCATCCTCGATCGGGAAACCTTGACGCTGGCCGAACGGGCACAACCACTCCCGCGACCACCGCCGGAAATTATCGGTTCGCAGATTCCGATTGTTGTGCCGATCCGCTACAACGCCCGTTGACATCGCTCGATATCAGCCGCGTCGGCGCTTCTCTTCGCGTTTACCAGTCTGCTCGCCGAGCGACCGGCCAATCATCACAAGTACTGGTCCAGGCAACGCGGCCTCACCCAGACGTTGCGGAAGCTCGGCGACCGGTGCAGCGACAACGGACTGATCAGGTCGGGTGGCCCGGGCAATAGCCACGGCCGGCGTACGCGGATCAAGACCTTCGGCAAGCGCCTTTTCAACCAGCGCCGCAAGCGTGCGCGTCGGCATATAGATCGCCGTCGTGGTCACCGGGTCGGCAAGGCTCTGCCAGTCGAAATCACTCGGCAACGAGCCATTCTTCGTTGCGTGGCCTGTTACATATTGCAGCCGTCGCACGCGTTTACGTTCGGTGAGTGGGAGGCCAAGTCTGGCCGCGGCGCCCTGCGCAGCCGTTATCCCGGGCACCACGTCAACTGCGATATTTGCCGCCCGGCAAGACTCGATTTCTTCAGCAGCACGGCCAAAAATTAGCGGATCGCCGCCTTTGAGACGGACCACGCGTTTGCCTTGCCGCGCGAGGCTTACCATCAAGGCATTGATATCTTCCTGCTTGCAGGAAGGGCCGAAGCCGGTTTTGCCGACCAGCATTTTTCGCGCCTCGCGGCGCGCAAAGTCGAGAACATCGCGCGAGACAAGATCATCGAATAGAATTACATCCGCCGACTGGAGCGCACGCACCGCGCGTAATGTCAGCAATTCCGGATCACCCGGTCCGGCCCCAACAAGCGTCACCGAACCGTTTTCGACCGCCGTACCGAGACCCTGCACCTCGGCGATGAAACGATCGAAGTCGCTTTCACCCGGCTCATGGTCGGGATTGGATACTGCGTGGGCGGTGAACAATTGCCAGAACTTGCGGCGACCGGAAAATGACAAGCCGGATGCTTTGACCGCGTTTCGCCAGCGCGCAGCCGCCGCGGCCCACGCTGTGAATCCATTGGGCAGCAAAGCTTCGAGTTTCGCCCGAATGGCCTGTGCAAACACTGGGGCGGCGCCGTCGGTGGATATTCCAATCACCAGCGGTGAACGATTGACGATAGCTCCGAAAGCGAAATCGCAGAACGCGGGTTTATCGATAACGTTCACGGGCACACCGCAGGCGCGCGCGGCGGTAGAAAATTTCGCAGCCACCTCATTATCCTCGAAGGCCCCGATTGCAATAGCTGCGCCCCTGAGATCGTCAGCCGACCAAGCACGACGATTAATGGTGATGGCGCCCCGCGGTGGACCTTCAGCGACCTGGAGTAATTCGTCAGACGGGTCCGCCGCGTAGACGTCCACCAGTGCACCGGACGCGGACAGCAATTCGGCTTTCCAGGCCGCAGCCGGACTTCCGCCCGCCACCACAGCGCGTTTGCCGTCGAGCGCCAGAAAAACCGGAAGACGAGCCAGTGAACCCAGCCTCGGCGGTTTGTCTTCAAGCGGTTTGCGCGACACGTTCATTACCGACAATCCTCTTGAGCTCCGGCAGACACGAGCCGCAATTTGTGCCGGCGCGCAACGCAACTCCGATTTGTTCTACGCTTGCCGCCCTGCCGCTTGCAAGCGCTGCACGTATGACGTTCAAGCCGACGCCGAAACAGGCGCATATAAGCGGTCCTGGGTCCGGAATGCCCTCGGTCGACTTGCCTGACAGGATCGCGCGCCGCTCCGGCTCACTCAAAGCTTCGCTTTCGAAGATGGTCTTGATCGAATCCCATTGCGGAGCCGTTCCGGCCTTTCCCAGAAACAGGCAACCCATGAACCGACCTTGGGCGAAAGCCGCCACGCGATAAATGCCACGAGGCTCGTCAAAATATTCGGCAGTCTCATGGGCTCCCAACAAGGCAGCGGTGCGTGTACGCCACGCACCTGGCGGCTCGTCGCTCGCAAACAGTAACCCTTTGCCATTCGCTACAGCCACGCGCGCCCACCACGTTCCCCGTGGCATCATCGGGAGCGTGCGAGCCAGCAGAAACCCGCGATAAGCAAGTGACACAGGCTCAATAGCCACCGGTGTGGCCTTGGCCTCAGGCTGACCTGAGTATGGATCATTCGCCGGCGTAACCAGGTCGCCAACTCGCGCCTCCGATGCGGTCTTGTCGTTCCAATGAATTGGCGCGAACAAGCTGCCCCGCCTCTGGCTGTCGGTGACGATGACCTTAAGCACGCATGTTCCATAAGGCGAGCTGACGCGGGCGAAAGCTCCATCCGCAAGTCCTGCATCCGCGGCATCCGCTGGATGAACCTCGACGAAAGGCTCTGGCGCATGATTGGCCAGTCGCGGACTCTGTCCCGAGCGCGTCATCGTGTGCCACTGGTCGCGAACCCGACCGGTGTTGAGCCGCAAAGGGAAACGCTCCGAGACATCCGCGCTCAATGCGGGCGTTGCGCAGGCTATGAATCTCGCTTTGCGATCCGCCGTAAAGAACTGTCCGTCGCCAAAGAATCGCGTCGCCGTACTCGCCATTCCGTCGCGCGCCGGCCACTGCACCGGATCGAGTACATTGAATTCGTCATCGTCCAGTTGAGACAGCGCGCCAATGTTGAAATCTCGCGTGCCTCCGTTCTCGAAGGCCGATAGTGCCGCATGCTCGCGGAAGACATCCGCCACGGTCCGATAGGCAAAAGCCTCGCCATAGCCCATCCGACGCGCGACCTGCGTTGCGATCCACCAATCTGGTTTTGCTTCACCCGGGGCCTTCAGGAAGGGACGTTGCCGCGAGATACGCCGCTCTGAATTTGTGACCGTGCCATCTTTCTCCCCCCAGGCGGACGCCGGCAGCAGAATTTTCGCACCAGCATCGATCGTATCGTTCGAAATCACGTTGTCGGAAATGACAAAGAGATCAAGCTTCGCCAAAGAGTCCCGAACTCCGCGCGCCCGTGGCATGGATACCGCCGGATTGGTCCCCATGACCCAGAGCGCTTTGATCTCGCCGCGCTCTATCGCGTCGAACATCTGAACGGCTTTCAGCCCTTCCCGCCGCACAATGTTCGGGGCGTTCCAAAATCGGGAGACACGATCGATCTCTGCTTGTGAAAACGCCATGTGCGCGGCCAATTGGTTGGCAAGTCCGCCGACCTCGCGTCCACCCATCGCATTCGGCTGACCGGTCAATGAAAACGGCCCCATGCCTGGCTTGCCGATGCGACCGGTCGCGAGATGGCAATTGATGATGCTGGTGACCTTGTCGGTTCCCTGCGCCGACTGATTCACTCCTTGGGAGAAGCACGTGACCACGTTCGATGTGGTCGCGAACCATTCAAAGAACCGCGAGACGTCGGCCACGCTAAGCCCGGCGCGTGTCGCGGTTGCCTTTGTGTCGGGCGCGATCTCGCGCGCGCGGTCCAGCGCTTCTGCAAACCCTGAGGTGTGGGCATCGATGTAGCCGTGGTCGAGAGCGGTCGTGCCAGCGAGATGCACCAGGAGGCCCGCGAACAAAACCGCATCCATGCCTGGAGCGATCGGGAGAAACATATCTGCGTCCTCCGCCGTGGCGGTGCGTCGCGGATCAATAACAACGATCCGTGCGCTGCGTGAACGCTTGTTGGCAACGATCCGCTGATACAGCACCGGGTGACACCAGGCGGCGTTGGACCCGATGAGGATGACAAGATCGGCAATATCCAGGTCTTCATAGACGCCCGGCACTGTATCGGAACCGAACGCGCGTCGGTGACCGGCCACCGATGACGCCATGCACAAGCGCGAATTGGTGTCGACATTGGGCGACCCGATAAAGCCCTTCATCAATTTGTTGGCGACGTAGTAGTCCTCGGTCAACAGCTGACCCGAGAGATAAAAGGCAATCGCATCAGGACCATGCTGAGCCATGATTCGCGCAAGGCCGTCCGCCACACGATCCAGCGCTGAATCCCATGTCGCGTGAGCAAGGATGCCCTCCGCTCCGCGCAACATCGGCCGCAGCAGGCGGTTCTCGAGCCCCAAAGTCTCACCCAAGGCAGTACCTTTGGAGCAGAGCCTGCCCAGATTGGCCGGATGTCGGGGATCTCCGGTGATGATTGCACCACCCTGCATATCGGGCTTGGCCAGAATTCCGCAGCCTACGCCGCAATACGGACACGTCGTACGTATCGTCGGCGGATGATGCGCAGGAGCGTTCATCAATAGACGTCCTGCTGATAGCGATTTTTCTTTTTCAGTTCACTGACGAAAGCTGCCGCCTCTTCCGGACTACGCATGCCGTGTTGCGCAACGATATCAACAAGCGCGATCTCGACATCCTTGGCCATGCGCTTCGCATCGCCGCAAACATAAATATGCGCGCCGTCTGCAAGCCACGACCACAAGTCCCGTCCGACCTCGCGCATGCGATCCTGCACATAGATTTTTTCGTTACCGTCGCGTGACCACGCGAGTGACAGCCGCGTCAAAAGGCCGGACGTCTTCATCTCTCTGAGTTCGTCCTCGTAGAAAAAATCGAAGCTGGAATGTTGATGGCCGAAGAACAGCCAATTGCGGCCTTTCGCGCCCGTTGCACGGCGCTCCTGCAGAAATGCACGAAACGGCGCGACCCCCGTGCCTGGCCCAATCATGATGATCGGCACGGAGGGATCCGCTGGCAGACCAAAGGCGTGAGCCTTCTGCACATAGACCTTAAGCGCACTTCCAAGCGGCAGACGTTCAGCCAGATAGGTGGACGCGACGCCCAGGCGCTTGCGGTTGCCGATGTCGTATCGAACTGCGTCGACGGTGAGTGCGATGCGGCCTGGGTTAGCCTTGGGAGAAGACGAAATCGAATAGAGGCGCGGCTGCAGCGGATCCAGCGCCTCGATGAAGGCCTCCGGATCAGGCCGGATGGACGGAAACTTCTCGATCGCCGCAAGTACATCGAGCGTGCCGGCATCGCCGTCCGGGTCCTCGCCGGTCGACAGCGCCCTCGCCTTTTTCCGTCGGTCACCACCGGTAATGTAGGAAAACAGCTGAAACAGCATGTCGGGTGCCGGCGACAACGACACGCCGTCGGTCAATACCTCGCGCAGGGTACGGCCACCTATAGGAAAATCCGGCGGCGCATCGAGGGCTTTGATAATAGCCTCGACCAAAACCGCATCATTCGCGGGAAAGAGTCCAAACGCATCCCCTACGGCATAATCCAGACCGCATGCGGACAGATCGAATTCGAGGTGCCATGTTTCCTTCGCCGATCCCGGCTTATTCAGGCGTGCCCGCGACACGAATGCGGCCTCTGCCGGATTGTCGCGCGAACGGCCCAGCATCGCGGCGGCTGCCGGCACCGGTTCCGCAACCGCTGCTGCGGGTTTCGCAGGAACGCTCTTGAATTCCTCGAACAAGGCCTTGAGCGTCCGCGCGGTCTCCTTGCCGCCGGGCACGCAGAGGTTCAGTCGCTCTTCCTTGCCGGAGTGAACTGCGCCCGAATAATTTTTGCAGTCGTAGCCGCACTGACCGCAATCCTGCTGCGCCATTGCCGCCATCATTCGCCAGCGCAACGGCTTGCCATCAGCAAGGCTCATGCGCTCAGCGAGCGGCAAAGTCTGGTCGTGCCAAGGTGCGCCGCCATCGTCCTCGTCGGTATCCTTGCCTGGTGTCCCGCCAGAGAGCAGTGCGGCGGCCTGTTCCCCTGACAAGGGTGTGACGCCAAATCCATCAAGCGACACCAGGCCGGCAAAGAAACCGTTGAGCCAGACGCGCTGTTCTTCGGAAAACGGCGCGGTCTCGGGAATGAGCGATGGAATGGGCGGCGGCAGGTTTTGCGTCATTCACCCGCCTCCGCCGCGAAAATGGTTTTCAGGCCTTCAACCTCGTGGCGACGCGAGAACGCGAGAAACGTCTCGTCGCGGGATGCGCGGTGCTCGAGATAACCCTTGAGCATGCACTCGATGATGCCCGGCGCGTCCTGCGCCTTCACATCGCGGTAGATCTCGCGGCCCAAGGCGGCATGCGGCCCGAAACCGCCGCCGACGTAAATGTGATAGCCCTCGATCTGCTCCTCACCCTCTTCGACCTTGCAGGCAAGCAGACCAATGTCGCCAATGTAGTGTTGCGCGCACGAATGGTGGCACCCTGTCAGATGAATATTCACGGGACCGTCCAGCGCAACGCGCGCTTCACACCATCGCGCAATGTCCTCGGCGTGGCGCTTGGTGTCGGACGCCGAGAATCGGCAGCCGACATTGCCTGTGCAGGCAATGAGCCCGGCACGGATCGGACTTGCTTTCGTGGCGAGCCCAAGCGCATCGATTGCATCTTGGGCGGCAGCTACTTTCTCGTCGGGCACGCCGGATATCAGAAGGTTTTGCCAGACCGTAAGCCGGATATCGCCGTCGCCATGCTCTTGCGCGATCCGGGCAAGGCCTTGCATTTGTGCGGCGGTGAGGCGCGCAACCGGCAGGACGACGCCGATCCAGTTTAAACCTTGTTGCCTCTGGGCATGAACGCCGATGTGGGCACTGCGATCAAACTCCGGGCGCGGCAGGATCGCATCCGAAGGCACCTTGGTCAGTTTTCGGCCAAGCGTTTCTTCGACACGCGCGAGGTATTTTTCGATGCCCCAGGCGTCGAGCACATATTTGAGCCGCGCCTTGTTACGGTCGGTACGATCCCCGTGGGCAATGTACACACGCACAATAGCGTCGGCGACTTGCGTTGCTTCATCCGGTCTGACGATGACACCCGTGTCGCGGGCGAAATCCTTGTGGCCGGTAATGCCGCCAAGTGCGAGACGGAACCACACGCCCGGCTCGGCACCGAAGCCGGGCTTCACCTCGACGGCCTGAAATCCGATGTCGTTGGTATCCTCGAGCACCGCGATGCGACCGGCTCCGTCAAATCCAACATTGAACTTGCGGGGCAGGCCGTACAGCGCCCGTTCATTGAGAATATGGAAGTGCCACTCGCGCGCGTAAGGACGCGTGTCGATCAGTTCATGCGGATCAATGCCGGCCGTCGGCGTGCCTGTGACATTCCTGATGTTGTCGGCACCGGACCCTCGCGAGCACAGGCCGAGGTCCTGGATCGCCTCCACGATGTTGACCGCATTCTTCGGCTCGATCTCGCGCATCTGCAGATTTGCGCGCGTCGTGACGTGCGCATAGCCACCGGCAAAATGTTCGGCGACGTCTGCGAGGCCTGAAAGCTGCCAATGCTTCAGAACGCCATTCGGGATCCGCAATCGGCACATGTAGGAGGTCTGCGCAGGCGCCACATAAAAAAGCCCGTAGTACCGCCAGCGAAAATTGTCGGCCGGCTTGGGCGCTTCGTTCTTGTGCGCCTGCTCTTTCAACCGATCGTAAGCGTCGAACGGATGCAATTCGCGTTTGAATTTCTCCTGATCCGCGAGCTTTCCGCCGGCGGCCAGAATTCGATCTTGCGCCTGGATATGGATCGCATCCGGACCAATCGGCTCGGCAGCAGCGTTAGCTCCTGTTTCCTTTCCGCGCGCGGTTCGTGCCGCGTTGAGCCCGGTTGCGAAGCCCTCAAGGTAGCGCTTTTGCTCCGGTGAGAAGTCGCTCGACATCACGCGGCCTTTCGCTCGGCGAGCGCGCGGCCAAAGATGATGTCATCACGCATCGCCTCGACTGAGTTTCCGCGACGGATCAGATCGACATACCAGAGCCCGTCGGTGGTATCGCCGAACAAAACCGCGCCGACGAGGCAGCCCTTCGCGATCACCAGCTTCTTGTAGATGCCGAGACCAACATCCGAGAAAAACAGCTGTTCGGTGCCCGGTGCGCCGATGAAATCGCCGGCAGAAAACACGTTGACGCCGGAAACCTTTAAATTCGTCGCGAGCACGCTCCCTGGGTAGTGCGCGTTCTCACCCGCCAGGTGCGCCGCCAGAACGCGCGCCTGCTCATAGGCCGGCTCGACAAGTCCGTAGCAGACCCCACGGTGCTCGGCGCATTCTCCAATCGCGAAGATATCGGGCCTGCTGGTCCGCAGGCTGTCGTCGACGACAATTCCGCGATCGACATTGAGGCCGGCGCCGTGCGCGAGTTCGACATTCGGCCGGATGCCGGCGGCGACCACAACGAGATCGGCTTCAATTTGCGTACCGTTTTTGAGCGCGACAGCCTGCACGCGCCTTTTGCCGATAATCGCAGCGGTTTCGGAATTGAGGAGAACCGTGATGCCACGTGCCTCGACGGCCAATTTCAGCATCCCGGCAGCGTGGCCATCGAGCTGGCGCTCCATGAGCCGATCCATCAGGTGAACGACCGTGACCTGTGCGCCAGCCTTCGCGAGGCCGTGGGCCGCCTCGAGCCCCAGCAAACCGCCGCCGATAACGACAACGCGCGCGTGCCGCTGCGCAGCCGCCTCGATGGCGGCAACGTCGGCGAGATCACGGAATGTCATGACCCCCGGCAACTCCACGCCTGAAATGCTCAACCTGATCGGGCGCGAGCCGGTCGCGAGCACCAGCCGTGAATACGGCAGGGTCGCGCCGTCAACGAGCCTTACCCGGCGAATTGTCGAGTCGATTGCCATCGCCGTGTGGCCGTACAGCAAAGTGACGCCGCGTTGGCTCCACCAGCGTGCGGATCGCAATTCAATATCCGATCGCGAGACTTCCCGCGCCAGGACCGCCGACAACAACACGCGATTATAGGCAAGCCGCGGCTCTTCGCCGACGACTGCTATCGCGTAACGGCCGAGCGCGCGCTTCGCGAGTTCATCCACGAGATGAACTGCGGCCATTCCATTGCCGATAACGACCAGCGGTTCGCTCATCAGCAGTCCCCTTCGGGTCTGAAAGATTTCGAACACGCCGCGTCATTGCGGCCAACCCGCGCCATTGCGGGGCAGAACAGCGTCACGCCGCCTCAACGAAACGATGACGCTCGTAGAGGAATTCAAGTACCCGCTGACGACACTTGAGAAACGTCGCGTTTGTCACCAGGTCGAGCCGCTTGCGCGGCCGCGACAGCGGCACCTCAAGTATCTCGCCAATCTGAGCCGACGGACCGTTGGTCATCATGATGATCCGGTCCGACAGCAGCACGGCTTCATCGACGTCATGGGTGATCATCATCACCGTGTTTCCGAGCTTTTGGTGCAGGCCCATCACCGTGTCCTGCAGGTGCGCACGCGTGAGCGCGTCGAGTGCGCCGAACGGTTCGTCGAGCAGCAGCAGTTTCGGTTCCATCGCCAGCGCGCGGGCTAATCCGACACGTTGCTTCATGCCGCCCGAAATCTCGGCTGGCCGCTTGGCTCGCGCGTGAGTCATCTGCACCAGATCGAGATTGTGCAGTGTCCAGTCGCGCCGTTCGGCGCGCGATTTGCTCGACGCGAATACCTTGTCGACCGCGAGCTTCACGTTGTCGTAGACCGTCAGCCAAGGCAGCAGGCTGTGGTTCTGGAACACGACGGCACGATCGGGCCCCGGTTCGTCGACCTCATGACCTTCCAGGATGACGCCGCCCGCTGTCGGCCGCGTCAGCCCGGCGACAATGTTGAGCAACGTCGACTTTCCGCAGCCCGAGTGCCCGATAATCGAGATGTATTCACCCTTCGTGACCTCGAAGGTGATGTCCTTGAGGACCCGCGTTTCGTTCGTGCCACGCGTGAAGCTTTTGTCGACATGGTCGATCTTGCAAAAAGGGATCATGCTCGCAGTCCTCAGTTGGCCGCAGTGCCACGGGTTACGATGGAAGCGATGCCGGCGACGATGCGGTCGAGAACGAACCCGACCAATCCGACATAGACGAGCGCTACGATGATCTCGGAGATGTGCGAGGAATTCCACGCATCCCAAATAAAGAAGCCGATGCCGACGCCCCCGATCAGCATTTCCGCAGCGACGATGGCGAGCCACGACAGGCCGATACCGATGCGCAATCCGGTGAAGATGTAAGGGGCTGCCGACGGCACCATGATTTTCGCGAAGAATTCGAACGGATTGAGCCGCAACACGGCGGCAACGTTGCGATAGTCCTGCGGGATGTTGCGGATGCCGACCGCGGTATTGATGATGATCGGCCAGATCGCGGTAATGAAGATCACGAAGATTGCCGAGGGTTGCCCGTCGCGGAAGGCGGCAAGTGACAAAGGCAGCCAGGCGAGCGGCGGAACGGTTCGCAGCACCTGAAATATCGGGTCGAGCCCGCGCATCGCCCATACCGATTGGCCGACCAGTGTCCCCAGCGCGATGCCGACTATGCTTGCGAGCGCATAGCCGAGCGCGACCCGGTGCAAACTGGCTGACAGATGCCAGAATAGGCCCTTATCGAGCCCTCCCCGGTCGTAAAAAGGGTCGACAATCAACTCCCAGGTATCGCGCACAATCCGCGAGGGCGGCGGCAAAGTTGCGCCGGCCTTCCGACAGAGCAACTCCCAGACGGCAAGCAGAACAGCGATAACCAGCAGAGGCGGCACGATCCGTACCGCCGCATTTCCAAGAGCCGTGGTAACGCGCGATTTCAGTCCTGGCCGTTTTGGTGTGAGTGCCAACACTTTTGCCACAGCGGCAGTGTCAGGCTTTGTTGCTACGGTCTCCATGAGGTCGGATCTGACCACCGGCATATTCATTGCGTGAATTCTCCGTTCTCTTTCGGAAAGGTTGGCCGCCCGCGCAGGAGCCTCCTTGGCGGTCACACCTCAACACGCTTGATCGTGAGGCTCTTGAGATAGGCCGCGGGGTTCTCCGGATCGAAAATCTTGCCGTCGAAGAATTTCTCCTGACCGCGCGATGTCGAGGTCGGGATATCGGCTGCCGCAACTCCGAGGCTCTTGGCGGCATCGCGCCAGAGATCCTCTCGGTTCACCTTCTTGATCAGCGATTTCGTGTCAAAGCCGGATTCGTATTTGCCCCAGCGCGTGTCTTCGGTGAGGAACCAGAGATCGTGGCTCTGGAACGGATAGGATGCGTGATCCTTCCAATACCGCATCATGTGCGGGCTGTTTTCGACGACCTTGTCGGGAATCCCGTAATCGAACTTGCCTTTCATCCGCTCGGTGACATCGTCGACCGGGCAATTGATCCACTGTCGCTTCGCACAGATTGCAGCCACCTCTTCGCGGTTTTCCATCTTCTCGCACCACTGCTGCGCCTCCATCGTGGCCATGAGAATTGCCGTCGTCGCGTTCGGATATTTGTCGACGTAGGCCGCACGCATTCCCAGCGACTTCTCGGGATGCTTCTCCCACAGTTCGCCGGTCGTGATCGCCGTGTAGCCGATGCTTTGGTGAATGAGCTGGAGGTTCCAGGGTTCGCAGACGCAGAAACAGTCCATGGTGCCGACTTTCATGTTGGCGACCATTTGCGGCGGCGGCACCACGATGGTTTCGACATCCTTGTCAGGGTCGATGCCGCCTGCGGCGAGCCAGTAGCGGATCCACAAATCGTGGGTGCCACCGGGGAATGTCATCGCTGCCTTTGCTGACTTACCCGATGCCTTTTTCTTTTCAAACGGAGCTTTCAGTGGCGACGTGTCAACGCCGATACGGAGGTCGCTGTACTCTTTGGCAACGGAAATGCATTGGCCGTTGAGATTGAGGCGCGCCAGGATGTACATGGGCGTCGGCACATTGTTTTGCGTCACTTTTCCGGCGCTGATCAGATAAGGCATCGGCGTAAGAATGTGCGCGCCATCGATGCCGTTTCCTTCCGAGCCAAGGACGAGGTTGTCGCGCGTGGCTCCCCACGACGCCTGCTTCTGCACCTCGACATCGGGCACACCATACTTTGCAAAGATGCCCTTCTCTTTTGCGACAAACAGTGGCGCTGCATCCGTGAGCGCGATGAACCCGAGCAAGGCCTTTGTCACTTCGGGGCCAGCGGCTTCGGCAACGTAAGCGCCGAAAGGAAATTGCGAACTAACCGCGCTGAGCAAGGCGGCAGTCCCTGCGCCAGCTTTGAGAAATGAGCGTCGGCTCACGCCACGGTGGCTGTTGGTTCTGTGTTTCACCGTCATTGTCTTCGTCGTCCTTCCGTTCCTGTTGCCCCGGTCGATACGCCCTTCACGCTTGTGTCCTCGGCCAATAAAAAAGCTGCAGACCTGAAGCGCGCCGTTGCGCATTCCCCAGGACAGCAGCGTTGCTATCGGCCCGTCGTTGGACCCGAAGCGCGCACGGGTGGCGCCTCTTGCCCTCTTTCAATTCAAGTGCCGTGCCAATCTCCGCAAAAAGGCATAATTTATAGGTTTTTCAGATTACTTATGGCAGAAGGCGAACAGCAGGAAATTTTGCGGAGGCTGCGATTCGTTGCTCACATCCGGCGCAGGCTGCAGATTTTTTGTGCAGCGCAATATCAGCGGACAATCGTGAGGCGTGGCGGTCGCGCGCGTTTGCTTCGCCAGGATGCGAGATAGCCGCCTATGTCGGCGCGATCGAACGCGGGGTCAAAGAATGCCCCGATGTCCGCGACGTGACTGTCGTGAGCGCCCTCATCTGTCTTATCGAGTGCAGAATCATAAAGATCGGCGCGAAAAACATTTTCCGCCGATGCTTGCAACTCCGTCGATAGTTGCGCCTGTCCCCATCGCACCATTTGCGCGTAGGCCCACGCCGCTTGATTGGCGTCGGGTCGATTTGCTTCGTGACCACTTACAACAATGTAGGGGTCGGATTTTCGGATCGTACCGTCCGCCGTTGTCTTGAGATTCCCGGTCAATGTCCGAACTACGAGTTCCGGGTTCACACCGAGACGCTGCGCAACAATATGCGCAACTGTGGCCCGATTTTCTGCGTTGCTCACAAATTTGCTCGCAAAGACGAGCGCGCGCACAAGACGTGCAACGATATCAGGATTTTCCTCGGCCCATTGCTGGCGTAACGCGAACACCTTTTCCGAGACACGCGTCATGATCTCGCGGCCAAAGTGCAAGATGCTGCCGACGCCCAGATCGACTGCCACGGAATTCCAGGGCGCACCGACGCAAAATGCGTCCACCTGTTTGCTCGCGAGGCTTTCCACCATGTACGGCGGAGGCAGCACAACGAGACGGACATCTTCGTCGGGATCGACTCCACCCGCCGCCATCCAGTAGCGAAGTTGGTAGTTGTGATGCGAAAACGGAAACGTCATGCCGAAGTTGAGCGGTTCAAGACCGCGCGCTTTGCGCTCGGATACGATTCGCGAGAGTGCGCGCGCGGAGACCTTCGGGTCAGTCAGATCGCCATCCGTCGCATTCGACAGTGCGGAAAAAAGCCAAGGAGACACCGTAATTGCATTGCCATTGATCCCCAGATTGAACGGCACAACGAGTGGCACTCGTAGGTGGCCGATTCCAAGGCTGGAGGCGATCGCGACCGGCGACAGCAGATGAGCGGCATCGAACAGGCCAATATTGAGCTTGTCGCGCACGTTCGACCATGACACTTCGCGGATCAGTTCGACGTCGAGTCCTTCGGCGGCCGTGAAGCCCGCATCGACAGCGACCAACAAGGCTGTTGCATCAACCAAAGGAATAAAACCGATCCGGAGTTTTTCGCTCATTTAAGCAGCTCCGCGGCGGTTAGTACTGACTGGGCAATTTCAACGATCTTCTTGTTCTCGTTCATGGCCTTGGTGCGCAGCAGCGCGTAAGCTTTCTCTTCGCTGAGCTTTCTGGCCTGCATAAGTACGCCTTTGGCCCGGTCAATGACCTTGCGCTCTTCCAAAGCCCCTTTGGCGTGATCGAGTTCTGACTGCAGCCGCGCAAACGCGTTGAAACGCGAAATGCAAAGATCGAGAATATTGGTGATACGTTCCTTGCGAAGGCCGTCAACGATGTAGGCCGACACTCCCGCGTCGACTGCCGCCTGGATCGATGCGCTGTCGCTCTGATCGACGAACATGGCGACCGGACGTTTCACCGCCCGGCTCATTTGAAACATTTGCTCGAGCACGTCGCGGCTGGGATTCTCCAGATCAATGAGAATGACGTCCGGATCGAGAGCGTAAATGCGCGAAAGCAGGTTTTGTGTTTCGGCAACGCGTTCGACCTGAGTAAATCCTGCCTCGCGCAGGCCTTCTTCCAGGATGGCCGAACGAACGGGGCTCTCATCGACGATCGCGATCTTCAGGGCCGAATCCCGTTGCTCCCCCGACGTGACCGCGCCGTGGCTTGATGGTTCTGACCCTTTACCTGCTTGCGCCAAATTCCCTTTTCCTGCCGACATCCCTAGCTGTAACTGCGTTCAGATCGGGTCGCCGGCTCTTGGCGAAGCAAGACCCATTCCATCCGAAATCGACTGGAAAACTGTAGTTTGGAGCGTCGGCGCGGCGCGGCTGCCTGATTTTGCGGCAGATGACGAGATTTTAGCGCGCAGCGGTAAGGTTCCGGTCTCGAGCGTCGCTTACGGCCCGCGCTGTTTTCCGGTGTTGGCATGGAAGTCGGCGCCATTGCCGGTTGCCGCAACGAATTCGGCACGAATGGTGAAATCGCCGAAACGCTCCCCCTTCTGCCGTTCCGCTGCGTAAGCGGCGAGGACAGGATCGAGCGCGGCAACGATGCCCGCGTGATCGAGGTCTTCGGCATAGAGCTTGTTCATGCGCGAACCATCGAAGGCCGCGCCGAGATATAGATTGTATCGGCCCGGACCTTTGCCGACCAACCCAATCTCGGCGAGATAGGGCCGCGCACATCCATTCGGGCAACCTGTCATGCGGATGACGATATCGTCCGCGGAAAGACCATGCGCTGCGAGTCTTTCATCAAGAGCGGTTACCAAATCCGGCAGGTAGCGTTCGCTTTCGGCAAGCGCGAGCCCGCAGGTCGGGAGCGCCACACAAGCCATGGAATTGCGGCGCAGACCCGACCAGGGCGCAAGGAGATTTGCCTGACGCGCGATACGTTCGATTTCGGGCTGCCGTGCCGTCGGCACATTGGCAATCACAAGATTCTGGTTCGGCGTGATGCGGAAATCACCCTCATGCACCTGCGCGATCGTTCGCAGAGCGGTTTGCTGGGCAACACCGGCGACGTCGTGCACGCGCCCGTTCTGCACGAACAATGTCAAATGCCCGCGCCCGTCAGTCCCTTCGCTCCAGCCGTAACGGTCGCCGGTCGAGGCGAATGTGAACGGCTTTGGTGAAGCAAGCTTGACCCCCGCACGGCGCTCGACCTCGGCCCGGAAATTGTCGAGGCCACGATCCTCGATCGTGTACTTGAGTCGTGCATGCTTGCGGTTTTTACGGTCGCCCCAGTCACGCTGCACTGTGACAGTGGCCTCTGCAATCTTGACGGCATCTTTGGTTTCACAAAAGCCCATGACGTCCGCAGTGCGCGGATAGGTATCCGGCTCACCATGGGTCATGCCCATGCCACCACCGACGG
This sequence comes from uncultured Alphaproteobacteria bacterium, assembly GCA_963831515.1. Taxonomy (GTDB): domain Bacteria; phylum Pseudomonadota; class Alphaproteobacteria; order Rhizobiales; family Xanthobacteraceae; genus Pseudolabrys. The sequence goes on along the minus strand of CAWHQL010000005.1, from coordinate 52,144 downwards.
TGACATTCCAGCCGGCAACATTGCCTGCATCATCTGCAATAGCGATGTAGCCCAGATCATGGGCGAATATATCGACATCGTTCGACGGCGGCACCGCGACGACGATCTTGAATTTACGCGGCAGATAGGTCTTGCCGTAAATCGGCTCAACAACCTCTTCCTCGCCGCCTGCGATCCGCTCACCATCAAGCCAGATCTCGCGATAGGCCGGTGTGTGCGGCAGCAGATGGTCGGATATCGCGCGCGCCATCTCGAGCGCTGCGGCATGTGCGCGCGACTGCTCCGGCAGCACGTTGCACATGACATTGCGGTTGATATCGCCGCAGGCCGCGATCGAATTGAGAAGGGCTTTGTCGATTGCCTTCAGCGTGGACTTCAAATTTGATTTGATGATCCCATGCAGCTGCACCGTCTGCCGCGTGGTCAGCCGCATGGTGCCGTTGCCGTAGACGCGGGCGACTTCATCGAGCGCAAGCCATTGCCGAGGGGTGAGGACGCCTCCCGGGATGCGCACGCGGATCATGAAGGAGAAGGCCTTCTCCATCTTCTTGCGCGTGCGTTCAGACCGCAGGTCGCGGTCATCCTGCAAATACATGCCGTGGAACTTTACGAGCTGCGCATCGTCCTCGATGATCGCGCCGGTGATTTCCTCGCGCAGGCCCTCGGCCAACGTGCCGCGCAAATAGTCGCTGGCTTCCTTGATGCGCTCGTTGCGCGACAGCTCGTCGGTCATTGGCCGTCCAATGGGTGCAGGATCAATAGGTATCCTGCAGATAGCGCTTTTCACGCTCCAGTGTCACCACCGCCTGCTCGGCCGCTTCAGGGGATAGGCCCTTCACATCAGTATAGGCGTGGACCAGTGCGGCGCGGACGTCCTTCGCCATCGCCTTTGCGTCACCACACACATAAAAGTAGGCCCCACCCTCCAGCCATTGGATCAGGTCGGCACGGCGTTCCCACAGCTTGTGCTGCACGTAAATCTTCTCTGGCGTGTCGCGCGAGAAAGCGACATCCATACGCGTCAGCGCACCGTCCTTGAGCGCATCCTGCCAATCGAGCTGGTAGAGGAAGTCGTGCGTAAACGTGCGGTCGCCGAAGAACAGCCAATTGCGGCCTTTCGCTTGCGTCGCCCGTCGCTCCTGCACGAAAGCACGGAAGGGCGCTACGCCCGTTCCGGGACCGACCATGATGACGTCCTTTTCGGCTGCCGGCAGCGCGAAATGTTTGTTGGGCTTCAGTTTCACGCGAACACGGCCACCGCGCTTCAGTCGCTCTGCGACGTAGTTTGAGGCGACGCCTTTCCGCGCGCGGCCATGGCTTTCATAACGGACGGCGGAAATGAGCAGGTGCGCCTCATCTCCGACCTCGCGGCGGGAGGATGCAATCGAATAGGCCCGCGGAGCGAGCGGACGGGTCAGTGCACGAAGTTTGTCGGCATCAAGCGCGATCGGAAAGGTCGCGATGAGGTCGATGAGCTGGCGTCCAGCGATCCATTCGCGCGCTTGACCTTCGTCAAGGAGTGCCTTGACGTATTGATGGCCGGTCGAAGAGGCGTAGGTCTCAACGGTTTTGAGCGAGAGCGTGGTCACATCGCGCGACTTGATAAATTCCGCCCGTAACTTCTCGTCGCCTGCAAGGCCGGCGATTTTCAGCAGTTCGTCCACGTATGCCGGGTCATTCTCAGGATAAAGATCAAGCGAGTCGCCCGGCTGGTAGGCCGGTGCGCCGCCCTCGAACGAAAGCGCGAGGTGTATCGTCTCTTTGTCCGAGCGTGAGGAATTCAAGTCAACGTGCTCGGTAATTTCCGCTTCGAGTATGTCCGCGCTCGGCGCGGCCGCCGGCTTGGCGCCAAAATCAACCTCGATAACGCGGCCGGCATTCGGCGGCGTCAGAGCCTTCACCGCATCGCCAATCCAGCGCGCGGCCGGCTCCGCGAAATCGAGATCGCAATCGACCCGATCGGTCACGCGCTTGCCGCCAAGCGCAGCCAGGCGCTCGTCGATTTTCCTGCCGACCGCGCAGAATTCTGCGTAGGCGGTATCTCCGAGTGCCAACACGCCGAATTCAACACCGTCGAGGCGCGGCGCGCCTTCACCCATCAGTTCATTATAAGAACGCACGGCACGGGCCGGAGGGTCACCTTCGCCCCAGGTTGCGGCGATCACCACCAACCGCTTGGCCGCGGTCAGAGCGGACAACTCGAGGTCCGCCATATCAACGAGCGTCGGCTTCAACCCGTGCTTGCGCGCCGCTTTGGCAAGATCACCCGCAAGCTTCTCGGAATTGCCGGACTCGCTCGCATAGACAATCGTCAGCGGCTCGGCCGGACGCGCCGAGGCGGCTGGATGCGCCGGAACAAGAGCGGCGCCTGACGCATCAATACCTGCCAGAAATCCGGCAAGCCAAGCGCGCTGTACCGGGCTTGCAGTGCCGACGACGCGGTTGAGGAGGTCGATCTCCTCTTCTGCGAATGGCGCGGTCTTCGGAATTGGCGACATACTCATTTCTCATTTCTCGGCGGCACAACAGGCGCCGTCGTATTTCAAGACGTCAGAGGGACGCCGGGAACAGCTGGTTGACGATGACGAGAAGGATCAGAAGTACCAGGCCAACGCCGAGGCTCCAGCCGATCAACTTCTTTTCGACCGGCAACAAAGGTTCGGCTTGCGCCTTGCGTAGTTCCTCACCGACATTCACCTGTGACACGGTTTGCTCCTTTGTTCAGCTGGCCAGCGGCGGCTTGACGCCGCTGAAGAAAAGCCAGGAAATCAGCAGGCCGACCCAGATCACGAATCCGAACAGGCTCACGAAATACACGGCCGCGAGCCGACCAATGCCCTCCTGCCAAAGCTTCTTGAAGTTGGAGAGGACCCCAATCGAGAAGAAAGTCAGGATGAAGAACACGACGCGCAGGGTGTTGGCTTCACCCATCGCTGCAGGCACCTTCGCCGCGATAGCCGCAGGCGTTGCCAGCGCGAGATAAAGGCCGACGACAAAGGTGATCAGGAAGCCGATCACGAACTTCGGGAATCGCTGCCAGATCTCCCAAGCGCTGGCCTTGTCAGCCGTGCGATTGATGTGATTGGTCCAGATGTAGCCGAGAACGAAGGCCCAAATCCCGATAAAGATGTCGATGAACACCTTGATCGTTGCGGCGGTGCCGAGGATCCAGCCCGGCTGATATTTGATTCCCTCCGCCGCGTTCTGCGCGAGGATTAGCGATTCGGTGATGGCGCCACCGGCTATGGCCGCGCCGTCGGTCTTGATGGCAAGACCCATCCAGGCGCCCGCCACGAGTGGCTCGTGCGATAGGAAGGTCTGCGCCAGGAATGGCAGCAGCAGCACTTCGACCACCGCAAACACGACGACCAGCGACGAAACCAGCACCGGAATCATCGGCCGAGCGCGGATCGCGCCACCTGTCGCGATCGCCGCAGATACACCGCAGATCGATATTCCGGAAGCGAGGGGTGCCGCCCATTCGCGATTGAAGCCAAACCATTTGCGCGCGACGAAATAGACGACCGCCCAATAGATCAGATAGGCCTCGATGATGGCCGCAACACCGCGCAGCAGCAGAGAGCTCGCAAGTGACAACTTGCCGGCAGCAGTGACGGCAAAAAACCCACCGAGGATGACGATCGCGATCTTGATATAGAGTTCAGGCCTCACCGCGTCTTTGATCCCTTCCGCAAAACGCGGGAACACGTTTGCTATAACGAGGCCGGCGATGAGCGCGAAGATATAGGCGCCCTCATTCGTGAGTCTGAGCGACCAGCTGATACCGAACTTCTGCAGCTCGGCGGGTGTTACAGCCGCGAAGTTTGCAAAATTGCCGATCACCCAGCTCGCATAGGCAATCCAGAATACTGCGGTGAAGGCCAACGCGAATTTCTTGAGGTCGCTTTTCAGTGCGACGGCTGCCGCACTCAGCACAACAAGCAACGCGACGTAGGTCGCGATTAGCGCACCGAAGCCGCCAAGCGAGGCATAGGATTTTGAGACCGTGCCAAGCGCCTTGCCGACGTCATTCCATACCGAGGTGGTAACCACCCAACCGAGCAGATCGACGTTGGCGATGCCCGCAAGCGCCAAGACGAAAATGAAAAGCCCGATAATGAGCGACAACCAGTCTTCGCTGATGCGCGGCGCGATCTCGACATTGTCGGCGCGCCGCAGAGCCGCTTCATTCCAAGTCGTGGTGGTTGTCGTCATATGTTTTAGCCCTTACCAGTGAACGTGCGGGATAACGCCGACCGCGATCAGCGCGACCAGAGCGGTTGCCAGCGCGAGGGCCCAGGCCTCAACGCCCGAAACACGCTCGGACTTGTTAGGGAAATCGCTCATCGGAACAGCTCCCATTCCAGCAACAGGAGCTCTTAAGTAGGAGATTATTCTTCAAAACAGCAATAAGTACCGAAAAATAAGAAGATTTTTGCTTCCATAGGCGCCAATGAGCACAACATTTTCCTTTCCCTAGCCCTGTGCAGAGAACACCGGTAGCGCTCGAATCCCTCTGAAACGTATGCAAAACACGGAAAGTGATGCTCACTCCCCCGCGACCGCCCATTCACTGATGTCCACCTATCGCCGCAGACTGCACGCGCTCCTAACCCCGTCTGAGCATCGATTGTTCGGACGGCTGGACACGCCGGTGAAGATTCAAAATTTCCTCGACAAGCTGCCTGTCAATTTCGGTCTCCAGGGCGATACCGCGATGTCACCTCGCGGTGTGCTCGGCGCACGTATGGCGCATTGCGCTGAAGGCGCGATCTTCGCCGCGGCCGTGTTGGCCTATCATGGCAAGCGCCCTCTTCTGATGGATATCCGTGCACTACCGAGCGACCAGGACCACATCATCACACTGTTCCGCGAGCACGGCCTGTGGGGTGCAATCAGCAAGACCAATCATGCGATCCTGCGCTGGCGCGATCCGATCTATCGCAGCGTGCGCGAACTCGCGATGTCCTACGCGCACGAGTATTGCCTGCCCGGCGGCAAGAAATCGATGCTGTCTTTTTCCAAGCCCTTCTCGCTCGCGCGCTACGCGCCGCACAGCTGGGTCATCGCACCGGAAGACCTCGACTGGCTCCTGGTGGATCTCGATACATCACTACACTTGCCCGTTGCACCCCCGCGTGCATTGCGCAAGCGGCGCCGCGCGTCGCGCGTCGAGATGTTGTCGCAGGAGGTCGTCGAATGGCCCGACCCGAGGAAGAAGAAAAGCAAAAGGAAGGCGAGGTCCTGATTGCGATCGTCGGGCATGACAGTGGAGAATGCGGCAGCTATAACGCGATCCGTTGTAGCGCGTGAGGCAAACGATGTCCTTTAGCTATCGCAAACAGCTCAGAATCGAATGGGGTCAGTGCGATCCCGCGGGCATCGTGTTCAATAGCCGCTTCTTCGAGATGTTCGACGCGAGCACCTGGCATCTGTTCGAGGCCGCCCTTGGGGTAAAACCGCATGAGCTTGCGGGCACCTTCGAAATCATCGGAATTCCGCTGGTTGATGCACGGGCCAATTTCATCAAGGCCGTAAAATTCGGTGACGTCGTCGACCTGACCTCGCGAGTTCAGCGAGTTTCGCCGTTCAAGCTTCGACGTAGAGCATCTTATCTCGGTCGCCGGCGAACTTGCGGTCGAGGGCGGAGAAACCCGCGTCTGGGCGGCGCGCAGCAAAGATCACCCTGAAAAGATAGGCGGGACCGCGATTCCTGCCGAGGTGATTGCGAAATTCGCAGGAACGTAATCGTTCCAGCCATTCCCGGAAATTGGTCTGCAGAAGCTCTTCGGCGGAGCCCGCTGCGGCGCTAGTATCTCACTACAATAAGAATAATGACAAAACGCGCAGCAAATGCGCGTAACAGGGAACGAAACGCTTGGCCCGTCTGCTGGAATGCAGGCTTAATGGCCGCGACCGCGCCGACGCGGTCGCCGATAATATCCTTTTGCTCGATTACCTGCGCGAAAAGGTCGGCCTAACCGGCACCAAGACCGGCTGTGACGGCGGCGAGTGCGGCGCCTGCACGGTCCTCATCGACGACACGCCGACATTGTCATGTCTGACGCTTGCGATGACCGTACAGGACAAGCGCGTGGATACGATCGAATCGCTCGGCGTGGACGGGCAGCTGTCAGCCGTACAGCGCGGCTTCCACGAGAAGCTCGGCTCGCAATGCGGCTATTGCACGCCCGGCTTCATCATGGCTTCAGCCGGACTACTGCGGAAAAATCCGGATCCGAGCGATGCAGAAATTCTTGAGGCACTCGGCAGCAATATCTGCCGCTGTACGGGCTATGTGAAAATCATTGAAGCGGTGAAGTTCGCCGTAGCGCTCGGCAAACAAGGCATCCCGCCATGAACAAACCCGCTCCCGTGAGCAATATCGGAACCTACGTGCCGATGATCGACGGTCCGGAGAAAGTGTCCGGTCGCGCAAAATATACAGCCGATGTTGTCGGGGTGAGCCAGCTCGCAGGCTGCATCTATCGCAGCCCTTATGCGCATGGCGAGATTGTCGATGTCGATGTATCGGAGGCGCTCAAGATCCCTGGCGTCGTCGCAATCGTGACCGGCGCCGATTGCGACAAGACGTTCGGTGTTCTCCCGATCGCGCGCAGCGAGCATCCGCTCGCGCGTGACAAGGTGAGATACCGTGGCGAGCCGGTCGCCGCCGTCGCCGCCGTCGACGACGTCGCCGCCCGCAAGGCAATCCGATTGATCAAAATGACCGTCAAGGAATTGCCGGCCTACTTCACTGCGAAGGACGCGCTCGCACCCGGCGCCACGCTCCTGCACCAAAAGAAGCTCGGCAATATAGAACGCGACGTCCTGTTCGAACTCGGCTCGACCGCGCAAGGATTCGCCGATGCCGATCTCGTGCGCGAGGGCACCTATAACTGCGCCGAAGTCTGCCAGAACCAGATGGAAATGCACGCCGCCGTCGCCGAATACGACGCCGTGCGCGACCGCATGACCGTGCACGCCTCAACGCAAGTGCCCTACTACGTACACTTGATGCTGTCGCAGATCCTCGACATGGACATGTCGCGCATCCGCGTGATTAAGCCGCATGTCGGTGGCGGCTTCGGCTGCCGCACCGAGACGCTCAATATCGAGTTGATCGCCGCGCTTCTCGCGCGCAAGGCCAACGCCACCGTGCGCATTGTCACAACACGCGAGGAGACTTTCATCACGCATCGCGGGCGACCTGAAACCGACATTCGCCTGAAGATCGGCTTGCGGAAAGATGGACGCATCACCGCGGTCGAATGCGATTGCGACCAGCGTGGTGGCGCGCACTCGGGATATGGCGTCGTGACGATCCTCTATTCCGGCTCGATGCTTTACGCGATCTACGACCTGCACAATGTCAAGTACACAGGCCGCCGCGTCCTCACCAACACGCCGCCCTGCGGTGCCTTCCGCGGTCACGGCACCGTCGATATCCGCTTTGCCTTTGAAAGCCTCCTCGACCAGATGGCCGCTGAACTAGACCTCGATCCATTCGCTGTACGGCGCGCGAACCTTCTGACCGCGCCGACCTTTACAGACAACGATTTGATGGTGAACTCATACGGTCTTCCGGAATGCCTTGATTGGGTCGAGCGCGAAAGCGGCTGGGAAAATCGCAAAGGAAGGCTGACGAGCGTCAACGGCGTGCGCAAAGGCCTGGGGATGGCGTGCTCGCATTACATCTCGGGCGCCTCGAAGCCGGTGAACTGGACCGGAGAACCGCATGCCACGGTGAAGATCAAGCTCGATTTCGACGGCTCGATCGTAGTGCTGTCGGGCGCCGCCGATATCGGACAGGGCTCAACGACCATTCTCGCCCAGACGGTCGCTGAAATCCTCGGTCTTGATCTTTCGCGCGTGCGCGTCGTGACTGGCGACAGCGAGGTAGTGCCGAAGGACAACGGGTCCTATTCGTCGCGTGTCACTTTCATGGTTGGGAATGCGGCCCTCGATGCTGCACGTAATCTGAAAAGCGTGTTGGTCAATGCCGCTGCCCGCAAGCTCGAGGCGCGACCCGAGGACATCGAGTGCCTCGGCGAAGTCTATCGCGCCGGTGCCCAGGATAAGGGGGCAACTTTCGAAGAGGTGGTGACGGAAGCGCTGAAGGACAGTGGCACGATCACGATCACCGGCAACTACTCAACCATTCCTGAATTGCACGGTGGCAAGAAATATCGCGGCTCCGCTATTGGCGGCACCATGGGTTACAGCTACTCGGCGCAAGTGGTGGAAGTCAGTGTCGATGAGGAAACCGGCGTCGTCACCGTCGACAAGGTCTGGGTCGCGCATGACTGCGGCAAGGCGCTCAATCGGCTGACGGTTGAAGGCCAGGTTCAGGGCTCGGTGTGGATGGGCATGGGCCAGGCCATGAGCGAGGAAACCGCCTACCACGACGGGCTGATGGTGACCGCCAACATGCTCGACTATCGGGTACCGACTATCCAGGACTCCCCGCCGATCGAAGTTGGCATCGTCGAAAGCAACGACCCGCACGGTCCCTTCGGCGCGAAGGAAGCGGGAGAGGGCTCGCTCGCGGCGTTTCTCCCCGCTCTCACCAACGCTATCGCCGCCGCGATCGGCATTCGCTTCAACGACCTGCCAGTGACGCCCGATCGGGTCTTCGAGGCCATCGAGAAGCGCCGTCGGGCGGCCGAAAAAACGAAGAAAAACGGGGGCGAGTGATGGTCGAAAGCAGGCACATCACACTCTCGGGCGGAGGCCGGTAATGGACGCCCTGCCGGAATTCCGCATCGTCAGTCCGACAACGCTCGCCGAGGCGATTGCGGCGCGTGCGGATAATCCAAAGGCGATGCCGCTCGGTGGTGGCACAGATCTCGTCGTGAATATCCGTCGCGGTATCGTTGCTCCGCCGGTCCTGATTGACATGAACCGCGTGCCGGAATTGCACGCGATCCGTGCCGATGAAAAGTCTATCGAACTGGGCGCCTCAGTGCGCCTGAGCGAAATCGCCCAGCACCCCGCTATCAATAAGCATTACCCCGTTTTCGCGCAGGCAGCCGCGCATGTCGCTGGCCCTACGCACCGGAACATGGGGACCGTCGGCGGTAATCTCTGCCTCGACACGCGTTGCATCTTCTACAATCAGAGCGAATGGTGGCGGAGCGCCAACAACCATTGTCTGAAGACAACCGGTACAGTGTGCCACGTTGCGCCGAAGAGCCGCGGCGTATGCTTTGCGACCTTCTCGGGCGACCTTGCGCCCGCCTTGCTCATACTTGGCGCCGAAGTGGACATCGCGAGTGCGACGGGTAAACGCACAATTCCGCTCGAGAAGCTTTACATCGGGTTCGCTCGGCAAGACGTTCCGGTGACGGAGACACAGGGCGACGGCAAATTTTTTCTGTCGCTGCGGCCGGGTGAGATCGTCACCGCGGTGCGCGCAAAATATACGCCCGACCTGCGCTCGGCTTATGACAAGATTCGAATTCGCCGCTCAATCGAATACCCCGTCGCCGGGGTCGCGGTCGCACTGAAAAAACAAGGCGGGAAGCTGACCGACCTCCGCGTTGCCTTCACCGGTACCAATCCGCGCCCGGTGCTGCTCGCCGGTACCGCTGAACTGTGTGGCGGCGGGTTCGACGAACGCGTCATCAAGGGCCTCGATGCGCTGGTGCGCGATCAGATCATGCCGATGAAGACCACTTTCACGCCCGGCCACTACCGCAGGCGGGTCGCCGGCGTGCTGGCGCGACGGCTCGTTGCACGGCTTTTCGAAGATTGACCTAATCGGGGGGCGCGTGCAGCACGATTTCAACGAGCGCCGCCCCTACAACGCCGTCAGCGATTTCATCGACGCAAACGTGGCGCGCGGTCTTGGGCGGAAGGTCGCTTTCGTTGACCCCGACCGTTCGCTCACTTACGGCGACCTGCAGACCCGCAGTTTCCGCTTCGCCAATGCCCTGCAAGGCCTGGGCGTTGAGCACGAACAGCGCGTCGCACTCCTGCTCAATGACACTGTCGACTACCCAGTGGCGTTCTGGGGCGTCATTCGCGCGGGCGCGATTGCAATTCCTCTCAACACCTACCTGCCGCTTCCGCAATACGCATACATCCTTGGCGATTGTCGCGCGACAACGCTGGTCGTGGCAGCGTCTCTTGCACAGTCGATGTCGCCGGTCATCGACCGCCTGCCGCGGTTGAAGAATGTTGTGGTTGTTGGCGAACGGTCGAACGGTGGTAACGTGCAAGGCCAAAGGTCAGTCCACGCTTTCGAAGGCCTAATCGCCCACGCCGATCCAGCGCCGGTCACTGCGGACACACTGTCGGATGAAGTTGCCTTCTGGCTCTACACCTCTGGGTCTACCGGTGACCCAAAGGGGGTGAAGCACGTCCACTCGAACCTGATGGCCACCGCGAAGCTGTTCGGCCAAGGCATCCTTGAAATCCGTGAGGATGACGTCGTGCATTCCGCGTCAAAGCTGTTCTTCGCCTACGGGCTCGGCAACGCCATGACCTTTCCCCTTTCGGTCGGCGCGACCGCCGTCCTGTGGCCGCACCGCCCTTCGCCTGAGGGCGTCTTCGATACGCTGCGGCGTCACCAGCCGACGATTTTTTACGGCGTGCCATCGCTCTACACAGCGCTTCTCTCACACCACGATATCTCAAAGGGTGCCGGCTCCGATCGTCTGCGCATTTGCGTTTCTGCGGGCGAGGCCTTACCGGCGCACATTGGCGAACGCTGGCGCGACACGGTTGGTGTCGACGTGCTTGACGGACTGGGCTCAACCGAAATGTTGAACACTTTCTTGAGCAACCGCCCCAGCGACATTCGCTATGGCTCGACCGGCAAGCCGGTGCCTGGCTACGACGCGCGCATCATAGACGAACATGGGAGAGATCTTAGCGATGGCGAAATCGGTGAACTGATCGTGCGGGGGCCGTCGGCTGGCGAAGGTTACTGGAACCAGAGGATCAAGAGCCGAACCACCTTTGCCGGTGAATGGACCCACACCGGCGACAAATATCGGCGCGACGCGGATGGCTACTACTATTACTGCGGGCGCACCGACGACATGTTCAAGGTGAGCGGCATGTGGGTTTCGCCCTTCGACGTCGAAGCGGCACTGATCTCCCATGAGGCCGTGCTGGAAGCGGCCGTCATTGGCAAGGAAGACGCCGACGGGCTGATCAAGCCGAAGGCCTTCATCGTGCTCAGAAATGGCTTCAAGGCCGATGAAGTGTTGCTCGACGCCCTTAAACTTCACGTGAAGGATAAGGCGGGACCCTGGAAGTTCCCGCGCTGGATCGAGCCGCGGACAACGCTGCCGCGCACTGCCACCGGCAAGCTGCAACGGTTCAAGCTACGCGAAGAGGATTTGCGCGCAGGCGGCTGAATGCACAGGCCTCCATTGCGCGCTCGCTGCTTTGTTGCGCAAAGTCTGACGAATCTCGTGCCATTGCCGGCCGCGCAGGTCGCTGCTTTTCCCGGAATGACGCGGGGTTCCGCCGGATGGAGCCGGACACCGCCCTGTGGATAACGGGACCTGGAACCAGCGCCGTTCGGAACACCCTTGGGGTGCCGGTGTGCTTTCCATAACAATGGGCTAAGCTGCGAATGTTCCGCTGGGGAGCTGGGACGTATGTCTGTTACGGAACGTATGCAGGCTTTAGGCGACAACGCCAAAAGCAGCCGACAGCCGCCTTTGCGTCCGAGGCAACCCGGAGGCGGCGATCTGGCTGCTGCCAGTCATTTTATTCACGACAACGCGCTGACGTCGCCGCCTGTTATCGAAGACGACCCATTTAGGACTCTTCTTAATCAGGCAATCGAAGATCGCGCAGATGAAGAATTCATCATTCCCGAAAGCTCGGCGGTCGCGGCTATCGCTGATGCCGACGTAGCGCAATTGATTCCAGAAGAGGCGTATCAAGCGGCCAATCAACCCGTCATCAGCGAAAGTGATGACCATCTCGCCGCAAGGCGCGCAATCGTCCACGAATGGGAAAACTGGTCGGCCCTGCACGCGGATGAGTTGGAAGACGTGAAGGTCGGTAAATATTTCTTCGAGCATTTGCAGAAGAAGAAGCCTCACCTTTTGGGTTTTGCCTCCGACGACGGATGGGGAACCATCCGCGGGTGGTTGTTGCAGGCAGGGCGGCTTAGTGGGTAATGCAAAAACTGAGGTCCCCGTCTTTCGACGGAGACCTCAACACGCCTGAATCACAGTCTTAAATTCCAGCCACGTCTCAAAAAGCTCAGCCCGGGCAAACCGAAAGGCCGCTACAGGCTCCGAGGGTGAAATTGGCCTTCTCCTTCGCCGAGCCGGCCGCGATCTCGAGCGCTTCATCGGAAACAAGGTTGATGAAAAGCTCTTCTTCGTTCCGGTCGAGGATGGTCTTCGTCGTCATGGCGTTGGTCCTTTGTTAGCTGATGTTAGTCGTTTAGTTTTTGTCGGCCGATTGTCGGGGCTAGAGCGCGCCAGATCTACTGACACGGGCACCTCCAATCATCGAATCTCGTAGCTTCTAAGATAGTGCGGCGACCGGGAAATCGCTGTGATAGTGGTCACAGAACTGGCGATTTGCGAAACAAGACTAGACGCGTGACAATCCGCCGCTAATCCATCGCGATCCGCGAGCCCTTGGCTCCATTGAGCAGCCGCTTGAGATGGAAAGCCGCCAGGTGATCCTCCGGCTGCTTACCGACATGAGCCGCAAAGGCCGCAACCGCACCTGCGTTCTCGGCTTCGAGCAACGCAAACGCGTCGAGATAGCTTTTAGTCGAAGGATCATTGAATTGGTTTTCCTGCAAGGGCTCGAATGCTCGGATCACCTCACCCCTACCTCGCAACACAAGATCACCGATCGGCCGTCCACGAAAATTCTTGACCCCTTCGGCCAGCCCCGCGCTGACACAGATACGAGTGCCGAGCTGTTTGTTGGCGGTCTCAAGCCGCGAGGCTACGTTGATCGTATCGCCATAGGCGGTGTAGTCGAAAAACCGAGCGCCGCCGAAATTCCCGACAATTGCCGGCCCCGCGTGAACGCCGATACGCGTCACGCCGAATGCGATGCCCTTCTTCTGCCAGCGCTCCCTGAAACTTTGCGCAAATTCATCCAGCGCCAGTGCGCAGGCGACTGCGCGGGCAGCATGGTCAGCCTGCTCCCCAGGCGCACCGAACAGAATGTGCAAGGCGTCGCCGACGATCTTGGCGACCGTCCCATCATTGGCAAAAACGATATCGGTCATGCCCGAGAGGTATTCATTGAGGAGGGGTCCGAGCACGTTGGGCTCGAGCGTCTCGACCAGCGCGGTGAAACTTGCAATGTCGGTGAACAGCGTCGCGATTTCGCGACGTTGACCTTCGAGATCAACCGCATCCGTGTCTCCAGCCAGACGCTGAGCGAGGTTTGGCGAGAAATACCGGGAAAGCGAGGCGTATGCGCGTTCGGCGGTTGCCTGTCGTTCGCGGGCATCTCGCAAAAACCCGATGTGCCGAATCGTCTTCGCGATCGTGGTCTCCAGATCGGAGAAGTCTATCGGCTTGGTCACGAAATCGAACGCGCCGCGGTTCATGGCGGTGCGAATGTTGGTCATGTCGCCGTAGGCTGAGACAATCACCGTCATGATGTTGTCCTCGCTCTCCTGCAGTTTCTGCAGCAACGACAGCCCGTCCATTCTCGGCATGTTGATATCTGTGACGACCAGATCGATATCACCGTTCGCCTTCAACGCGGCCAACGCCTCGACCCCGTCGTGGGCAAATGTAAAGCTCACCGACTTGTCCCGGATCTGATGCCGGAATTTCTGCAAGACGAGCGCCTCCAGATCGGGCTCGTCGTCAACGACAAGGATCCGGGTGGTCATGCGGCCCGCTCGACGCGCGTCTCGATCTCGTTACGCAGCAGCATAAAATCGATCGGCTTTGTGAGCAGTGCGTCGGCGCCACTTTCAAGCGCCTTGCGTTTTGTTTCAGCGTCACCATAAGCCGTGATCATGATGACCGGCACGTCGGGCCGGGCCTCCTTGGCCTTGGGTAAAAGCTCAAGTCCGCTCATGCCTGGCATGTTGATATCCGACAAGATCAAAATGAGCGAAGCATCGCTCGCATTGCTGATACTTTGCAGCGCCACCGGAGCAGATTGCGCAAATTCCATGGCAAAGCGGCCGGCACGGAGATCGCGTCGAAAGTGTTGCCTAAACAGCAACTCAACATCCGGCTCGTCGTCAACAACAAGAATAAGAAGTTTCACGCGGGTGCTCCTGTCTTGGCCAGTATTGCTGCCTTGCGTGGAAGAACGATACGAAATTCGGTGTATTCGCCGGGGGCGGTGTCGACATCGATCGATCCGCCATGCTGCTTGACGATGATGTCGTGACTGATCGAAAGGCCCAGCCCTGTACCCTCGCCCGCGGGCTTAGTGGTGAAGAACGGATTGAACATCTGCTCCCTAACCTCTAGCGGAATGCCGTTGCCGTTGTCGCGAATTCTGATTTCCACGCTGTCTCCGAGGTTCTTAGTCGAAGCTGCCAGCATGGGTTCGTAGCCACCGGCCGCATCGTGCGCCTTGCGCTTTGTCGCAGCATAAAAGCCGTTGGAAATCAGGTTGAGGAGTACCCGTGTAATCTCCTGTGGAAAGAGGTCGGCCTCGCCTGCCGTCGGGTCGAATGACCGCTGCAGCGTGATGTTGAACCCCTGCTTTTCGGCACGGGCGCCGTGATACGCGAGGTTGAGGCTCTCCTCGACGACTGCATTGATATCGATGGGTCGATGCTCTCCTGAGCCCTGGCGCGAATGAAGAAGCATGTTCTTGACGATCGAATCGGCTCGCTTGCCGTGTTGCACGACCTTTTCAAGGTTGCTCTGCAACATGTCCATAAGCTCGGTCAGCTGGACGCCGGTCTTTTCGTCCAGTTTCACGACTTCCAGCAACTCCTTGATCTCATCGATCAGCTCGGTGGAAAGAGCCGAGAAATTATTGACGAAATTCAGCGGGTTCTTGATCTCGTGCGCAATGCCGGCGGTGAGCTGACCGAGCGAGGCGAGCTTTTCGGTCTGCACCAGACGGTCTTGCGCGGTCCGCAGGTTTTCAAGCGATTTTGTAAGCTCCGCGGTGCGGGCCTGCACTTCATTAAAGAGCCTGGCATTCTCGATCGCAATCACCGCCTGGTCGGCAAAAGTACTGATGATCTCGATCTGCTTTTCACTGAATGGCTCGGGTACCGACTTCGTCATACACATCACGCCGATGCAGTTTCCTTCCCGCAGCAAAGGCACGCCGAGCATTGCGCGGAAACCAGCAAGTTTTTGCCCTTCATGCCAGGTGTATTCTGCGTCGGCGAGAACATCGGGGATGTGCACGGGTGCCAACACGGTTGCAGTTCGTGCGACCAATGTGCCCCGGCCTGGTTGGATCGGATGTGCCTTCAAGTACTCTTGATATTCGAGCGAGAACCCGTTGTGCGCGGTCAAACGAAAAACGCCTTCCTCATCCCGAAGGAAAATTTGCACGTTCTCCGCTTGGCATAGTCTACCCGCCGATTCGACCAGGGTGTTGAGCACGGAATGGACATCGAACGCCGACCGGCTGATGACCTTCAATACGTCAGCGGTCGCGGTCTGCTGATCAAGCGAATGACGCAACTCGCTCAGCAGGCGCGTGTTCTCGATTGCAATGACCGCCTGGGCGGCGAAGTTTTCGAGCAGCGAGATCTGCTTTTCGGTGAATGGCTGGACTTCCTGTCGGTAGATAAGGATGGCGCCAATCAGGGCGTCGTCCTTGAGCATAGGGACACAAACGCTCGAGCGGGCGCCACCAAGTCTGCCTGAAACCCCGACCACGGATTCGGCGGCATAATCCGCTGTGTGCGTCACCTTTTTCGTACGCAGAACCTGATCGAGCTGGCTGCCCGGCGTTGTCTTGAAAGGCCCGCGCTGACTCTGGAAATCGGTGTATTCGGGAGGCGCACCGACATCCGCCGCATATCGGAACCCGCTTCCATCGTAGAGGAACATCGTCCCAAACTTGGCGTGACAGATGCGCGTGGCATTTTCCAGCATCGCATGAAAGACCGGCTTCAGTTCGCCGGGAGAAGAACTGATGACGCTGAGTACATCGGACGTTGCCGTCTGCTGGTCGAGCGATTCGGTCAGTTCGGCCGTACGTGCCTGAACTTCATCGAAAAGCCGGGCGTTCTCGATGGCGATCACGGCCTGGTCGGCGAAAGTCCTGAGGACCTCGACCTGTTTGTCGGTAAAGGGCCTAACAGCGATGCGCGTCAGCACGATGACACCGACAGGCGTCCCCTCACGCAGGAGGGGAATGGCAAGAACCGTCCTGTAGCCGCCGCGTTTCTGGGCCTCGCTGAATGTGAAATCAGGATCGGCAAGGACGTCCGCAATGTGGACAACGCCGCGTTCAAGCAGTGCGCGTCCGGCGACCGAACCTCGATCGGCCAAAATCGGCCGGGTCTTAACGTAGTCCATGAATGCCGGCGGAAAGTTGTAATCGGTGGCCCAATAGTGCTGTCCGTCTCGGGGTCGCACGATGCCGGCCATATCGGCATCACAAAGCTTCGCCGCAGACTCGGTCAGCGTGTCGAGAACAGCGTGTAGATCGAAGGCCGATCGGCTGATGACCTTCAAGACATCAGCGGTTGCCGTCTGCTGGTCCAACGAATCACGCAACTCGTTGAGCAGCCGTGTATTTTCGATAGCGATGACGGCCTGGTCGGCAAACGTCGTCACCAGCTCGATCTGCTTTTCCGCAAATGGCTCGGGCTTGGTCTTTCCGACGAAGATAACTCCGACGATGTCGTTCTGACGCAAGAGCGGAACGCCAAGCGCGGCACGATAGCCGGCGATCTTTTGCGGTCCGCTCCAAGTGTATTCGGGATCGGCCAAGACATCTGCAACATGGACCGCTCTCGCTTCGAGTGCCGCCCGCCCGGTGACGCTGCCTCGATCCATCGGGACGTCCAGGGGCTTGAAATAGTCCCGGATCATCGCGCGGGTATCGGGATCGTTGCCGTAACTTGCAACCCACCGAAGATAGTTGCCGTCGCGCTGGAAGACCCAGGCGTAGTCTGCTTCGCAGAGACGCGTCGCCGATTCGACTAGAGTATCGAGCACTGTCTGCAGGTCGAATGTCGAACGGCTGATGACCTTCAGTACGTCTGCGGTCGCTGTCTGCTGCTGCAGCGATTCGGAAAGATCATCGGTGCGCTGGCGCAGCTCATTGAGCAGACGAGCATTCTCAATGGCAATAACCGCCTGATCGGCAAACGTCTTGAGAAGTTCAATCTGCCTCTCGGGGAAATACCCAGTTTGCGCCCGCGCAATGGCGATTGCGCCAACCGGCCTGCCAGCCTGAAGCATCGGAACGGCCACAATGCTCCGGAAATTCACCGTCTGCGCAGTGTTACGGTGGCCGTAGTCGGGATCGGCCTCGATATCGGGAATTTGCTCAATGGCGCCTTTGAGGATCGCGCGAGCTGCTGCACTGGCTCGTCCGGGGGGAATGGGATACGCGCGGCGTATCGTCTCAATCGCATCGCCTCTATAGCCATGCGACGCCGCAAAGTGGATGAGTTCGCCGTCGAAACGAAACACATGGCACAATTGAGCATTGCAAACCTGAGCAGCGCTCCTCGCAATGATTTCGAAAACAGGTTGCGCATCAGTCACAGAGCTTGAGATAACACTGAGCACTTCCGAGGTAGCGGTCTGCTGCTCCAGCGATTCGGAAAGATCATCAGTTCGCTCGCGCAGCTCGTTGAACAATCGCGTGTTCTCAATCGCGATTACCGCCTGATTGGCGAACGTCTTTACCAGAGCAAGTTGCTTGTCCGACAATGGTCCCGGCCGCGTGCGCATGATGCTCAAACAACCGATTGCAATATCGCCGCGCATCATCGGGACACTCGTGACCGCCCGATAACCGGTATCGTCAAAATTCTTCGCGCCGGCCGCAAATTGCACTGGCGCATTCCGAACATCGGGAATGTCCACAACTTTGGCATCAAGGATGGCAGCGCTATTTACATATTCGCGCGTGAGGGGGACCGGAAATTTTCCTCTCCACACTTCGGCACGCACAGGATCATTTTCGTTGATTGCAGCGGCTTTGACTTGATCGCCGTCGGCTAGTGCGAGGCTGACGGCAGCATCCGAAAAAAGATTCAAAGCGCTCTGCACGATGGTGTCGAACACCGGTTGCGTATTTGTCGGCGAATTGCTGATGACCTGTAAAATCTTGGAAGTCGCGGTTTGTTGCTCGAGCGCCTCGCTGGTTTCATTGAACAGCCGGACGTTCTCGATCGCGATGACCGCCTGATCGGCAAAACTCTCAACCAGCGCGATTTGCTGCGGCGTAAAGGGCTCGACTCTCGTGCGGGTAAGGAACAGCACGCCAATAGGGGTGCCCTCGCGCAAGAGCGGCACCCCGAGCGCTGTTCGATAGCTGCCAAGCTTCAGCACCCCTCTCAAATGATATTCGGGGTCATCTTGCAGATCGGCCACTTGGGTCACACGTCCCTCAATCAGGGTCCGGCCGACAACCGATCCACGCCCGGGTTCGATGGTCAGACTCTGTAGATATTCTCTATTCTCATGTGCCTCGCGCCGTTTGCCTGAAACCGCATAACCTGCCGCAAGCTGGAAACCACCTCCGCCAGGCCGCCAGATGTTGACCATTTCTGCGTTGCAGAGCTGGGCAGCGGATTGGACCAGGGTGTCGAGCACCGTCTGCAGATCGAAAGCCGAGCGGCTGATGACTTTCAGCACGTCGGCCGTTGCAGTCTGTTGCTGCAGTGATTTCGAAAGATCGTCCGTGCGATTTTTGAGCTCGTTCAGGAGTCGTGCGTTCTGGATCGCAATCGCGGCCTGCGCGGCGAAGTTTTTGACAAGCTCGATCTGCTTGTCGGTAAACCGGCGGACTTCCTGCCGATAGACGATTATGACGCCGATCAACTCGTCGTCCTTGAGCATCGGAACTGCGAAAACCGTTCGGGCGCCGGCGAGCTTGATGGGGCCTACATGCAACGGTCCGGATCCACCGTAACCCTTTTCCTTTCGAACATCGGTTATTTGAACTGCCTTCCTGGTCGCGGCGGCACGAGCAAGAGCGGTGCCGGGCACAGCACGCGTGAGAGGCTCGCGACGATGAAGTTCGGCGTATGCGGGAGGAGCGCCATGCATGGCGCCCATACGAAACGAATCGCCTTCTCTCAGCCAAAGATTGCCAAATTTCGCTCCGCAAAAACGCACGGCATTCTCGAGGACGACCCCGAATACGGGTGCGAGGTCGCCTCGCGATGAACTGATGACTTCAAGCACTTTAGAGGTCGCGGCCTGCTGCTCCTGCAGTTCCCGCATTTCGCGATTGCGCTGATCAAGCTGTCGGTGGAGGGCCGGCTCGCGGGACCCGTCAACCGTTTTGCGCTGTGGACGACGCTTGGCCGTCGCCGGCTTTTTGAGCCGCTTCCCGCTGCGTTCGCCCTTTACGCCGCCAAGTCGTTTCAATGCCGCCCCCGGCAAAAAACTGCCTATTTTCAAGCCTATTGCAGCATGGTTTCGGTGAGTTGGGAACTGGGCCGAGGACCGTCCAGGGATTTGTTCAATGCTGCAAATCCACCACGATTTGGCGCGCCGCCCCAACACGCGTTCTTGGGTTCGCTCCCCCATTGGGAGGTGGCGAACGGTCGGCGCATTCGGCTAACACGCGCCGGCCGATCCCGAATAGTCGTGGACGGGGATAGCATTTCAAATACACTCTTTTTGCTAAAGGCCCCGTTCTTCTCCTCTAGCAGGTGAGTAGCGACAAACTGCCGAGAACGAACAATCGCCGAGGCGACTGGAAATCCTGACGCTGTCCCCGCGTATGTCCAAAATAAATCCCAACCCATTCACGACCCGACCGGAAATCGACGGCACTTTTGGCGTCGTGACGTCAACGCATTGGATCGCGACAGCGGTCGGCATGGCGACGCTGGAAAAAGGCGGCAACGCCTATGACGCCGCGGTAGCGACAGCCTTCACGCTTCAGGTCGTCGAGCCTCATCTCAATGGACCCGGCGGCGACGTCCCGGTGATTCTTCACGACGTCAAACGCGCGCGCACGGACATCATCTGCGGACAGGGCCCTGCGCCGGCCAAGGCGACGATCGCTCACTACCGCTCCGAAGGCCTCGACATCATTCCGGGGACGGGTTTACTCGCTGCCTGCGTGCCGGGAATGTTCGACACATGGATGATACTGTTGCGCGACTACGGCAGCATGACGCTTGCCGAATTGCTCAGCCCGGCCATCAGTTACGCCGAGCATGGTCACCCTTTGGTCGAACGGGCGAATGCTACGATCGCCTTAGTCCAAGACCTGTTTCGCGAGCATTGGCCGACATCTGCGGCGATCTATCTTCCCGGCGGGCACGTGCCGGCGACGGGCACTCTGTTCACGAACAAGGTTCTCGCCGCTACCTATTCGCGTGTGTTGAAGGAAGCCGAAAGTGCCGGCGGCGATCGCATCGTGCAAATCGAACGCGCACGCAAAGTCTGGTCGCAAGGTTTCGTCGCCGAGGCCATCGATCGTTTCTGCCGCACCCAGGAAATCATGGACGTCAGCGGCGAACCGCACCGTGGTGTCCTGACCGGAAGCGATATGGCGGGCTGGCAGGCGTACGTTGAGGCCCCTCTGACCTACGATTACGGCCGCTACACCGTGTGCAAGGCAGGCGTCTGGAGTCAGGGACCGGTCCTGCTTCAGCAACTGGCTCTGCTGAAAGGCATGGGCCTTGATGACCTTCATCCGACCAGCGCGGAATTCATCCACCTGCAGGTCGAGGCCGCCAAGCTCGCCTTCGCCGATCGTGAAAAATTTTACGGCGATCCTAACTTCGCCAAGGTGCCAATCGAGACCTTGCTGTCGGATACCTACAACGCCGACCGCCGCAAACTCATTACTGAAAAGGCGTCGCTCGAATTAAGACCCGGCTCGGTCGAGGGATTTGGGGCGATTGTCGAACTGCGTCGCGAAAGCGGCCCTCGCCTGGCGGTCAGCGCGCTCGGTGCCGGCGAGCCGACTGTCGGCCGCTTGGGTGAAGTGCGGGGTGACACAGTCCATTTCGACATCATCGATCGTGCCGGCAACATGATATCGGCAACTCCATCGGGCGGTTGGCTGCAATCATCTCCGGTCATTCCCGAACTCGGCTTCGGGCTCGGCACGCGCGCGCAGGCGTTCTGGCTCGACGAAAAGCACCCGGCGGGCCTTGCGCCCGGCAAACGGCCGCGCACGACGCTTAGCCCTACGCTCGCGCTACGCGACGGCGAACCTTATCTGGCCTGGGGCTCGCCCGGCGGTGATCAGCAGGATCAATGGACGACGCAATTCTTCCTTCGGCACGTCCACAGCAAGATGAACCTGCAAGAAGCGATCGATTCTCCCGCGTGGCACTCGGAACATTTCCCGATCTCATTCTGGCCGCGTACAGCTCGCCCGGGCGTGCTGGTACTCGAAGAGCGAGTACCCAAGACGAGCATCGAAGAGTTGAAAAAACGTGGCCACATCGTTGAGGTCGGTCCGGGCTGGTCCGAGGGCCGGCTCACCGCGGCTTCGCGCGAAGGTCGGCGCCGCCGCGCAGCAGCCAACCCGCGCGGCATGCAAGGCTATGCGGCTGGGCGATAACGCACTCCGAAGGCGCCTCGAATGACCTGGTCGATCATTGCCCGTGACAAAGCCACCGGCTCCTTCGGAATTGCTGTCGCGACAAAATTTTTCGCAGTCGGGGCGCGGGTGCCGTTTATTGCCGCAGGTGTGGGCGCCATCGCAACGCAGGCGCTGATCAACCCGTTTTATGGCACAAAAGGCCTGCAACTTTTGCGCGGCGGGATGACACCGGACTCGACCGTCAAAGCCCTTGTCGCAGATGATACCGGTCGCGATCACCGTCAGGTTCACGTCATGGACGCAAGCGGCCGCATAGCGGCGCACACGGGTGCCGCCTGCCTTGATTGGAATGGACATTTAGTCGGCGATACTTTTTCCATTGCCGGCAACATGCTTGCCGGCGCTGCGGTCCTTGACGCGACAGCGGCGGCCTACGTTGTCGGTGAGCCTTTGCCTTTTCCGCGGCGACTGATCGCGGCGATGCGAGCCGGCGAAGCCGCCGGCGGGGACAAACGCGGCAAGCAGTCAGCTGCGTTAGTCATCTATGGCGAAGACGAGTGGTCGGACCTCGACCTGCGCGTGGACGATCACTCGGAACCACTCGCAGAACTCGCGCGGCTCGAGGGCGTCAGCCGCGAGCGCTGGACGATCTTCCGACGTTTCCTGCCAAGTCGACGCGATCCAGTGGGAGTGACCGACCGAGCCGTCATAGAACGGGAAATCGCGCAAGAGCGTGCGGCCGGGGACCGGCAATGACCAATTTGGTGGAGGTCGCGAACTTGCGCGTTGTCTTTCACGGAGATCGCGGCCAGACAATGCATGCTGTCGAGACCGTGAACTTCGAACTCGCGCACGGCGTAACGCTCGGACTCGTCGGAGAATCCGGTTGCGGTAAAAGCGTGACCGCCCTTGCCATCATGGGGCTTCTGCCGAAAGGATCCACCGACGTCTCTGGCCGTGTGGGTTTTGAAGGCACCAACCTGCTGGATCTGACCGATACCGCGATGCGCGACCTTCGCGGCAATCGTCTTGCCATGATCTTTCAGGAGCCCATGACGTCACTCAATCCTGCCTACACGATCGGCGAGCAGATCATTGAGACGCTGGTTCGCCACCGTGGGCTGAGCCGAACACAGGCCCGCATCCGCGCCATCGAGTTGCTGCGTGACGTCCAAATCCCCTCCCCCGAACAGCGCGTCGACGAGTACCCGCACAACCTTTCGGGTGGCATGCGCCAACGTGCGATGGTTGCCATTGCGCTTGCCTGCGATCCGCAACTGCTGATCGCCGACGAGCCGACCACCGCTCTCGATGTAACCATTCAGGCACAGGTGCTGGATTTGATCCGCAGCCTGAAGAAAAAGACCAACGCTTCGATCGTTTTGATCTCGCACGATCTCGGTGTAATCGCGGAAATCTGCGACGAAGTAGCAGTCATGTACGCAGGCGAAATCGTCGAGCACGCGCCTGTCGAGGCTTTGTTCCGGGTTCCGCAGCACCCTTATACGATCGGGCTTCTCGCCTCGATTCCGCGGCTGGATCGTCGAGTTGAAACGCTCGCGACGATCGAAGGCTCGCTCCCCGACATGAGCGAAATTCCATCGGGCTGCCGCTTCGCGCCCCGCTGCCCCTTTGCAAGCGATATATGTATCGGCGGCGCGCCGCCCGTGGTGGACGTAGGCCCAAAGCATTGGTCGCGGTGCGCGAAGGCACCATTGGAAGAGATCCGCGCGTGAGCGCCCCCCTTCTCGAGGTCGAGGGATTGACACGGCATTTTGTCGCCCGTCGGTCGGTATTCGGACGACCGACAGCAACCGTCAAGGCCGTCGATGGAATAGACCTGTCCGTGCCAGCCGGCAGTACCCTTGCACTCGTCGGCGAAACGGGCTGCGGCAAGTCGACGGTCGGCCGGCTGGTCCTTCGGTTGATAGAGCCTTTGGCGGGCAGCATCCGGTTCGCCGGCCGCGACGTTCTGGAATTCGGCGAAAAGGAACTACGCGCCTTCCGACGCGAGGCACAGATCGTCTTTCAGGACCCTTACTCATCGCTCAATCCGAGAATGACAGTGGACGAACTGATCGGCGAGCCGCTTGGTCTTCATGACATCGTTCCCGCATCTCGCCGCCGCGACCGTGTTGCCCAACTGCTGGGTCTCGTCGGCCTCGATGCCAGATACGGGCGGCGCTACCCGCACGAGTTTTCCGGAGGACAGCGACAACGAATCGCTATCGCACGAGCGCTTGCGGTCGAACCGAAGCTGATCGTCTGTGATGAGCCGGTCTCGGCGCTCGATGTTTCGATCCGCTCGCAGGTTCTGAATTTGCTGAGTGATCTGCGCAAGCGGCTGTCGCTGACTTACATCTTTATTTCGCACGATCTTTCGGTGGTTAAACACATAGCCGACCGGGTTGCCGTCATGTATCTCGGCCGTATTGTCGAGAGCGCTCCTGCGGACGAGTTGTTTGCCAACCCGCGCCACCCGTACACGCGCGCACTGTTTTCCGCGATCCCGATTCCACAACCACTCGTCCAGCGACAACGCCAGCTTCTGCAGGGCGATGTTCCAAGCCCCCTTGCACCACCCACCGGCTGCCATCTTCACCCGCGCTGTGCCCACGCCGTCGACCGATGTCGTACCGAGCGGCCCGCACTCGTCGACGACCACACGGGGCACGCGACCGCCTGCCATCGCTGGCGCGAGCTGCCTGCCTTGGCGGGAACATCCGGGCAGGATGCCGCCACCCCCCGGTTGGAGGCACTGATGGCGAAATTTACCCGACCGGCCGGTGTGCGGGCGGCAAGCGGTGTTGATACACTTAAGTTGGAAGGTGGCCGGCCAAATTAATTGCCGGCAAACTGCGCGAGGGGACCATGAGAGGCATTTTCTGGGCCGCAGCGGCGGCCGTGTACTTCGTATTGACCTGCGGCTTGGCGACGGCCCAGACGGCACTGCGCATCGGACTGGCGGAAGACCCGGATGTGCTCGACCCGTCGCTCGCCCGGACCTATGTCGGACGCATCGTCTTTGCGTCGTTCTGCGACAAGCTCTTCGACATCGACCAAAATCTGAATGTGGTGCCGCAACTCGCGCTGTCGCATTCAACCTCTGCCGACGGCAAGACCGTCACCATCAAACTTCGACCCGGCGTCAAATTTCATGATGGCGAGCCTTTCAACGCCGAAGCGGCCAAATTCTCCATCGACCGTCACACATCGATGACCGGTTCTTTCAGAAAACCGGAGCTCGCGGCCGTCGACCACGTCGACGTCGTCGATCCGCTCACGATCAATGTCGTGCTCAAGGCCCCCTACTCGCCGCTGATCGCCCAGTTCACTGATCGCGCCGGGATGATGGTGTCACCAAAAGCCGCGAAAGAGGCTGGCGACAAATTCGGCCTGCATCCGGTCTGCGCCGGCCCATACAAATTTGTCGAGCGCGTGCAGCAGGATCGCATCGTGTTCGAGAAGTTCGCTGATTATTGGAACAAGGACAACGTCCACATCGATCGCGTCGTGTTCCTACCGATCGTCGATTCCACAGTCCGCCTCGCCAATATCAAATCCGGCGCGCTTGACCTGATAGAGCGAGTGCTTGCGACCGACATCAAGAGCGTACGCGAAGACAAGGCGCTTAAACTCGCAACCGCGCTTGAGCTCGGCTACCAAGGCCTCGACATCAATGTCGGCAACGGTACCCAATCGAAGAATCCGCTAGGCCAGTCCGCCAAAGTCCGCCAGGCCCTGGAACTCGCGATCGATCGGGATGCCCTGAACCAAGTCGTGTTCAACGGAGAATTCAAACCCGGCAACCAGTGGGTCAGCCCGGAAAACCCGTATTACCAACAGGCCTATCCGGTCCCGAAACGCGACGTCGCCAAGGCCAAGGCGCTCATGAAAGAAGCCGGCGTCTCGACGCCATTCGATGTCGACTTCATGGTGCCGAAGGGCGCCGAAACCCAGGCCGTGGCCGAAGTCATTCAGGCGATGGCGGGCGAGATCGGGATCAACATGAAGATCCGCGTCACCGAATTTGCCACCTCGCTCAAGCAGGCCGAGCAAGGTAACTACCAGGCGTATCTGCTGGCGTGGAGCGGACGCACCGATCCCGACGGCAATACGTACATCTTCTTCAAGTGCAACGCGCCGCAAGAATTCGATGGGTTACTGCAACGCGGACGTCGACAAGCTACTCGACGAGGCGCGCGTGCCGTCCGAACTTGCCGCACGCAAGGCCATCTATGAAAAACTGACGAAAACCATTCTCGAGGACGTCCCCAAGATGTACCTCTATCACCGTCGTATTCTCATCGCGCACACAACGAAACTTGACGGTTACAAGCAGATGCCGGACGGCCTCGTGCGCGTGGTTGGGCTTTCGCTCAAGTGAGTGAGGCTGTCCACTCAGCGGATCAGCGTCCGCCATGTTAAATCTTCTTGGCAAACGTCTGCTGCAGCTGGTCCCGACCCTATTTTTCGTGTCGGTGATCATATTCTCGCTGCAGCAGCTGCTGCCGGGGGATCCCGCCCTGATCATGGCCGGCGAAGAGCGCGATCCGGCCGTGATCGAGCAAATTCGCCAGCAGTATCACCTCGATCGACCGATCCCCGTTCAATATTTCTACTGGGTTCAGGGCGTGCTCTCCGGCAACTTCGGAGAGTTGATGCGGATTCACGTGCCGGTTCTCGATCTCATCTTGCAAAAGCTGCCGGTGACAATTCAGCTTGGCTCGATGGCCATCGTGATTGCCCTCGTGATCGGTATCTCCGCCGGCATCATCTCGGCCATCAAGAAAAACACCATCTGGGATTACGCGGCCAATGCGTTCGCCCTTTGGGGCATTTCGACCCCAAACTTCTGGCTCGGGATCATGTTGATTTTCCTGTTTTCAGTGAAATTGGGCTGGCTGCCCGCGTCAGGCTATGTGCCCCTCACCGAGGATTGGCGGGCCAGCCTCGCCTCGACGATTATGCCGGCTTTTGTTCTCGGCAATGCCATCGCGGCAGTCCTGATGCGCCACACCCGAAGCGCGATGTTGCAGGTACTCGAAAGCGATTACGTGCGGACGGCACGCGCAAAAGGTCTGTGCGAGCGCACGGTCATTCTCAAACACGCGATGCGCAACGCGTTGACCCCAGTCATCACCCTAGGCGCGCTCGAATTCGGAACCTTGTTGTCGGGCGCCGTCCTTACCGAACAGATTTTTACGATTCCAGGATTCGGAAAGCTGATCATCGACGCCGTCTTCAATCGCGACTATGCGGTAGTGCAAGGCGTCGTACTGGTCACCGCAACCGTCTACATCGTGCTCAATCTGCTCGCCGATATCGCTTACGTCCTCGTCAATCCGCGACTGCGTACATGACATGGCCGACATCACCGTCAATACACGACTGATCGCGGCAAAGGACGTATCCGAAACGCCGCTTCGTCGTGCTACGCGGCGGCTTTTCCGCCGCAAAAGCGCGGTCTTTGGGCTGGCCGTTGTCGCATTTTTTATCGCGCTGGCTGTCTTTGCACCGTTGCTGAGCCCCTACGACCCGATTGCACAAAGTTGGACTTTGGTACGCCAACCGCCGTCAGCGTCTCACTGGTTCGGCACCGATGATCTTGGCCGCGATACCTTGGTGCGCGTCATCTATGGAGCACGCGCATCGCTCCTGGCCGGCGTGATTTCCGTCGGAATTGCCCTATCGATCGGCGTCCCACTGGGACTGGCCGCAGGCTATCTCGGTGGCTTTCTTGATTCTCTGATCGGTCGCATGACCGATGCCATGCTCGCCTGCCCTTTCCTTATTCTCGCGATCGCGCTGGCGGCGTTTCTTGGACCAAGCCTCGGCAATGCAATGATCGCGATCGGCGTTACAGCAACGCCGATTTTCGTTCGCCTGACGCGTGGACAAGTGCTGGCGGTCAAGATGGAAGACTACGTGGAGGCCGCGCGCGCGATCGGAAATCCTCGATGGCGCATCGTTTTCGTTCATATTCTGCCGAACATCATGCCGGCGCTGCTCGTGCAAGCCACCTTGTCGATCGCGGCCGCGATAATCGCCGAAGCCGCCCTTTCATTCCTGGGCCTTGGGCAACAGCCGCCGGAATCGTCCTGGGGCAGTATGCTCAATTCGGCCCAGCGCTTCCTTGTCAACGCACCCTGGATGGCCGTCTGGCCGGGACTTGCCATTTTCCTGACAGTCCTGTCATTCAACCTGGTCGGCGATGGTCTGCGCGATGCGCTTGATCCGCGGGAGGTCGGCCGCAGCTGAGCAGTACGGGCCAAAGAATGGCCGACCATTGGGGCGCGTTCGGAAAGATGTCAAAGGGTGAGAATCAGCAGAAGCTGCAGACCGCGTTTTCCTATCATCAAGCGGGTAACCTGACGCGGGCAGCGGCTCTTTATCGGGATGTGCTGAAAGGCGACCCGAATAACATTCACGCGCTTCACTATCTCGGCATTATCGAGGCGAGCGTCGGTAATCTGAAAGAAGCCAAGTCTCTGATCGCGCGATCCTTGTCGGGGCAATCACCAAACATCCCCTACCTTGAAAATTATGCGACTATCCTTTGTCAGGCGGGAGATTTTCAATCAGCCGTCGAGACCTGCCAGCAGGGGCTTCGACTAGCACCAAGAAGTACTTCGCTTCTCTACGTCAGCGCGGTTTCACTCTTGAAGCTGAAACTGTTCGACAATTCTCTTGCACAATTCGACAAACTCATATCGGTTCAGCCAAATAACGTTGTAGCTCTCAATGAACGGGCCACAGTCCTCGCCCAGATGAACAAGCCCGACGCCGCGCTAGCCGACGTCCAAAGAGCCCTGGCGCTACAGCCGCAATTTGCTGAAGCACACCTCAACAACGGCAATTTCTGCGCCTTATTGAAACGATTTGATGATGCGATCGAAGCTTACGATAAAGCCCTTTCCCTCAAACCCGTTCTCAGCGACGCCTGGTTCGGACGCGGGAACGTCCTGCGAGAACTCAAGCGCTATGATGAGGCATTCACCGCCTATGATCAGGCCCTAACGCTGAAACCGAACTCAAGCGAAGCCTGGCTTGGTCGTGCAAATACCCTGTATGAGCTTTCGCGTTACGAGGAAGCCGCCGCTGCATATGAAAAAGCCTCGGCGCTCAATCCGCGATCCGCTCCCGCCTGGGTCGGCTATGGGAACGTACTCCGTGAGTTCGAGCGCGGCGACGAAGCGCTTGCAGCCTATCAGAAGGCACTAGCGCTCGAACCTGATCTTGCCACTGCAATGCTCGGCAGCGCGAATGCCCTGTACGACCTGAAGCGCTTTGACGACGCAGCTGTCGCCTACGATTACGCTTTAGCAATCGATTCCTCGTTGGCCGGTGCGTGGTATGGGCGGGGCAACGTGTACAACGTCAAAAAGCTGCACGCTGAAGCAGCGAATGCGTTCGCCGAGGCCCTCAAGGCCAACCCAGAATTCCCTTTCGCGAAGGGAATGCTGCTGCACCAGAAATCGCTGTGTTGCGACTGGCAAGGCCTCGACATCCTGGCCGCGGAGATCGATGTTGATGTCGCTTCACACAGGCAGTCGGCCGAGCCCTTCGGATGGCAGGGCGTTAGTCGGTCGCAGCGAAGTCTCCAGCTGTGTGCCGAGATATTCAACAAAAAGAATTATCGGCCTGATATAGCGCCAGTAAGCGCACTCACATTCGGCCATGTTGGAAAAATACGGCTGGGCTATTCATCCGGGGAATTTCGCGAACAAGCTACATCACATCTTATTGTTGGCGTCCTCGAAATGCACGATCGCGCGCAATTCGAAATTTACGCTTTCGACAACGGGTGGAGCGATCAAAGTAATACCCGTAAACGTATCGAGGTCGCTGTACCAAATATCATCAATATTCGCGGGCTTGACGACGCGTCCGCAGCCGCCGCCATTCGCGAAAGTCAGATCGATATTCTAGTCAATCTTAACGGGTATTTCGGTGAGCATAGAACGCGGCTGTTCGCGCATAGGCCCGCACCCGTACAGGTGAACTATCTTGGATTTCCTGGAACATTAGGCGCGCCTTACATGGATTACCTGATCGCCGATCAGCACGTGATCCCGCCGGACGACAGAATATTCTACTCAGAGAAAATCGTTTATCTACCAG
Source organism: uncultured Alphaproteobacteria bacterium (assembly GCA_963831515.1). GTDB lineage: Bacteria > Pseudomonadota > Alphaproteobacteria > Rhizobiales > Xanthobacteraceae > Pseudolabrys. The sequence goes on along the minus strand of CAWHQL010000005.1, from coordinate 22,378 downwards.
ACTGCTATCAGCCAAATGATCGCCACCGAGAGATTGGTTCCCGCATCTTCAGCCGCGACGAATTTGGATTGCCTGAGCAGGGCTTCGTATTCTGCTGCTTCAACAACAACTACAAGATAGCGCCCGAATTGTTTGATCGATGGCTCCGAATTCTCAGACGCGTGGACGACAGCGTCCTATGGCTAATCGAAGACAACGCCGACGTGGCCTCAAATTTGAGGAGCGAGGCGCAGGCCAAAGGCGTCGATCCTCGACGTATTGTATTTGCCACACGCATCCCGCCACCTGACCACCTTGCACGCCATCGTGTGGCCGATTTATTTCTCGATACCTCACCCTACAATGCGCATACGACGGCGAGCGACGCACTATGGGCGGGTCTACCGATCGTGACACAAGCCGGCGAGACTTTTCCCGGTAGAGTGGCCGCAAGCCTATTGCGGACACTGGGACTTCCCGAGCTCGTCGCCCCAACGCCGCAGGCTTATGAGGACCTGGCCGTTGAACTTGCCGTGAATCCCGAGAAATTGGCGGCCATCAAAAGCCAGGTGGTGCGCAACCGCTCTACCACACCCTTGTTCGACACCCTGCTTTATACGCGGCATCTCGAAGCAGCGTACGTGGCGATGTACAAACGCCAGCGGAATGGGCTTTCTCCCGAGCATATTTTTGTGGCGCGGCAGTAGCATGGCGACATACTAAGACTATTTAGCAGCTCGCGAGAAATGGCGTTCTCGAGTTGCGTCGCAGAATTCGGGCAATAGCTTATGCGCCCTAATCGAGAAGTGTTTAGCGTCCGGAGACCTTTCGAATGAGCGCCGATCCCCTTGTCACGGTTGTCACGCCCACAACCGGCAATGCCTGTGTCCTGCGCGCGATCGAGAGCGTCGCTAATCAGAGTTATAAGAGCGTCCAACATCTCATCGTTATCGACAAGCCGGATGCGCCAGCCGATACAAAGGCGGCTATCCGTCAATGCAAGGTCGACGTGATCGAGCTCCCGTATGCGACGGGAAAAGACCGTTTCCTTGGTCATCGCATCATTGGTGCATCGGCCTTTATCGGTAAGGGCGATTTTTTCTGTTACCTCGACGAGGACAACTGGTTCGACACAGACCATATCGCCGCACTTCTTGATGTCATCAGGAGGGGATTTGCATGGGCCTATTCGCTGCGAAAGATTGTCGACCCGGACGGCAACTACATCTGTAACGATGATTGCGAAAGCTTAGGTAAGTGGCCATCGATAGTGAACCCGCAAGATTATCTTATCGACACAAATTGCTATTTTTTGCCGCGAATGGCTGCCGTCGTGTCGAGCCCAGTGTGGTATCGTCGCTTCCGCGAACCGAACACGATGGATGCGGATCGTGCCATGGTTCAGTTCCTACGTGCGCAAAATGCCAACTATGACTCGTCATATCGCTACAGTGTGAACTACCGCGTCGAAAACACCGCGCAGTCGGTGCGCAGGGATTTCTTCCTGAATGGCAATAAGAAAATGCTGGAACAATTTCAGGGCAAGCTGCCTTGGGCACGAGGAGAATTCGCGAATCTCGACACTTAGTCGTGGATGCCGGTCATTCCAGAATGAGCTTTTTTTCAAAATAAGGCAGTCCCCAAGTTCCCGATAAAGAATTCGCGAGATCGAAGCGATGGCTGCTGGGGCCCGTTTCAACAGAACCGGAAGCGTGGCAGGCTTGCTTCGGGCCGGAGCGTTTGCGCGAAAGCTCGTACAACAATTCTGGCAGCGGTCGGATCAATGTCACTTGAACCCGAGATCGTTTCTCCGCCGGCGTCTCCCTTGGAGCCCGGATCGTCCGGCCATGGAAATCACGTTGTCACAGTCAGAGCTGTTCTGCTCGGCGACCGCCTTGATACCGCGGGACTCGAGCGGCACAACGTCCTGTCGACGACGCCCATGGCCTTTCGAATCGACACCGGCGCCTTTGTGGTGCTTTTTCGGTACGGAGTTGCCGTCCTCGTTGGCATGACGTCTGCGCAAGAGGGCGAGATCATTCGAAGCCTCGACGGACGTATCAGCGGCCGGTTTGCCCAGCCTGAGGAAGAAACGGCCCAGATCGAAGTTGCGCCGGAGAAAGATGAGCAGATTACGCCAACAGGCGTCATTTCCCTCAAGGCGCTTCTGCCTGAGCATGTGCTCATCATCGCGGATGCCATAGCAACGAATGTGATTCTGGCGCACGATGAACGCAACGTCAGCGCTGTCTTCGACTCCACCGAACCACTGGCTCGCGAATTGGCCGAACACGGCCGGACGCCCGGCGGACGCCGGTCGCTCCTGAAGCACATCGGAAATGCGCTGCTTGTTCAGCAGCGCGTGTCAGGCCTCGTCGCGGTGGCGGAAAAACCCGACGTGCTTTGGGACCGACCGGACCTCGAAAGGTTTTACGCAAGGCTTGAGGACGAATATGAACTGAAGGAGCGCGCCGATCTCCTGACCCGCAAACTGACCGTCATCTCGGATACCGCAAAGGCTCTGGCGGACATTATCGATACCGAACGATCGTTGCGCCTCGAGCGAATAATCATCGCGCTGATTCTGATCGAAACTATTTTCGCGGCCTACCAGATTTTCTGGCGCTGACGCGCGATCACACTGCGCAGAGATCCGTTCTAGCCGGCGGCGGCTGGACGGCGCGGAACGAGCAGATTGCCGATATAGACTTGTACCTGCTCGCCGCGCTGATTGAACGTCGTCGTACGGACCCTGATCAGACCCCGGTCGGCCTGCGATTTGGACGGACGTACTTCGAGGACCTCCGTCTCAGCATACAGGTCATCGCCGGGCCGGACCGGACGCGGCCAGCGCAACTCATCGACACCAACTCCCAGGATACCGTGAGCCGGCTTGAAGTCGCCATCGACAAGCAGCCGCATGGTCAGCGCCGCGGTATGCCAGCCGCTTGCTGCCAGTCCTCCGAAAACCGTTTTGCGCGCGGCGTCGTCGTCGAGGTGGTAAGGTTGTGGATCGAATTGCCCGGCGAACGCGATGATCTGGTCCTTGTCTATCCGTAGACGGGCCGTGCGATAGACCTGACCTGCGGCATAGTCCTCGAGATATTGCTTGGCTGGCTTGCGATCAGTCATTTTTCACCGGAGTTGTCGATAAAGCAGGATTTTTGCCAAACTAGCACAGGGAGAGTTCAATGATCCGCAAAGCAAAAGCCGTTTGGCGCGGCACGGGACGTGCCGGCGATGGTCACCTTTCAACCGATTCAGGGGTCCTCACCGAAACCCCCTATTCATTCCGAACCCGCTTCGAGAACGAGAAAGGCACGAACCCAGAGGAGCTTATCGCCGCGGCCCATGCGGGATGTTTTACGATGGCCCTCGCCTTCCAGCTGCAGGGCGCCGGCTTCACGCCGACCGAACTGAGCACCGAGGCAGCCGTCAGCCTCGAAGCCGAGGGACAAGGATTTCGTATCACGCGGTCCGCTCTGACGCTGCGCGCCAATGTGCCGAATTTGGATGAGGCGGCATTCGCAAAGATGGCTGGCGAAGCGGAAAAAAATTGTCCGGTGTCCAAGGTTCTCAACGCCCAGATCACGCTCGACGCCAAACTTGTGTGAAACGGCGGTCGGGCAGTAAGCTGGTTGCGCGCGGAACTTTTGCTTTCGAGCGCAATTGTGTCGTAAAGCGCGCTAAAACGCACGCGCCGAAGTCCGTCTCACGCCTAGTAGTCAAACTCCGGCGGCATAACCACGGAGGCCACAGGTGAGCAGACCGCACAGTGAGAGCGCGTGGAGCTGGTGGTACCTGCTCTTCGTCATCCAATACGTTTTTGTTTTGTGGCCCCCACTATTCAACCGGGTTGAGCCTTCGCTTGGCGGTATTCCATTCTTCTATTGGTACCAGCTTTTGTGGGTGATCATCAGCGCAGCTTTGACGGCCGTTGTTTACTTCGCAACGGAAGCCAAGCGCCGGCACCCCCCAGCGGGGTCCTAGAATCCCATGCACGACGTAAACTGGATCGCACTTAGCGTATTCGTACTGCTGTTTGGCCTGATTACATGGCTGGGCTTCGCTGCCGCAAATTGGCGGAAAGGTGATCTCGACCAGCTGCACGAATGGGGATTGGGCGGCCGGCGCTTCGGGACTGTCATCACTTGGTTTCTCATCGGCGGCGATCTCTATACGGCCTACACGTTCATCGCGGTCCCGGCGCTGGCCTTCGGTGCCGGCGCTGTCGCCTTCTTTGCTGTGCCATACACAATCGTAATTTATCCGATTCTATTTCTGGTTTTCCCTCGGCTTTGGCACGTTTGCCATAAGCACGGCTATATCACGGCAGGCGATTTTGTACGCGGGCGCTTCGGCAATCGGTGGCTCGCCCTCGCGATCACTATCACCGGCATCGTTGCAACCATGCCGTATATTGCGCTTCAGCTCGTTGGCATTCAGGTTGTGGTGGGCGCGCTTGGAATATCCGGCACGGGACTCGCTGGCGACTTTCCGCTCATCATCGCCTTCGTCATTTTGGCGGCCTTCACTTATTCAAGCGGGTTGCGCGCACCTGCCTCGATAGCGATCGTGAAGGATATCCTGATCTACATCACTGCCTTTGCTGTAATTGTCGCCGTTCCCATCCAGTTGGGCGGGTTTGGAAAAATCTTCGCGGCGATCCCGGACTCAAAGCTATTGCTTGCGACCCCTGGGCCAAACACAACGGGCGCCTACAGTGCTTACGCAACGCTCGCGCTCGGTTCGGCTCTCGCTCTCTTTCTCTATCCTCATTCGCTGACGGGAATACTGAGCGCAAACGGCGGCCACGCGATCCGGCGGAATGCTGCGTTACTGCCCGGCTACTCATTTTTGCTCGGATTGCTGGCGCTGATTGGTTTTTTTGCCATTGCGGCGGGACTCGACAGACTTCCGGAATTTGCGGCCGGCTTTAAAGAGTTCGGCAATAACTTCGCCGTGCCAGCCCTCATTCTTCACAGCTTCCCCTCGTGGTTTGTCGGTATCGCCTTTGCTGCAATCGGGATTGGCGCCCTGGTTCCGGCGGCGATCATGTCGATCGCTGCCGCCAACCTCTATACGCGCAACATTCATCGCGAGTTCATCAATAAAAACCCGACAGACAAGCAAGAAGCGCAAATGGCGAAATGGGTGTCTTTGATCGTCAAGTTCGGCGCGTTGATATTCATAATTTTCGTGCCGACGAGATTTGCGATTTATCTGCAGTTGTTGGGCGGCATCTGGATAATACAAACCATGCCGGCGATTATGCTGGGCGTTTATACCCGGTGGTTTGATGACTGGGCCTTGCTTATCGGTTGGGCTGTGGGGATCGCCACGGGAACTGCAATGGCCGTCGCGGTGAACTTAGCCCCAACTTATCCGCTCGCGCTGCTCGGGCACACGTTTCCAGGGTACATCGCGCTCTACACCCTGATCCTCAACCTCGTGATCGCGGTTGTGCTCACACCATTGTTCAAGGGGATGAGATCAGCGCAGCCTCCCGTCGACCAAACGGCGACAAGCGACTACTTCGCATGAAGCGACGCGCAAAGCACCGAGCCGATGTCCGCTGATCGCGCTCAGCGGACATCAACAGCTCTCGGCCGTCGTGCCTGCCTAGTAAAAGTTGCCGCAGACCCAAATCCGTTGCGGACCCCATCGAGTCGGGACCCACTGCCAGCAACCGTTGTCGTAATAGCCGTAACCACCCCACCAGGGCCCGCCGACGAAGAAAACCCGTCCGTGGCGATGCACGAAGTGGCCGTGATGAAAGCGGTTCCAATTGCCGGGACGACCATTCCAGGCTGCCATACGACCACCGTTCCAGGCAGCCATATGCCCGGACCAGACGCCCATGCGGGCGCCGTGGCCACCCCAGCCACCTCCCATGCGACCTCCGCCTCCGCCACCGCCTCCGTGACCATGCGCGAAAGCAATTGTAGGTATTAGTGCGACTGTTAGAGCGATCAGAAGCCTGCGCATTCGACCCTCCATTATCTGTTGTCTAAGGAAAAAACACCGCGCGTCGCAGCGTCCTGCGTGGCGTCACGGAGTCTTGATTTTTTTGATGTGCCGTTTACGCAAAATGATACGTGCCGTGAACGGAACACGACATATTACAAATCAGCGCGCTCAGTCGAACTCAGCTGCTCAGCGATCGCGGATTCAGTAGTCAGCGAAACCAGCGATCACCTATTTCCCTGAACACCTGTTCATGGAACGAGTGAGCTTCATGCGTGGTTGTTTGCGGGGTGACAATGGAGGTTCTCATGAAACTCACTGTTCCTGCAATTCTGATCACCGCATTGATCGCGTCGCCGGCCGCTTTTGCCCAAGGCACGGACTACACGGGCACGACCTCGAAGCCTGGTGCGAGTTTTGAGAAAGACGACTCTGCGACTCCGACCAAACAATCAAAGAAACACGCCATGAGCCACAAGAAGACACACCATGCAAAGCACATGAGCTCCAAAGCTCAAACGACGGGGTCGGGCGGGCCATCAACTGGGGCTGGCGCAAGCAAGGACGAAACAACGCCCAAGTCGCGGTAGTCGGGTCTGGTGTAGCCGCAAAACGGAAAGAGCCGCACAGATTTGCGGCTCTTTCTTTTTCATAAGATCTATTCTTCGGGCCGCCGCTTGCCCATTCGAAAATGGTTTCAGCGAATTACAGTTTTGACGCCAGCACGGCTATCGCAACAATCGACGTCAGTCCTGCAAGCAGCAGCCAATTTTCCAGCGTCAGCCCCAATATGATGAAATCTTCGGGCGAGGACATGACATAAGCTGTAGCCGGTCTGCTGGATAAATATCTCGTATTTCTCCTCTCGATTTGGGTAAAGACTTCGCAACAACGCGCGAGCTTGTCCTCTCGACGGAAACAACGGCTAATAAACAGACCGGTCTCTGCGCAAAACAAAATGGGAGCCAATCAAATGCCCGGCAATGGCATCATGTCAGTGCAGAGTCATTTCTCTGCGAAAGAAACAATTGAACGGTTGCTTGCAACGCTCACCGAGAAACACCTCACAGTGTTCGCGCGTGTCGATCATGCTTCGGGCGCGGCCTCCATCGGCTTGTCATTGCGAACAACCGAACTGGTGATTTTTGGCAATGCTAAAGGCGGCACTCCCTTGATGCTGGATCAACAATCGACGGGCATCGACCTGCCGCTCAAGGTATTGGTCTGGGAAGACGCCGAACACAAAGCCTGGTTGAGCTACAACGACCCGACCTGGATCGCCCAGCGACACTCACTCGCTGCTCGCAGCAACCCGGCGGTGACGGTGATGGCGGACTTGCTCCGCAGAATTGCGCAGGAAGTCACGGGCATTTAGCTCTGTAGCTAGCGAAGGCCAGTCGCGTGTCGGTGTTGCGACCGAGACACACGCTGCAATAATTCGAACGTGGCCGTCTTGCGCCCACGCATCGTCACAATTCATTGTAGAAATGTTGGCCCCGACCTCGGGGACAGTTACTGGGGACGGAGAGATCGGGGCCGCGCTCCGTTTGGGGAACAGAGCGGCCCCGATTTTTACACCACCTTCGGTCTCACCAAAATTAAAGTTTAGTCACTATTGTGCGACACAGCGTTAAAGTCGCAGACTAACCCTTTGGCGACATTCTGCGCCCAACGGACTGACTCGGTTCGCTTTTTAGGCCGCCAATCTGGTCGGCATGAACGACCGGAGCGAACACGAAATGCGCCGCACGCGAGGCAGTTCGTCGCAGCCGTCGCCGGATAGCCAGATGAAACAATCGCGCCGATAGTCACCACCTCGACGAGCGCGATACTTCTCGCGGGGGTGCCCCTCTCTGCTGCCAACGCGGCAGAAGCATTCGGGCAAGTGTCAGCCGTCGTATACGAGAATGTTCTGATCGCAAACGAACCAAGCTGTTGAGGAATTTGGTGGGCGCACAAGGACTCGAACCTTGGACCCGCTGATTAAGAAGTTCGTCTTTTCTCTTTTGTCTCAGGCGTTTGCATACAAACTCTGGCGTTTTGTGGCCATTCCAAAACAATGAGTTACAACGGAAATGCAAACCGCAGATGACCGACTGCAATGTCCGCTTAGCCCCCCAAAGCGGACATGTGCGGTGCAAAGTAAGATGTCCGCTAAGGGCCAAAAGCGGACTTCTTGCAGCGCAAACATTATGTCCGCTTTTACACCCAATAGCGGACATATGCAGTGCACCGGCCGATGTCCGCTAAGTGCCAATAGCGGACATTGAGGGCGGAAGGGTGGTTGAATTCAGACGAACACGAAAACATCGGTCGATGCGGTAAAGGGCACTATTGATCTCCTCCGCACGAGGCGACATTCAACTCAGCGTGGCCACGCATGCCGGCCTCAAGCATCCCCGGCGTGGCATAGCGGACCGCCCTTTTTCTTAGCCTCGCAAAAAAGGGACCGCTGCGTTTCAGCACAGCGATCCCCTACGATTCGGCCGAAATAGGGGACCAACCCTACTTGAACGCCTAGTGGCTCAGTTTGAAAGTGAGCAATTTTGCACAGAATTGGGTGACGCATCTGTCGCAGGATGTCAGCTCCGGTCCAACGGTCCCCGCCCCTATGCACCCCCCGCCCCGCATAGGGCGGGGCTTTTTCGAGGTGCCTAGATGTCAGATCAAAGTCGTGAAGCCAGCACTCTGCAAAACACCGTAGCGTTCTTGAGTATTGCGTTGGCGGTAGCCCTACTTTTCTACGCGAGTCACGGCGCGTAAGGCGAGGACCAATGCCCCGGTGACCACGACTCTCATACGCGCGTAAGGAGAAAAAGCCCATGACAATGCCTGGCTTTATGCAAAGTGCCAAAGGACAAGGGACGCATTTGATTGTGGCGTTCTTCGTCGCGGTGTTTCTCTCGATGGTGCTGCATCTTTTGTGAAGTATGGCGAGGCCTTGGTGAGAATTGCGCGGGACCGAGACTCCGCGCCAGTGGTTTGCACTAGGCTGCACGTGCGTGACAGAATTATGAAAAGGCGGTGCGAAGGATGACAATCGCAACTTTCCTACCCGTGGCCACCCTAACGCCGCTGGGGAACGTAAGCGACTATGAGGCGTTATGTTTGCGGCGTGGCGCGTAGAGGCGACTTTCCCCTAGTCACTATCCAACAGCGGCCGAGTAATCGACTCGGGTATGTACTATGGCCGAAAAATCAGCGGACAAGAGGAACGAGCCCGTGAAGAACGGGCAGCAAGAGGGGTCGCACGAACGAGGAATTAACCCTGCGGAAAAGATACGCGAGGCTCTAGGTAATTTGGCGGCTAAACTTTAGCTTCGAGTAGCAAGGGCGTTGATCGAATGTCACGCACAGTCATTGTTGAGCAGAAACGACGCAGCGGAGGGCGTGTGAAAACCACCACGCGAAGTGTCCAGTGCGAGCTCACGCAGTCAATGGCAAAGCGGCTAGAGAGACCTCGAACCGACAGACCAGAGTCGTTGTTCAAATCAAATACCTTGGCGGCTGTGGCAGCCAAATGATCTTAGGCAGCCTGCTTCCGCTTCCTGCGCCACCACGCGAGAAGGCCGCCGCTTGCGAATAGCAAGCTGGGCAAGCCTGCGCCCGTACTCTGAAAGGGGTGCGGCAGGAGACCAGCGGATGTCCGCTGGGTCATTAGCGGACATTTGCACTCAATAAGTTATGTCATCTTTGCCCCCAAAAGCGGACATGTGCTGTGCAATTAGGGATGTCCGCTTTGTGCCAATGGCGGACATTCGGGCCAGCAAGGACTAGACCGGCCGGGAGACCCAGCGTGGAATACAGCTGCCCGCGGCAGAACGATCTTGAACACGGTAAACTCGACTGCCAAATCGATCGCAGAAGGAGTTCGATCATGAATTTCGGTGCGATCGCTGTGACGCTTTCGCTTGAATTATCTATCGCACTTGCCTGCAACGCCTCAGGTACGATTGCGTCGGAAAGGCAGCGGGGTCCCTATACGCGGGCGGCTCAGGCAAGCCCAGACGCAGCCGGCGCAACCACCAATAATCTGCAAGGCATCGGTCTCACCGCTTCCCACAAACGGATCATTTACGACAACATCGCCAGCGAACAGGCGCAAACCGTGTCGGGCGACTTTCGGCTTGCCGTTGGCAGCACCATTCCCGACTCGCTCATGCTCAATTCTATGCCGATCGCGGTGAAGGATCAGATTGGTCTGCTATTAAGGGACTTCAAGTTCGTCAAGGTGACGGGCGACAATATTCTGATCGTCGATCCTGCCAGCCGCAAGATCGTGGACATCATCACCAAGCAAGAAGCCGGACAATAAGGCAACATTTCACACCATGGTGGTAGAGCGAGCAGCTCAGAATGATAGGGTCAGGCGTTGCCTTGCTAGGGGGGTAATTGTTTTTCTCTGGATTGTTCCGCTGCAAATTTCGGCGCTTGCTGAAGACGATCGGTTGCAAAAAGCCGTCAACTATCTTTTCACGGGGAGGAATGATCCCCAAGATGCCCCCGAAATTTTGGATCGAAAATCATGCGTGGTTGTCGTATCAGATCCAAAATCCAAGCAGCCCATTAGATACTATCTAGGCCGATTTAGAATAGACACCGCTTTCATCAACAAAACCTATGCCGGCTCGGAAACCGTTTACAGTTTAGACGTCAAGGGCGGTGAGGTCATTGTCGAATACCTGAATGTCGGCAAAAGCACTGTCCTCCATGGGCACAAGTCCGCGCAAATATCTCTGCCGGGAGATATCGATCAAATAAGCAAAGCACTGGCATTAATTGCTAGCCTCTGCAGAAACGGAAAACCCGCTGAGTGATGTTCGAGAGAATGCCAGCTCGTGGAACCGAAGGGACCCGGGAGCAGTCTTAAACTGATGTCTCGGCGGAGCTAAACCGTTCAGCGCATAGATCAGTTTATGCGGTTGCGCGAAATAATTGAGGAGCGAGCATCGCGTAAGTTCTTCGAAGAGCAGGCTCAAGCCGACCGGCCCGTGATATTGCGCTCCAACGATTTCTCATCATGATGGTTTCATAGTCCTGGCGCCCGCTGAACGGACGGCAATGTCCGCTTTGGGTCATTAGCGGACATGGCTCGGTCGGTTCACAATGTCATCAGTCAGTCGTGTTGCCATTGCTAAGTGCCAAAATCGGACACCCAAAAAAGTGATCAATATCGCACAGACTCCCGTGAGCCAGGGACCTAATCTAGTCGCGCTATGCGTTTCGCGGCTTTCCACAGCGGCGTCTGTGCTCAATCTAATGCGTTCGGCAGATCTCCTCGGTGGTTCTAACGCCGAGGCTCTTTCGTATTACGAGGGCGGCGTGGGATTGCTTGGAGGTCAGTCGTGTTCAGAAAACAGTTTACCAAGCTCCAAAACGCGCAGCCAAAAACAGCGGCCGAGGCAAATGCTCAGACCCGCATTGCCTACGCGGGCTGAAACTTCGGATAATCTATAGGCTGTCTTGCATATGAAGCAGCTTACTTTTTTGGTTCTGTTTTTATAGTTTTTTGGTGTGTGAGAGGTGGGTATGACCACCAACGTCAAAGTCAACTGTGCTTGCGGCGCGATCTACGAGGTGATTGAAACAAAAGGCTCCTCGGGAGACCGAACGCCCTTTAAATGCGTCTTGTGTCAAAAAGAACTATTGGCGTGGGACGGGGACAATGTTGGCCCGTTACGCCTTATATGGCGTCCTGACCCAGATCGAGAATAACGACGACGCGGCCGACCGATATCCGATTGAGGTCAGATGTTCGCTCAACCCCAAAAGCAGACAACGCGACCGTGATTGAAATGTCCGCTTTGTGCCAATAGCGGACATGATAGCGCCTCATGGATTGCACAATCACGCAGACCATAGTCCACGCCGCACATGTCGTGCACAGGAACGTTCTGACCTCTCACAGCTTGTTGTGTGCCGGCCGCCACAGCTGTCGCACGTCCGCGCCCCTTGTACGAACATTGGCGCGGTCCTCGGTCAGTCGGCGCCCGGTACAGCTTACAAAAGGAAAAGTGTTCTGTTTTGAATAGCCATCGTTGCCTGTTCTCTCTTATAGCTGGCAGCATTGGGGGCACATCGCTCAACCGCGCGGAGAGGAGAGGAACACCATGGCGAAAATGATGAAGACTGCGGAACGGGCCTTACACAAACGAACAAACAAAATGCTTGCCAGTGCCACGAAGCGCTACAGGAAATTCATGCGGCAGGCGGCCAAGGCGGCCAGCGACTATAAACGCGAAGAGTATTTGGCCGCGGCTCTGAGCGCTCTTGTTGTTACAGGCGTCGTTGCCAGCAAGCTGATGGCGAATTTAGAGGGCAAGAAAGCCGCTGCCCCAGGTTCTGCAAGGAAAAGACGTAAGACGAAGGCAAAATAATCGGCACGCTCGGGAGGATGTCGACGAACTGCGAACGTCGCCGCGATCTCGGCGCCGTTCAGCTCGCTATGACCTCTTCATATTCGACAAGCGCAGTAAGCTGTTGCGCGCACTCCGAGCAACTGAATATGAGCCGTTCGGAGCCCGGCGTACCAGTTCGCGCAATGTTGTACAGCCGCATTGCTCGGCCGCAGTTGGGACACGCCGGCGTTTTACCAACCGGCTGTTCGGGTGATTTGAATAAATTGAATTGGGGCATAGCACCGCTCCTTGCAATTCCTACAAATTCGCAGCAACGGAACTTGTTCCGTGATTGTTTTGCCACGGTTTGCGTGCAGTTGCGAGCTCATGTCCGCTTTGGGTCATTAGCGGACATTTGCAGTGCAAGACATGATGTCTGCTTGCATCCGAAAGCGGACATGTGCGCCGCAACTAGGGATGTCTGGTATGGGCCAGAAGCAGACATCGCGAGCCGTCAGCGCCACACCGTTTCGTGGGAACGGCTCATATGGATTTTCCGACCCACGATGACAAACACGATCTGCGCCCAGGAAGTTTTGCTCTCACAGCGCGCTCAAGAAATTTACCAAATCGTTCTTCTCCCGGTCGGTGAACCCGATGCTGAACCGTTGGTCGTAAAAATTTACAACATCCAGCAACGAGGCAGCAGAACCGTTGTGGAAATATGGAGCCCTCGCCGCGAGTCCCCGCAGAATTGGACCTTTCACTTTACCGATGTCCGCACACTGTCCCGAAATCAGTGCGCGGCCCGGGTCGGTCACGGTGAAAATCTGGCCCGCGAGCGGTCCTTTCATGCAGGTTAGGGTGAAAACGGGTAGCCCGGAAATGTCGAGCGCGGGCGGGCTTTTGTCGCCCGCATCGGCGATGCCGATGTTCAATGGTGCCTTGACCGAGTGATTTCCTACATTGGGCGTATCGTGACATGTGCCACAAAATCCGTGAATGCTCGCGATGTTGAGCGCATCGTTAAGGCCAGCGACCCCGGTGATGTTGATGTTCGTCGTGTTGAATACCCCCTCGCCGCGTGCGATCGAACGCCGCAAGTCGTCGTGTTGGCCCAGCCAAGGCTTATACAGATCGAAGATATTTGGGTTGAATGGCTGACCCTTGGGATTATTTCCCAATGGATCATTCACGCCGATAAAAAACGATGCGAATTGCAGTGACAGAGCAATAGGACCGCCGGTCGCGTTACTGTCATTCAAACGTCCCGCTTTTTTGTCGACTGCCTGTGCGGTGAAGATGTCGGTCTCGAAAGCGACAATCTGAGACTGCTGAAATGCGTTTGGAGCAGCGTTAGCCTGCGCATGACCGAGCGTGGCATCGATGGCTTGGCTTGTGAGGGTCGGTTCTCGACCATCCCACATGATCGCGCTTAGGAAGCCAAGGTTTGTGGCTGGCAGCGGTCGTCGATACATCGATACGATACCCGCCGTCTCACTTGTCAGGCCGGTCGCAGGGTCGGTTGTGCAATGGTAGGGATCGCTCACCGCGGTTACAGCGAACTGCAATATTGTCGGGTCCGGCATCGGCAGACCGATCCGGATCAGGCCTCTGTCGGTAAGGAGCTTATAGGCTTGCCGCTTTGCCGAAGGGGTTGAGACATCGGCGGTCGGACAGGTGGCGCCGTCCACCACACGGAAAATGGGATCTGCGCCAGCACTCTCCGCAAACCGGTCAGCAACACTGGCCGCGCTGACGGTCCAGCCGTTCGCTGGTTGGTGGCAGGTGAAGCAGGTCCTGCCATTGGTTCCAAGATTTTGGAAGAACGCGTTGTTTGCGGTGAATGTTTGGCCGGCTGGCTGGAACGTCGCGATTGCGCCGCTCGCATCTCCGTCAATCTCAAATTTTGGAATGACATTCGGGGTTGGCTGGACACCGTGGTCTTGATCTTTGAAACGGCGCATCGCCTGCATATGATTGATCATGCCGGGGGCAAAGGCCGGCAGGTCCGCGGCGCCCTGCACGCTAGCGGGCTGGGCCATCGCAGGTTGCGAAGCACCGCTCACGATGCAGGCCGCAACAGCCCCGACCGCGCAAACTCTAAGTGCCCTGATCGCAGGATTATCTTTGGCCGAGCTTTTTGGGTTCGCGAATCCGAACGGTGTAATGCTTGCCCGTAACATTTTAGCCCCCTACTCGAGGGGTCGCCCTTAGTTCAATTGTAAGCTGTATCGAGTGCAGCCGCACATCGCATATTGGCAGTACTCATTTTTATTTACGCAGGTTTTACGTCAGGACAAGAGGCGTATCCGCGTGTCCGCTTTGGGTCAAAAGCAGACGTGTGCGGTGCAACTAACGATGTCCGCTAAGGGCCAAATTCAGACTAAGTGCGCCGCAGGAAAGCGTGCGTATTCGATTTCGTGTCTGATGCGCGAGATAATTGGCCGCCTTCACCGACGCGCTGCCTAAACCCAAACCGATTGCGAGGACGGACCGTGCTGTTATGCTTTCTAAACATCGAAACCTGGGAGGACGGCATGATTAGTACGACAATGCGGCGCACTACGCCCTACGTAACCGCGACCCTTTTGTCGCTATCGCTCTTGGCTAGCAGCGGACCTGCTCGAGCCGACGAGATCAAAGTGATGGCGTCAGTCGCCCTGAAATCGACACTAGACGACCTTGCGGCAAAATTCGAAAGCACCGGTGGCGGCAAGGTGACGATGGTTTATGGCCTTGCGGCGCAGTTGAAGCAGCGCGTCTCCGACGGCGAAGCGGACGACGTCGCCGTCCTGATCCGGCCGATGATGGAAGATCTTCTCAAGCAGGGGAAATTGGCAGCCGGTAGCCTTGCCAATGTCGGCGGGACGCCGATTGCAATCGCCATTCGATCAGGCGCTCCCAAGCCGGATATTAGCACTGTCGATGCACTGAAACATACGCTGATCGTGGCCAAATCGATATCATATGCCGACCCGGCGAAAGGCGGCGCGAGCGGCGTCTACTTCGCCAAGGTTGTCGATCAGCTCGGCCTGACCAATGAACTCAAGGCGAAGACGATTCTGGTGCCCGGCGCCCAGGCTCCCGAGCTTGTCGCCAAGGGCGAAGCCGAATTGGGCGTGGCGCAAGGTTCGGAAATCATTCCGGTCGCGGGTGCGGAGATACTCGGACCGTTGCCGGGCAATCTCGGCAGCGTGACACTGTTTACCGCAGGTATCGCCACGGCGAGCAAAGCACCCGATGCCGCCAAAGCATTCATCAAGTTCATTACCGGACCAGACGCAGCGCCAGTCCTGAAGGCCAAGGGCTTCGCGCCGGACTGATTGCGCTAAACACATGTCTACTTAGCCTCCGAAAGCGGACATATGCAGTGCAAGAAGGCATGTCCGCTAAGGGCCAGAAGCGGATATCTCCCCAAACGAAATATCACGCGCGAAGTTGCGCCATGACGCCTGCGATGTCGCCCATGCCCCAGTGCTCGACGATCCGTTCATTTTGCACCCGAAAAATATCGCAAGAAGTGAAGCGCAACGAGCGCCCGGTTGGCGCGATGCCAAAATAGGTGCCTTTGTGTGTGCCGGTGTAGATGAAGCTCGCCGCCACATGGTCCTTATCTACTACCATAGCTTCGATTGTAACCTTCAGATCCGGTAGTCCCGTTAGTCTTGCCTTGAAAAATGCGATAGTCCCCTGCTTTGGAGTCACATTCGGAGGCGACGGTGGCGCAGCAGCACTGGCTTGGTGATTGACGTAGCTATCAGAGAAAAGCGCGGCGAACCCATCAATGTCGTGTGCGCTCAACGTTGCGGCGAACCGCTCGGCCAACGCCGACGTCGCCGAGCCACTTTGTGCAAACACGGGTGACGCAAAGCCTCCAGCAGCTAAAAGTCCTACTGCTGTTACTGCCTCTCTACGATTTTTCATCATAACCTCCACAACAGTGCGCGCGCTCAGTTTAAACGAGCTCTGGGCCGCAAGCAGACGTTGCGCGGTGTAATCCTTATATCCGCTTTACGCCGAAAGCGGACATCGACGGACCCATTCAAAATGTCCGGTTAGTGCCAGAAGCGGACATTGCACAGGTTTTGTTTTGCAATGAAAAGCAGCCGCCAACTGGCGCGGGCTAGGCGTTAGTTGAATTACACGATCCGTAGTCTCGCCATTAGCACGAGCTTACCGAACTCTTAGCCACCGACGCCTGTGCCAACTCTCCCTAAAGCGAAGTCGTCTTGGTTTTTGCAACAAAATGCGCTTCACGCGCTAACCGCTCGGCTAGCTTAGCCGTGCGTAGGCGAGTCGCCTGTTCCTTAGTGCTGTAGTCGGAGCGGGCTTTCTCGCTGTCCTGTTTCCACCGAAACAGGCGCTTGAGGCGCTCCTTTTGTGACTGTGTCATATTCGACAATTCCTCACTTTTTTCGTGGATCATGAAACAGTCTCATGACAAGGCGATCACCTTCCCAAAGCTCCACGTCATGGCCACCCACTAATTGCTTTGCTTTATCGATGGCATCGAAATCGCCAGCGCATTCGACAGTTTTCGGTGGGGCCGAGATACTGTTGTTTTTGTCGATCAAATAGGTGCGATATGCCGGCACGATGGCTGCTCCCCTGTAGGACAGGCGGGAGCTTTCCAGTGCTCTCAGTCACCGACGCCTGGCTGAGCCCTGCCGGTGATACTTGTTATGTGGTGCTTCCCACGCAGCTAATCCAGTGTCGAAAGACGTACAGGCCAGTGTCCGCTTTGGGTCAAAAGCAGACATGTGCAGCGCACTAGCCCATGTCTGCTTTGTGCCAAAGCGGTCGAGCGGAGTAAATTCATGTCTTACCTTCCGTAGCGGATAGCGTGGGTGTAGCCTTGCAACAATCCGCTTCGATTATCGGCGGTGGAGCGATGTAATGCGTGGCGTAGCTGCCTTGATTTTTTATATGCTCGGACTTGGGGCGGTAGTTAGCTTCGGCATCGCCGGTCTGATGGCGTTACAGTCGCCTACTGTACCGACACCATCCGCACCAGTAACTGCGACCACACCGCATAAAGAGCGGGTCGCAAAGCCGGTCAAGGAAATCACGCAAAAAGATGCGCAGTCTAATCAGAAGCGCAAGACGGTGAACGCAACTCGCAAGCGAAGGGAAGAAGCGCCAACTAACTCATCGTCGGGTTTGGATGCCTACGGATCCGCGAACGAACCGCCCCGCTTCCATCAGTATCCATTCCGCTTCTTCGGCCGCTAGCGCTTTGTCGGTCGCATGTCCGCTTTGGGTCATCAGCGGACATGTGCAATGCACTAGCCGATGTCCGCTAAGTGCCAAAAGCGGACATAAATGCGTCGCCGAAGCAAGTTATCCATGAGACTTGGCGGCCATACAACGAGCAATGAAACCCCGAGGGTTTGTTTGCAGCTCTACATCTTCGAGTGCCTTGTAATTGCCTCGATAGTGCTTCGGATCTCGAATTGGAATGCCCTCTGCAATCGCGAGCTTTCTACACTCTTTGTACGTGCGATCTCCTTTGTGCTTCTCGGTCGCTGAAGCCGCATCGCAAAGAATTAACACCGCGCATGTGATGGCGAGTCCAAAGGATTGTTTCACGCACCCTCCAATTTAATCGAGCAATGAAGGCCGTCCGCGACACTGACAACCAAAAATCTTCTCACGCCGTGCTGCAATAGCTAGTACGAGCGACACTAACGCGCCAGATAAGACATTGAGACCGGTGACGCGTAACATCTGGCCTCAATAGTAATTTTCTGGGATGTCCGCTTTGGGTCAAAAGCAGACATGTGCAGCGCACAAGCCGCTTAGGTTTATTCGATCACCTCGTCGGCGCGCCCGATTAGTGTATTTGGCACGTTGAGGCCGAGTGCCTTGGCAGTCTTGAGGTTGATTACCAGTTCGTATTTTGCCGGCGCCTGAACCGGGAGGTCGGCGGGCTTCTCGCCTTTGAGAATACGGTCGACATAGCCGGCTGCGGGCCGGAACGCCTCGACATAATCAGAGCCGTAGAAAATCAAGCCACCGCGGGACGCGTGGTAACGGAAAGGGTAGATGGCAGGTAGTTTGTACTGCGCCGCAAGGGAGATAATTAAATCACCATGAACCGATGCCCTTGCACCGGTCATGACGATCAGGCCACCGTTCGCCGAGCGGGCGAAAGCCGCGACCCCACGCTCGATCTCTTTGGCATCGCGTGTATCGACTGCGCTGACCTCTACACCGAGCAACTGCGCTGCGCCCCGCACGGCACCGAACGTAGCGAGCAAGGCCGGATTGGTGGGATCGCGCAGTACAGCGACTCGTGTCACGTTCGGTGCAATCTCCCTAAGGAGTTCAAGAAACTTCGCGCCCAGACTGTATTCATAAATCATGAAGCCAGTCGCGTTGCCGCCCGGCCGCGCCATGGACTCGACGAAACCGGCACCGACCGGATCGGCGACTGCCGCGAACACAATCGGTAACGTACGGCTGAGAGCTTGCAACGCGCTCACGCTCATGGTGCCGCTGGCAAGGATGACCTCTGGCTCGAGCGCGACTAGTTCGGCCGCGTATTTGCGTTCGAGGTCGACCTTGTCCTCGCCCCAGCGGATATCGATGCGTATATTGCGGCCTTCCTTCCAGCCCAATTGTTCGAGGGCCTGCATGAATGCCGCGAGGCGAGGCTGACCTTCTGGATCACTCTCCGACCGGTTCATGAGGACGCCGACCCGCCGCATCTGTTCGGCTTGCTGAGCGTATGCGGCAACCGGCCAAGTAGCCGCCGCGCCGCCGAGAAGCGTCATGAAGTCGCGCCGTCTCATTGCGCCTCCGGATCGCACTCAAGAAGGCCATACCTAGTTTTGAGGTCGGCGACGCGTAAATTTGGCCTCAATAATGGTTGCTGGATGTCCGCTTTGGGTCATTAGCGGACATTTCGCAATGCAATCGCGAAGTCCGCTTTACCCCCAAAAGCGGACATCGGTCAGTCCTTAGGGAAATGCGCTTTAACTTTGCTGTTCCTGGTCGCGCAGCGACTTAAGCATGGAGCCGCCCTGGTTGGCTGGACCAAGCGACTTGGTCGCCGCTGCGAGCTCGACCACTTTGTGCAGCTCTTGCCACGTGGCTCCGGCGCGACGGGCCGCTAGCGCGTGCATCTGCGCCGCCGCATTATGTTCGACGAGAAGCATGCCAAATAGGATGAGATGCGTTGTCTTGATGTCGAACACATTGGAATAGAAAGCGTGCGCGCGCAGTCGCTCGGATAACCTGAGAAATTCCGGATTGATTTCGCTTGAAAACTCGAACCGCGCGCTGGGGAGCGGCGGTAACTTTCCAAACAGCTCCACGTAAGTGTCACGGAAGCGGGCGAGGTCTTCAGGGAGGTCTTTGCTCGATGTCGTCATGGTATCGTCTCTCTTGGTCAGAACGAAATTAGGTCAATGCGCAAGGACCAGGCATGGTGTTCTCTGGTGCCGACCGACGCCAATTGTTCAGTCCAGCCTTAGCTTGGCGTTGTTTATGACGTTGCGCCACTTCTGCGCGTCCGACTTGATGAAGGCGGAAAAACTGGTCGGGCGAGCCTGTCATCGCCTCGAACATGTTGGGAGCGAGGAAACTCTCTCGAAATTCCGCGTCCCTCGAACACCCGTCGCACGTCGGCATTGACTTGGGTGACGATGTCACTCGGCGTGCCGCGCGGCGCAAATCAGCCCAAACCAGGACACGGCCTCGAAGCCCGGACATGCCGCTTTCGGCGGCGGTTGGTATGTCGGGAAAACGCGCGAGTTGCTTATTGCTGCCGACGGGTAATCCAATTTCCAGCTTCCCAGGGCCCAATTGCTGAGCTCGTGTTGATGAACATCATCTGAATGTTCCCGGCAATCACATCGGTAAGCGCGGGCGTGGCTCCTTTGTAATGAACGGCGACGAGCTTTACTCCGGACGCGATCTGCAACATTTCCATGTTCAGGTGCCCGGTCGAGCCAATGCCAAAGGTTCCGTAGTTGAGCTCGCCGGGTTTTTTCTCTCGCCAACTCGATCAGTTCCTTCATGTTCTGCACCGGCAAGGAAGGGGTCGTTATTAGCGCCTGACGATGCTGACTAGCCGGTGATCGGCATGAAGTCCTTCACCGGATCGTACGGAAGCCTGCTGTAGAGCCATGGGTTGATGACAAACGTCGCCTCGGCGGTGACCAGCATCGTGTAGCCGTCTGGAGCCGAGTTTGCCACAAACGCGGCGCCAATCTGATTGGAAGCGCCGGGCTTGTTTTCGACGACGACCGCGCTGGGGCTTTTGCCCCAGTCGCTGTCCAAGCGCCCTCGCAAGAATATCGGTCACGCCGCCCGATGCCGCCGTAACCACCAACGTGACCGGCTTGTTGGGCTCTCGCCATGAGCAGATACCACGCTCAGCCAAAGGACCGCCGCCAGCGAATATTGCCATTTCTTCATTGCGCCCTCCCTGCATCGCTCCGATAGGAGCACGGCGCGCCCCAAAACGGCGCATGCGCAAGGTAATCGCTCATTCGGAAACTTTGAACACGCCGCGCGATGTCCGCTTTACCCCCGAAAGCGGACATCAGCGAGACGCACTACAATGTCCGCTAAGTGCCAATAGCGGACATGTGCTCGTCTTATCGCCAAGATCGCGGCGCGGTACGCCAACCGATTACAGTTGCTTCAATGATTTTGGCGCTTCCAACTTTTCGCCACGCGCCGTCTGACCACTGGCAGGGATATGGAATTAAGTAAGTACCGCTTTTGTCCTCGCAAAGAATTTGCAGCGGACGATTTTCTTTCGGGGTGCCTTGGCTGAATTCAGCTAAGCGGGCCTCTCGCGTTGCCATTTTCATGCGTCCGAGGTTCAGCCGCAGGGCGGCGCAGCCGTTTATTCGATCACCTCATCGGCGCGGGCGAGCGGCGACAGCAGAACAGCGCCATGAGAATGGCTGCGGCGAGAGCCAACATCGGTTAATAAATCAGTGAACACTCCAGTTCCAGAATTCCGTTATTTTGCTAGATGCATACGACAATATTCCTCCGGAACCTGCGGCATCGCTTCGAGCAATACGGGTGCCATAACCTTCGGTCGGTACTTCAAAATGACCGGTATCTGGAGTGCCCCACTCTGCTCCAGAGTCCAATCCACATTCGTGCGCCATCGCAATCGTGTGTTTTGGCTGTTTTACAGTAACTTCATTGTATCGCACCTGGTTTACATCGAGGGCTTTTCCGTGTGCGTGCAAGCTCAAATAATTTGTGAAAAAAATCTTTCGATAACTGTAACCCCCAATGTCTTTTATTGGATAACCTGAAGCCACCAGTTTCGTTATTAGGCAGACAAACTTGCTGGCGTGTTCTGATGCGACTGAAGTTTTAAGTACGTTATCGGGGGTATGAACTACTAAGAGGGACATATTCTTTATGTTTGATTGCTCTAGATTTATAGTTGTAGTCCCGATTTTGATTTCTGATTTTTTGGGCGGCGATGGCGTCAGTGGGACGTAGCTGTGATCTAGACTGGCGAGTTGAACTTTCCGTTCCTCGACAATAGCAATTTGATTGCGTTCCTCGACCACAGCGATTTGGTCGAAGCTGCTGCAGGGTAGCGATGCTACACTTACGTTGGACAGCAGCAGTCCAACCGTAATCGTGCAGTACATTTACTACTCTCCGATGTTTTCACTTTGGAATTGGTGTGCCCTTTGTAATTTGCCGCTACATTACGCCCAGTTGCCGCTGCAGAATGTTGCCGAGAAGGCACACGCTTCACTATTCAAGTAAGCGCCTGAGCTGACACAAATTTGGGCTGAAGCTCATCGCCTAGCCGGTAAAAAGGCACCTGCAAGACTGGTTTGTCCGCTTTGGGTCGAAGCAGACATAGCCTTCAGGTCCGATAAAACCCGCTTTACCACCACAAGTCGGAGTAGCTGATGTACTCGTTGTCCTTGACGATTGGTCCGCAGACATCGTGGCTCGTACAAGGCATGAATGGCATGGGACATCGTAAACACATCGGAAGCGTCGCTCTGGCGGTGCTGGGACTCGGCGTTCTTTTGTCTGGCTGCATGGAGACCGTCCAGCCGGCTTCCGACGCAAACCTAACCCCACTCGACCGT
>CAWHQL010000004.1:0-24628 GCA_963831515.1 uncultured Alphaproteobacteria bacterium | reverse complement strand
GCCTGTTTGTTGTACCAAGCCTGTGCCACCGCGGTGTTCGGCTTGTGTGAACCCGCAGGCGAGACACCCTCATATTTGAAATAGATCTTGGCCGGGGTGCCGAGCTTCTGCTCGAGACGCCGCGCGCGGATCAACGGAGCCGGCCGCCACATCCGGTAGACGTCACGGATAGGCTGCGGAATGTCGAGATAGCGCTCGCCCGTCACTTCCTGGAGAATGAGCTCCATTGGAAATAGTGGCTCGAGGTCGGCTGGACCGATTGGCTGTTTGGTTCCCGGGTGCAGGACCGGCGGCAATGGCTTGGGGAGATCGGCCGTCAGGTTGTACCAAGTTTTCGGAATGTCCTTTTCGTCCAGGACGAATTTGACCTGATCACTCACGCAACTCTCCCTTTTCGCACCACGCGACAGAACGCGGCGAAACCTTACCCGAGGATACCAACGATGTGAACTCGCCCGCACCGAGCGGCAATTTCGTGCAGATCGCCAGTTGCCTTCCGCTCGCTTGGCAGGTGAAGATAGGCGTACGATATGCGCCAAACGATCACCCGCAGGAGGGGGACATGTATAAAAAACTCGCGCTGGTCGGCGCAATAATGGGGCTTTCGGCTACGGCCGCCGGTGCACAAGAGAAACTTAAGGTCGGACTCATCGCGACGCTTTCCGGACCACCCGCGGTGCTCGGTCAGCAGTTGCGCAATGGATTTCAGCTGGCGGTCAAAAATCTCGGCGGCAAGCTGGGTGGCCGCGACGTGGAGGTTGTCGTCGAAGACGACGAACTTAAGCCCGATGTCGCCGTCAACAAGGCGAAGGCCCTGGTCGATCGGAGCAAAGTGGACTTCGTCGTCGGTCCGATCTTCTCCAACATGCTGATTGCAATTATGAAGCCGGTGACCGATGCCGGCGTCATTCTGATCAGCCCGAATGCGGGCACCTCCAATTTCGCCGGCAAGGAGTGCAATCCGAATTTCTTCGTCACTTCGTATCAGAACGATCAGAACCACGAGGTCATGGGAAAATATGCGCAGGACGCCGGAATGAAAAAGGTGTTCCTGATGGCGCCAAACTACCAAGCGGGCAAAGATGCCATCGCCGGATTCAAGCGCTACTTCAAGGGTGAAATTGCCGACGAAGTCTTTGTACCGCTTGGCCAGCTCGACTATTCGGCCGAGCTCACGAAGATCGCCGCGGCCTCGCCTGACGCGATCTTTGTATTCCTGCCGGGTGGCATGGGCGTGAATTTCGTGAAGCAATTCCGGCAGGCCGGTCTGGCGGACAAGGTCAAGTTCCTTTCCGCGTTCACGGTCGACGAGTTGACACTGCCGGCACAAAAGGAAGCGGCGGTCGGATTCTTCGGCGGCGCCAACTGGGCACCCAATCTCGATAACCCGCAGAACAAGAAATTCGTTGCCGACTACGAGAAGGAGTACAACGCTGTTCCGGCGACCTACGCCTTCCAGGCCTACGACGCAGCACTACTCATCGACGGTGCGCTGAAGCTGACTAAAGGAAATGTCTCGGACAAGGACGCGCTGCGTGCGGCGTTGATGAAGGCGAACTTCACGTCGCTGCGCGGTCCCTTCAAGTTCAACACCAATCACTATCCAATCCAGGATTTCTACCAAGTGAAGGTGGCGCAACGCGCGGACGGCAAGTTCGAAACTCAGATCGATAAAAAGGTGTTTGCCGGATATTCCGATCCTTACGCCAAAGATTGCCCGATGAAATAAGGAAAGGGGCCGGACTGGTGCAATGTCCACGGGGCTCGTTGTCGTCCAGATTCTGAACGGGCTCCAGTTTGGCGTCCTGCTCTTCCTGATCGCGGCCGGCCTGACGCTGGTGTTCGGGGTGATGGACTTCATCAACCTCGCGCACGGCGTCCAGTACATGCTGGGCGCCTATCTCGCTGTCGCTTTCTACACGCTCACCGGCAATTTCCTGGTTGCCCTGGTCCTGGCCCTGGCAGCAGCTCTCGTTTTCGGACTGCTGCTCGAATTCCTGATTTTCCGCCACCTCTATGACCGCGATCACCTCGAGCAGGTGATCGCGACATTCGGCATCATCATTTTTCTTAATCAGGCGGTGAAAACCGTTTGGGGGGCCGCACCGCTGACGCTGCCGATCCCCGAGATTTTTTCCGGATCGATCGTGCTGATGCCGGGTCTGCTCTACCCTGTGTGGAGGCTCGTGATTATCGGTTCCGGATTGGCGGTCGGTCTGCTTCTTTACATTTTGGTGGGATACACCCGCGTCGGCATGCTCGTGCGCGCGGGTGCCACCAATGCCCGCATGGTGTCGGCCCTCGGCGTCGATATTCACCGGCTTTTCATGATCGTGTTCGGCTTCGGCACAATGCTCGCAGCGTTCGCGGGCGCGATGATCGCACCGATTCTGTCGGTTGAGCCCGGGATGGGCGATACGGTCCTGATCCTTGCCTTCGTCGTCATCGTTATCGGCGGCATCGGCTCGATGCGCGGCGCGTTCCTGGCGGCGCTGCTGATAGGTCTGGTCGATACGCTGGGGCGATCATTTGCGATCGATATCCTGCGGCTGGTGATGCCGCCCTCACCGGCCCGCACGGTCGGTCCGGCCATCGCATCGATGTTGATTTACGTGTTGATGGCGCTGGTCCTTTATTTTCGGCCCTCCGGCCTGTTTCCGGCGCGAGGCCGCGGATGAATCAGGCGCTTGCCGCTTCCGGTGCCCAGTCCTCACGGCAAAGCGATCGCGTGGGCGCATTGCCCGCGACCATTTTCCTTTTGCTTGCATTGGTTCCATTCGTTGCAGGATTTGGTCCGGAAAGCTACGTGCTCGGCCTTTTTACGCGCGTGATGGTCTTTGCAACCGCCGCGCTCGCCCTCGATTTCATTTGTGGCTACGGCGGGCTGGTCTCATTCGGACATGCAGCCTTCGTCGGAATTGGCGCTTACGCGGTCGGAATTTTGGGCGCACACGGTATTACGGAGATGCTTGTGTCTCTTCCCGTCGCCCTTTTGGCCGGTGCAATTTTCGCTTACCTGACAGGAAACGTGTGTCTGCGCACCAAGAGCGTCTATTTCATCATGATCACGCTGGCCTTCGGCCAGATGGCATACTTTATTGCTGGGTCACTTGCGCCGTATGGCGGGGATGACGGCCTCACCGTCCGACTACGCAGCACGCTTTTTGGTTTCCCGATCCTTCAGAACGATCGCACATTCTACTATTTCACCCTTCTCGCTCTGCTTGCTGCCTATTTGCTGTTTCGCGCGATCGTTTATTCGCGCTTCGGGCGCGTGTTTCGCGGTGCACGTGAGAACCCGACACGAATGGCTGCTCTTGGGTTCGACGTTTTCCGCTTTCAGCGGGTCGGGTATGTGATCGCCGGCGCAGTCGGTGGCCTTTCCGGCTTCCTGCTCGCCAATGCGACTGAGTTCGTTAGCCCGGCCTATATGTCGTGGCAGCGGTCCGGTGAGCTGATCATCATGATCCTGCTCGGCGGGCTCGGCACGCTGCACGGTGCCATCATCGGCGCCGCAGCCTATCTCCTGATCGAGGAAGCGTTGGGTGGTATTACCGAGCAATGGAAACTGATATTCGGCCCGCTGTTGGTCCTCATTGTCCTGTTTGCGCGCGGCGGACTGCTCGGACTTGCCGACAAAATTCGCGGAAGGCTTGGCCGTGCCTGATCCGGTCCTTCAGCTTAACGACTTGCATAAGAACTTCGGCGGTCTTGTCGTAACCGACGGCGTGACGCTCGATATCGGCGCAGGTGAATTGCACGCGGTCATCGGGCCGAACGGAGCCGGCAAGACCACGCTGATAAACCAGATTTCCGGATTGCTCGCACCTACGGCTGGGACCATCAGATTCGACGGCACTGACGTCACCGCTCTGCCCGTCGACAAACGGGCACAGCTCGGGCTGGCCAGATCTTTCCAGATCACCTCGGTGCTTCCGCGATTTTCCGCATTGGAGAACGTGGCCCTGGCTGTGCAAGCGCGCGGTCAAACGAGCTACCGTTTTTTCGGCCGTGCGGATCGCGAACAGACGGTCAACGATGCGGCAAGCGCCGCCCTGGCGGAAGTTGGACTGGCCGAGCGCGGACAGATCTTAGCGGCGCACCTTTCACACGGCGAGAAACGGGCGCTTGAACTCGCAATTGCCATCGCCATGCAGCCGAAGCTGTTGCTGCTCGACGAACCCATGGCCGGCACCGGACACGAGGAAAGTGCACGTCTGGTTGATGTCCTCAAGCGATTGAAAGGCCGCTTCTCGATGCTGCTGGTCGAGCACGACATGACCGCGGTCTTTGCACTGGCTGACCGGATTTCCGTTCTGACCTATGGCCGTATCCTCGCGAGCGGAGCGCCTGACGTCGTGCGCGCGGATCCGAAGGTGGTCGCCGCCTATCTCGGCGAGGAGATGGAGTAGCCATGCTCTCAGTCGAGCGGCTTGCAGCATCTTACGGACCGGCACAGGTCCTGTTCGACATCAGCTTTTTCGGTTGGCGAAGGCGAGGTTGTAACGCTGATCGGCCGCAACGGCATGGGCAAAACAACCACTATTTTCGCGCTCATGGGCTTGCTGCCACCCGAAAATGGCACCGCTACGTTCGACGGGTTGTCGCTCATCGGTCTGCCGCCGTATCGTATAGCCCAGGCGGGGTTGGGCCTTGTGCCCGAAGGCCGTCAGATTTTTCCGACGCTGACGGTCGAGGAAAACCTTATCGCCACCGGAGCAACGCGCTTCGGGGCGAAGCAGTGGACGCTGGACCGTGTCTATAGCTTTTTCCCTGCCCTCGCCGAACGGCGCAGCCATATGGGCAATGAATTATCCGGCGGCGAACAGCAGATGCTGGCGATCGGGCGCGCACTGATGACCAATCCAAAACTTCTAATCCTTGACGAGGCGACGGAAGGTCTGGCCCCGAAAATCCGCACGGAGATCTGGCAATGCCTCACGCGACTTAAACAGGAAGGCCAGGCAATCTTGATTGTCGACAAGCACCTCGAAGCCTTGCTGCGCTTCGCCAACCGTCATGTCGTAATCGAAAAAGGCCACGTGGTCTGGACCGGTACATCTGCGGCACTTGCCGCCGACCCGAGCGTCCGCCAGCGCTATCTTCAGGTGTGAGCGGCGTGACTGGGGAAATGTTCGGCGTGCCAATCCGCCTCGAGATTCGGATTGATCTTGCCATCGATCAGAAAAACGCCGGGCGCCCCTTCCCCAACCCAGGTCCGCACTGCATCGAGGTCAGCAAGAGTCCTTACAGTCGCGGCTCTTGCGCCGTAGCCGCGGGCGATCGCCGCGAAATCTGTTTCCGGAAACTGAACGATATCGATCGAATAGCCCTGCCGACGAAAGAAGTGCACTTCGGCGGCGTACGAACTGTCATTATAGATAAGGATGCACATTCGGAGGCGGAGACGAATTGCCGTTTCAAGATCGGCAATGGACATCATGAACCCGCCATCGCCGGCGCCGAGCACTGCCAGCTTGCCAGGATTTGCGACAGCCAAACCAATGGCGGACGCAAGTCCGAGTCCCACCGACTGGAATGAATGACTGAGGCACGACGCTTTTGCATTAGGGACGCGCAGATAGCGCGGAACCCAACCGCAGAAATGCCCGGAGTTGGAAGCGACCACGCGATCCTTGGGCAAGATGTCGTCCAGCGCCTTGCTCAGCGTCCGCGGATCGATGTACTGCGCGCTCGACTCATCGGGATAAGGACTGTGATGGTTGTCGCCCGACAGAATGCGCTCACGCGTGCGATCATTGCGGCGACCTGACTGAGCCGCGCCATTCTGTTTGAGCTCGGCCAGCAAGGCCTCGGCCGTCGCCTTTGCGTCCCCCAGCAAGGCAAACTGCACCGGCATCTGGTAACCGAGCTTTGGCGCTTCAATGTCGATCTGCGCGACCGTTGCTCCCCGCGCAATCAGCTTGCCCTTCTTTGTGGTCCATTGGGTAAGGCTCACCCCAAATCCGAGGATAAAATCGCTCTCGGAAATCAGTTCGTCTGCGACAGGCGAGGAAAAGCCACCGCTGATGCCAACGGACCATGGATTGTCCGCGAAAAGGCCGTGGCCACAGATCGACGTCGCCAACAACGCAGCCAGATGATCCGCCAGAGCGATCAGAACTCTCTTCGGCGTCGGACAATACGGCGCCGCGCCCAGCCAGGATAAGCGGACGCTTTGCCCGTGATATGGCCTCCGCGAGGCGACGCACGTCTTTCTGGTCCGGCTGCAGGCGCCCCGGCATCGGTGTCAATTCGAGGGGTGCGTTCGAGCCATTCATCTTTGCGTCCTGCACGTCGAGCGGCAGGCTGAGCACAACGGTTTGACGATCCCGCATGGCCCGCGTCACGGCGCGCAGCAAGTCGCTTCGTGCGGATTGTGGAGTGTAAGTTCGTTCTGAAACTGCGCCGACTGACCGTACAAGTTCGGCCTGATCGAAATAGAAATTCGATTTGACGTTTCCCGTCGGAACGTCCCCCGCCAGCACCAGCAGCGGCGTGCGACTTTTTGCAGCCTCGGCAATTCCGGTGATTGCGTTGGTAAGTCCGGGTCCGGAATGCACGCTCACAAGCGTCAACTCTCCGGTCGCCTTGGCATAGGCGTCGCCCATGCTCGCGGCGTTGCCTTCATGACGCGCCGAAATGAGTTCAACGCCCGCCTGAACCAGTCCGTGCGAGATCTTGAAATTGGCGGTGCCGAGCAATCCGAAGCAGCGGCGCGCGCCGAGCGCTGCAAGATCCTTTGCCAGGACTTCTGCGACAGTGGAATCGTTACTCAAAACACACCAACGGCCTTTGTTTGACTCTCTAACCTACTCATAACAATATAGGAAATACATGACAAACGACCGAGCGCTCGAACTCGGCGAGGGGAGGAATAGAAATGCGCGAAAAGTTTGCGCTCGGTGTGGCTGCGGCAATTTTCGTCTGTTCGTCGGCAAACGCGCAGGAAGTTACCCTTCGCGCCGTCACAGCATTTGCTGAAAAAACTACCTATTCGCGCGGTTTCGAAACGTTCATCGAGCGCGTCAACGCGGACGGCAAGGGGATAATTCAGATCAACTACATCGGCGGGCCGAAGGCGATGCCACCTTTCGAGGTCGGCAACGCACTCAAGACTGGCGTCGTCGACATCGCAAATACGACGGGTGCGTTCACGACCAATGTCATGCCGGAATCCGACGCATGGAAGCTCACCGAGCGTCCGATGTCCGAGCTTCGCAAGAATGGCGGCTACGACTACATGGCCAAGCTCTACGCTGAGAAAATGAACGCCATTTTCCTTGCGCGTCTGGTCGACAACAATCCGTTTCATCTCTACTTGAACAAGCCCATAACGGGACCTGACCTGACGGGTTTGAAAATTCGTATCACGCCGGTGTATCGCGACTTCTTTCAGGCCCTCGGCGCTACGGTCGTGCAAACTCCGCCCGGCGAAGTCTATACATCGCTCGAACGCGGTGTCGTCGACGGATACGGATGGCCCATTACCGGGATTTTTGACCTCGGCTGGCATGAGAAGACAAAATACCGCGTCGATCCCGGGTTCTACACCGCCGAGGTTTCGGTCCTCGTCAACAAGACGACATGGGACAAGCTGACCGATGCGCAAAGGGCGGTGCTGAGCAAGGCGGCAGAGCGCGGCGAAGCAGAAGCGGTGAGCGAATTTGCTGCCGAAAACGGAAAAGACACGAAACGACAGGCTGAGGCCGGTATCCAGACCATCAAGTTTGAAGGTGCGACAGCCGAAACCTATCGGACGAAAGCCTATCAGGCTGGCTGGGAGGGCATCATCAAGCAGAGCCCCGAGCACGGCCCTAAGCTCAGGGAATTCTTCTCGAAGAAGTAATCGTTGCTCACTTGGGTGACTTCGGCATGGCGCGACTGTCCGAACGGTATGGGCGCTTGCTGGACGCGCTTGTTTTTGCGGCGTGTCTCCTGCTGCTTCTCATGACCGTGATGATCGGCGCGGATGTCGTATCGCGCAACATTGGTGGAGGCGGCATCCCGGTGAGCAATGAGCTCTCCGAGGACATTCTCTACCTGATGACACTATTGGTCGCACCTTGGCTGCTGCGTCAGGGTCAGCACATTCGTGTCGATATCATCCTCCGTGCCCTCCCCGTTCGGATCGCGTGGATACTGGAATGGGTTGGAGACATTGTCGGGCTATTCTGCTGTCTCTATTTCGTCTGGTATGGCTATCTCATCACGAAGGCCAGCTACCTGGCCGGGTCCGTCAACATCAAGACTTCTCATCACGCCGGAATGGTGGACGCTTGCGCCCCTGCCCGTCGGATTTGCCCTGCTTGCGATCGAATTCATTTTTCGCATGTACCGACTATCCGTGGCCGATGTCGGCTTGCGCGACGACGCCGTTTCGGCAGCCTGAATGCTTGGCGTCACGGGAGACGCGACGTGATCATGACCTGGCAGATGGCCTCGCTGCTCCTTTTGGGAGGTTCGACTGTTCTTCTGTTCGCCGGCATGCCGGTCGCGATATCGTTCATTGCGATCAACCTCATCGGGGCTTTCCTGTTTCTCGGCGGCGATGCCGGTCTTCATCAGGTCGCGCGCAACAGCGTCTCAGCCGCACTCAATTTTTCGCTGACCCCCATTCCGCTTTTTATCCTGATGGGCGAGGTCCTTTTTCATACCGGGCTTGCACTGAAGGTCATCGATGGCGTCGAACGTTTGATCCGCCAGGTTCCGGGTCGACTCGCCGTGGTCGCCGTCGTTGCGGGAACGATTTTCTCCGCCATCTCGGGATCGACGATTGCGACGACCGCAATGCTGGGTTCGTTGATGCTGCCGGTGATGCTGTCGCGCGGATACAACCCAGTACTGGCAACCGGCCCGATCATGGCGATCGGCGCGGTCGATATGCTCATTCCGCCGTCAGCCCTCACGGTGCTGCTGGGCAGTCTTTCCGGAATTTCGATCTCCAAACTGCTGATCGGTGGCGTCGTACCCGGTCTGATGTTGAGCGCCGCTTTTGTCGCTTACATCATCGTTCGCGTTAAGACGCGACCCGATCTCGCCCCGGAAACACCAATCGAAAGCAAATCGGGTTGGGACCGTTACGAGTTGCTTCTTCTTTACGTTTTGCCGCTCGCTTCGATCTTTGTCGTCGTCATTGGCGCAATGTCGGCCGGGATTGCCACGCCGACGGAATCAGCCGCGTTGGGTGCACTCGCAACAATGGCGCTCGCGGCCGTCTATCGCGTACTGAATTTCGAAAATCTCATGCGGGCCTTGCGTGGCACAGTCGCAATCTCAGGCATGATTCTCTTCATTATCCTGGGCGCAATCACGTTTTCGCAAATCCTGAGTTTCTCGGGGGCAACGCAAGGCATCGTTTCCGCCATTCTCGGACAGGGATTGTCGAAATTAGCCGTCCTGACCGGGATGATGTTGCTCCTGATTTTTCTTGGAATTTTCGTCGATCAGGTCAGCATGATGCTGATCACCCTTCCCGTATTCATGCCGATCGTACAGCGGCTCGAAATCGATCTGATCTGGTTCGGGGTGCTTTATCTGATCTGCATGCAGCTCGGGCTGCTTCTTCCCCCGCACGGCCTTCTGCTGATGACAATGAAGGGAGTGGCTCCGCCAGAGGTGACGATGGCCCATATTTTTCGGGCGGTCATACCCTATATCGCAATGAGCCTTTTGCTTTTGCTGATCATCATTTCGTTTCCCGCGATCGCAACCTGGCTGCCGAACATTCTCGGTTGATGGACCGCAGCCGGCCTCTATCGTCGCAAATACTTGCCGCGGGCGGGCCCGACGACATTTCCATTGTCGTAGACGAGAGCGCCGCGCAGAAAAGTACTTTTCACCCGCCCGGTGAGTTCGACGCCTTCGAACGGCGAATAGCCTTGCACGGATTCGGATTCGCTCGCGCGCACCACGAAGCTTTCGTGCGGATCGACGATTGCGATATCAGCGTCATAGCCCGGTGCGATATCGCCTTTGCTCGGCAACCCGAAACGCTGTGCGGGCTTCCAGCTCAGAAGTTCAGCCATATGATTGTATGACATTCCTCGCTTACTGCCCTCGCTCAAGACGCCTGACAGCAGATATTCGGTGCCGCCGAACCCCGATTTCGCCAACCAGATATTGGTTGGGTCGTCTTTCGACCACTTCTGCTCGGCCGAGCAGCACGCATGATCGCTGACGATCCAGTCGATCTTACGATCGAGCACAGCCTGCCACAGGGCCTCGACATCCTCGCGCGGACGGATCGGTGGATTGACCTTGGCATGGACCGCACATTCGCAATCCGTATCCAATAGAAGGTGACCGACCGTGACCTCGCGGCGGAATGCAATGTGCGGAAATACTTTTTGCATTGTCCACGCGGCATCCACGGCTTTACGCGAGCTCAGGTGCAACAGATTGATGTTCAGGCAATTCGTTTCGTTTGCCAGATAGGAAGCAATCCAGATGGCGAGACCCTCGGAATGCGGAGGACGTGCCGCGCTGTAAGCGTGTAGGCCAGTCAGTTTGCCTTCACGTTCCACGATTTTGGTATAGGCGGTGAGAATCTCCGCCAGTTCGCAATGCAAACTCACACTGATGTGGGCGGCCTGATCGGGAAACTTATCCATCAGGCGCTGGGCGGAGCGCATGATGAATTCAAAATGAGCGATGTCGTAGCGCTCGTCAGGGCCGATCATCAAAAAATCATTCTGCTGCGACGACCGCCCGTGCAGTCCATATCCTCCGTAGAACATGAAGATCTTGAAGGATGTCACACCATGCTCGGTGATGAGTGATTCCATCTCGTCGATATGCGCGGATTCGATCGGCGCAATGTGGAAGCCGTAGTCAACCCAGAACCGTCCCTCCGACTGCCTGAAGACCTCCGGCATGAACTCGCGATAGGGGCCACCTCGATTAAGGTAGTAGTGACCGGTGCGTAGGTAGTTCAGGCTGGAGGTGACACCTCCCATTGCCGCGGCCTTGCTCTCGGAAAGCGCGTCCTGGGCGAGCGGCGCATAGATGCCGATATGCATGTGCGCATCGACGCACCCTGGAAACGCGAGACGGTTTTTGGCGTCAAAAACGTCCTTGGCCTGCTCGGCCTGAATTTCCGGCGCGAGTCGAGCAATCTTTCCATCCTTGATCGCAATATCGAGACAGTCGACCGACGTCTTGTTCGGGCGAACGACGCGGGCATTCTTGATGACGGTGTCGAAAACCTTGTTCATGCTGAATTCCTGACTAGTTCGGCGTCGCGCCGGATGACCTGACAAGTGGCGCCCAGCGTTCGATGTCCTCGCGAACAAAAGTCGCGAATTCCTTCGCGCTGTTGCCGACGGCGGTGGCACCTTCGTTTTTCAGCTGTTCTCGCAGTTTCGGTTCAGCGAGCGCAGCAACAATGACCGAATTCAGTCTCTCAGTGACGGCACCAGGGAGATTGGCCGGCCCGAAAACGCCGAACCAGGCGCTGGATTCAAATCCGGCGACGACTTCCCCGATCGTGGGCACCTCCGGAAAGGATGACTGCCTCTGCACGCTCGTCACGCCATAGGCGCGCAGCTTGCCTGCGCGTACCTGCTCGGCTCCCGTAACCAGACTGATGAACATAAGATCAATCTGACCGCCCAGCAGGTCACTCAACGCAGGCGCCGTTCCCTTGTATGGCACATTGAGAAGATCGACCCCGGTCATCAGCTTGAATTTCTCGCCAGCCAAATGCAGAGACGAACCGATTCCGCCGATTCCGATGGTCAGCGTATGCGGCTTTGCTTTCGCCAGTTCGATCAACGCCTGGAGGTCTGTTGCTGGCAAATTGGCGCGGCCGACCAGAAGACTCGGAACCCTTGCCACCATCGTGATCGGTGTGAAGTCGGCAACAGGATCGTAAGGCAATGTCGGATAGAGCGTCGCGTTGATGGTGTGGCTACTGAAGCTGACCAGCAGCGTATATCCGTCAGGCGGTGACTTCGCCACCGCGGCGGCGGCCAGGTTGCCACCCGCTCCGGGCCTGTTCTCGACCAGGACCGGTTGTTTCAGCGAGGCTGCCATCGGTTCCGCAATGAAGCGCGCGATTGTGTCTGTGGTGCCGCCCGCTGGCGCCCCGACCACCAATTTGATCGGCCGTGCGGGATAATCTTCCGCACGGAGCGCATGCATCGACAACGAAAGAACGGCAATGGCGGCAAAGAAAAGACAAGCACCACGAACTTCACTTGTTGTGGCCCTTCTTTGTATTCGCTTCGTATTGCTTGCCAAGCGCGATCATTTCCGGCGTTCCGATGACATCGTTGAGCGCCGTGAAATCGTACATACGGTCCTGGAAGGATTCAGACGTGCCTTTGGCAGCGAGCGTGGCATAAAATTCGTCCGCGGCGCGCGCCAGTACGCGCACGATTGCACCAGGAAAAATCACCAGCGAAAAGCCGATTGCCTCCAGCTCCGCAGCATTGAGCGGAGGCGTTTTCCCCCCTCCACCATATTCGCCATCAGCGGTACATTGCCGACCGCGGGTGGAATGCGTTGCAGTTCCGCCCGCGTCTTCGGTGCTTCGATGAACAATATGTCTGCGCCTGCGTCGCGGTAGCTGACGGCGCGCGCAACAGCGCGATCGAAGCCTTCGACCGCCACCGCATCCGTTCGGGCAATCACCAATGTTTCGCGCGAACGCCTTGCATCGAGAGCGGCTTTGATTTTTCCGACCATTTCTTCGGGCGGGATGAGTGATTTGTCGTCGAGATGGCCACAACGCTTGGGAAATGCCTGATCCTCGAGCTGAATCGCCCTTGCCCCGGCGCGTTCGAACAGGCGGATGGTCCGTCCGACGTTAAGCGCGTTGCCGTATCCAGTGTCGGCGTCAACGACAAGGTCGGCACGAACACGATCGCTGATCATGGAAATAGTGTCGGCCACTTCGCTCATCGCCACGAGACCGATATCGGGGCGACCAAGCCGGGTATACGCAATGGCCGCTCCGGAGACATAGAGGGTCGAAAATCCGGCACGCTCAGCAAGATGCGCGGTGAGTGCGTCGTAGACTCCCGGTGCGACAACGATGGGTTTGCGCGTCAGCCGTGTCCGGAGAGTTTCTGCATCAACCATGGTCATAGTCCGAGATAGGCGCGCTTGAGATTAGGATCGTTGCGCAGTTGATCGGATGCTCCATTCAGCACCACACTGCCGTTTTCAAGGATATAGGCCCGATGGGCCACTTCAAGGCTCTGCACGACATTCTGTTCGACCAGAAGGAGAGCGATGCCCTGTTCATTGATGCGCCGGATCAAGGCAAAGAGCTCTTCGACCAGAAGCGGCGAAAGACCGAGTGAAGGCTCGTCCAGGATCAGCAAAATGGGTTCGGCCATCAGGCCTCTACCGATTGCCAGCATTTGCTGCTCGCCGCCCGAAAGACTGCCGGCGCGTTGCGACTGCCGCTCGGCAAGACGCGGAAAAATACCGAAGACCTTCTCCCTGATTCTGGTGCCGGCGATTGCGCGCTCGTCGATATCCTCCCAATTCGAGGTTGTCTCTTACGCTCAGGTTGGGAAAAACGCAGCGCCCTTCAGGTACGTGAATAAGTCCGCGCGAAACGATTCCCGCCGGCTTTTCCCGCTCGATTGCATGCCCTGCGAACTGAATGGAGCCTTTGGTCGCGCGCAGCACACCGGAGATCGTGCGATTGAGCGTCGATTTGCCGACGCCATTTGACCCCAGCACCGCAACGATCTCACCCGCACTGACCATAAGGTCGACGCCGTGCAGGACCTCGGTTTCTCCGTACCCTGCATGCAGGTCGCCGACGGCGAGCAGCGGATCAGCGTCCATGCTGCGCTCCCAGCTTTGCTGCCGCACCTCGGCCGAGGTAGGCCTCAACGACGAGAGGATCCGCGACAATTTTTGCCGGCGTGCCTTCGGCGATGATGCGGCCTTCGGCCAGCACAAACACGTGTTCGGCGAGACTCATCACTGCCTGCATGACGTGTTCGATCATCAGGATGGTGATGCCACGATGGCAAAAATCGCGGATGACAGGCACGATGTCCCTGATCTCAGATGGATTGAGCCCCGCCAGCACCTCATCCAGCAGGAGAATCTTGGGTTCGGTAGCAAGCGCACGCGCAAGTTCGAGCCGCTTGCGCCCGGCGACGGTCAAAGCATCGGCCGGCCGGTCGAGCATCTCGCCAAGCCCCACGTCGCGGCCGATCTGATCAGCAGCAGCGAGCGCCGCATCGCGTTTGCGATGATGGAGATGCGCGCCGACCAGAATGTTCTCGCGGACCGACAGACCGACAAACGGTTGAACGATCTGGAATGTCCTGGCTATTCCCCGTCGCGCGAGGCGGTGCGGCGGCTCGCCGGTAACGTTCCGGCCGGCAAAATGAACGGAGCCCTGGTTGGCCCTGACAAAGCCGGAGATGATCGAAAAAAGCGTGGTCTTCCCCGCGCCATTGGGGCCGATTAGCGCGGTGATTTGTCCTGCCTGCGCCGTGAGCGAGGCGGAATTCACCGCCAGCAACCCGCCGAACCTGCAGGTAACGCCGTCTACGGCGAGCAACGGCTCAGCCATGACGCACCTCCCCGGCGGCAACTGCCGTCGTCCCACGCCGTGCCACAAGCTTTCGCACATGCATGAGCCCGCCGATTAGCCCGCGTGGCATGATCCAAATAACCAGCACGAGCACTGCGCCATAAATAATAAGATCGAGACCGGGAGCATCGCCCGCCAAGAGCTTTGCGCCCTCACTCAGAGTCTTGACCACGAGAGCGCCAAGCAACGGGCCGAATACTGTGCCAACACCGCCAATGATTGGCGTCAATAGCGCTTCGACAGAGATCCAAGTGCCGTAGGCAATCCCGGAATCGACGAAGAGAAAATATTGCGCGTAGAAGCATCCAGCGGCGGCGGTAATGGCGGCCGAGATGACCATTGCGGCAGTTTTCACGGTACTTGCATCGACGCCCAACGCTTTTGCCGCATCTTCGTTCTCTCGCACGGCAATCAGCCAGACGCCAAAGCGAGAGCGCTCGATGAGTCGGGCGATCACGAGCGATATGCCAACCAGCACGAGAATGATCCAGTAGAACGCCGCACGGCTTTGAAATTGCAGCGTCCAAATCCCCAAATCGAGTTTGATCAATGTCCCGACACCGGCTCCGGTGATCGGGGCGACGCTCGCGATAATGCGCAGCACTTCGGCAAACGCGAGGGTCACCAGCGCGAAGTAAGAACCGCGCAGGCCGGAGCGGAAAACGAGAGCGCCAAGGACTCCGCCCAGTGCAGCGCCGGCCGCAATGCCCATCGCAAAGCCAAACCATGCGTTGATCCCATATCGCATCTGCAGGATTGCGGTGACATAGGCGCCAGTCCCGAAGAAGGCTGCATGACCGAACGAATATTGCCCGCCGTAACCGCCAAGAATATTCCAGCCCTGCCCGGCCAGCGCGATCATGAGCGCCACGACGAGAAAATTCAGCGTGACATTGGAGTGCACAACCAGCGGCACCGCCGCCAGGACAACGAATACTGCGGCGATCGGAAGAAAAGCCCTCATGCGCGCGCCCCGAACAATCCACTTGGCCGCACCAGGAGCACGATAATAAAAATGAGAAAAATGCCGATCTGACCGAGCGACTCTCCGAGAAAGAGCCCGGACAGACTTTCGGCGACACCGATCAGCAGCGCTCCCACAAGCGCGCCCGGCACTGAGCCCATGCCCCCGAGTACGACGATCGTAAAGGCAACGAGAACGAAGGCATCACCTACTCTGGGATTAACGTAATAGGTGGGGATCAACAGGCAGGCGGCGATCGCAACGCACGCGGTGCCAAGGCCAAAGGTCACTGCGTAGATATGGGCGACGTCAATGCCGACGAGCTGAGCACCGAGTTTCTCCCTGGCAACGGCGCGAATTGCGCGACCGGTGTCGGTGAATGTCATTATCACCCAGAGTACGAGTGCCACGGCAAATACCGCAACAAAACCGACAACGCGCGCTACTGCCAGGAACGTGAATCCCAAATCAATCGTCTGAAATGCATAAGGAACATCGATCGTGCGTGTATCGGCGCGAAATGCGTAAAGAAGCGCGTTCTCGATAACGATGGCGACCCCAAGGGTAACCAGCAACATGTTGCGGTCGTCGCCATGCGAAGCGGGACCGATGAGGAAACGTTGCAAGACATAGCCCAGCGCGAAAAATGCCGGCGCGAGCAAGAAGACTGCAACATAAGGATCAAGGCCCAAAAGGCGAAAGGCAAAGAAAGCGGCGAACATGGCTGCGCTTAGCAATGCGCCGTGCGCGAAATTAATGATGTGAAGCACGCCGTAGATCAGCGTCAATCCAAGCGCAACCAGTGCATAGATTGCGCCGATCAACAGGCCGTTGAGAATCGCGGGGATAAGGATGACGGGCGACAGCACTGACGCGATGCTCTAAAGGTCACGGGAACGGGTGGAGTTTCAGGAACCCCACCCGCAACTCTATGACACTTACGCCGGTCGCGGAAACACCGCCTTCGCATTGGCGAAGGTGGCAGGCAGAATCACCTTGATGTCGTTATCGAGCACCTGCGTATTGACCGGCGCAGCGCCCTCGTTTTGGCCATTGACGAACTTTGTCGGTCCGTAAGGCATGACATGGCCCGCGAATGTTGAGCTCGCC
Organism: uncultured Alphaproteobacteria bacterium; assembly: GCA_963831515.1. GTDB lineage: Bacteria > Pseudomonadota > Alphaproteobacteria > Rhizobiales > Xanthobacteraceae > Pseudolabrys. The sequence continues at coordinate 7,985 of CAWHQL010000004.1, read as the reverse complement.
AGTGCGTCCGTAACTTTGGCCCGGTCGGCCGACGCTGCACGCTCGAGGGCGTCCGCGATGAGGTAGACGCAACTGTAATTCATGTAGACTTCGTAAGTGTAGAACTGGTCCTTGCTCTCGACTTTCTTCTTCAGCGCAAGCGCTTTCTCGCTGCGCGGATCGAACCAGTGATTGCAGTCCATGATGTATCTTGCCGCATCCGGGAATTCCTTCACGAACTTATATGAGGATGCCGCTCCACCGAGCACCGAATAGATGCCCTTGGGCTTGACCTGCTGCTGCTGCATCGTGCGGGCAAGCAGAACGTATTCGTTATAGTAGTTTGCGGGAATTACCAGATCGGGGTTCTGCGCCTTGATCTTGAGAACAACGTTGTTGAAATCACGAGTCGGCGTGGGATGGGGAATCGTCTCAAGGATCTCAAAGCCCTGCTGCGGGAGCTGCGCGTTCAGCAACTTCGCCAGGCCAGACCCAAACAGAGAATCCTCGTGCACGATCATCACTGTCTTGGCCGGCTTGCCGGCCTGCTCGTTGATGGCGGCGAGGTTGGCCAGCGCGGTTTTTGAAATGACACCGAAGCCAGGGCCGAACCTGAAAGTATTCTTGAGGCCGCGAGTGACAATTCCATCGGCGACACCGACATCGACGACATAAGGAAGCTCGTAGCGCGCCGCCGCTTGCGTCGTCGCCAGACAAATGTTGCTGGCGTATCCGCCGACAATGCAGCAGACGTTCGCGGAATTCATCTTCTCGACTTCCGCGACGCCACCATCCGGCGTCGACTGGGCGTCGCCGAGGATTGCGTCAATCTTGCCTAGACCCTTCACGCCGCCGGCTGCGTTGATCTCCTCAATGGCCAAGATGGCACCGAGGCGACCTTGCTGACCTGAATAGGAGAGCGCGCCCGTGACCGGATGCAGAACGCCAAGCTTGACCGACGCGCCTTGCGCACGCAGAACGGAAGGCATCGAAATGCTGCCGGTGGCCGTAACCGCGGCTCCAAACGCCGTCGTGGCAAGGAACTGACGGCGGCTTAGTTTCCCTTGGTTCGGCATGATCACTCCCTTCTGGTTCACAATTGCTGGGCGGGGCCCATTGGTATGGTCTGGTTATTCAAGGTCCCCGAACTTGGGTCTACAATATTGCGAACCCTCGACAAGGCCGCAACCGTTAATGACGACCCCAAATGAGTGAGCCCCTGACCCTTATCGACAAGTTGTGGTCCGCGCACGAGATTGTGCGTCGCGACGACGGAGGCTCATTGCTCTGGGTCGATCGGCATTATGTGCATGAAGGTTCGTTCCATGCTTTCAGCCAGATGAAGGAGCGCGGGCGCAGTGTCGCCGAGCCGGGACTGACATTCGGGGTTGCCGACCACTATGTGCCGACGCGCGGCCGTGGCCAGGCCATTGCCAATCCCGAGATCGCGGCGATGGTACGCAATCTCGAGGCAAATTCCTCTGAAAACCGCATAACACTTTTCAGCTTGCGTGACCCGCGCCAAGGCATTGTGCACGTTGTCGGTCCTGAGCAAGGCTTGACCTTACCCGGACTGCTTATTGTCTGTGGCGACAGCCATACATCAACTCACGGCGCTTTCGGCGCGTACGCCTTCGGAATCGGGGCGTCCGAGGTCGCGCACGTACTGATGACGCAAACTCTTTGGCAAAGAAAACCGAGGCGCATGCGCATCACGGTCGACGGCGCCGCCACAACCGGGGTCGGCGCAAAGGACATCGCTCTCGCAATCATCGCCCATGTCGGCGCCGATGGAGCACAAGGCCACGCGATCGAGTTTGGCGGGAGTGCCATTCGTGCCCTGTCCATGGAAGGACGCATGACACTCTGCAATATGTCGATCGAAGCCGGCGGTCGATGCGGGATGGTCGCGCCGGATGCAACAACGTTCGCCTATCTCAAGGGTCGCCCATATGTACCCAACGGCGACGCCTTCGATCGTGCCGTCGAGGCCTGGTCGGCACTGGTTTCCGACCCGGATGCCGACTTCGACCGCGAGGTGAAGCTCGATGGCAACGCCATTGCCCCCATCGTGACCTGGGGCACGACACCTGATGACGCGTTGCCGATCGACGCCCGCGTCCCTGACCCGGCGCGCGAAGTTGACCCGGTGCGCGCCAAATACCTGCGCGACGCGCTGGACTATATGGCGATCGCACCAGGCAAGAAGCTGACTGAAATTTCGATTGACCGGGTCTTCATCGGCTCTTGCACCAATTCACGCATTGAGGACTTGCGCGCCGCGGCCGCAGTTCTGGCAGGTCGCGTAAGCAAGGTGCCGGGCCTTGTATCGCCGGGCTCCTCCAGCGTGAAACAACAGGCAGAAGGAGAAGGCCTTGATCGCATTTTCCGCGAGGCCGGACTGGAATGGGCAGATTCCGGTTGTTCAATGTGCGTAGGCATCAACGGAGACATCGTGCCGCCCGGCGAGAGGTGTGCATCGACGACCAATCGCAATTTCCGGGGCCGACAAGGTCCCGGCGCGCGTACACACTTGATGTCGCCCGCAATGGTCGCTGCTGCTGCCGTCAGCGGACATCTCGCGGATGTCCGTCCGTTGCTCGCGAGACGGAAAGTATAGGAGCCGGCGCATGGAGAAATTTGTCCGGCTTAACGCCAAGGCCTGCCCTCTGCCGTTGCCAAACCTCAATACTGATCAGATCCTGCCGGCGCGCTATCTCAAATGGCCACGATCGAAAGGACTGGGCACGGTTCTATTTCAGGACCTACGTTTCGACAGCGACGGAAATGAGAAAGACTTTCCGCTTAACCAGCCCGGCTGGAAAAACGCAAAAATTCTGCTCGCGGGTCGAAATTTCGGCGGCGGCTCCTCGCGCGAGGCTGCCGTCTATGCCCTCTACGACTACGGATTTCGTTGTGTCGTTGCACCGTCATTCGGCGATATCTTCGCGCAAAATGCGGTCAAGAACGGCCTGCTCACAGCCATCGTGTCGGATGCAGATATTACCGACTATGGCGGCGGCGGTCTCAGCCAATCCGGATCATCCAATCGTGGTCGATCTGGACGGCAAGACCATTGCGTGTGGCAATCGGACCTACGCATTTGAGATTGATCCGGTCAGTCGAAACCAGCTTTTGAACGGATGGGACGACGTCGATCTCACCGAGAGCTATCGGGATCGAATCGCCAAATTTTCTACCGAGCATCGCGCCCTCAAGCCCTGGGTTGTGCCCGCTCGAGATTGATCTAGCGTTTAGTCACTTGCCTGGCGGCTGCCACGCCTGCCAAACGGCCAAGCACAGTCGCTGTGAGTAGCCCGTTCCCCGACAAGTATCCCGCCGCCGTCGAACCCGAGACGCCAGCTGCCGCACCTCCAGCCGCGAACAGGTTGGGAAACCCTGCTCCGTCCTTGCGCTTGACGCGGCCGGTTGGATCCACGGCGAGACCGCCCTGAGTGTGAAACAGTGCGCCGGTCACTTTGACTGCGTGATAAGGAGGTTTGCACAGCTGGTCCGCAAGAAATTTTCTGCCGTAACGATCCTGACCGCCGCCAAGTTTTAGTGCTTCAACTTCCTTCCAGTCGGCAACAAAGGCTGCGGCGGGAATGTGCATCGCCTCTGCGAGTTGCTCCACGGTGTTTGCCGTCAAAACCGCGCCGGCGCGATCCGCTTGCTGAAAGTCTTCAAACTGCCGAGCCACCGCTGCGATTCGTGAATCAAAGACATCCCATGCAACGGCGCCCGGTTGTTTCAGCACTTCGGCGGCCTGTTCTGAATATCCGCGCGTCTCATCACTGAACCGGCGGCCCTCGCGGTTAACCTGAATTCCGCCCTGCATAACGACTGCCCAACTGATCAAGATGTTGTGCGGCGTCGCCACCGAACCATGACCTTGATAGGCGCCAAGGTGAGCGAGCTCCGCACCGAGGTCGCTTCCCCACACGACGGCATGACCGCGATTGCCAGGATGGCCAAAATAAATTGCGTCTGCCATTTCCGGTATGTGACGGCGCACCAGATCGGGATTCCCGCCGAAACCGCTGCAGGCGAGGATCAATGCATCGCATCCAATCCACTCTCGTGTGCCATCGGGGCGCGCAATTTCCGCGCCCGCGACTCGTCCTTCCGCATCGGCCAATAGTCGCTCAGCGACACTTCGGCTCAAAATGACGATGTCATTAAGTTCGGCCGCGGTGCGCAGCCGGTCGATCAGTTCGCGACCGGTGCGGCTCGGCAAGCCATGCATCCTCAACGAGGAGTGTCCGGGATAGTTGAAATTGTCGATTACATCGAAAGGGAAGTCGTGGCGGTCCGCCAGCCATTCGATGAGCAACGCAGACTCCCCTGCGATAGCCTCAACCACGGCAGAATCGACCTCGCCATTCGCCTTGTGCGTGATGTCCGCGGCAAGCGACTTCGCGCTGTCATGGATGTTCTTGGCACGTTGAAATCGCGTGCCCGCGGCCGGAATTAGGCCCGCTGACAATGCGGTTGAGCCGGAAGGCGTCGCCTCGCGCTCTACGACAACAACCTCAACGCCCGCCTCTTTCGCACTCAGCGCCGCACACAGACCCGCGGCACCCGCCCCAATGATGAGAAGTGGCACTTTTGTGCCGGGGTCTTCGTCACCTACGGTAACGACCGTGCTCATGGCTGAGATGTTGCTCGTTGCTCTGTCGACGCGCTGGACTTGGCGGTTCTTTCGTTTGTGTAGCATTATGAACGCAGGCGTTGGAACCACCGGCGGCCCTTGCCGCAGATTCGAAGCTCCAGATCGTGTCGATGCGTTTTCGAGATTGGACAGAGCTTGATGCGAAGGAACGTGCACACCTTTCCGCGAGCTCGGGCGCGTTTGCGCGCAAGCTTGACCCTCAGCTGAAAGCATTTGTCGAATTCGAAAGCGGTGTCGCCAACGGGCACGGTGTCCTGGACGCCATGCCGTACGCGGCCAAGGACATGTTCATTTCGGCGACCCGCCTGCCGCACGGCGGCCTTGCGCAGCCCCTCCCCCTGGAACGATCTCCGCAGGCAACCGTACTCGACCATCTCGACCGCGCTGGCGCGTGCCGCATCGGCTATACGACGATGACCGAGCTCGCGTATGAGCCCTCGGGCTACAATGCCGTGCACGGCGCGCCGAAGAACCCGTGGAACTTCGAGTTCATCACCGGAGGGTCGTCGTCTGGCTCGGCCGTTGCCGTCGCAAGCGGATCCGCGGTTTTTGCGCTTGGATCCGACACCGGCGGCTCGCTGCGCATCCCGGCGCATTGCTGCGGCGTCACATCCTGGAAACCGACCTATGGGGTCGTATCGCTGGCCGGTGCGATGGCGCTTTCCCCGAGCCTGGACACTGTGGGCATCCTCGCTCGCAGCGCTTCGGACTTATATGAACCCGCGCGCGTTCTGCTCACCGAAAGTGGCCCTGAACCCATCCGCACGATCTCGGCGGTCAGGGATGTGCTCACTGCCGCTGAGGCTCCGGTCGCAAGTGCCTGCCGTGACGCCATAGACGCAATCGCTGCCTGCGAAACTCGGGTCGGCGCGACCGATGCCATTGCAGCCATCAGCGCGCTCGACACTTATGTCCTCACCATCATGCAGGCGGAAGCTGCGCGCGCGCATCGAACGCTCCTGGATTCCGGCTCGCTTGACGTCACGTTGACGAAACGCTTGCGCAAAGGACTTCAGATCGACGACGAAACGCTGGCGGCGAATGTCTCGGCGCGATCGCAGATGGCAAACGAATTTATCGCTGAGGTGTTTAAAGATGCCCAAGCCATCGTAATGCCCATCCTGACGATACGGACACCACCCGTTGCGGAATGCGATCCGCGCGCGCCCGACTTCAAGCCAAAGACGCTTTACGAGCTCAGCCGCTGGACCCGCTTTGCCAACTTTCTTGGATTTCCCGCCGTCGCGATACCGGCCGGATTCGACGATCGTTCCATGCCGGTTGCTTTGCAAGTCGTTGGCAGACCGGGAACGGATCATTCGTTGATCGCATTGGCCGCAGCCGTGCAAAAACGAACCAACTGGCATGCGCGAATTCCCGCCGCAATCAGCGATCAGGTGATGTCATCTTATCCGGGACGGTTGGGATGACTGCTGAGCGGTCAAAGGCACTTCGCGGTTCTGGCTACGGTACTGCGGAAATCGAGTGTCCGCGTGGCAAAAGGATCGTCTAGCGCCCATGGCAGAAAGCGTGACATTGGTGACTGGTGCGAGCGGCTTCCTTGGCAAGGCCGTGATGAAGCTGCTCGCAGAGAACTCGCAGCGTGCAATCGGACTCGACCCGCGACCATCGCCTACGACGCAGGTGGTGGACACCCTTTCGGATCGGCCGAAGCTCAAGGCGTTGCTGGCTGCGGAAAAAATCACGCACATTATTCACGCGGGAGGCGTTTCGGGCCCCATGGTCCTGGCGGACGATCCCGCCGAAGTCATCGCGATCAATGTGCTGGGGAGCCTCAACCTGCTCCATGCCTCGCTGGAAAGCGGTGTCAGCACTTTCGTGTATTGCTCATCGGCGGCCGCGCTCGGCAATTTCTACGAGGACGAACCTGTCAACGAACAATATCCACTGCGCCCAAATAACACGTACAGCGCTTCCAAGGCCGCGATGGAGATGGTGCTGCGCGGTCTTTGGGGCAAAGTCCCGATCGACCTTTGCTCACTGCGGTTCACCGTGATCTACGGTCCGGGACGCGAAACGAAGTTTACAGTTGAAGAAATTGTTCGCGCGGCGCTCGCGGGCACGCCCGCGCGAATACAACCGATGACCGACTGGCCCTATGTCTACATCGACGACGCCGCGCGCGCGGCCGTCCAGGCCTGCTTCTCCAAAGGCCGGAAGCAGCTCAGCTACTTCATTGCACATCCGGAAAAAGTCACTCCCGACGATATTGCTGCCGCTGCTGCGGCGGCGGGCAAGCCAGTGCGCCTCGAGATCGATGGCAGCAAACCAAAGGCCGCGCGGGGTCCGCTCGATATCGAGCCTGCTGCGCGTGACTTCGGGTTTCGCGCGCAAGTCGGTCATCGTGAAGGGGTTCGCCGCCTGATCGAGTCGACGCGCTAGAGGACAGGTTGCCGATCTCGTGCGCGGTCGTCATAGTCGCTCACCTTTAGTCTCGCGGGGGAAAATATGGATCTAAAACTTGCCGGCAAAACCGCCCTTGTCACCGGCGGCTCAAAGGGCATCGGCCGGGCCGCTGCCGAAGTTCTGGCCGGTGAAGGCTGTAACATCATTATCGTCTCGCGCAGCAGTGACGCATTGGCGGCAGCTAAGTCGGCGATCGCGCAGAAAACCAACGTGCGGGTCGATACGGTTACTGCCGACCTGTCCGACAGTGGCAAAGTCAACGAGCTTGCCCGCGACTATCCCGATATCGATATCCTCGTGAACAACGCTGGCGCTATTCCTGGCGGCAGTCTGCTCAACGTCGATGAGGCAACGTGGCGCAAAGCCTGGGACCTGAAGGTCTTTGGCTATGTCAACATGTGCCGCGCCTTTTACGCACTAATGCAGAAGCGCAAACGCGGTGTAATCATCAATGTTGTCGGGAACGCCGCCGACACGCACGATCCGGAATACATCTGCGGCGTCGCGGGCAATGCCGCCCTCGCCGCCTTCACACAGTCACTTGGCAGTGTTAGCGCTCGCGATGGCATCCGTGTCGTGGCGATCAATCCCGGCCCGGTTGCGACCGACCGCCTTGTCTCGCTCATGAAGAGGAAGGCACGCGATCGCACCGGCAGCGAGGACAACTGGAAAGACCTGCTCAAGCCGTTGCCATTCGGCCGTGGCGCCACCGCCGAGGAGATCGGCGCCGCCATCGCATTCATCGCTTCCGATCATTCGGGCTATACAAGCGGATCCGTCGTCACGATTGATGCCGGCCTTTCTGCTCGCGCCCAGGCCTTCTAGACGGTGATCCCATGCCACACCTGACGACTGACGATGGAGTGAAGCTCTACTACGAGGACACCGGCAAAGGCATACCGATCGT
>CAWHQL010000003.1:0-378853 GCA_963831515.1 uncultured Alphaproteobacteria bacterium | reverse complement strand
CTAAGACCCGCTTGGATCGCTACCGAGCGGGATCGGCATTTCGTCGTGCGAGTTCGCCTCGACGTGCACCGACCAGGTGCGCAAAAATTTCCTTCCAAAATTCGTGCTCGTGTGTCGGTGATAAATCGAAAAAGCGCGTTTTCTCGCGTCTTTTCAGTCAACAACGGTAAACCGGAAACGAACGACAGACGACTATGAAGACCCTGGCAGGTTCGATGCGGCGTTCGAAACCGTAAAACAAAAGAAAAGCTTCTGCAGGACGAGGGTCGATCAATGATAGAGCAAGTCAAATCGTCAAAGTGTTGCGACCGATGCGGAAAGCCGTTCGGCCCCAAAATGCATGGCGGTGGTTCGCCACAACGATTTTGCACCCGTGACTGCCGCATGGCATGGCACGCAGCCCAGCGTAAGCCAGAGTGCACGCTGGTGCCGAAAAATTCTGTCTCTCTGCCCAACCCTTCACCGGGAAACGCACCAGTGAACGTTTCTAGAGATTTCGATCGGACGGTACAGAAAAGCAGAACGTTGTCAGAGAAACTAAAGACTACGATGTTTCGCAACGGACATGGTTTGCTCATTCGGCAGTCCTGCAACCGGCAAGACGACCGATGGATCCTGGTATCGAACGCATCGATCGATACATTCATCGAAATGGTGGTCGCGCTTACCAAAGGCGGTTCAGGAGAATCGAACGAACCCTAATTGAACGGTCCCCGCTGGATGGTGAAAAAAGCAGCGGCGGCTGCTCAATGACCCACTGCAGGATCGCAGACCAAATGATGCAGGCGAAGTTGGTGGTCGTTGCGAGCGGCTAGCCGAGATAGGTGAAGCAGACGGGTGCAGCTGCAACAGCCAATGTCTGCGATGGGCCAATAGCGGGCATTACGACAGTCAGGCCAATATCCGCTCTATCTGCGCGAGGAACTCGATTTGGCGTCCGCCACAGCCGGGTACCGTTTGCGACACCCTGCCGCGCTGATGATGTTACCTCAATGCATCACATTCGCTTTTTTCGAACTTATGTGATGGCCCAGCACAGCGAATCGAATTGGCTGCCGTATTTTACCGGTGGCTGTGGAATCGAAAGGGGGATTGGCAATGCTGGCTGAGAAGCAAGATATAGCTCCGCTGCTCGCTCTATTGAAAATGGCAGCGGACCAATGGCCGAGTTCTGAAATCGGTGACGTCTCGCAAAGCGAAATGTTTCGTCGCGATCAAGCCTTGCTTAAAATGTGGCCTGAAGCTTGTCGACGTGTTGGCGTTGAAGCGCGCGAATTCCCGCGCGCGGTAATTAGACGCTGGCAACAGGAAATGAGTAAGGGTCTGCCAAACTGAAGCGCTAAAAAATCCGCCACAGTGAGGCGTTAAAAGATGCCCCGGCACGGTGTGCCGGGGCATGTACGCAACTGATGTGATCTGGATCGTCCAGCGCCGAACCGGAAAAGACTCCAAACCACGAATCGACGATAGCGGTAGCAGGTGAGGGATCGGAAGCAACTTGGTACCGCTACGGTAATATGCTGGTCAATGTGATCATGGCGTTACAGCCATCATCGGAAAAAGGTCGATGGGGTACCGATAGCGGATGTGAACTCGCTGCATTCATTGCGTGGATGAGAAGGAACACGCGAATCGCCGATTGACGCGATGCCGGACTAGAACTAGAGACCGGCAAAAGACTAGGGCGCGATCTCATAAACGGGTAGCCAAACAAATTCTGCCGGATCACTTCCAGTGTTTTGAACCCAAAAATTGCTGTCCTTGCCTTCGGCAAGACCAACACCGGCGCGGAGAACAACCTCCGGCCTACTTTGCGAATGCGAGGTCAATATGCCTTTGATCACATGGAGTATGATTTGATGAGCTTTGTCGCTGTGCAACTCAACAACGCCACCCGGCTCAAGAGTAAGCAATCTCAACCTAAATTTATGTTCTCGTGCTGGATCGGTTTCTGAACTGAGTTCCACTGAACGCTGTTCAGCCCCCATTAGCTCTTTATTCTCGGTTGGAGTGTGCTGAGTGATTGCCGCTTGAAGGTACAGCGTAGAAGCGATGAGCGCGACTGATGATGTTAGCGTGCCAAATCCGATCTTTTTCACGAACTCACCTTCGACAGCGAATTGCAGATGTACCGATTCTTCGCCGCGGCGCCTAACTGCGAGTGTACTTGCTCCCCATGCCCTACGAACGTGGTAAATCGATAGTTAAATTAAGTTACTCTCGTCAGCACCGTCCCGCCGCAGAGATATGCTGAGCCGTTATGTCAAAGTATGTCTGGCAACACGACTTAAAGGGAGAGGCTGATCGATTGCGCCTAATGTCGGACTTGCTCGACCCATCGAGCGAGTTTCACTTACGGCGGATTGGCGTTACGACGGGATGGCGTTGCTTGGAGATTGGCGCGGGTAACGGATCGCTGTCACAGTGGCTCGCGCAGCGCGTCGGACCCACCGGCCACGTCATCGCCAGCGACATCCATACTGATCTGATGAAAGGGGTTGCGGGCGGCAATTTGGAAGTTCGCAAATTTGACGTCGTGCACGACGAGCCGCCTGATGCTCCGTATGACCTTGTTGCGATTCGAGCGCTTCTGCACCATCTTCCCGAACGCCGCGCGGTTGTGAGCAAGATGGCGCGCTGGCTCAAGCCGGGCGGCCATCTTTTTGTTCAGGAACCTGACTTTTATCCAACATGGACTGTCGAGCCGCCCTCGCAAAAGCATTTTTGGGAGCAATTCATTCAATGGGCGGTGACCCATCAAATCGACTATTACGTCGGACGCAAGATTCCCGCGTGGCTACAAACGGAGGGCTTGCTCAACGTCAAATCGGAAGGACATGCCATCCTGTATAATGGAGGCTCAGGGTTTGCGCAGTGGTGGGACTACGGCATCCGCGAAATCGCAGACAAACTGCAAAGTGAAGGCGGCGTGTCTCAGGTAGCACTCGATGAGCTCTTTGCGCTCTATCGCGACCCGACCTATTGGACAACGACTATTGCATTTACGGCGACAACCGCACAGCGCGCTTGAACGTGGTGTCTGTTTTGCCCCCGAAAGCGAACATTCGCGGTGACTGGCATCGAAATTAACGCTGACTTTATGCGTGCCGCCCAACCGGGAACAATATGCTTTGGCACTCATTATAATAGCGCTACGCGTGAGAGTACGCGCAATCGCGTCGCATACAAAGGTGCCCCTATGACACGCAAGATTTTCAAAGCGCTGGTCGCGACAGTCTCGCTGGCCGCGCTAGTTCTCGGAACTGGCCCGAGCATGGCGCACGGTCATGGTGGTGGTGGCGGCGGCCGTGGCGGTGGCGGCGGTCACTTCGGAGGTGGCGGAGCACATTTTAGTGGTGCGCATTTTAGTGGTGCGCGTTTCAGTGGCGCCCGAATGGGTAGATCTCGTTTCAGTGCCGCTCACATCAGTGGCCGCAATTTCAGCCGCATGTCGCGCGGCAACTTCGCTCACGCCAACGCCGCGCGTGTGCACGGATTACGCGCGGGCGCTTTGGGCACTCGCGCCGCCTTCAACCACGGAGCCTGGAACCACGGGAATTGGAATCACGCCTGGAACCACTGGGGCAACAATTGGAGGGGTGGCTGGAACGGTGGATGCTGCGGCGGCTGGTGGTTCGGTGGACCCGTCTTCTGGCCCTTCTTCGCCGGCGATCTTCTGGCCTTCACGTTCTGGCCCTGGGGCTTTTACGATCCGTTCTGGGCTTACGGAAACCAGTTCGTTTGGGATTCCATGTTCTGGCCCGGCCCCCAGTACACCTACGGCCCGTATGGTGATGTTTATGGCGGGTATGCCTCTGCCGGACCGGCACGAACGCGCGTCGCCTCCCGCCGCGCCACTCCTGAAACGACCGGCTCCGTAACCGACAGCGCCGATCTGGCGCAGTCCTGCGGCGGCCTCGCACCTGGCGTGACCGACCTTCCGATCGACAAAATCCAGCAATCCCTCCAGCTGAACGACGACCAGCTCAGGTCGCTCAATGCGCTGAAGGCGGCTTCATCACAGGCGAGCGATGCCCTCAAAGCGTCCTGTTCAACCGAAATGTCCATGACGCCACTGGGACGCCTCGACACGGTGCAAAAGCGGCTCGACGGAATGGTGCAGGCATGGGGTGTCATGCGCACACCGCTCGATGATTTCTACAATTCGCTGAATGACGAACAAAGGCTGCGCTTCGCGGCACTGGGGCCGGCTTCAGGCGCGCGGTCGAACCGCCGCGGCTCTGCTTCAGGCGACAATCTGGCAGCGCTGTGCAACAGCCGCGCGGAAAATTTCACGCAACTGCCTGTGCAACGTGTGGAACAAGCCGTGAGGCCCACGCAACAGCAGCAAGGCGCACTGGAGAAACTGAAGGCCGCCTCAACCGAGGCCGCCAATCAGTTGCAGGCATCCTGCCCTGCCCAGCCACCGCAAACGCCACTGGACCGATTTGATGCTGTTGGAAAACGTCTCGATGCGATGGCAGGAGCCGTTAAAAAGGTACGCCCTGCCCTCGCCGACTTCTATTCCTCGTTGACCGATGAGCAGAAGGCCCGCTTCAACACCTTGGGGCCGTCGCAGAACGCAAGTCCCCGTCAGGGCTGACGACGAGAATTTCAAAGGCTTCGGCCCAAAGCAGCCGCGCAACCTACTCCAGGCCTTAGGGCTCACGCGCTTTGAAATCCCAATCGATAGCCGCATAGCTTAATGATTCCGGCATTCCAGTCCGACTTACGGCGGCAGCCCTAGCGGATCCCAATTACTACGAATTTATCGAGCAGGAAATACAGGCGCTTCACGCGAAGAGCCCTAGCCCGGCGCGTGAATAGTTGCGCTTTGGTCACTGGCTGATCAGTGGAATTCTTTTGTAGTTCGCTGCTTTTGGAACCGACAAGAGATAAGCGTGAATATCTGTCAATTCTTCATCCGGCAGTATCTTCTCACTGTACGGCGGCATCGCGCCGTCGGTCGAGCGCACGAACGCTGAGAATGCCTCGTAAGGAATCGGATCGGGTGCCAGCACTTTGCCATTACTGGTTGCGACGGAGCCTTGCCCTTGGGTGCCGTGGCACTGCCAGCAGCCGTATTTCAGAAACGCGGCCTTGCCGTTCTCGGCTGATGCGGCAAGCACGCTACCGCCACCAAAAGATACTCCGACGACAAATGCAGCTAACGCGACGCGAAAAATTTGGTGACACATGGCTAAGCGCGCCTCCAGTCAACGCGGCTGCGTCCAGACGTTTACGAGAGCAGGCTGACCAGACTGAACCACCGCTACTGCCTCTCTAATTGCCGGTCCAAGTTCATCTGGATCCTTGATCGGTCCCTTCGCCCACCACCCCATCGATTCTGCAAACTTATGGTATTCGATGTCCGGGTTCATGATGCTGGTGCCGATTGGCCCCAAATCATTGCCCAGATTTGCAATACGATTGCGGAAGTTTGAGAGCCGCTGCACATGCATGAGCTCCTGGTGATAGCCACGGTTATTATGCATCACGGCGAGGAGTGGAATCTTATGCTTCGCCGCAGTCCACAACACGCCCGGCGCATACATCAAATCGCCATCCGATTGAATGCTGACTGAAAAACGGCCGAGATCGCGATTGGCAAGCGCGGCTCCGACTGAGGCCGGAGCACCGTAGCCGACGCCATAGCCGCCCGGCCCACCAAGCCAATGATAGTATTTCTCCATCGGCCACAGACGATTGGGCCAGTTGCTAACGTTGCCCGAGGAAGAAACCAGCGACCAATCGAGACCCTTAATCTGGCTCCAGGTTTCCATAACGAGTCGTGCAGTGCTGATCGGGCTTGCATCCCAAGCCAAGGCCGCGAGCTGTAGGGTGCGGGCTCGCCTCTCCTTCTGCGCTTTCTTCGCAGCTTCACCGCGATTCTCGATCGCGGCTTTGCTGTCGCTTGGTATCGCCGACCGCACAGCTTCAATTAGCGCGGGCAACGTAGCTTCAGCATCAGCTGCCATCGCCACATCGACTGACTGGAAACGCTGGAAGTCCTGATAGTTCGCTTTAGTGTTCAGCTCGACCGAGCTTATGCTGATGAGCTTGGTGCCCGGTTTGATCTTTGACCGATTGATGCCAATGCCGTGCTCACCATTGTCGACATAGGAGTTCACCACGCCCCAGAAATCGGACAGCTCCATACCAATAATTACGTCGGCATTGTTAACAGTGGTAATGGGAGCACTGAGATAGTGGGTTTTTGGAAAATTCATTCGACCGCCCATGTCCACGACGTGCGCTTGCAACGCTTCGGCTAGTTGCACGAGCAGCCCGACACCATTTTCGGTGCGCGCGGCACGGTCGACCACAATAACCGGATTTTCGGCCTTGACGAGCAGGCGAGCCGCTTCCTTGACAGCGCCAGTGTCGCCCTGCGGCGGTGAGGTGGCGGTGTAACGTGGAATGTAGAGATCCTCGCCATTGCGGCGAATTGGCTCCTGCTGGAGACCAGCATCGAGCGCGATCATGACTGGACCGTAAGGCGGCGTGAGGGCAATCTTGTAGGCGCGCACGAAAGATTGCGCAAAGTGCTGCAACGAAACCGGCGTGTCATCCCACTTGGTAAAGTCGCGCACCAGCGCGTTGATGTCCTGCGCGGAATGAAATGTCGGCACACCAGGTGGCCGGTGGGCGGCGTCGAGGTCGTTGCCGCCCATGATGATGACCGGCACGCGGTCACACCATGCATTGTAAATTGCCATCGTAGCGTGCTGGAGACCGACCGTACCATGGCACAAGGACATCAACGGCTTACCGCTGGCCTTGAAGTAGCCATGTGCCATGCCGATCGCAAACTCTTCGTGCATACAGGTTAGGAACTCGGGCATCTTGTTGCCGCCGTAGTTGATCAGCGACTCGTGGATGCCGCGGTAGCTGGAGGCACAATTTGCCGGGAGATACTTGATATCGAGCGACTTGATAACGTCGACCATGAAGTCGCTACCTGCGACACCTCCAATTCGCGGCAGCTCCTGCGGCGCTGTGGTCTCGGCGGCGACAGTTTGCGCGGTTGGCGGTAGCGCCGATGGCAACCGCGCGGAGGCAGCCCCTGATACGTCGGTTGCGTCCGCGGCTGACGACTTAACCGCAGTCGCGGTGGCGGCCACGGCCGTTCCCGTTAGAAATTTGCGGCGACTAACTTTTGGTCCCGAATTTTTGCGTACCATCATCTGTTTCCCGGACTCATGTAGATGGAGTCAGACAAGTTCTACGGTTGTCTCTTGCTTGGATGGTACCAGATTTTCTAAACCTCGATAGGCTGGACACTCTGTGTAAATTGAAAGCGGACGTTCAACAGAGCGACAAGATGCTCCACTTTGGGTCAGAACCGGATATGTGCGGTGCAACTGGGGATGTCTGCTTTGGGTCACTAGCAGACATTTGCAGTGCAAAAAGGCATGTCCGCTTTACCCCCAAAAGCGGACATGGCGTTGCGCCTAGCGAACAGATGAGCTTTGCCATCGCCGCGATGGCGTCGGGACGCGGTCCGGGAGAAGATCGGGTGAGGCCTCGTTGTGTCCCGCAGCCAAAATTTTGTTCTCTCGGGGTGCGAATGATTTTGTTTGATTTGGGAGAGACGCCGAGCCGCCGCAGCAGGCCCGGCAGCTTGCCGACGCTCGCCGTGTGCGCCGCGCTAGGACTGTTTGCGGCGCGTGTCCAACGCCTCTAACAGGTCGGCGTAAGTTTTGTGCCCGGTGATCTCAGCGGCAGCAGCTTCCGCAGCGTTGCCCGCTTGGTCTAAGACTGCAAAATATTTATCATCATCTGCTTCGTCGGTCGCTTCCGCCGCGTTAGTCGCAGCGTTGAAGATGCGGTAGCGGGCAGCCTCTTGCCGCGCCTCCCAGGCTTTGTCGGCCTTCGTCCTGTCGTCGCTCATACCCTCCTCCCTCGTAAGAACCCAAGGTGGGCATCATGCCACTTTTGATGTCTGCTCTTACCCCGAAAGCGGACATTGAGTGACATTTTAAGGGGCGTGTCTCTTCGCGAACTGGCCCGAACCATCGTCGCTTTGGCCCCGTTGTATCAGATGGTTAAGGTTTCTCGAGCGCAACAACGCACGGATTTGCTCCTCGGCAGCGGTGTCCTGGGCGCTCTTCTAGTTGTCGCAGTCAGCAGTGCTTTCTTGTGGCTGGCAATGTGAACCTAATGTTTTCGGGTTTTAATCTATCTAAAAATGAAAAGCGGGCGGCACAAAGTGCGCCGCCCGCAAACCTACGTATTGACACGAAGCAGATTTAAGTCGCGCAATTTGGCCGCAAGTTAAAGCTAGGGCCACACGGTTCGCGAACGATCCAACGGATCGTAATGTGTGCCGGTGTCATTGATCTTCTTCGACTGATCGGCAAGCTGCACGTAAGTGGCAGCCAACATTTCCCATTGGGCTCTAAATTGCGCGTTTTGTTCTTCGCCTCCACGCTTCCGAGCATTGTCGGCTAGATGTTTATACTCCTGCTCCCTATGCATACTGACCTCCTTCTAAAACAGGTCTTATGAGGCCAACACATGAGGCTTCTGTGCGTTCCGATGATGGCGGATCGTTAATTTGAGGATCAAACACTCGCACTGTGGAACCCAACGCCCATGCGCTAGGGGCTATCGGTTCACATGGAGCTTTTGGCGACCAGGACGTAGCGAAGGGCCTGCCCAATGAGAAAGAACACAACGGCGGCAAGCACTCCAAAATAAAAAGGCTCTCCGTGCCCAGGACTCCATTTCATGAAGGCGAAAACAACAGCTAGCAACGCCAAGCTAGTGCCCACCCATCCGCTTACTTTGCCAAGACGTTCCAACATGACCTTAAGCGCGTATCCGCGCTATTCCGATGGTGCCTTAATCTGTTTCTTTGATCAGAAACTGCGCGGCTATTTTACCAATAGCGGCCGCGCGCCCAGTAACCTCCGCCGCCGAACAGCAGCAGGAGAATGACGACCAACAAGAGAACGTCCATTGGATTTCCTCCGTTTAGAATGAGGCGCGGCGGAGTCGCATTACCGATAGCGTCCGCAATTTGGTACGCGTCGCTTCAGATTCAATTGCTTGCTGAATTGATTACCAACGTGCCAAGCGCCAAAAAAGTTTCAAATTAATCGAATACCGAAGGACATCTGTCAGTCGGGTTGCCAACCCAAAAAAGTGGTCAATATTGCACAACTCGCTTGAGCCGGGGACCTAACTTAATTGGCTGGACGCTTCGCGGCTTCCCACATCCGCGACGTTCCCTCTTCTATCGAAAAACGTCCAGTAGCCCCCGCGGTCCGAACGTCCGCGGTCCTTTCTCCATTCATGTGTGGGTGGGGCGCGCAATTAGTACGAGGCTATCCATGTTGTTCAGAAAACAGTTTACCAAACTGCAAAACGCTTGTGCATTTGCGGAAGCGATTGTGAACACCGTGCGAGAGCCGCTCGTTGTGCTCGACCAAGACCTGCGCGTCGTCGCCGCCAGTCGCTCATTCTATCGAACGTTCAAGGTCAATCCCAAAGATACCGAAGGCAAGCTGCTTTACGAGTTGAGCGACGGCGTGTGGGATATTCCAAAGCTTCGATCGCTATTGGAGAAAATCTTGCCGGCGGACGGCGCGGTTGAGGCCGGTGAGATCGAGGCCTATGAAATCGAGCGTGATTTTCCGGAGATCGGACGCCGCACGATGTGCTTGAACGCCCGCAAGGTTCTCTATGAGGCAGACTCACGCGCCAATATTCTGCTCGCCATCGAGGACATCACCGAACGTCTCATTTTGGAGGGCGAAAAGAATGATCTCTTGCGCCAGAAGGACATACTGCTTGAGGAGCTTCAACATCGTGTCGCCAATAGTCTCCAAATTATCGCAAGCATCATTATGATGAAAGCGAGGGCCGTGGAATCCGAAGAAGCGCGGCGTCATCTGCAGGAAACTCATCAGCGGGTCATGTCGGTTGCAGCCGTGCAGCAACAACTTCATGCCGCTGCGCCCGGCGCGTCCGTCGAACTCGAGCCATATCTTACGAAGCTTTGCGAGGCCTTGGGACAATCGATGATCGGCGACAATCGGGCAATCGCGCTGAAGGTGCGCGGTGACGAAAAAACAGCGACGTCCCGCGATGCCGAGAGCCTCGGATTGATCGTCACCGAACTTGTCATCAATGCTATCAAGCATGCATTCAACGGCACGACCAAAGATGGGCTGATTGCCGTCGCGTTCGATGTGTCCGGAACGGATTGGAAGCTCTCGGTCACCGACAACGGAATTGGTACGCCGGACGGCGTCTTTGCCCAACCAAAAACTGGGCTTGGCACCGGCATCGTCAACGCACTTGCTAAACAACTCAACGCCAAGGTTGAAACGTTGAGTGGCCCCCGCGGAACGTCGGTGTCGGTCACTCACGCCACTTTCGCGGCGAAGAAAGCCCGAGCTGCGTGACCTCGTGCTGATCCTGATTTTGATCGACAAGCTCGAAAAACGCGATGTCGCTATGTGGAGACTGCCATGAATGTGCTCTCCGTAATTATCTATGCCGCAGAGTTGGCTGTCGCGGCAATCATCCTATTCTATGTCGTCGAAATGTTGACAATGCCCGTGAATATGAAACGGGCATGCCAGGGTCTGATAGTTTTGATCGCGATCCTGTCGGTGATTGGAGTGCTGCTTGGCTCTGCTCCGCCACCGGTATCACATGTCGGACCGCTAGCGCCGAACTCACCGAGCAATCCCAGCGTGGTCCGGTGATGACACCATTTGTACGCTGCAGGCGACTATCTCAGTGAACTAGTGCCGAGATTGCTGCAGCGTTGCAGGAGCGCCTAGCTCGCCGAATCGCCAGACTAGGAATGCAATGTCCGCTTTGGGTCAAAAGCAGACATGTGCAGTGCAATGGGCGATGTCTGCTAAGTGCCAAAAGCGGACATTCAGCTTTGGCAATCCCTAGTTAGCGCCGGGACCAAACGCTTCCATTTTCCGCATCACCTCGTCGAGATTGAAACTCGCCGGTTTCTGCCGCGGTGGGAATTCCTTGAAGCTCTCGAGCCACGTTGCGGCGAGTGCCTGCAAAGGCACTTGAACGAAGGCGCGATCTGCCAGCCATTTGTTGTAAAGGATCGATTGGTCCCCTTTCTCGAGCGGATCGGCTCGCAGGTTGAAAAGTTTCGGCAGGCGCAGGTTAGTGAATTGGCCCTGCCATACACCGATGCCCTCGTGGTTTTGTTCCAAGAAGACGGCTTTCCAGTCTTTGTAGCGTAGGGCGACCAGTTGGCCGTCGTCATTCCAATAGACGAACTCGTTGCGTGGTGACTCCTTCATGTCTCCTTTCAAGAAAGGCATGAGGTTATAGCCGTCGAGATGAACCTTGAAAGTCTTGTTGCCGATCTGAGCGCCACGGAGGAGCTTGGCAACAATGTCAGTATCTCCCCCAGCCGCCGCGAAGGTCGGGATCAGGTCGTAGTGTGCGAACATCTCGTTATAGACCGTGCCGGGTTTGATAGTGCCGGGCCAACGCATGACCATCGGGGCACGGTATCCACCCTCCCAGTTCGTTGCCTTCTCCCCGCGGAACGGCGTGGTCCCGCCGTCGGGCCACGACATCACCTCAGCGCCATTGTCGGTCGTGAACACCACAATAGTGTTGTCGGCAATGCCGAGATCGTCGAGCTTCTTGAGCAGCTGTCCGACATAGCCATCCAATTCCACCATTCCATCGGGATACACCCCAAGGCCGGTCTTGCCCTGTGACGCCGGCTTGAGGTGTGTCCACACGTGCATGCGGGTCGGATTGAAGTAGAGGAACCACGGTCTATTGGCTCGTTGTTGCCGGTCAATAAAGTCGAGCGCGGCACCGAGAAACTCTTCGTCCACAGTCTCCATGCGTTTTGTGGTAAGTGGCCCGGTATTTTCGATCTTCCCGTCGGCTGAGGATTTGATTACCCCGCGCGGTCCGAAGCGCTGGCGAAACTGAGGGTTCTTTGGGTAGTCCGGATTTTCAGGTTCTTCCTCAGCGTTGAGATGGTAGAGATTGCCAAAGAACTCATCAAAGCCGTGCGCGGTGGGCAAAAACTCATCTTTGTCGCCGAGGTGGTTCTTGCCGAACTGACCGGTGGCGTAGCCAAGAGGCTTGAGAATTTCTGCAACACTCGGGTCTTCGGCCCGCAAACCGATGTCCGCACCTGGCAGGCCAACCTTCGTCAGGCCCGTACGGATCGGTGATTGTCCGGTGACGAAAGCGGCTCGTCCGGCGGTGCAACTCTGTTCGGCGTACCAGTCCGTGAATAACGCTCCTTCTTTGGCGATGCGGTCGATGTTGGGCGTGCGGTAACCCATGAGGCCAAGATTGTAGGCACTCACATTGAACCACCCGATGTCGTCGGCCATGATCATCAGGATATTCGGCTTGCGTGCTGATGGTGCGGGCGCTGGACGCTGCTGAGCCTCAGCCGGTTGTGCGACCCCCAAAACCATTGTCGCCGCGAGAGACAAAATGATTGCCCAGAATTGAACGCTGCGGCGATGTAAGGACTGCTTCCGTACGCTTTCCATAGAACGCTCCTAAGCCGTGCGGCTCGATTGCTTCGCCCTTGGGATTGGCGATTACTTCATGATCGTTGCGCATACGAAGCGATGAGACGAGTTGGACCGAAGTCCAACTTAGTTCCGGTTGAGACCAGCGCAGGAGGCCATGTCCGCTTTGGGTCAAAAGCAGACATGTGCGGTGCGAGAACCAATGTCTGCTAAGGGCCAGAAGCGGACACAATTGCGTGACCGATCAAGGCCCCTCGACTGGCTCCAAGGGCACAAGCAACGCGAAATTGGTGCCGGTGGACGACGTCGGCCGTGTCACCTCCGCCCCCAGCTGTTTCGCGAGCGCGTTGACCAAACGCGTCCCAAGACGCTTGCTAGTCAGCGGGTCAAAGCCAGCGGGCAGGCCAGCACCTTCGTCGCGAACCGAAACTAAAATCGAGCTATTTTCGGTTCGAACGATACGCACCCAGATCAATCCCTCAGAAGAGTTTGGATAGGCATATTTGCCAGCGTTCAGAACTAATTCGTTGATGACAAGAGCGACAAGGATCGCACGATCCGCTGCGAATTGAATTTCGTCCGGCGCCTCCAGTTGGATCTTGCATGGGGTAACCGCCGTTTCCAAATCATCGATGACTTCGCGTAGATAGGAAACAAGATCAATTTTCTCATAGTCTGCATTGTAGGCGAGGCGCTCGTATGCGCGGCCGACCGCCGATATGCGGGTAGACGCTTCATTCAGGCGATCACTCAATTCAGGGTTACCGACGGCGTTCGCTTGCAAATGAAGCATGCTGGAGACAACTTGAAGACTATTCTTGACGCGATGGTTGACTTCTTTGAGCAGGATTTGATGACGGGCAAGGGCTGCTTGTAGTTTTCGCTGATATTGCTGCTGCTCTATCGCCATCCCAAGGATGTTCGCAGCGCCTTGCAAAAATGCGATGTCCTTCTCGCTGAATTCCCCTTCGGATCGGCTGTCGACTTCGAGCACTCCGAATGGCGAGTTATCACCTTGTAAAATGACGTTCATCGCGCGGCGAATACCGTGCTCCACGAGCAGTTCGGGTGTGCGAAATCTTTGCTCATTTTCCAGATGATTAGAAATCACCGGCTTGCCAGTGTGCAATGCATAGCCCGCAGGCGAGG
Organism: uncultured Alphaproteobacteria bacterium; assembly: GCA_963831515.1. Classification (GTDB taxonomy): domain Bacteria; phylum Pseudomonadota; class Alphaproteobacteria; order Rhizobiales; family Xanthobacteraceae; genus Pseudolabrys. The sequence continues at coordinate 365,201 of CAWHQL010000003.1, read as the reverse complement.
CCGAATCGGCGCCGACGGCGGCATGCCCGACCACACCCTCGCCCCAGCCGATGCCCGCGCGAACGAGCAACCGTTTCTCCGCTGGAATGTATTCCAGTACTTTGCAATATTCCGCTTCCAATCCTTCCGCGGTCACCCTGGCCGTATGATTGAGCATTTCGATGAAGCTCGTGCCTTGAAGGGCCAGGACACCGAGTTCAGCGAGTAGTTCTTGTTGGCGAATGCGCATACGGAGTGCGCGAGCGCTCAAGTCGTCTGATTGACCATCGTTGGGTTTTTGCTCAACGATCGGTTTTTTTAGATCAGAAGGACCCATGACCCGATGCGTTACCATTTGGCGGACCTAAAATCATAAATATCCTTGGAACTTGGAACTCATCTCAGTGAAATGCCGGCCTCGTTCCCGTCGCCCTCCTTGTTCGTTCGGCGCGTTCAGCCATTTCGCGCCACAGCTGAGCGATTTTTTCGTAAGCCTGCCGGGCGCCAAAATCGGTCGATTTCCGCGCCAGTTTGTCGGCTTCTTCCGCCTTACGGCGGCATGCTTCGGCACTTAGCGAACTGGCCTCCTGAATGTATGCGCCATTATTCTGGCTTGAACCCACGAACCGACCATTCCGCAACTATTCCGAATAGCAAAAGGGCTATAGGGGGGCCAATCAACAGGACCGGTATTGCGAGCAAGTCATTAGAGCTTTGGAATCCGGCCCGTATCCCATAAATAATCAAATAGACAACCCACCCCATAATCCATGCGGCGGACAACAGCAGCCAGATGCGAAATAGCCCGCGCCGCCAATTCACCTGCATAACTTTGTTTGCTTGCTCATCGGAATTTCGACGAGGAATTCCAAAGCGGAAATCCCCACTAATCCTAACTCCTCGTGGTCAGGCACGCCTCAAATTGAGGAACATGAAGCTTCCCCGAGATTATTAGGTGACCCCAAAATGTCCGCTTTGGGTCAAAAGCAGACATGTGCGGCGCACAAGCCGATGTCCGCTAAGTGCCAATAGCAGACATTCAGGAAATGGCCGTGCAAACAGAAAGACCGCCTCCCGGCGGTCCATAGAAAGACGCCTCTCCCGAAAAATTCGGCGACAGCAACAACTGACGTTCGTCAGCTTTAGAGCGGCCGCAGCTGGAGCGAAGAGACGCCGAGGGAGACATCGAGACCAACCGATCCCTCCAGCGAGACCGGCTGAAGCGCAATGGTGCGCCCAGAGCCGCCGACCAGAACGTTGGCACCGACGCCGAGGCCGACAGCGATATCGCCGCTCGCGCCCACATACTCGCCAGCGAGCGCGCCAAACGGAATGCCGATCGTGGGAGCAAGCACAGCCCAGCCAAATACACCGCCTGCGCTGATACCAATGTTGAGCCCTATCATGTTGAGTGCGCCCGCATAGGCCTGCGGCGGAAGATTTGGCGCGCCTGGAGTAAACCGACACTCCATCGATTGGTGCCCGGCAATAATGAAGCCGATGCTCGGGTTGACCACGCATCTCAGCATGCCTGCCTGCGTCCATGACGGTGGGGCTTGGGCTTCGGCAGGGACAGCGAACATCCCGATCACTGCGAAGGTCACCAGAGTCGAACACATCCTAAACATCGAATGCCTCCTTCAAATTGAAGTTCGCCGCCCTATGCCGCACGCATCAGTAGCAAGGAGGATATGGGTAAACACCGCATGGTGGCGGGGGATAGCCATAACCGTAAGGGTGATAGTACGCAGCAGCTCCCACGGCAGCTGCACCCACGGCTGCAGCTCCGGCGATAGCGGCTCCTCGATAATAGGCTCCGCGCCATGCCGTGCGGCGGGCAACACCTGCGAAAGAGAGCGGCGTAAATGGTCGGCCAATGATGTCGATGAATATGGCTGCAGCGCCATCAGCGCCGGTCAAATTTCCTTCAAGAACATCGACGTCGAACGTGAGCCGGTCGCCCTCAAGTTTCGGGGTCTTCAGCACGACCACGGCGTCGCGAATTGTAGAACCATCCTTGCTGAACGCCGAGACGGTCGCATTTGGGGGGTCTTTTGCAAAGTTGTCGGTGCCCACCGCCCAATCTTCAATGATGTGGCTCGTAAGATCGTGTCCAGCCGCACGAACTGGCCGGTCGGCAAAAACGATAGAGTTTGAGGCCACCCCGGTCAGCACAAGTTTATTCCCTTGCAAGCTCACACCTTGCGAGTTGAGGACAATGAGAGAGGGAACGACCTCTGGCTTGGTTACGCCACCGATAGTTTTTTGCAGTGGCACATGTGGCGGAGCGGGTGTAGCAGTCTGTGCAAGTACCATTCCGGACGCGCAAAGCGTACCGACGACGATCACGGCAAGAAAGGGAGTGCGAGTCACGGATTGTCCTCCTGTTAATTTTTGTGCGTAGCTTCGAGGTGAAAACACAGTCTCGTTAAAAGCATTGGGGTTGGTCATTGGACCATGGTCCAATACATGCGCACCCTCGATGTCCGCTTTGGGCCAAAAGCAGACATGGGCCGCGCACAAGCCAATGTCTGTTATGTGCCAATAGCGGACGAATGCACTGCAGTAAGCGCCCCGAGGAGTTTTACATGCCACCAAATCGGTAGTTCAGGCCCGCCCGTATCTCGCTGTGGTGTGAGATGTCGAGAGACGCGCCGGTGAGATAGAGATACTCAACCTTCGCGCTGACATTTTGAGTGATCCCGTATTCAACGCCGGCCCCGAGCGCCGCACCGACCTGCTTATTTGTGCCCGAGCAGTTCACAATTCCGAACGTGCCGCACGTAAAGCCTAGCCCCGGCGCAAAACTGGTTTTCGCGCCCAATACCGCAAGTCCTCCTGTCGCATAGAAAAGCCAATTATCCTGCGCGTATCCGATCCGCGCCCTCGCGGTTGCTTCCCAATCAATCTTTGTCTCCGCGCTGACAGGGCCGCCAATGGGCACGCCAGCAACGGTTGGAACGAAGGTCGCCGAACCTTTGTAACCCGCCCAATCGAGATCCGCCTCAAAACCCAACACAACATGGCCAGATTGAATTTGCGCGCCGGCCGTTCCGCCGAACACGCCGCCCGAGAAGTTTATTGTCTCACCATCGAAGCGGTTCGTGATCAGGTTAAGGGGGTCCTGACGGCCCCAACCGCCGCCACCGTTCAGCCCCACGTAAATTCCTGTCCAATTGTAGATAGATGTGGGAGCAAACAGTGGCGCAGCAGCGGGCCGCTGCGGCAAGTCTGCCGCCCACGCAGTCTGACCAAGTCCAATCCCGAAAGCCGCGACGGCGAGGAGTGCAGATTTAATTCGAAGCATAATTTCTCCCATTTGTTCACAGTGTCAGCTGGATGGATGAGATAGTTCGCTACCGGCGGAATAAAGACGACGCAACGCTGGCCGTTTAATATGTTCCCTGCGGACCGGGGATTTCGTTTTAGTGTTGCTACATAGCAACGTAATTCCGCGTATTCGAGTACTGATTTACCGCGCGGTGCCCTAACCAGAACTGTCGCCTCACGGTGGATGCTTCGAATGTCTGCTTTGGGTAAAAAGCAGACATGTGCAGTGCACCGGGCGATGTCCGCTAAGTGCCAAAAGCGGACATTGCACTATCCCTAACACTACAAAGGATGCCGTGCGGCGAGTGATTTTTGCGGCAGGATGGAAAACAGAAACAAATTGATTTGGATCAACATCCTTGCAAGCAATTTCCGTGAAAAGAGCCGGTCGCGTATTGTATGCAGTTAGTCAAAAGAGCTGGAGACAACCCATGCTAAAAAGTATTTTTGCAGTCGGGGCCATCGTGTTGCTCTCGACAACATATACGGTGGCGCAACAACGAGCAGCGGTGGTCAAGGAATGTGCCGCCGATGTCAGGGCGATGTGTGGAGGCGTGGAGCCGGGTGGAGGACGCATCAGGTCCTGCCTTAACTCCCACTTGGCGGACCTCACGAAGCCGTGCCAAGCTATTTTGGTCAGGGCTGCAGCGGTTGCGAAAGCATGCCGCGGCGACGTTAAAGCGATCTGTGGAGACGTAAAACCAGGCGCCGGCAGAATTGAGGCTTGTGTACAGTCTCACCTCGCCCAACTCAGCGCACCCTGCAGAGACGTCATGGCACGAGCTGCAGCCCGCGAGAGTTAAGCTTGCCCCCAAAAGCGTTCGGCAGCGCCATTCGCTTGTCTTTGTTACAGGCCGAACGAACAGAAGCCCCCGCTTTTTATCGGGGGCTTCTTATTGATCAATACGACCAGTAAGGCCATTCGTTGCGGGCACCTCCGTCGTCTTGAGGGCAGCCACTCCAAGCGCACGCTCCAGAAACTCCTGCGCGGCTTTTCCAATTGGACGATCTTCGCTCCGTGCTAGGTCGAACATGGCGTATGCAATGTCCTCTGTCACACCGCGGGACCAGCCTTCGGCGGTGTTGAACGCGACTACGCGAAGCGGATGCGAATACTAGCCGCTCAGAAGGCCCTCGATAACGAAAATAGATTTATTTGCCCGACACTATATGCCGGAAAGCGCTACCAGCTAGCCAAAAGAGACAGCCGATTGCGAGCAATCCTACAAATTCGGGTAAATCGCGCGACTGCATTCCTTCCGTGAGAAAGAAGAATACGGCGATTCCGATTGCCATCACGGCCAAGATACAGCCGAGCCAATACAGAACAGCTCCCAGTCTCGCGAGCATACGCCGCGAACCTCTCATGTCTTAGATCTTAGAAGAAATTTTCTTCAGGCAATGGATAGTCGCGGCTTCTCGCTCAACAATCGTTGACCCAGATCAATGCGGAGATGTGGCAGTGTCCGTCCCATACCAAACCGTGGCCGTTCCGTCTGGTAAACCCTCCAGGTGGCTGGCACGGATAGGTCACGAAGAGCCGCATGGGTAAGTGCGGCTCTTTTTTCGCGACTCGTCGTTCTTCGGCTAATATGCACAACACCAACCCCGATGACGGACAGCTCTCCTGATTTTCAACTTGGCACGGCATGTCATGAAGCGGGTCACGCTGTCGTGCTGCATTCATTTGGCGTCCACGTTCATTGCGTCCGCATCGAGTTTACCGACGATCAATGGCGCGGCGGCACAGATGCTTCACAAGAAGCAGTCAATGGCCTCTCCGACATGGACCAGGTAGTGACTTGGATCGCTGGCAGGGCCGCTGAGGAGTTTTTCAAATGCCCATCCTACGAATCTGCATGGTGGGACGACATGAAAAGAGTTCTCGAAATCCTATCGAAGGCTGGTGTTCCAGAGGACAAACACAGGTTACTGAGAGCCGAAGCCAAAAAACGAGCCCGGGGCATTTTCAAACTCAACCATGAAAAAGTTCTGAAACTGGTGGCCCTATTGGTTGAAAGAAGGCGAGTTGAACGTCCCGAATTTGTGCGACTGATGGATCAAGGGTAGTCACCTTTTGACGCGTGCCAGACGCTAGTCATCGCGGTCAGTTCTCAACCGCGAATACCCGCACCGAGTATTGAGATGGCAGGCTGCGCGCTAGGCGGGGACGGATGTCGCCCTTCTAGCTAAGAGACGTTCTCAGGCAAGGGGCTTACCCGAGAACGTCTGCGCACGGTGAAAGGCAGCTAAGAGGCGTCACCCCTTGTGGGACGAACATTCCACCGCTCATGAAAAAGGAAGCTTTGATCTCAATTAGCTGCATTGATGCAGATCAAACAGTCATCGTCATGACCGCAACTGCCTGTGAGAGGTGTCCGCTTTGGTCATAAGCGGGCATCGCATTCGCAAGCAAAGTTCGGGTGCCGATACGACAGAAGCCCCAGCTTTGCAGCTAGGGCTTCTTAATATGAAGTCAGAAGAGGACCCGAATCCATCAACCCCGTGTTTGAACGACGGGTGCTTTACCCTTGCCAATCGGGGCTTTGCCCACGCAGGCAGTAAGTCCGAAGGCGAGAATGACAGAACAAATTGCAACTAACAATTTTCTCATGGAGTCCCCCAGTGCGACAAAGTGTGCGGCAGAATATTGTTACCATTCCTCAATTTATGACTAGTGCAGAAAGGCCACACCGCCCAAGCAGTTTTTAGGTAGCGGTTTTTATTAGGTCTACATCCCGGCTTTGTTTCTGTGCGTTTGTGCTAATGTCCACGCCATATTGGTGCGCCAATCGAAAGCTGCCCGGGGGGATTGTTCGAGTGCGTCAATTACTGGCGGCCGCCTTGACTTTCTTTGCCCTAGCCTCGGGTGCCTGTGCCGAAGTCACGCTGACCTTCTATTCGCACCATTTTGGCACCTATGGATTGGGCATCACATTCCCCCACGCCTATGTCACGTTGAGTGGAACGACCGGAGGGGACGCTAAACCAGTCAAGGCCAATTTCGGCTTCACGGCTCAGACGATCTCGCCTTCCATACTTTGGGAGCCGGTTGAAGGTTATGTCATCTCGATGCCAGACGATTACATCGCGATGAGCCAGCCGCATCTTTCGCTCCCAATCAGCGACGAACAATATCGGACTGTGCTTGCTGTCGTGGACCGTTGGCGGAAATATCCTCAGCCATCCTACAGTCTTGATACGAAAAATTGCGTGACGTTCGTGAAGGAAATCGCTATCGCGCTTAAGCTTCCTGCGAGTAGCGACGCGAAATTCATCCGCAGTCCGAAGGAATTTTTGGAAGATTTGCAGCTAGGGACTTCCAAGACCAAGCAGACCGTCGCGACAGGGAAACCTCAACTGGCAATTCCGAGCACGCAAGCGAATACCACTAAAACCAAGACTGTAAGAATGGGGGATCGATAGGCCCGACGCCGTGGCGCCTGCTCAGACGGCTGATAGAGTCTTAAAAACAATTAACCGAAAAGGCCATGCGATGGCGAGCGTGGCCTTAGAGCATCAATCCCGGATGTGACGAATCGTGGTCAAAATCGGTAAATTCGTTGAGGATTTATCGACGAAAACCCGTGCATAATCTATTAGGCCTAAAAATCGGCCCGAATGTGCTGTAGCGTTTGTTGCGTCAGTCGGAGTAAGGGGATGTTGCGTAGCATTGCTTTGGCTGCTGGTCTTTTGGCCGCGCTGCCGGCGATAGCCGGCGAGATGGGTGCCGACGAGGCCCGACGGTTCGTCATCGGCAAGATGTTCAGCTACTCCTGCTTCGAAGGCACGCGCGGGCAAGGTCGCATCAATCCCGACGGCTCGATCGCCGGCACCGTCCAATTCAAGGGCTCAGGCCCTGTCCGCTACGCGCAACTGCCAGCCGACACGCTACAAGTCCGAGGCGGGTCTGTTTGTGCCTCCCTGCGTGGCCTGCCGCTCCAACCTTGCTTTAACCTCGAGCGCACAAGCGACACCAGTTTCCGCGGATCGATTTCGGGATTGGGCTTCGCCTACTGCGAATTTACCAGGCATGGCGCACAGACGGTCGTGGCCCATAGCCTGCACCGTTCGACCAGCGCGCAGCCGCTGGGCTTGCGTCCATCGCTCACCGTCGACAAGGACTGACGTTCACTCCTTTGCATACTTTTTTATTCACAGTTGCTCGCCGGGCATAGTTGCAACGCCACTGGCGTGTCAGCGTGTCTGCCGAGCGGGGGCTGAGGCGAAGGTTTCCGCCGTGGGTTGAGCTTGGCGCTGCTTTTCGGATCGCGCGCCGAGTTCCTCAGACTTCGGGCCGCGTTGGATATCCCACCAGCGCGGCCCCTTTTTTATGCCCAAGCTGTGAGAAGGTGTCCGACACAGCGCCTCAGCCGAAAGACATGATGTGCTTCCGGGGGCGCTGCGGGCAGCGGGTACGTACAAATGTCCGCTTTGGGTCAAAAGCAGACATTTGCAGCGCAAAAAGGCATGTCTGCTTTACCCCCGAAAGCGGACTTTTGCAGCGCACTGGCGCATGTCCGCTAATAGCGGAAGCCAGATGTTGAAGCCGCGAAACTTGTTCTGCTTCTATTTGATGGTTGTATTGTGCTTGTCGATCGGCTGCTGTGTTCGGTTCCATTTTGGCTTGGAGTTCATGTTTTTGGTTGTGGGCGCATTGCTCTTCTTGCCACCTGCTGGTTGCTTATCCCCACGGTTTTTGTCCTCTGCGATCCTCCCTCCTAATGCTGGGGATGCAAGGACAAATGCAACGAGGCACGCCAAGAGCCGCACCATTCTCGCCCCTCCACTTTTCATAAGCTGCTTTTTAGAACGACGCAGGCCCGAAAGCGACGAGCCATCAAGACCGCTCATCTTACAAGCTAGCAATGTCCGCTTTGGATCATTAGCGGACATTTGCACTGCGATAGGGCATGTCCGCTTTACCCCCGAATGCAGACATCGGCGCACCCAATTACGCTCGCAATGCCCAGCGCTTCCATGTTCAAAACAAGTTCAAACTTGTTTGCCTGTTCAATTCGTCGCATCTTTGTCACTCGGGGTTGTGACCTCGTCAAATGTCACCAAGGTCAATCCAGGGGACTTGCTCATGCGATTGTCATCCGCCATTCGTGCCGCGCTGCTTGCTTTGACCGTGACGTGCACCGGGCTCGCCACCGCCGCCCGGGCCGACAACGGCAGCATTCGCTTTAACGTTATCAAAGCCGGCTTTGTCATTGGCGGCTCTGCCGGCAGCGGCACGCTGGTGTTTCATGGCCGGCGCTATCCGCTCTCGATCGGCGGAGTGAGCTATGGCTTTACCTTCGGCGGCTCAGCAACCGATTTTGTCGGTACGGTCAGCAACATCCGAAGGCCGTCCGATGTTAATGGCGTCTATGGCGCGGCTGGCGCGGGCGTCGCGATCGGCGCCGGCGCAGGCGCGATCGTGCTGACCAATCAGAACGGCGCGGTCCTGAGGCTGGCGGGCCGCCAGGCGGGACTGATCGTCGCCGCCGACCTCAGCGGGCTGGTGATCTCGCTGCGGTAACGGCGCCGCCTGCGGCAATGAGGAGAACAGCTGATGTCCGCTTTGGGTCACTAGCGGACATTTCTTGATGTCCGCTTTTCTCTGAATGATGTCCGCTTTACCCCCCAAAAGCGGACATCCGTAGTCGCGGTTGGAATGTCCGCTAAGTGCCAGAAGCGGACATCATCATCACGTCCGCTTTTGACACCATCGCTGACGAAAGCGAGCGACCTCACTCGTCTGCCGGCCGACTAGGCCCGATCTGCGGTGCACGCACCGGTTTTGCCATTCCGTAAAAGATCGTCACGCCCTGACCGCCGCAGCGGGTTGATAGCATTTCGTCAGGGACACCAAAGCAGCTCTCAATGTCCTCCCAATTGTTCATGACCCACACGTTACCTGCCGGGTCGACGGCAAGGTCAGTCTGCATCTGCAGGCCTCCGCCGACGTAACCACCTGGCGGCGAGATCTGGTCGCCGGTCTTCATGCCGGGTGGGCAGTTCTCGGTGCGGACGCCGCACAGTTGCACGATTGGACTATTGGCTCCTGCGAAGTTGGAGATCCAGACATTGTCATTGCCGTCAATGGTCGCAGCCCAAGGACCGGGGAGCCCACCGCCCGTGAAGGGCGAGCCGGGGTGTTCGCTGCCATCCGGCCGCAGCAGCGTGACACTGCCGCCGCCCCTTTGCTTGAACATTGCACGCGTCAGCTTTTCATCAGCGTTGCCGCCCAGCTTCAGGGTGGCGATCATATCCGCCACCACAAACGCTCCCCGCATCGAACTGCCCAGCCTGTTTGTCACCCAGACGTTGCCTTGACTATCGATGCCAAGACCACTCCCGCTCCAACCTGTGTTGAACTTCTCAACCTTGTTCGGGTCGGAGGCTGGAAATCGCGTCACGTGTGCACCAAAGCCATTGGTCACCCAGATACGGTTCTGTTGGTCGATGCCAAGGTGGAACGGGCCTAGGAACGACCTGCATGGCTCTTCCTTGTCGCCCTCGCAAACAATCCTGCCTTTACTCAAATCGCCTTTGGGAAAGTGGACGAGTTGGCTCTTCGTGATACCGACGACCCACACGTCACTGCCGGGTGTAACAATGACGCCCTGCATCAGTCCTAGCTTGCCATCGAACGTAATACCTTCTGGTGGCGTCAACGGCTTGCCGCTCTTGTCGAACACCGAGATCGACTTGCCGCCGTAACTGGTGAGCCAGGCGTTGTCCTTGGCATCAACAGCCGCGCCGAATGTGCCCCCTTGCATTCCGCCACCGGCAAAGCCCGTGGTTATAGGTGAGAGCGGGCGACCGTTCGGAGCGAACTTGCTGGCGTTGCCCTGCCACAGCGTGTCCTGCCCCTGCCATCCGATCGTAAAGTTGTCGCCGACCCAGAGGTTACCCTCGCTGTCGAACATTGCTTTTCCGCCAGCACGATACCCGCCACCATCAAACTTGAGCGGCAGTACCCACGCGCTCGGCGGGAAACTGAGATACGGCATGAACGGGACAGCGCGCATCGTTTTGCCCGCTGGCACCGGATAGAATTCATCCAGCAACGCAAAGAGTTTTTCGGGCTGATACCACGGATAACGCGCGATCGACTGAGCCGCCGTGAGCGTGTTGGTGGGGGCAGCGCCCTTTGGTGGGGTCGCCGCTGCGAAGAGTTTGCTACACGCATCTGGCGTCACCTGCTTGACGCAAGCGGAGAGCACGTCGGCGAGCGTCGCGAAGTTCGCCATTGTTGGCGTCTGGCCGCTGTTGAGCGGGTCTTGGATTGCGGAGCCCCAGCCACCGGTTTGGAGATCAACGAAATTTGGCACATTGCCGGCGGCGATCTTGAGGCCGAGCGCGTTGCCTTTGATCGCTTCTCCGTCCAGAAACTGCGCGTGTGTCCACACCGAAGCGACGGTCGTCATCTCATTCACAATGACATTGGTCGGAGGCGTGCTGCCGAGTACGGTCATCAGCGCAATGGCGGAGTTGTCTCCGCCTGCTGCGCTCGCGGAAGAGCGGCCACCTTTTGCTACCAGATAAAGAGTAGCGCCATTGCCATCCGCGCTAAGCGCAAATCGGCCATCAGCGTCAGTTCGGGCCTGCGCCAGCTGTTTCGGCGCGCCCGATCCTTCGGCCCACACGGTGACAGTAGAGCCTACGATGGGCGCTCCTGCGCCGAGGACCCGACCGCTGATGCTATCCGCCGCAAACGTGGGCCCACTGGAGAGAATGATGGCCGCCGCGCAGGCGAAAGACTTGAGACGCTTCATATCCGGTTTCATAGGGTGCCCCTTCGTTTGGTCGTGCTCGACCTGCGAACCAAGTCCACTGGCGGAAATTGGTCGGGATTGTTACGGGCACCTTTGCCACTGGAAATTGACCTTTGGGGCAATGGCCGCGTTCACCGAATGTCTGCTTTGGGTCAAAAGCAGACCTGTGCAGTGCACTAGGCGATGTCCGCAAAGTGCCAACAGCGGACATCGTCGCTTCTCCGTGCTCTTTTCAAAAATTGATCGGATAGAGCCAGTTTAGCCACGAGTGGGCGCGAATTGAAATCTTGCGCAACGCCGCCCAGGCGCCGTGTTCGCCGCTTGTGTATATGGCCGCAGTGCCTTGCGCGCCGATTGGGAATTCCGTTTGGCTCGCGCCATCCAGAAAAATCTTTACGGCGTATTGACCTTGCGGGACATTGGGAGCGGGTTGCTGAAATTTTGGAATTTCATCGCTCGGAAGATACTGACCCACTCCATTGCCTCGCCAGATGCTATCGACCTTCCCGGCGAAGATCTGACCGGGGTAAAGATCGAGCGAAATCTCCGCCGGCTGCCCGGTGCGCACATATTTGAGGTTCTCTTGGTAGTAAGTGGCGAGCACATAACGATCGGCTTCCGCAATCAGGGCTGCGATCCCGCCAATGCGATAGATGCCTGACACCATTCCCGGGCGGACTTGCAGATTGATGATGCGGCCATCCTCCGAAGCCACCAGCGTCGTGTTGTCGAGATAATACTGCGCCTGGCGAAGTTGCGCTTCGACATTGGCGACCGTGGTGTTGACCCCATCGATCTGCGATTTGTACTTGAGACGAGCGACTTCGAGTTCAGCCAACGCCCCATCCCGGGTTGCTTGCGCGGAAGCCACGCTGGTCGCCCTTTGCACGACATCCTCCTCGCGCACGGCCTGCTCTTTCGCGAGCTTGTCGAACATGCTCTTCTGGTATTGTTGGTATTCCAATTGAACCTTGGCTCTCGTCGCTGTTTGCGCCGCCGCTTCTACGTTTGATTGAAGTACAAGGACGTTTTGCTTGGCCTCGGCGAGTTGCGCTTCGAGCTGCGCGACCTTGTATTCGTACGGACGCCGGTCGAACTGAAACAGCGGCTGGCCCTTTTTCACTGGCATATTTTCTTCGACCAACACGTCGGTCACGAGGGTTGGTTCCGGCAAGCGCGGAATGAGCTGAATGGTACGCTGCACGACCGTAGCGTTCGTGGAGTTGGGCGTGACGAACCTCAGGCCAATGAGAAATATGAGAAAAAAGTGCGCAAAAACCAGGGCAAAGCCGAAGCCCCAAGCGGGGGTAAGCCTGAGCAACTTGAACTTGAAGAAAACGAGCCAGAAGATCGCGAGGCCAACAGCGAGTACGAGAATTGCCGCGGTCACGACAGCCGGCTCTTGTCAGACGCGTGCTCTGCGTCGGGCACCGGGGCCTCACCTTTGAGGCGCTTGATCATCGCCGCGGTTTCGCGCCGTTCATCTTCAGGCAAGTAACGGATGTCGATGACTGTTGTTGGTTTGAAAGCCCAGATAAATGCCTGAATCCACGGCACCACGGCCAAGAACCCGACCCATCCCATGGCCTTGACGGCGTCGGCGTCAGGATGGTTGCGGGCAATAGCGATGCGGCCGGGAAGGCCCAAAATGAAAATGGCTAGCGCGAGAAACGCAACGCCAATGACGAACATGGCCAGGAACGTCAGGTAATCCCAGCCGCTGACATGAAATCCCAGCAACGTTTCCATGGGGCATGCCCCTGTCATTCAGGAGCACCAAACTGCTTCGGTCATGGCCAGTTCAGTGCCAGAGCAGACATCAAATTGTCTGGTCGAACGCAAAGATGCGCTTCCAATCGTTCTTCATGCTGATCACGGTCCAACTTTTCTTCTTCGCTTCGTCGTAAAGCGCCTGGGTGAAGGTGCCGACCTTGCTCGCGGGAAGTCCTTGTGCAGGGCCGTAGGCGTATTCGCGTTTCTCATCGTCATGCATCACCAGCATCATCAGGCGCGCGCCGTCGCCTGCGCCTGTGTATTCCAGCATTTGCCGATCCCCGGTCGAGTTGCCAAACGCTGCGTAAGGTCGCCGACCAATCATCAGGTGAATGCCCTCCGGCTTGCCGGCATCGTTGTCGTTCATTCGCAGCAGATTTACGGCATCCCGCCCGAACAGGTGGTTGGCTCAGCACTGGCGACCAAGTCCTGCAATGCGTACGGACGCTGCGCCACTCTTTGCTCGCGGGGCACAGCAAAATTTTAGGATAAGCTTTTGAGGCGGCGGTATTGCCCCAAAGGGAAATGCGGCGCAGCCGGTACCGCTAGTTGCGACAGTATTCCGACATCCAAAGCTTGAAACGTTGGCCTTTGGTCCAACTCGTGCGCCGATGGCGTTTCTCTAGAGTAAGTTGTCCTCAAATGTCTTTTGTCTCGGAGATTTGAACATGAAGTTCGCCAGAACCCTGTGGCTCGGTCTGTTTGCGGTAGCCGCTGCCGCAATAGTCGCGAGCGCACCGGCGACTGCCCAACAGCCACAACAGAAACCCAATATCCTCTTCATTATGGGCGATGACATCGGCTACATGCAGCCAAGCATCTATCACCGTGGCCTGATGGTCGGAGAGACACCGAACATCGACAAGATCGGCCAGGAAGGTGCGATGTTCACCGACTACTACGCCGAGCAGAGCTGCACGGCGGGTCGCAATGCCTTCTTTACCGGGATGCACCCGTTGCGGACCGGCATGATTCCGCCGCAGCTTCCCGGTAGCCCGTCTTATCTCCGGCCCGGCACCCCGGCGATCGCCAAGTTTCTGCTCGATCTTGGCTACAACACCGGCGAGTTCGGGAAGAACCATCTCGGTGACCACACCGACGCACTGCCGACGGCGCACGGCTTCCAGGAATTCTGGGGTTACCTGTATCACCTCGACGCCATGCAGGGCGTGAGCTTCCCCGACATCAACAAGACCCCAACGCAGCAGACCGTCGCGCCACCGTGCAGGAACACGCCAATCCCCGGCGTGCCTGAGGTGCCCGGTGCGGTGGATGCCAAGACCACGATCTGCCTGACGCCACCGCGTCCCGTGCTCGCGTGCAAATCCGACGGCAGCTCCAAGAACATGACATGCAAGGACGAGGGTCCGCTGACCCTGGAGCGGTCGAAAACAGTCGACGAGGAGATTTCGGCGAAGGTCGTTGACTTCCTCGACCGCAACGATCCGCGTCGGACCAACAAGCCGTTCTTCGTCTGGTACAACCCGGCTCGCATGCACATCACCACCGTGTTGCCGGACAAGTACCTGGCCATGGTCGGCGAGCCCGGCGGCAAGGACTGGGGCGTCAACGAAGCCGGCATGAAGCAGATGGACGACAACATCGGCCTTGTTCTGCAGAAGATCGAGCAGATGGGCCAAACCAACAACACCATCGTCGTCTTCACCACCGACAACGGCGCCGAGACCGAAACCTTCCCGGACGGCGGCGTCACCCCCTTCAAGGGCGGCAAGCTAAGCACCTGGGAGGGCGGCATGCGCGCCCCGATGGTGATCCGCTGGCCAGGCGTCATCAAGCCCGGCACGGTCAGCAACGAAATGTTCGCCTCTCTCGATTGGGTACCCACCCTCGTCAACATCGCCGGCGGCCCGAAGGGCGACGCACTGAAGAAGCGGATCGAAGCCGGACAATATCCGGGCATCGTCAAGACGACACTTGACGGAGTCGACCAGCGCGACTTCCTCGAAGGGAAGTCAAAGTCGGCACGCGATACGTTCTTCTATTATTCCGGCAAGGATCCTTCGGCGGTCCGTTACAAGAACTGGAAGATGTACTTCGCGATGGTGTCCGATTCACCCGCGGGCTTCATCAACGGCGTGGTTCCCTATCACTGGACCCAGGTTGTCAACATCAAGCGCGATCCCTTCGAGATTTCTATCGGATCGCAATACAAGTCGCTCTTCAGTATGGGCGGGGCGCTTGCTTCTCCCTCCACCGCCTATGTCTATGACTGGAATATGCTGCCCATCGGCCAGGCGCTCTGGCTGAAGGAGCTTGAGACCTACATCAACTTCCCGCCGCTGCAAGATCCGGCCAGCTACAACCTGGAGCAGGTCATGCAACAGGTTAAGAACATGAAGACGAGCAGTCGCGCGGGCGAATAATTGCGGAAAGCGTAGCGGGCGCCCAGCAAAGGGCGCCCGCTTTACATCCGGCTTCTTTCGGCCCGGCACTTCCTTACTGCGCTTCGGAAAATTCCATCAGCTTTTGCACCGGCACGGACACGACGTTGGGAGTTCCCCATGCCGTCGAAGTCCGCAATACGCCAAATGGCGTTTGGAAAACTTGCGTGATCACGGTGCTAATGACCGCTGCAATCTGACCCTCGCAATCGAACACCGGTGCGCCCGAGGCGCCTTGGTCTACCGCAAAGCGATTATCTCCTTCGTACATCTCCAGGAGCGCTGTGCCTGCGAGCTTGCCGTCGGTCGCATATTGCACGAACCGACCACTCACAAAGCGTAGGTTTTGATCTGGGTAGGCGAGCGTCACGAGACGATCTTCCGGCCTAAGTGGCGCCGCCCGAATGGCAACGCTCCGGGCAGCGGGAAAGGCCACTTGCAATTCGAGCGCAACCAATTGTTCCGTGCCGCCGCCGATCCAGCGCCGGATTCGAGCAGATATTACCTTGCTGTCGGCGCCGTCCTTAATATCGAGGGGCTTCCAGTCCTCGGTTGAGAGCCCCATCGCAGTGGCGACGTGCCCGACAGTGACAATATTGGTCGGAGACTGGAACCACGCGGTGCCATGTATGCCGACCACGTCGGACTGCGCGTTGCGCTCCGCCTCATCGAAATATCGTGTGATACCTACGGTCGAATGCGCCAGTTGTGCGAGATCGATGCACGCCGTTTCGGCGCGGGATTGCGCAGAAACTAACAGAAAGAAAATCAGTGCAGAGCAAGTTCGTCCGCGCATGACTGCTCTTTCCAAGCTGCGAGAAAGGCAGAATCACCAACGCGACAGGAACTATTAAAAGGTATCCGGTTCCACCGCCGTTCGGAATTGCCGTGGACCGGAATCCACTGTCTTTTTTGGATGTCCGCTTTGGGTCAAAAGCAGACACGTGCAGCGCACAAGTCGATGTCCGCTAAGTGCCAAAAGCGAACTTATGCATTGAGCAAACAGCGACCTATTCGATCACCTCTTCGGCAGCAACGAGCATCGATGTTGGAATTGTAAGGCCGAGCATCTTCGCCGTTTTTGCGTTGACGACTAATGCAAATCTGGTCGGCTGCTGGACTGCAAGTTCGTTCGGCTTTTCACCGCGAAGTATGCGGTCGATGTAGGAAGCCGCGCCCCGAAGCAGATCGGCTACATCGACACCGTAGGACATCAAGCCGCCCTCGGCGGCAAAGACACGATACGGGTAGATTGTGGGCAAGCGATAGCGCTCGGCGAGCGAATAAATCGTTTTGCGATAAACCAGCATTGAGGTGTCCGACATAACGAAAAGGCCAGCGCCCGCTTGGCCCCCGAGCTTCGTCACGAAGGATTTAAGCTCCTCGGCGCTGCGCACTGGGGCGTCAATCGCCTCGATGGCAAGCGTCGGCGAAGCGGCCCGGAACGTATCGAGATAATATCGGGCATAGGGCGCTGTCTGTGGATTGTACAAGAAGCCGATGCGGGAAACCTGAGGTGCAATCTCACGCATCAATGAGAGCCACTTTCCGATCACTGAGGTTTCAATATTGAGGAAGCCGGTGATGTTAGCGCCTGGATGTGCCAGGCTTGAGACAAATCCGCTGCCAACCGGATCGGACACCCACGCAAATACAATCGGAATTGTGCGAGTCTCGGCCTGCAACGCCGCGGTCGCTGGAGTGCTTATGGTGACGAGCGCGTCCGGGTTTAGCTGGACCAGTTCCCTCGCGAACAGGCGCATCCGGTCTACGCTTCCGGCCCCCCAGCGATAATCGATATGAACGCTGCGACCATCGATCCATCCCAGCTTAACGAGCTGCTTGCGGAAAGCAGCATCCCAAGCCTGGGCCTCCGTATCAGTCTCGGCGAGTGAACTCAAAACGCCGACACGCCGCGTCTTTTCGGGGTGCTGGGCGTGCGCCGCGATCGGCCATGCCGCCGCAGCGCCAGCCAGCTTGATGAAGTCGCGTCGTTTCATTGCCTGTCCTGAGGCTGAGGACGAGGCATCGTACCGAGTGACAGCAGCGTGAGCGCATAAAATTGACGTTAAGCGCCAGCCGATGTGCGCTTTGGGTCAGAAGCGGACATGTGCAGCGCACAAGCCGATGTCCGCTAAGTGCCAATAGCGGACATTTTCAGGAGACACCAAGCCGTAACGACCTTCGCTCGTTTTATTGTGGCGGTTAGGACATTGGACCTCAGTCCAACTGCCGATATTCAAATAGCATTTCATACTGGCATCGCCCCCGCTCACAGCGGCGCGGCACGCTGAAAATGAGGAGGGTCCAATGGATAACGACAGCTCTGACAGGAACGGCATTGCCCGCCGTGATGTGTTGTTAAGCGGCAGTTCGTTGCTCGCTGCCTCTGCCCTGATAGGCGAGGTATTGGTCACCGCAATCAACGAGCCTGCCAACGCGCAGGCCCACCCCGCCGCGCCCACCGCGCTTCCTGCCGATCAGATCGGTGAGGTGGCGGTCAGCGCTTACATATACGCCTATCCATTGATCATGATGGAAATAACGCGCCGGGTCAGTACTAACGTCGCCGATACCAGCCATTTCGGCAGGGGACCGATGAACCAGTTTAGCAATGTACCAGCATTCCCTGACGCCACTTTCACAGATGTGGTGCGGCCAAACGCGGACACACTGTATTCCGTTCTTTGGTTCGACGTTTCGAAAGAACCGCTGCTGATCAGTGCGCCTGATTCAGGAGGACGTTACTATTTGTTGCCGCTGCTAGACATGTGGACCGACGTGTTTGCATCCCCGGGCAAGCGCACAACCGGGACAAACGCGCAGCTGCTCGCCCTCGCCGGACCCGGCTGGCAGGGCCACCTCCCTGCCGAAGCTACACTCATTCATAGCCCGACCGCGATGGGTTGGATCATCGGGCGCACACAGACCAACGGCAAAGCCGATTACGATGCCGTGCATAAATTTCAGGCCGGGCTATTAGCTACGCCGCTCAGCCAGTGGGGCAAGTCGTACCGGCCACCGGCAGGAAAGATCAATCCAGATTGGGACACGAAGACACCGCCAACGGAGCAAGTAGCGAAGCTCAGCCCGGCCGCGTATTTTTCATTGTTCACGGAACTGACCAAATTCAACCCGCCACATTCCGTCGACTACCCAATCCTCCATCAAATGCGGCGCATGGGTATCGAGCCGGGCAAGCCTTTCGCGTTCGATAAGGCATCGCCCGACATTCAACGCGCCTTGACCGAAGCCGGGCCGAGGGCCTTGGAAAAAATCAAAGCACAGCTTTCGAAAGCCGGCATAGCCAGTGCGGGATGGCGCACCAACCTCAGCGCGGTCGGGACTTACGGCGCGGATTATTTGAGCCGGGCCGGGGTCGCCTATGCCGGTCTAGGCGCAAACACCATCGAAGACGCCGTCTATCCAACGGCGTTCACTGACGCCGACGGCAAACCGTTCAGCAGCGACAACCGCTATGTACTGCATTTCAATAAAGACCAGATTCCGCCCGTACATGGCTTCTGGTCGCTCACGATGTACAACGAGAAGCAGGCCTTCGCGGCCAATCCGATTGACCGGTTTGCCATTGGGGATCGCGACAAGCTTTCATTCAATCCTGACGGTTCGCTCGATCTTTACATCCAGCGTGAAACCCCCGGCAAAGACAAAGAACCAAATTGGCTGCCGGCCCCCGCAAGTGGTCCGTTCACAATGAACATGCGTCTCTACTGGCCGAAATCCGAAGTTCTATACGGGAACTGGATGCCGCCCGGGGTGAAGCAAGCCTAGTAAGTGCAATGTCCGCTTTGGGTCAAAAGCAGACATGTGCAGCGCAAAAGTTCATGTCCGCTTGTCCCCCGAAAGCGGACATCGACGACCCACTGCTGATTGATGCAGGTCACCGCCGATAATCACCTACTTATCGGCGCCTCGAAAACACCTTTCCTTCAAGGCGCGCCTCGCTTTTGCAGAGGCCAGATGTCTTAGAACTAAAACGTCATGACAGTTTCAGCAGCTTTTTTGCGTTTTCGCCGAGGATCAGCTTCCGGTCATGATCGCTCACCGGCGCCGCATCCATCCATTTGCGGCCGGCGCGATTAGACATGAACGGCCAATCAATTGAGAACAGAATTCTCTCCACACCCATCTCGGCAATCGAGCAGGTCAGAGCCGAATTCGAAAATGCGCCGCTGGTCGTTAGCCAAAAGTGCTCGCGGTAATATTCGGCAAATGCCCGCGGCATAGGCGCACGCTCGCTGAGGATGTTGTCGGTCCGCCACAGCAGAAATGGCGCGGTCTCGCCGAGATGGCCGACAATGATCTTGAGCGTCGGAAACTCATCAAATAAGCCGCTAACAATGAGCCGAAAGGTGTGGGTCAAGGTCTCCAGGGTAAACCCGAGCGGAGCGACCGCAAGCACCGGATATTCCTTGAAATAGGCTTCCTGCACAGCAGGGTGCGGCGGCGTCGGGTGAATATAAAGTGGCACGTCGAGGTCGACCGCGCGCTCAAAGATCGGCCGGAACCGTTTGTCGTCCATGAAGTGGCCTTGGGTCAGCCCCATGATCATGGCGCCCCTGAAGCCGAGCCTGCTCACAGCGCGCTCCAACTCGTCGGCGGCCGCTTTCGGATCAGGCGTCGGCAAAGTAGCAAAGCCAGCGAACCGGTCTGGGTGTCGACGCACGGCTTCGTACAACACGTCGTTGGAGGCACGCGCGAGCTTGACGGCCGTTTCCGCGTCGAGATTTTGGGTTGCCGGATTATTCTCGGAAATGACCTGCAGGTCGATCCCGGCTTCGTCCATTTCACGGATACGCAGTTCACCGAGGTCATCGAGCTTGCGCTGAACCGGCGTATCCTTCTCGCCGCGCAATGCGCGCAATCCCGGCGATGTGAAGTGCTCTTCGAGCGCGATGACCTTGGGCGGCGTCATGACAAGCCTTCCAGCGCGACCGCCTCGACTTCAATCTTGAAGCCGTAATGCAGTTGCGGCACCGGGACAACCGCACGAGCCGGACGCGACGTTCCAATCCATGTCGCATAGATGGCGTTAAAGGTAGGCCACAACGCGATGTCGGTGACATAGATCCTCACCTGAACCAACCGGTCGATCGCGCTGCCTGCCGCTTTCAGTGCAGCGGCAATATTGTCCAGCGTCTGTTGCGCCTGCTGTTCGAACGGCGCGTCTATAAGTTTTGCGCCATCGCGCGCGATCGGTAATTGACCGGCAACGAACACAAAACCGTTGGCCTTCACCGCGTGGCTGTAATGGCCCCCGGGTGCCGCCATGGTGTCGGGATTGGTTAGAACGATGTCGCTCGCCATGACGGCGCTCCTCATCTTGGTGGAAAAAAATAATGCGGTGCAGCTTGCGCTGCACCGCTGGTTTGCACCGTCATCCTGACCTCAGGCCGGCAAGGGTCTTCCCTTGGTCTCCGGCAAGAGCGGAACCACGATGAATCCCAGGATGTAGATGAACGAGAACGCCACCGCCATTCCACTGAAGCCGCCGAATTGGGCGATCAGCATGCCGGCGAATAGCGGCCCCATGAACGCAATAAAGCGGGGAGCGTTAAACGCAAACGCCATTCCGGTGGCACGCATGCGAGTCGGAAACAACTCCGGCAGCCAGACCGACATCCAAGAATATTGGCCGAGCGTGAAAAAGCCGTTGATCGCCGCAACCAGCAGCAGCATATGCAGATCGGTTGTCCACTTGTAGAGCGCAAACGTGAGTAGCAGCGAGGCGGCGAAGAAGATCATCACGATCGGCTTGCGCCCGAAACGGTCAGCTAAGAAGCCAAGGCCGATATAGCCGCAGATGGCGCCGAGATTGTAGCTCATACCGGCATAGCTCGCCCATGTTTGCGGCGGCAGTCCGGCCTTGCCCGCGGCGGCAGCAACGAAGGGCGGCACCCATGTCGAGATGCCCCACCATGCCACTGTTGTCGTCAGCGACATCAGAAATACAATGATGGTGCGCTTGCGGATTTCCGGATCAGCGAACAGATCGGCGAAGGTAAAGCGGGTGAGCGCGTGGTCTTCCTCGCTCATAGCGGCGCCGCTCTTTTTTCGTTCCCTGGCGGATTTTCGCTTTTCGTTACTTTGCTCCCATTTTTGCGACTCAGGAACGCCGGTGCGCAACCAGAGTGCAAACAGCGCCGGGAGGACTCCGATGAAGAACATGATGCGCCAAGCGTGCGGTCCATAGCCGCTTACGAACAGCCAGGTGAATGAAGCTAGAAAGAACCCAATGCCCAGTCCGCATTGCATCAGGCCGGCGCCACGTCCGCGCGCATTGTCGGGCCACACTTCCGCGGTCAGAGAAGCACCGGTTGACCATTCAGAGCCAATGGCTACGCCGACTAAGAAGCGTAAAAGCGCGAACGAAACCCAGTCCCAGGCGAAGGCCGAAAGGCCGGTCGTTATCGAATAGGCCAGGATCGCGAAGATCATCGTGCGCCGGCGGCCGATATAGTCGGCGAGTACGCCGCCGATCACACCGCCGATACCCCAGCCGAGCAGCGTTATACCGATGATCGTGCCGGCAAAAGCCGGGATCTGGGCGAATTGCGACGGGTCAAGCAGATCGCGAAGGGCCACACCAACCACCAGGATCAGGGCGAAGGTTTCGTAACCGTCAAACATCCAGCCGAGGTTCGAGGCGAACACAGTCTTCCACTGCGTCGCGTTGAGGCTGCGATACCACGGCTCCGAAGCGGCAACAGCTGCCGTTGTCATGGATCAGTCCCTCCCTCTAGGTCGCGTTTTGGATTAGCCGGTTGATCCGGCCTTGCTATTGCGTGCGGCCATTTTGACCGCATTTATGATTTCTGGATAGGCGGCACAGCGGCATAGATTTCCCGACAGATAGTCCCGAATTTGCTCGTCGTCGGGATCGGGATGCTGTCCAATAAGCGCCTTGGTCATCATCACGAAGCCGGGTGTGCAATAGCCGCACTGGAAGGCTCCGCATTCGATGAATGCCTGCTGCACTGGGTCAAGCTTGCCCGAAGTAGCCAGATGCTCGACCGTGATCACCTCGGTACCGTCGAGAAAAACCGCGAGATGAAGACAGCCCGACACCGGCCGCCCATCCACCAACACGGTGCAGCAGCCGCATAGCCCCTGCCCGCAACTTTCTCGCGCACCGAACAAGGCGAACTGCGTTTGCAGCATCTCGACGACGTTGTGGTGCGGCTTCACATCGGCCGCGACCGGCCGGCCATTCAGCGTGAAATTGATTGTTGTCGCCGCCGGGCTCATCTCATTCGTCCCCGAGCGGCTTGTTGGCCTTGGCGCGTAGCGCGCGGAACACCGCCTCCGCGGTCAACGGCAGTTCGGTGAGGCGCACGCCGACGGCATCGTCAATGGCATTGGCGATTGCCGGCGATAAACCGAAAGTGGCGAGTTCGCCTACACCCTTGGCGCCGAACGGGCCGTTGCTCTGATAAGTGTCAACCGCCTCATTCTCCATTACTGGCGGCACATCGTGAATACCCGGAATCTTGTAATCGGCGAGCGAGGCATTAGTGACCTGGCCACCGTCAATATGCATCTTCTCGAACATGCTAAAGCCGAGCTGCATCAAGGATGCGCCCGATAATTGGGTTTCGACGATTTTTGGATTGATCGGTTTACCCACGTCAGCGACGTTAATCAGACGGGTAATGCGCACGTGCCCGGTCTCGGTATCCACTTCGATCTCGACGCCGCTGCCGGCCACCATCCAGAACGGCGTCGCGTTGGTGGTAAGCCCATTGGCGTCAGGCGGGATGTAGTCCGGCTTGTAGATGCCAGTGCCGACGATATTGCCCGCCTGCATGCCGTATTTCTTCCGGAATAAATCGGCGAGCGAAGCATTGCTGCCCTCTGGCTCACCCAGTTCGCGCCGTAGATCACCAATCTTCGTGCGCGCCTCTTCGGCGGCGAGCCGAACGGCGTGACCCATGTGGAATAGGGAACGCGAGCCGAGCGTGCCCATGTCATAGGGCGTCACGTCGGTATCGCGCGGTACGACCCGCACCGACTCGGCCGGCATGTTGAGCACTTCGCCGACCATCTGCGCCATCGCAGTATCGGAGCCCTGACCCATGTCAACGGTGCCGCAATATAGCGTGGTGCTGCCGTCGGCGGAGACATTCACGATCGCCACCGAGGTTGTCGGCGAGATGACCGCCTTGAGGGCCACCGCAAACCCGCGGCCGCGCCGAATCACGCCCTTGCCGCGATCGAACGGCTGCTTCCAGTTGAGCCGTTCGGCGATGCGATCGAGAACTTTTTCGATAGCAGTGTCTTTCAGGATCGTGCCGGTCGCCTGCGGGCGGCCGTCGCGCAGCAGATTCTGTTTGCGGAATTCGAGCGGATCGCGATTGAGAGCACGCGCGATCATGTCGGTATGGCTTTCGTAGGCCCACACCAACTGTGGAACGCCGAAGCCGCGCAGCGCACCGGCCGGCGTCAGGTTGGTATAGAGCGCGTAGGAATCGATGGAAACATTGTCGATGTCGTAGGGACCGGACGCGGTGAAGCCCGATTTCTGAGTCACGCGCGGACCAATATCGGCATAGGCGCCGCCGTTCCACCATACCTCGCATTTGCGCGCGATGATCCGGCCGTCCTTGTCGAGACCGCTTTTGATGCGGAACGTGGTCGGATGTTTGGTGATGGTGTAGAAGTGCTCTTCCATCGTATGCGCGATCTTCACCGGCCGGCGCGCCAACATCGACATGGCTGTCGCCAGCGCCTCCAGTTTGATGTAGAGCTTGCCGCCATAGCCGCCGCCCAGATACGGCACTTTGATGCGCACTCGGTTCTCAGGCCAGCCGAGCAGTCGTGCGATCTCGGTGCGTACGAACGACGGGCCCTGTGCCGATGAATAGATGGTGATGCCGTCGTCACGGTAATCTGCGATCGAGGCGTGCGGTTCGAGCGGCAGGTGCAGTACTTTCTGGGTGCGGAACGTATGCTCGAACACGTTCGCCGCCGTCGCGAAGGCCTTGTCGACATCGCCGCGCCGCAGCCTGAAATCGAGCGCGATATTGGTCCCCTTGCGGCCCTTGAGATGCTTGAGGTCGGCGAAAGTACCGGCTGGCTTTAATTCATCGTGCACCAGCGTCTTGTTTTCGGCAGCCTCGACCTCATCGAAAACTGCCGGCAGTTCATCGTAGTCCGCCGTGATCTGCTGTGCGGCCTGATCGGCGACATGCGGGTCGCTTGCGAGTACTACCGCGACCGGTTCGCCAACAAAATGCACCTTGCCAATGGCCAGAATCGGCTGGTCGTGGAATGCCGGCCCGTAATAGGGCTCAGCGATGACTTTCCGAACGTCGTCGCTGGTATACACGGCATAGACGCCGGGCACATTGCGGGCGGCGCTGGTGTCTATCGACTTGATACGGCCATGGGCGACAGTGCTGCGGAAGATTTTCGCATGCAGCATGCCGGGCAACTGCATCAGATGGGTGTATTCGGCGCGGCCAGTCACCTTGTCGCGCCCTTCCAGCCGCGGCAGCGAGCGGCCGATCTGTCCGCCGGATGCAACAGCCGCGGCCATCAGTGCGACCCTCCGCTTGTCTGCATGGCTGCGAGCACCGCGCGCGCCACGTAGACACGCAGCAGCTCACGCTTGTAGGACGCCGAGCCGCGCAGGTCGGCGATGATATCGGCCTCGTCTACGGCGGCGTCCGCCACCATTTTAATCGTCTTGTCGTCTGGCACCGGCGCCGATCAATGCTGCTTCAGCAGCTTTTAGGCGCGTGGCCTTGGTGGTTGCTGCGCTGACGACAATGCGTGCAGATTTGACAGTCTTCCCTTCGGCATGCAGCGCGACGGCGACGCCGAGCGACGGCCAGTCGTCGGCAGAGCCAGAAGTAACTTTGAAATAGACCGCGCGCGTTTCGCCTTGCGCCGGAATGCGCAATTGAGTGATCAATTCATTCTTGGCGAGTGACGTTTCGTAATAGCCGGTAAAGAGGTCCTCGATCGCCATCGTGCGCTCACCCGCGGGACCACTGACCGCGATAGTGGCGCCAAGCGCGATCAGAACTGGCGGTAAATCCATGTGCGGATCCGCATGGGCTAGCGCACCGCCGACGGTTGCGACATTGCGCACTCGCACATTTGAAAGCCGCCGCATGGTGCGCACGATCACCGGCGCGCCACGTGCCACCGCGGGCGAATGTTCGAGTGCGCTGAGTGGCGCCATCGCACCGATGGTCAGGTCGCCCGCCGGCGATGCGGCGATGCGGCTGAATGCATCGCCCAATTTGCGCAAGCTGACCAAGCGTCTGGGCCGAAATACCCCCGCCTTCATCATCAGCATCAGCGCTGTGCCGCCAGCGATCGGCCGCACCTCCGGGTCGTCCGGATCGATCAGCGCGATGGCTTCCTTGAGCGAACCCGGCTCCAGCAGTTCGAAAGCCATCATCGCGGCGACCCAGGCTGCTCACCGGCGAAGGCGGCGGCTAGCCTTGCGGAAAACTGCTTTTCCATTTCCTTGGCCTTCGCCTTGAGCACGGGTTGACCCATGCTACCGAGTTTTCCGGTCAACGTCGCGTCGACTGAATAGCGGATGACTGTCCCCCCGTCGGCATCGGCAAGTCGCGTCGTCGCGGTCGCGGTCAGACGGCCCACCATTCCCATTGGTGTGCCTTCGACCTTGGCCTCGATCTCTTCGGACGGTGTTACGCGGCTCAACTGCACTCCAACTTTGAAGTTAAAGCGCATATAGGCAATGCGGGTTTCCAACACCGCATCGTAATGGGTAGCGTCGATCGCTGTGAGATCGCGCACGCCTTCAATACAAGACGCAAAAAAAGGCGCGTCGCTGAGCGCCTTGAACACCGCCTCTCGCGGTGCAGCAACCGTTATTTCACCGACAAAATTCAAAACCGTTTCATTGCCGCTCGAGGTCAGATCGTCGTGAGGAAACTTCTGGATAGGTATCGTATGTTAGGGACAATCATTTTCGTCGGTCAAGTGATGCGAAGCCGATTGTTTATCAGTTGCTTTGCTCTCTAAGGATTTGAACACGAGAGAGAAGCCACATTCAGCACCCGAGCGTACACCACTCTTGCACGGCCATGTTGCAGGGCGATACCCTTGGAAAAGTTGCACGCATCGAGGACACAATGCTTCGATTGCTGTCGTACGTGACACTCGTCTTTTTACTCGGCGTAGCCATCGCCGGGGCGCAGCACTATCCTGATCATCCGGTCAAAGTTGTGGTTGGCTATGCGGCGGGCAGTGGTCCGGACATTCAGGCGCGCACGGTGTCGGCGCAACTGAGCCTCGATCTTGGCCAGCAATTTTTTGTTGAGAACCGTACCGGTGCGAACGGAACGATTGGTACCCGCGCGGTGGTCCAGGCCAAGCCAGACGGCTATACAATTCTTTATTCCTCAAACGGAATAGCGCCAACGCCGTATATCTATAAAAATCTGGGCTATGACATCTTTACCGATCTCACGCCGATCGCAAGCGTCGGCGTTCTCGATGGTCTGTTCATGCTGGTGGACGCCAAGTCACCCTACAAAACCCTGCAGCAATTCATTGCCCACGCAAAAAAGGACCGCGCGGTCTACGGTTCTCCCGGTGTCGGGAACGGTCTGCACCTTGCAGCCGAAATATTCAGTAAAAAGGCCGGCATCAGCATGCAGCACATACCTTACAAGGGTGCTTCGGAAGTCATGACCGGTATGCTGAGCGGCAGTGTTGAAGCGATGTTTGTCACGCCCCCATCGGTCATGGGGCTACTCAAAGAAGACCGCGTTCGCGCCCTCGCGTTCACCGGTAGCAAGCCGTTTCCGGCATTCCCCGACGTGCCCCTCATGAAAAACATGCTCCCGGGTTTTGAACCAATCGGGTCGTGGGGCATGTTCTTCGCTCCGGCTAGAACGCCCCCGGAGATCATTGAAAAGCTGAACTCGGCTATTCGGGCGGCATTGCAGGCGCCCGCTGTTGCATCGACCATGCAGCGGGACGGCTATATTCCTGACAACCGGGGTGTCGCAGAAACGGCGACTTACTTCCGCAAGGAGGTCGAACTGATGGGCGATGCCGTTAAAGCAGCGGGAATAGAGCCAAACTGACCCGGTCTATCCAACGGCCTCAAGAGAACTGGTACCGGCCTTGACCGGCCTGGCACTGATCAAGACAAAAGCAATAATACAATCTTCCGTTCCACGATTGACCCAGTTGTGGATGGTCCCGCGCTGGACCAGCACATCGCCCGCTTTAAGTTTCACAACGACGCCATCATCAAGTTCCATCTCGATCGCGCCCGAGATCACCACGGCGTAGTCAATCGAGTCGGTCCGATGATTTCGCGGCGTGACACCAGGTTCGTATCGCACCACGCGAAATACAGTCCCGCCTTCGACTGTGGTCCTGAATGAGCCTGAGGTCGGATCCGAAAAGCCGTCATTGTTGACCGGAAAACCCTTGGTAGCCCAGATCACCGACGAAGAGGCACCCGGTCGGTTTGAAATCACGTTCTTCACGTTTTCATCGATCTCAACCTTGGCACGGCCTTCTGCGCTGTGCCCCGTCACCACGCGACGAATTTGCAAAGTCATCAATGCTTCCTTTCAGGTTCAGACTTGTCTATTTCTGCCTTCCGCAAGAACGATGCAAAGATCTCCGCCATGCGCGGTTCGGCTTCACGCCACTCCTTGCGATCCCATTCCTTCAAAAGATTATCGTCTGAACGCCATTCGACGACATTGTCGTGCAGTTCGCTGTTCGGAATCAGTGAGGCTGCTTTCCGAGCGGTCTGCGGGGTGTGGATCACATCGTTTCCGGCAATCAGGCAGGCCGGCGCCGTGATCGAGCGCAAGTCGGCTTCGGTTGCACCTACAATCGGCAAATTGGCCGATTGCAGAAAACATTCCCGCCAACGGGTCATCGTCTCGATGAAGTGCCGAACATCGGTCTGCAAGAGCCGCTCCCTGTTGGCCGGGCGCGCTCTGATGCATTCGCTGAAATGGTCGCTGCGGGCAACCGCTGCCATTCCCTCTTCTGCGGCCATCTTGATGAATTGCCCGTAGTAATTCTCCGCCAACCGATCGACCGCCTCCTGTCCACCCGTCAATCGCCACAGCAACAAACCGCGTAGGCCGTCAGGATGGCGAAGGGCATAGAGGATCGCCAGCCGTGCGCCGGCAGACGAGCCCCCGACGTACATGGGCAAGGCACCCAGTATTTGGCCAAGCTCATAGAGGTCGTCCGCCCATATCTCGTGTTCGGATGCCGAACCGTCAAAGGCGAGTTCGGAAGCTCCACAATTGCGGCGGTCGTGCAGCAGAACGCGGTAGCCCGACCTTGCAATCGCTTTCGATATGTTGATCAACTCGTCGTAAGGTCGGCGACTGCCGGGCGTAAGGGCGATCCACGGACCGTTGCTGCCGATCGTTTCATAGTTGAGCCGAACTCCGCGGACGAGCGCCTCAGTCATGCAACCGCAACCACTTTTTCCTGGTACCAATGTAAGCCGGCGGTTTATGGGCCATCCGATGATGCGCCAGCTAGCGCGAAGAGGCAGGCGCTGTCTTCTTCAATGGCAGTTTATAATGATAAAGCTCCATAACAGCCTTAGCGTATTCAAGTGACGGATTTTGATTACAATAATTCAGGATAAACTTTTTTTGCGCATCAATGGGCACTGCCGCCATGTCTCGATAGGTCCCCGTTGTCTCCGTGATATTAAAGCCGCTCATAAATCCCTGAGCCCATGTAAAAAATAAATTATCGACTTGATCAGGGTTCTGCCGATAGTCCGCTGCAAACTTACCGCAAGTTACGGACCCCGGTCCCATAATTGCTGGGTCAGCTATTGAGTTTGTCGTTTGGCTCAGAAGCCCTAATACAAACGCAATCCCGCATATCGATTTCATGAACCGCTCCCAACACTTCTGACATCTGACGCAGCTTCGATGGGCTTTTAAGTTGGACCTTGGGCCAACGCCCGGCAGTTACTCGCGCCATTGATGGGACACGCTCACCCGTAGGGGCTAAACTGACGAGCACTTAATGTGGAGTGTTGCGTCATGAACCTGAAGTCGATTGCTACCATTTTGGTGCTCGGCGCCGTGTCGGTATGTGCGCAGGCTCAACAATCGACCCCTGCGAAGCCGACCAAGGAGGACGCGCAAAAGGTCTTTAAAGCAATCAGCAGCGACAAGGCCAAGCTTCAGACCTTTTGCGATATCGCCAAGCTCGGTGACGAAATGGAAAAGGCCAACGAGAAGCGAGACTCCAAGAAATTCGAGGAACTGTCACTGAAAGAGGACGAACTGGTAAAAAAACTGGGCGCTGAATATGCCACCTTGATGGACGGGATTCAGAATGTGGATCCACAGTCCGAGGATGGTCAGGAGATCAGTTCGACGATACAGGCGCTCGACAAGTTGTGCCCGCAATAAGGGCCTCGGCTCGCTGCTTACGAGGATGAGTGCCTACCTCGAGCTCGCGAGCGGCTCCATTCCGCTGTTCCTAATCGTCTCGGAAGCGGGCGCGGAGGCAAGAAATTCGATCAGTCGTTTAGAACCTTCAATGTCTCCTGAGCCGGCGACGACGCCGGCCGAAAAAGTCTGAACGAACTGGATCTCCGGTGCGATGCTGCCTGCCAAGTCGACGCCTGGCGCGTGCACAATTTCACTGACCGGCATGACTGCAAGATCGGCGTCTCCTGCGGCGACCATACCGGTTGCGCCAGTGCCGCGGGGCGAGACCTTGATGTTGATCTTATCCGCAATACCAAGCCGCGGAAAAAGATCGGTTTTAAGCCAGATACCACTGGTGCTTCCGGGGATGGCGACACTTTTGGCGTTGAGCAGGAGTTGTTTGAATGCCTCGACCGTGCTCACGTCTGGTTTCGGAGTCCCCGCCCGTACCGCCACGCCGAGGGGTACGCGCGCAAGATCCACGTCCGTCTCGGCGACGATTCTCTTCGCCGCGATCAGCTCACTGAGACCCTCCCTAGAGAGAATAACCACGTTGGCCGGTACGCCGCGTTCGAGCTGCGCGGCAATCGTTTGCGGCCCTGTTCCCTGCGACGCACCTGACCCGGTCGTAACCTTGATGCCGCTTGTCCGCTCGAACTCAGGCAACAGCTTCTCGTATGCGCCACTAAATCCGCCGGATATCAAAACTTTCAGCTGCGCAGATGCCGCGACCGGGCAAAACACCGCCGTGACAAGGATGACGAGCGATAAAGCTCTCATGATTGGCTCCGGGCTAAAAAGCAGGACATGCGTACGTCAGCAACTTCTATTGGCCAGCGACAACCATCGCGCTCAGTCCAACGGTTCGACTTTTATGATCGAAGCACCGTGATTGCTGCCAACCCAGAAGCTAACTGGCGTTGTCGTGTTGTCGACAAAAACTCGTCGAATGTTTGTTGATTTCGGCAGCAGATAATCCACCATCTCACCGGTTTTTGTGTCTAGCCGTGTCACTTGGTCGGTGATCATCGATCCGGTCCATGCGTTCTCGTTTTTGTCGAGAACGACATCATAGGGCGACGCCCACCGCGTGGTGAGTTTCCACTCCCTGAACTGCTCAGATCTGGTGTCGAACATTCCAATGCGATCACCTCGGTACTCGCCAAACCAAAGGCGATCTTGCGCATCCATATTTCCGCGTCGTGGCGCAGAGCGAGCTGTGGGTGCTTCGAACAGCTTCACCTCGCCGGTTTTGGCGTCAATACGTCCGACATGCTGTTGGCGAAAATCGGTAAAATAAACGTTGTTCTTTGAGTCAGGGATGACGTCATAAATATTGTGGGGCTCACCTTTAGGCGAGTTCTTAAACGGTTCCCATGTTTCGATTTTTCCGGTAGCGATGTCGAGACGATGCACGCCGGCAAACCCGTTGTTCTGAGTCCAAACCTTGCCGTCCACATGCGAGCTTTGCGGGCTGACCATATTCACCTGAGCGGCGTCGATGTTTTGTTCGGGCGGCAGCGACCAGAATTGAAACGACTCCGTCTTGCGATCGAATTTGATGATCGTGGCCTGATACATATTGCCAAGCCATAGGTTGCCATCCTTATCGGCGCGCAGACCGAGCCCGCCAGTCGGAAAGCCCGGTTTGTGCTCGGGTATCAGATATTCGGTGACCTGTCCGCTCTTTGGATCGAGCCTGCCCAAATTCTGCTCGCCAAAACTCGAATACCAGACGATGCCGTCCGCATCCACGATCACGTCATGCGGCGAAATTGTCTCACGCGGCAGACCGTATTCTGTATAGATCACCCGCGTCGCCCCCGCGGTTGGACGTGCAAATGTTTTGAGTGCGTAGCTCCATTGAGAACCAGCGCTAAGATTGATTGTGCTGAGATACTCCGCCGCCGCGCGGTAAACCTGGACACGCTGGTCACCGCGCTCCTCCATGAGGCGCTCAGCGCGGCGCAATTGCGGATGGGCAGGTATGCTCTGGTTCACATAACCCTGCATGCGCGGCAGCACTTGGTTTAAGAAGGCATCCGCGTCGTACTTTGAGCGCGTTATACGTTCGAGCGTGTGACACCCCACGCAGTTGAGCAGCTGGCCTTTCTGTTGGTCGGTGCCGGGCATGCTCGCCAACCATTCGCCATTCGATAGTTGCGCGGCGAGATCCTCGGTCTTCCGCAACTGGAGATCGAGTTTTGTCGTCTTCTGTTCTGTGATCTCGACTACCTTAGGGCCTTCGAGGTCATAGCCGACCGCTCGCACTCCCAAAGAATATTGACCGGGTGCCAGTCTGCTCGCCGGAAAGGAAAAGCGTCCATCCCTGTCGGTCACCACTGTGACCGTGACGGACGACCCTGTTTTGCTAGCGCTGACCAGGACTCCTTCCATCGCATCACTCTGAGGGGAGCTCACAAGTCCGGCCAGCGCCGCAACGGGCACCTCCGCCAAAACACCGCTCGAAGTCAGAGTCGTGACCAAGCTGACGGCAATGACAAGTGCGCGGAAAAACATTGATATCCTCCCGGCCGGAGACATCTTTTTTGCCTCACAAGAATATGCCTCGCGGGCGGCGTTCAGCAACCGGGGTCACGGGGTCCAAAGACCGCATATACGTCATCTTTATTTTCGGTGAGCAGCAAGGGCCCTCATGTTTTCCGCGACTTCGCGTACTCAAGGGCCATCTTGCGGAGACGTTGCTCTGCTCTCGCCGAACGCTCGAGCTCTTTGATGAGCGCTGCCTGTTCCGTTGTCTGGTTCGGATCCATGCCCATCACCGTGAGGTTGCGCACCTCACGACGCACGCTGTCTAGCTTGGTTTGCAGCTCAGCTAATGTTGGAATGGCTTTGTCAAAGCTGCGACGTTTGATCCGTCGTGGCATGCGTTATTTCCCAAAGGCCTCGCGCGATTTCCAGGGCATTCACCCGGTGACTGTCCCACCACGCGCGTTCATCGCCGGTTTGGTGCAGTTGCCGGTGATGCCCGCGGCAAAGCGGAACGGTGAACTCATCGCTCACCTTGAGACCGATGGCTCTTGGTTGTGCAAACCGCAGGTGATGAGGATCGGAAGGTTGGCGGCCGCAGACGAGGCAAGGCTGAGAGGCAACAAATTTCAGGTGTGCCTTGTCGCGTAATCGTTTGGGTTCGGCAATCGTGAGCTGGCTCTTGTCGATCATAGTTTGGGGCAACTCGCTCTCGGCGGCGGCCGAGGAGGCCTGATCCTGCCGCAGCAGGTCGGTCATAGAGCCCTGATGGCGCCGGCCGTAGTAATGCGATGGCCTGGGGATTGGAGTTGTGTCGTCGGGATGCAAACCGGAGCGCGGCTGGGTTGGCGGGCTCTCCACTGTCGTTGACCTGGGTATTGGCGAGCTTGCCGAGACAGCATTCTTATCCTTGCGATAGAGTTCGAGCCCGAATGGTCTGCCGAAGGTCGCCAACGCCCGTTTGGTGGCGTCGGTTTCGGCGGCCTTGAGCGCCGTATCATGCACCTCACCAGGCGAGGTGCCACGGCCCTCTCCTGTTCCATGACCCTCCCGAACAATCGTCACTCCATCGGCATGAACGGTGATCCGTACTTTGGCGACATAGATAGCGAGGAATGAGCCCCGGTTCTCGCGCGTCAGCACACACCGGGAATCCATTGTCTCGCGACTCCAGGCATCGAAGCCGAAGATCCGATTGGCCTCTGAGATCGCGTACCACCCTTCAATGTATGAGAGTTCGCGTCCATTCGCCTCGCGTGTTCGGATTCGCCGGCTGCTCAGGCTCCGCTGCAACGCCTGCGTCTGTTTTGTGTTGAATCCCATCACTTTGTCCTCACGCTCAAAACGGGTTCGGGATTTGAAAGAGCAACGCCGTTGACCTCGGTGCCACCTTTGAGATCACTCAGCAGTTCTTGCCGATTGAGGCGTGGCTCCCTCGGCTCCCAGTAGATGCTCGGCACAGCGGCTTCATCGAGCACGAGGAGCGCCGGCATGCCGGGTCGGATCGAGACGGTGAAATCGGGCGCCGTGATCTTTTTCAGGTCGAGCTCGACCATCACGTCCTTGGCGATCTGCCGGCGCTTGGCTGCGCAATCCTGTAGGCGATCAAGCCGGTCCTGCATCTCGGCGATGCGGACTTTGAGCCCTGTTGCCAGGGCCTCATCGGCTAGTGCTGCGCGGACGATCGCCGCGATAATCTCGTGCAGATCAGTCAGGCCCTCGACCGTGTCGGCGAGGGTCTGCTCGTCGATCCGGGGGTCTTCGGCCAGGATGCGATCTCGGATGTTACGGTAGTGGATTGATGCAAATTCTAGGCTCATACTGAAAACTCCTGCTGCTATAGAGTAGCTGGTCGCATTTATCCGACGGCTAACCCGCCGAAAACCAGCCACCCTGTATCAACAAAAATTGTTTATAGAGACTGCAAGCGATATGTCAACAAAAATTGTTGAGCACATTACACCTTCCCAATGCCGGGCCGGCCGTGCGCTTCTGGAGATAACGCAAACCCAACTTGCCAAATCCGCGCGCCTCGGCCTCTCTACGGTCGTAGATTTCGAAAAACGTCGTCGTGAAGTTTCGCCTGATGCGGTACAAACGATTTCGCAAACTCTGATAGATGCAGGGATAGAATTCATCGATGAGAACGGAGGCGGTCCAGGCGTTCGCCTACGAAAGCGCCAGCGGCCAAAGAAGCAAAAATAGACAAACGCGTGGGTGAGCTTGTATCTATGGCTTCCACGGCCGCCAAACCCCTCAACATTGCCGTTAGCGACGCCATTCGCGTCTCAGGCTTGCTGCACAAGCCACCCCGCCCGCGCGCCTGCTACGTGCTGGCGCATGGCGCCGGAGCAGGAATGGATCATCCCTTCATGGAAAATGTAGCGCGCGGTTTAGCATCGCGCGGCGTTGCCACGTTGCGCTATCAGTTTCCCTACATGGAGCGCGGCACCAGGCGGCCTGATCCGCCGCCGCTCGCGCAGGCAACGGTCCGTGCCGACGCGGCCGCAGCGCGGCGCCTGTTGCCAGACATGACACTCATCGCCGGCGGCAAGTCGTTCGATTGCAGTTCTGGACTTAAACTCACAGGATTGAGCATTAGTAAGTCACCGACTTCGGCAATTAGTGACTACTGCACTTTTTGGGGGGACGAAGCATAGCCGCTTCGGTAGGAGCTATGGCTCAAATGATTCCTGCGACCGTTCCGGGGCAGGCAACATCGGGAGAGAAGGCGCTCTTCAAGATTTTGGGAGCCCTCCCCGACGACGTCTTCGTTTACTACGACGTACAAATTAAGCACCGCTATGCGGACTTCGTGGTGATTTGTCCCCGACTTGGCGTCTTGATGATTGAGATCAAGGATTGGAAGTCGTCCACCATTTTAACTGCCAACAACGATACGATTGAACTTCGCCTGCGTTCGCACGACAAAAAGGTAACCCATCCGCTCAAACAGGCGCGGCAATACGTTTTCGCGCTCAACGACGAAATCCAAAATCGATTGGAAGGGCGGATCCTGCTTCAGCAAGATGGACCCCATAGAGGCAAGATTTGCTTTCCGATTTCTTATCTTGCGTGTCTGTCGCAAATATCAGAGCACGATATTGAAACGCTCAACCTTTCAAGCGTTTTTGACCTAGGTCGCACCCTTACAAAGGAATGGTTCACTGTTGCGCGAGACATCACTGGCGCCCAACTCGAAGGCCTTCTTGCCTGCTATTTCGTACCAAAATTTCAATTTCCCCCACTGGATAAAACACAAATCGACCACCTTCGTGGAATCATTCACCCACACATCGTGGTCCGTTCAGCAACGCAAAAATTACGCGACACGTATGAAGATAGTGGACGCTCATTTGAAACTTTCATCCGCGTTCTTGATGCCAAACAGGAGCAAAAAGCGCGTCACATTGGCCCAGGACACCGACTCATGTTCGGTGTTGCCGGGTCAGGCAAGACAACAATTCTCATCGCGCGCGCTAAATATCTAGCGGAACAGAATCAGGATAAGAAGGGATTGGTTCTCTGCTTCAATCGTCCGTTGGCGACCTATCTTAAGGTTCAGCTCGCTGACTTTCCGAGCGTAACGGTTCAAACCTTCCACCAATTGGCATTTCGATTCGGCTTCGATGACCGCGCTTGGAATGAAGAACTCGGTAGCAAATTAGCAGCGGTGATCCTACGGAAAGATGATCGCTATGATTTCATCCTCATCGATGAAGCTCAAGATTTCGATCCAGATTGGTTTACATGCCTCGTTGCGCTATCGAAAGATAACAACGAGACAGATTTGTTTATCACCGGAGACGGCAGTCAGGGCCTATACCGGCAGCGAACTAAACGCTTTTCCTGGAAATCCAAAGGCATCCAGGCGCAAGGCCGAACGGAATATCTATCCGATAACTACCGAAACGCTGCAAAGATCTATCAACTTGCTACCCAGTTCTCAGGACCTTCAGCTTTTGGCGAGATTGAAGGAGAGGCTAACACTCCTGGAACCAATCATTCTCGTTCGCTTGCGAGCGGCGGAAACATATTTGTAATTCGGGAAAAAGATCGTGCCGCCGAAATTTCTAAGGTCGTTAAATTGGTTTCCGAGCTTCTTACTGGAAAATGGGAGGGTAACCCTCAACCTGGGGCCAACCAATTGGACTTCGCCGATATTGGCATCATCTATCCTACGCACAGGAATAGAGAATCGCTCATTTCGGACTCTTTGATCCCAAGGCTCAAGGAAGAGTGCAAGGCTCCGGTCGTCTGGGTCAGCGATCCGAATGGAACCAATAGATCAGATTTCAGCTCAGCAATCCGAGTTCAAACAATCCACCACGCGAAAGGCTTACAGTATCGCGCAGTAATCTTTGTCTGGGCGGACCTATTGCCTTTAACTACAGGTCGCGACGAGCAAGATCGAAATTTATTTTACGTCGCACTAACACGCGCCACCGAACTTCTAGCGGTTATTTATTCAGGCCAGTCTCCTTTTGTAGACGAGATCTATAAGGCGATAGGAAGAAATTAACTCCGAGGCTGAAAACCTTCCCTTTACACGAGAGAGGTCGTAGGTTCAGCGCCAACACCGCCTACCATTCGTACGCATGTCTACCGCGTCCAAACCAGTCAGCATCACCGTCAGCGACACCACTCGCGTGTCAGGCTTGCTGCAAAAGCCGCCGCGCGCGCGGGCTTGCTACGTGCTGGCGCATGGCGCCGGCGCGGGAATGGATCATCCATTCATGGACAATGTGGCGCGCGGGCTCGCATCGCGCGGCATTGCCACGTTGCGCTATCAGTTTCCCTACATGGAGCGCGGCAGCAAGCGACCCGACCCGCCGCCGCTCGCGCAGGCAACGGTTCGTGCCGCGGTGGCCGCGGCGCAACGCCTGCTTGCCGGACATTGCGCTCATCGCCGGCGGCAAATCGTTCGGCGGCCGGATGACGTCACAAGCGCAGGCGAAAGCTCCGCTCGAGGGCGTGCACGGATTGGCATTCCTCGGATTTCCGCTGCATCCGGCCGGTCGTCCGTCGCAGGACCGCGCCGAACATCTGTTCGAGGTGCAAATCCCGATGCTCTTCCTGCAGGGCACGCGCGATAACCTGGCGTCGCTCGATCAGCTTGAGCCGGTCTGCAAGCAGCTCGGCAAGCGCGCGACGTTGACGCTGTTCGCGGATGCCGATCATTCGTTTCACGTGCCGGCACGGACAGGCCGGAAGGACGCGCAGGTGCTTGATGACGTTCTGGATGCGCTCGCGGCGTGGCTCGACAGCGTGATCCTTCGGCCGGCGCAAGAAATCCTGATTGGCGTCACGCCAACCGCAAATCAGCTTCCAACAGCACACGTCTGTCCGCTGGCCGCCGCCTGCCGGATCGCATCGAGAACGCGGACGTTCTGCAGCCCGTCGCGCGCACTCACCACCGGTTCGGCCGTGCCGCGAATGACCGCGCAGAAATTGGCGAGCTGACGTGTCAAAGGATCGGCCCGCTCGATCCCGATCGTCTCTTCCTCGAAAGGCACGCGCCAGGACCGCTTCGCGCGATCGCCGTAAAACCGCAGGCGCATGGTCGGGATGGCCAGCGAGCCGTCGGTGCCGGAAACGACATAACAGTCTTCGTCGGGATAGGCGGCAAAGATCGGATCTTCCCGGGTCGTCTGCTCCCAGCTTCGCGGCACCGCGACGGTATCGGACAGCATGAAGCTGCCGAGAACGCCGTTGGCAAAGCGCAGGCTGACCGACACCGTATCCTCGACCGGAAAATTCCGCGTGGCGGACGACGCAAAGGCCTGCACGGCAACGATCTCGCCGCACAGCGCCCGCAGATTTCCGATCTCGTGCACCATGTTGATCAGCAGCGGCCCGCCGCCGAGCTGCCGCCGCCACGGGCCGTCCTCGAAATACTGGTCCGGCTTGCAGAACATTTCGGTGCCGACGACCGCGACCAGCCGCCCGAGCCGGCCGCTTTTCACGACCTCGACCGCCTTGCTCATGATCGGATTGTGCTGGCGATGATGCCCCGTCAGCAGTTTCACCCTGGCGCGCTCGGCCGCCTGACACAGCCGTTCGCCGTCCTCGACGGTGTCCGCCAGCGGCTTCTCGATGAGGGTCGGAACGCCGGCAGCGACGCAGGCAAGCCCCTGCTCGAC
This sequence comes from uncultured Alphaproteobacteria bacterium, assembly GCA_963831515.1. Lineage (GTDB taxonomy): Bacteria > Pseudomonadota > Alphaproteobacteria > Rhizobiales > Xanthobacteraceae > Pseudolabrys. The sequence continues at coordinate 326,868 of CAWHQL010000003.1, read as the reverse complement.
ATGCAATCGATTGGGCGACGCAAGAATGACGCCGTCGGGACGTTGCTTGAGCAAGTCCGGCAGCGAGGCGATGAGCGGAACGCCAAGCTTTGCGGCGACGTCCGGGGCGCCCGGCGCCGGATCGACGATCGCCATCAGCTCACAGTCGCGGCTTTTCAGAATGCGCTCGATGTGCGAGCGCCCGATGGCGCCCGCCCCCACAACCGCAATGCGCAACGGGGTTGTCACAGCCCCGGAACCGTCTGTTCGCCCGCGAGCCGGGACTGGGCATTGAGCCGGATCGGCGCGTTGATGGCGCCAAAACCTTTGTATGCGCGCCGCTGCACGATTTCGAGAAAGAAGAGATCCTTGAAGCTGCGGGTGTAGAGCTGGAAATATTCGCCCTTGTCGTCCTTGTCATAAAGGACGTTGTTGGCTTTGAGCATTTTCAACCGATCGCCGCCGAGATCGACGCGCGCCTCGAGATCATCGTAGTAATTCTCCGGAATGCGCAGCGTCTCGACACCGTTTGCGCGCAGGCGCGCGGCGGTCGCCATGATATCGTCGGTGGCAAAGGCGATGTGCTGCACACCCGAACCGAAATATTCGTTGAGGAAGCGCGAAGATTGCGTGCGCGTGCTCTGCGAGGCGTTCAGCGCAATGCGCAACGTGCCATCCGCCGTCTCGACAACCTGACTGCGCACAACGCCGCCGGGATCGTTGATGTCGACCTGCGGGGTTTTCTGCACGTCCAAGAGCGAGGTGTAGAACAGCAGCCAGGACAGCATGTCCTCGTAGTGCGTCGACTGCGAGATATGGTCGACAACCGTGAGGCCCGCTTCGGCGCCCTTCCCCGCGGCCACCGGCTCGAACTCGACGTCCCAGACCTTGGCGAGCTTGCTGGTCGGATCGAGGAAATAGAGCAGGCTGCCGCCCATGCCGCGAACGGCCGGAATTTCCAGCTCGCCCGGACCTACTTTCTGCCGGAACGGCGTGTCATGCAGCTTCTCGGCGCGGTCGAGCGTTGCCGCCGCGCTCTCGACCTTCAGGCCGATGGCGCACACGGATGCCCCGTGCGTGATGTAGTGGGAATGCGCGAAGCCTTCCTTTTCCTTGTTGATGACAAGATTGATCGACCCTTGCGTCCAGCGCGACACGGCCTTCGCCTTATGCTGCGCGACGTTGCGGAACCCGAGACCGGCGATGAACTGCTCGAGCTCCTGGGCGGTACGGTCATCGACGGCAAACTCGATAAATTCGACGCCGAGACATTTCGACCGCGGCGGCATCTGCGGAACATCGGCAAACGACTTTCCGCCTTTCGCGCGCAGCTGATCCATCAGATAGACCAGCGAGCGCTGCCCATCGACGGCGACCGAGCGCGGCGAGCCGGCGCGGAACTGGTCGTTGAAAATCTCAAGCGACAGATCGCCCTGATAGCCGGTCGCTGCCACCGCGCCCATGAAATCGAGCAAAGGCATATCCCCCTGCCCCGGGAAGCAGCGGAAATGCCGGCTCCAGTTCAGCACATCCATCTCGAGCCACGGCGCATCGGCAAGCTGGACGAGAAAAATCCGGTCGCCGGGAATGGCGCGCATCGGCGTGAGATCGGTCTTGCGGGCGAAACGTGTGGAAGGAATCGAGGACGAGACCGATGGCGGGATGGTTCGCGCGGCGCACCACCTCCCAGGCATCGCGGTAGTCGTTGATATGCCGCCCCCACGCCAGCGCCTCGAAGCCGACACGCAATTTACGCTTGGCCGCACGCTCGCCGAGCTCATGAAAATCCGCCGCGAGGCGATCGATGCCGCCGAGCGAGTCGGGAGAGACGTTGCTGCAAACCAGCAATAAGTCGCAGCCCAGTTCCTGCATCAGGTCGAATTTCCGCTCGGCCCGCTCGAAGGTCCGTTGCCGTTGCGGTTCCGGCATGCCTTCAAAATCGCGAAACGGCTGGAACGTGATGGCGCGCAGTCCCAAGTCCGACATCTCCCTGGCGACGTCGGCCGGCGTGCCGTTATAGGAGAGCAAGTCGCTTTCGAAGATCTCAACGCCGCGGAAACCGGCCGCCGCGATCGATTGCAGTTTTTCGCTCAGACCGCCGCTGAGGCAAACCGTGGCTATGGATGTTTTCATTTTTTTGTCCTCCGGTTGGCTTTCGTCAGACGGCTTCGCGGAGCGCGGCTTCGCGCGCATCGTAGCCGGCAGCGAACGCACGGTGAAGCCGGGCAAGATCGGGTGTCGTCCCGGTGAAAAAGCGGAATGCCTCGACCGCCTGGTGTACACACATTCCATCCCCGCTGAGAACGCGCGCACCTTTCGCCGATGCGGCCCTGATGAATTCCGTATCGACGGGGGTGTAGATGACGTCGGCGGCCCAATGTGTCGATTTGATCGCAGATACCGGCACCGGATTGCCGGGAAAGCCGCGCATGCCCACCTGCGTGGCGTTGACGATACCGTCCGCTGCCGCGATCTCGCGCTCGACGTCCCGCGCAACCCGGCAACGTGACGCGCCAAAGTGTTTCGCAAGATCGCTGCACAGCGCGTTGGCGCGGCTTGCATCGCGGTCATGAACAATGAGCGTCGCGACGCCAAGGTCCATCAAGGCAAACGCCACCGCATGGCCCGGCGCCGCCGGCGCCGATCTGCACGACGGTTGCGCCTTGCGCGCTGTCCCGGCCGAGACTTTCCTCGAAACTGCGACGCCAGCCACGCCGGTCGAAATTGTAGCCGGTGGTCCGGCCGTCCGGCGCGATCGCAACGGTGTTGATGGCGCCGATCTGGGCGGCTTCCGGATCAACCGCATCGAGAAGCGGAAGGATGTCCTGCTTGAACGGATAAGTGATGTTCGTGCCGGAAAACCCGGTCGCCTTGAGCGCATCGAGAAGCTGCGGCAGCCGCCGCTCGCGCAGACGATCGACGTCGATCAAATGATAGAAGCCATCGATACCGGAGATGGCGAACGCCTCGGCGAACAAGGCCGGCGACAGCGAACCCATGATGTTCGCGCCGATCAGCCCGAGCAACATCCTGCGTCTGCTCATGCCACGCGCTCCGGCTGGGCCAGACCGCCGCCAAGGAACAACTGGGCAATGCGCGGGTCAGCCAGAATATTCGGGGCCGTGTCTTCGATGCGCGTCTGGCCCTGTTCCAGCACCAGACCGTAATCGGAGATCTGCAGCGCCTGTTTCGCATTCTGCTCGATCAGCAGAATCGTAACACCGTTGTCGCGAAGTGATTTCAAGATGGCGAAGACCTCCTGCACCATGAGCGGGGAAAGCCCGATCGACGGCTCATCGATCAGGATCAGTTTCGGATCAAGCAGAAGCCCGCGCGCAACTTCGAGCATCTTCTGCTGCCCGCCGGACAGCGTCGACGCCTGCGCGCCCGCCTTCTCGTGCAACATCGGGAAGCGCTGCATGATTTTTTCCAGGCGCGCCGGAAGGCTCGCCTGATCGGACAAGGCAACACCGCCGAGCTCCAGATTGTGGCGCACGCTCAGCTCAGGAAAAATATTGCGGCCCTGCGGAATGTAGGCGACGCCCTCGTCGAGGATCTGGCGCGGCGTGAAGTTCGTGGTCTCGCGGCCATCGAAGGTGATCGTGCCGCTGCGCACCGACAGCAATCCGAAGATTGTCTTGAACATTGTCGATTTGCCGGCGCCGTTCGGGCCGATCACGGTCGTGATCGCGGCGCGACGGATGCTGGCGGTTGTCCCGTTGAGAATCGTCATCTTGCCGTAACCGGCAAAAACACCATCGAGGACGAGCAACGGATCAGAACTCATTGTCAGTGTCCCAGATAGGCTTCGATGACGATCGGGTTGCGGCGAATTTCGTCGGGCGCACCTTCGGCGATGAGGCGCCCTTCGGCGAGGACCAGCACACGCGTGCAGAGCGCCATGACGAATTCCATCTGGTGCTCGATCACGACAAAGGTCGCCTTGCGTTCGGTGTGATAGGCCTGAAGCCGCTCGCGCAGGTGTCCGAGCATGGTCAGGTTGACGCCCCCGGCCGGCTCATCGAGCAGGACGAGCCGCGGACCGGCCATGAAGGCCATCGCCGCGTCGAGCAGCTTCTGCTGGCCGTAGCTGAGCGAACCCGCCTGCTCTTCGGCAAGATGCGACAGGCGGAAGAATTCGATCATCTGTGCCGCGGCATCACCAAGCCCGGCATCGGCGCGACCGAACAGGCGCGAGGCCATCGTGCCCTGATGCTCCTGCCCGGCGAGGATGAGATTGTCGCGCACCGAAAGCTGCGGAAAAACCTGCAGCAATTGAAACGTCCGGCTGACGCCAAGGCGGTTGAGATCGCAGGGCCGCGCGCCGGTCGTCACCTGGCCATCGACGCGCACTTCGCCGGCGCTCGGCTGCAACTGCCCGAGCACGCAATTGAACAGGGTCGATTTGCCCGATCCGTTCGGCCCGATGATGCCGAGAATCTCGCCGGCATGGACCTCGAATGACACATCATCGACCGCGACGATCCCGCCAAAAGCCTTGCGCAGATTGGAGACTTCGAGCACTGCGCTCATGGTCCGACACCTTCCGTGCGCACCGATGTCGTGGCAACCGCTCGCCGGCCGTTCAAAGCCTTGGTCGCGCGCTCGGCAAGCCCGAGCAGCCCCGACGGACAGAACGCCATCATGACCATGATCGCGGCGGCATAGATGATGAGGTAGTAGCCTTGCGTGATGCGCAGCCATTCCGGCAGCAGCACGGCGACAAGCGCGCCGACGAAGGGCCCGAAGAAATTGCCGCTGCCGCCGACGATCACCATCAGCAGCAGGTTGAACGACAGACCAAGCGCGAACGAGTTCGGCTCGATGAATTGCACCAGCGGCGCGTAGAGCCCACCGGACAATCCGCCCAGGCTCGAGCCAATGGCAAAGGCCATCAGCGTGTAGCGTCGCGTATCAAGACCGAGCGACAGCGCGCGAAGCGGATTTTCGCGCAAGGCAACGAAGGCGCGGCCCCACGGCGAACGCAGCATCCACCAGGTTGCGAATGACAGAAGCGCGAGAATACCGAGACAGAAGAAATAGAAATCGCGCGCGCCGTTTGTGCTCCAGCCCAATACTGTGGGACGCGGCGTGCCGGTGATGCCGTAGATACCGTTCGTCAGCCACTGCTCGTTGCGCAGCACCAGAAAAACGAGCGTGGTGAAAGCGAGCGTGACGAAAGCGAGGTAATGGTGCTGCACGCGCAGCGCCGGGTAGCCCAGACCCCACCCGACGGCGAAGCACAGAAAGCCCGCGGCGAGAAATGCCAGGAAAAATGGCACGCCCAGCGGCGTCAGTAGCGCAACGGTGTAGGCGCCAATGCCGACGAAAGCGCCCTGCGCCAGCGAGATCTGCCCGGCATAACCGAGCGTGAGATTAAGACCGATCGCGGCGATGGTCAGGACCGCCCAGGTCGAGATCAGGAAAATGCCGTAGGGCTTCAGGAAAAACGGCGCGGCGATTGCCGCCGCAGCGGCGATGACGACGGCCAGGGTGCCGAGGCGCGTCATACCGTGCGCTCCTCGAGCCGCCCGAGAAGGCCCTGCGGGCGAAGCAGGATCACGGCAATCAGAACGATCAGCGGGAACGCGCCGCGATACTGCGACGAGATATAGGCGGCGGACAGGTTATCGAGCACGCCCAGGAGCAAGCCGCCGAGAATGGCGCCGCGCACCTGATTGAATCCGCCGATGATCGCCGCAATGAAGGCGGCCATGCCCAGCGTCTCACCGTTGGTGAATTTGGCGAGATAAATGGGGCTCACCAGGATCGAGGCGATGGCGACCAGCACCGCGTTGAGCAGAAATGTGTAGAGCACCATCCGCTGCACCGGGATGCCGAGGATGCGCGCCAGCGTCGGGTTTTGCGCGGTCGCCTGCATCTGCCGGCCAAGCCGGGTCTTGTTGAGCAGGATGCTCAGTGCCGCCACCGTGAGAATGGCCACGGCCAGCACCGCGAGGCTTTGGGTCGAGACGACCGCATCAAAAATATGGATGTCGGTCGCCGGCACCAGCGTCGGAAACGGTTGGGCCTGCGAGCTGTAAAAGTCCTTTGCGCTTTCCTTGAGAAACAGCGACAGGGCAATTGTCGAGATGACCAACGGCAGCACGCCATACTTCAACATCGGGTCGACGATGATGAGCTTGAACAGAATTCCCAGAACAACGATCGAGAGCGCGATACCGATAAGACAGGCCAGCCAGAACGGTGCGCCCGCATTCATGGCGGCAAGCACGAAGAACGCCGGCAGCATGACGAACTCGCCCTGGGCGAAGTTGATCGTCTGCGATGTCTGCCAGAGCAGCGTAAAGCCGACCGCAATCAAGGCATAGATTGCACCGGTCGCGAGGCCGGATACCAAAAGCTGGATGAAGGAAGCCATTGGTCAAGCCTTTGGTCCAAGCTTTGGGTCCAAGCCTTGGGTCAAGCCCTTCCGCCCGGCGATTGCACCGGGCGGAAGAGGACGTATGAACGATTTACTTGCCGAGCTTCGGCAAGGTTTCGACGATCTTCTGCTTGCCCTCGACAACTTCGCCCAGGAAGCTGATCCGGTCGATATCGCCGTTCTTGTCCCAGGTTGCCTCCATCAGGATGCCGGGCTGATCTTTCGGCGAGATCGTGATGCCGTGCGCGGCTTCCGCAAAAGCCTTGCTGTCGAACTTGCCGATTTTTTCCGTCACATGCTTGATGAAGTAGACAGCGGTGTAGCCCTTGATGCCGTTGTGGTCGCAGGCATAGTTGAACCGCTTCTTGAAATTGGCGGCGAACTCCTGCACGGCCGGGATCGGTGCATCGACGGTCAATCCGACATGACCACGTACGCCATTGGCTGCTTCGCCTGCCAGGTCGATTACTTTCTGGCCGAGCAAGGTTGTTTCGCCGATCAGCGGCTTGTTGAGGCCTTGTTTCTTCGCCTCGCGAAGAAAGCGCGCACTCTCTTCTTCGTTGACATAGACGAAGATCGCATCGGCATTGGCGCCTTTGAGCTTCACCACGTCGGCGGAGAAATCGGCCTGGCCCGACTCGGTCGAGATATCGGCAACCACTTTAATGTCGCGCGCGGCCATTTCCTTGACGAATGTATCGCGACCGCCTTTGCCGAAATCGTTGTTCACCCACAACACGCCGACGGTCTTCGCCTTGACGCCGTCACGCATGTAGTTCGCGATCTTCGGCATGCTGAATTGCTGACCGAACGAGGTGCGGAAAACGTAAGGGTTTCCCTTCTGCGTGATGGCCGCCGCCTCGCCGCCGACGATCTCAGGAATTTCGGCTTGCTGCGTGAGCAACATGTCGACCAGCACGGAGCCCGAGAAAACAGGTCCGAGAATGACATAGGGTTTGTTGTCGAGCACCTTCTGCACCTGCGCGCGCGAAATACCCGCGTCGCTCTGGGTGTCGAGCAAGGGCGTTTCGATCTTGCGCCCAAGGATGCCGCCCTTGGCGTTGATCTCATCGATCGCCAACAGCATCCCGTCGCGGAAATTTGTGCCCGACACCGCGCCGGCGCCGGACAGTTCGAGAATGGCAGGAATGTAGACGGTCGATTGCGCGAATACCGGACTGGCAACGCCAACCCCCGCGACAATCACTGACGCAAGAAGTCCTGAACGAAACATTGGGAAGCTCCCTCCTGTGGTAGACGGCGGCCCGTTGCATCGGGCTTCTGGCAGCGCGGCACCCCCAAATCCGGGCCTGCACCACCGAACGTGACCTTGCTAATCCGCTCGCCTAAGGTCAATAACCAAAACGTGCGGGAAACTTAACATGATGTTATTTTTTTCGCGCGGGACGCGCGCGCGCGGCGGACTCCATTTGCCCGCGCAAAGCCGCGACAAATCGGGCCCCGTGGCTCGATAGCGGCACATCCTTGCGGTGCGCGATGTAGGTCTGAAACACGGTCGGCTCGGCAATATCGAGGATCCGCAGGCGCGGCCACTGGTCGGCGGCCAAGGTGAACTCGTCGACGATGGCAACGCCGAGTCCATGGGACACCAGCGCGCAGACCGTAGACCCGAAACGGGCGCGGATCGTGACCTCATAGTGCAACGCGTGGCTGGCGAAGAGACCGGCCATGATCCGTCCGTAGGGATCGTTCGGATCGACGCCGATGAGCGGATATTTCACGATCTCATCCGTCGTCACGCGCGTGCGGCGCGCGAGAGGATGCCCCTCCGGCACGATGCATTTCAGTCGACCGCGCGCCAGCGGCTCGATGGCCAGCATCGCGTGATCGAGCTTGTAGCTCAGTGCGACCACCTCGCCTTTGCCGAGCAGCAGATAGTCCGCGGCATCCTCGATCTTCAGGATGTCCACCTCGATCAGCAGGTTGGGCAATGCCTTGCGCAAATCGGCAATCGCGCGCGGCACCATGACGTTGCCGATGCTCGGCACTGAACCGATCTTCAACTCGGTCTCGGCGCCGCGCTGGATCCGCGAAATCACGAACTGCAGATCTTCGACCTTGTCGTACACGCCATTGATCTGGCTGAAGATCGCGTTGGCCTGCGGTGTCGGGCTGTAGCGTCCGCCTTTGCGACTGAACAGCTTGACCCCGACGGATGTTTCGGCGTGCTTCATCACCCGGCTCACACCGGGCGACGAAACATTGAGCAGCCGGGCTGCGCCACCGACAGTGCCCGTCACCATGATCGCGCGGATCACCTCGATTTGTCGCAGCGTCAGCATCAACGCATACCGCTATTTTTTCTGCGGCGGATCGCGCGAGAGGTTTTTCGCAGCGAGTTCGTCGACGTAATCCTGCCAATAGGAATTGCGATTGCGCCCGAGATCGAACAGATAGCTCCAGTCGAAAATTCCGGTCGAGTGCATGTCATCGAACACAAGCCGAACCGCATAGTTGCCGACGGGCAGCACTTCGATGATCTCGACATTACGTTTGCCGGGAACGGTCTTGCGTTCCTCCGCCGAATGCCCTTGCACTTCGGCGCTCGGGCTCTTCACGCGCAAATACTCCGCGGGCAGGTCAAATCTTTCGCCGCCATCGTAGGCAACGGTCAGGGTCTTGCGATCCTTGTGCAGGCGCAACTCGGTCGGCCAGACTTGCGGGTCGGTCATCGGTTCACAAAATCGCACCGTGCCGGCAAAGTACCTGCACTTACGTGTGCGTGTTCCGAGGATGCCTAAAAGCGCAAAAATAACAAGGGAGTGGCGTAGCCGCGAAACAGGCTGCGTAGAACGCTATCCCCACACGGTCGCCTTGCCTGCTTGCTTCGGCCTCAGGATTGCGGTGACTAGTGGTTTGAAAACCGCGGGAACGGCCCTGAAATGACCCACACCTCACGTCCTCCGCTGACGGCCATCGCCTTCCCTATTCTCGCGATCGCATTCGTTTTTGCGGCGCCATTGATTGGCTACGACCCCAGCGCGCAGCCGCCCTCGACCTATTCGCTCGTGGTGTCGGGGACGATGATCGTCATCATGCTCGGGGCCGTGTTTGCCGCCGTTTTCCATGCCGACGTGATCGCGCATCGCGTGGGCGAACCCTATGGAACGCTGGTTCTGACCCTGGCCGTCACCATCATCGAGGTGGCGCTCATCGAATCGATCGTGCTGACACCCGGCAGCTCGCCGGCGCTTGCCCGCGACACCGTGTTTGCCGTCGTCATGATCGTGTGCAACGGCCTGATCGGATTGTGCATCATCTGGGGTGGATTGCGGCACCACGAGCAGGAATATCAAACGTCCGGCGCGGCCGTTTATCTCACCGTGCTGGGGGCCCTGTCGGTCCTCACGCTCGTTCTCCCGAACTACACCGTCACCACGATCGGGCCGTATTTTTCAAATCCGCAGCTGATTTTCATCAGCGTCATCACCATCGTTCTCTACGCCGCTTTCCTGTTCATCCAGACATCACGGCACACCGAATATTTTCGTGCCGATGTCGGCGATGCCAATGACCCAGGCCACGGACTTCCGTCATCCCGCCTTGTACTGATCAGCGTAATCATGCTGCTGGTCGCGTTGACCGGAGTCATCCTCACGGCGAAAAAATTCGCCATCATCCTCGAGGCCGGGCTTACGCACTTCGGCGCGCCGCCGGCTGTCGCCGGCATCATCATCGCCATGGTGGTTCTGGCGCCTGAAAGCATTACGGCAGTGCGCGCTGCGGAGCGTAATGAATTGCAGAAGAGCCTCAATCTTGCCCTTGGCTCATCGCTGGCGACAATCGGACTGACGATTCCCGCCGTCGCAATCACAAACGTGTTCATCGGCAAGCAAATTGAGATCGGGCTTTCCGGGCGCGATACCTTGTTGCTCGCCCTCACCCTTTTCCTGAGTCTTCTGACCTTTGGAACCGGACGAACCAATATTCTGTCCGGGCTCGTCCACCTGGTCGTCTTTGCAACGTTCCTGTTTCTCGTTTTCGTTCCCTGAACGCGTCAACGAAAATGGGGGACGGGAAAGATCCCGTCCCCCAAGTACAACTCGTCCGACTAAACGCTACTCACGGACGAACAGGCTCTTTTCTCAGGCCTTTCCGATCGGCAGCGCCACAAAGCGTGTGGCTTCCGCGGTCTTGACCCGCAACAGGATGGAGCTCTTGCCGGCGCTGCGCGCGTCGGTAAGCGCCTTGCGAACATCCGCCACGTTGGCGACCGCCTTGCCGCCTACATCCAGGATGATGTCGCCGGTCTTGATGCCGCGCTCGCTGGCCGGACCATTGGGGTCGACGCCAACCACCGCGAGACCTGCCGAGCCGGCACCGCCGACGTCCTTGGCCGGAGCGAGGTTGAGTCCGAGCCGCGGGCCGTCAGTCGAAGCATCTTTTTCGCCTTCAGCTTTTGCCTGCTTCTGGTCCGGCATCTTGGCGAGCGTCAGATCCATATTTTTGACTTCGCCTTTGCGCGTGAGCGTCAGCTTGATGCGCGAACCGGGCGCCATCGCCCCGATCTTGCGGGCGAGTTCACGCGAGTCCTTGATCGCCGCGCCATCGATTGCGGTGATCACATCGCCTGCGGCAACGCCAGCCTTTGCAGCGGGGCTGTCGGCTTGCGGCTCGGCGACAATCGCGCCTTCCGCCTTCTTGAGGCCGAGGCTGTCGGCAATCTCAGCCGTCACCGGCTGGATCTGCACGCCCAACCAGGCGCGATCGACGAAACCACGATCCTTGAGCTGGGCCACGACCATCTTTGCGGCCTCGGCAGGGATATCAAAGCCGATGCCGACCGAGCCACCCGACGGCGAGAAAATCGCGGTATTCACGCCGATGACGTTGCCTTCCATGTTGAAGGTCGGTCCGCCCGAATTGCCTTTGTTGATCGGCGCATCGATCTGGATGTAATCGTTGTACGGACCAGCTCCGATATCGCGGCCGCGCGCCGAAACGATGCCGGCGGTCACGGTGCCACCAAGACCGAACGGATTTCCGACGGCGACGACCCAGTCACCGATACGTGGTTCGCGATCGGCGAACTTCACGAAGGGAAAGGTCTTGTCGGATTCAACCTTGATGAGCGCGAGGTCGGTCTTCGCATCGGTGCCGACGACTTTCGCCTTGTAGACAGTGCCTTCATCGGTCGTGACCTGGACGGTCTTGGCGCCTTCGACGACGTGATTGTTCGTCACGGCATAGCCATCCGCTGAAATGAAGAAGCCGGAGCCCTCGCCGGTCATGTTCTGCCGACCGCGCGGCTTGCCCTGCGGCATGCCTTGCTGCATCCCTTGGCCGCCGAACTGCTCGAAGAACTTCTCGAGGGGAGCCCGTGGACCAGAGTCGCTCTCGTCGTTGTCACCCATGCCCGTTGTTTTCGCGGTCTCGTCGATCTTGACGCGGACGGAAATCACGGCCGGCTTCACTTTTGCAACGATATCGGCAAATCCAGCCGACGGTTGAACGCTGTCCGCGAGGGCGGGCGTCGTGAAAGCTGGAAGGTTCGACCCGTTAAAGCTTGAAGGGCCCGCAGCGACAGCGGCAATGGCAAGGCCTGCGACAGACGCGAGCAGGACCAGCCGACGCGCTTTGCGCTTCGCCGTGGCAGGAAACAGTTGGTTCATATCGTCGTCTCCACTTTGAATAGAATGTCTGATGTCCCAGAGTGATCGCGTGTTAGATAGGCGGATCGACATTACGGCCGCCTTTCTCGACGATTGAAAATTCGTAATCTTGGCGACCAAGTTGTCGCAGCCTGCGCGGCCAGCGGCGTGCCGACACGTCCAGTCGTGTCCGGCCTCCCCTTCAAAAGCGGCGTCAATGGTGGCGGATGGGAGTACCGCCGCCTGACAATACGCTTCCACGGTGCAGTGTTACTTCAGCGGTACGCACCGACTCATTGATAGATGGGGGCGCCGTTCGTGCGCAGAGGAGGACCTGATGGACGCGTCAGTATGCGAAATCGAGAAAACACCACACGTGGAGATGGCCGAAGATATCTGCACGTTGCTGGAACAAACGATCCTGAAATACTTTCCTCCGACCGAGGCCGATCGGCCGAGGCAAGCTTCCGTTCCTCTGGTCCCTCCCCGCGAACACCCTGATCCGGACGTGCTCACTTGATGGGCGAAGCGTAAGAGCCGAAACGCCCGCTCACACTTGACCTCGCCCTTGTTCTCACGGAAATCACCGTCGTGACCAGACCAGTCGGATGGCCACGAGGGCACGATGGGCACGCGTGGATTCTTCTTTGTTTTGCGTAGTCGCCACCATCAATGCGTTTTGCATTGGTGCAAACGGCGCCGAAGACACTTACGGCGCGGTCCCGGGCAACATTAAAGACCACCTGGACAGGCTCGTGCGGTCCTATCCGGACCAGATCGCCAGTCATGACACCGAGTTTCTCGTTCTGAAGAACGGGCTGAAATTTCGAATCTCGGACGGCCGGACCAACAAGACGTTCCGCGAGCTGCTGGAAAGTCCCGACATCGACGACATGTTCTATTCGACATATCCCGCGGGCACGGAGCCAAAACAGCCGGCAACTAACGCCGACCCTGGTCGGGTTCGCTTTGAACCGTTGTTCGTTGCCATGTACGGCGATTGCAACAAGGGTGAAGTCGTCAGAAATCTGCGCACAATCGATTGGTTGCCGAAGCACGGCGGCGGGAAAGTTACAGTCACGACGCTGAATGGCGTTGCCAGCGCACTTGAGAAAGTTTCCCGTGAGCTGGATGAATTGCCGGGCGATCTGATCAAATATCTCGTGCCAGCGGCCGGGACCTACAATTGCCGGAAGATTGCCGGTTCAAGCGCGAAATCGATGCACGCCTACGGGGCCGCGATCGATATCAACACCAGATTTGCAGACTATTGGCGCTGGGTTTCAAGCGACCGAACGCAGCCGCGGTGGCGAAACCGTGTCCCGATTCAGATTGTGAGAATTTTCGAGAAACAAGGTTTTATCTGGGGCGGTTATTGGTACCACTTCGACACCATGCATTTTGAATACCGGCCGGAGCTCTTGCGGTAAAATCGTAGCTGTAATCGCACAGTGTTAACCATCCGGCTAATTTACACTTTCACCCCGGTATTAGTTGGCATTAGTGAAACCAGAAGTTGTCGCAAGAAGTGCGAGTGTGACTCTGCGCCCTTGGGGTGAATTGCATGAGAACGCTCCTGATTTGCACATTGTCGGCCACCCTCGTTGGCTGCGCCTGCCCTGGCGCACAGCAAGTAAGGCTGGCCGGCTGCGACGGGCGAAGTTGCCCGCAAAGAATTGCAGAAGCTCCGCCGCCAGAAATAAAGCCGGCTCCGGCGAAACCCAAAGTCGCTGCGAAAAAGCAGGTGAAATTCACAACGGCAGCGAAGCCGGCGAAGCCTCCGTCTGCTCAGCCAAGCAAGCCACCTGAAAAAAGCGAAGAGAAAGCGGCCTCCGCGAACACGCCCAAGCCCGAGACACAGGTTGTTCCACCGAGCGCAACCCCCGAAGCCGTCGTCCAGAAGGCAAAGACAAAAATCGCAGCGTCCATTGACGATCCGGCATCCGCCGAATTCGACGACATGAAGCGCGCGCTGCGAAAGAATACATTCGGGCAGCCGATCGACACGATTTGCGGCCACGTCAAAGGAAAGAAAAAGTCGGGAGAGAACACCGGGGAATTGCCGTTTCTCTATCTCGTGAAAGAAGACACCGCTTACGTTGTTGTCGACGCCAACGCCGAGTCGGTAGCGGCTGTCGCGTACCGTACCATCTGCAACAGTCCTGATACGCGCAGTACCGGCAAAAAAACCAGCGAATGAACTTCCTTGCGACGTGAGTGCTGCTACCGTTCAGGGAGCAGCGCGAGCACGCGCGGCAGGATCACCCTGATTTCGGTGAATTGACCCGGTTCCGAGTTCGATCTCAATCGAACCGCCATGCTGTTTGACGACGATGTCGTGGCTGATCGAGAGGCCGAGACCGGTGCCCTCCCCGGCCGGCTTGGTCGTGAAGAAGGGATTGAAGATCTTCTCCTTCAGATCCGGCGGAATGCCCGTGCCATTGTCGCGGATGCTGATTTCCACCTTGTCGCCGCGGTTTCTGGTGGCGGCAGTCAGGGTCGGCTCATCGTCGCCACCATTCGCCCCCGCCTGACGCTTGATTGCCGCGTAGAAGCCGTTGGAGATGAGATTCAGCAGAACCCGCGTGATGTCCTGCGGAAAGATGTCGGCCTCTCCCACCGTCGGATCAAATGACTTTTCCAGTTTGATATTGAAACCCTGCTTTTCGGCGCGCGCACCGTGATACGCAAGATTGAGACCCTCCTCGACAAGGGCATTAATATCGACCGCTCGATGTTCCCCCGAGCCCTCCCGCGAGTGCACCAGCATATTTTTGACAATTGCATCCGCACGCTTGCCGTGTTGAACGACCTTGTCGAGATTGCTGCGCAGGGTGTTCGTCAACTCCGTGATTTCGCCGCGCGTTTTATCATCGAACGATACCGCCTTCAGGGTACCCTGCAGTTCATCGATCAGCTCGCTGGAAATGGCCGAGAAATTATTGACGAAGTTGAGGGGATTCTTGATTTCATGCGCAATGCCGGCGGTCAGTTGACCAAGCGAGGCTAGTTTCTGTGTCTGCACGAGACGATCCTGCGCCGCTCGCAGGTTCTCCAGAGATTCAGCAAGTTCACGCGTTCGTGCCTCGACGCTCTTGAACAGGCGGACATTCTCGATAGCGATGGCGGCCTGGTCGGCGAACGTCGAAATCAGCTCAATCTGCTTGTCGCTGAAAAGACGCACCTCTTTTCGCGTCAACGCCAGAACACCGATTGCCACACCTTCGCGCAGCATTGGTACGCCGAGGGCCGTGCGAAAATCTCCCGAATCGAGCCCTTGCGAGAACGTGTATTCCGGGTCGGCGATGACGTCAGCGATCTGAACGATCCGGCCTTCAGCCAGCGCGCGGCCGGCGATGGAACTGCGATCCATTTCCACGGGCGTGTTGTGGATAAACTCTGAGAGCTTCGACGAGTAGCCATAAGTTGCAGCCCGGAAGAATGCTCCATCGATCTCGCGCGTTATGGCCCCTTGATCGGCGCTGCACAAATGAACGGCCGTCTCTATCAGGACATTCAGGACGGTCTGCAGATCGAATGTGGACCGGCTGATCACCTTGAGCACATCGGCGGTGGCGGTTTGTTGCTGCAGTGACTCGGTTAGGTCGCGCGTGCGTGTCTGCACCTCATCAAACAATCGAACATTCTCGATCGCGATCACCGCCTGGTCGGCGAAGGTCTCGACCAGTTCGATTTGCTTGTCGCTGAAGGGTTTTGGCGAACGGCGCATCAGGAGCACGACGCCGATGGGCGATCCTTCGCGCATCAATGGAACACCGAGCGTCGCGCGATGGCCCGTAACTTCGGCCATGTACGCGGCATATTCGCGGTCTTCGACCACGTCCGGCACGTGGACCGTTTTACCTTCCTGCAGCACTCGGCCGGCGACAGTCGCGCGCCCGGGCTCGATCGCAAAGTTCGACTTGATGTATTCGCTCGTATCGGCAGGCAGGCCGTAACTCGTCGCCCAATAGTAGGCATCGCCTTTCTGGCGAATGATGGCGGCGATATCGGCCTCGCAAAGTTGCGCAGCCGATTCGGTGAGTGTGTCGAGCACCGGCTGCAAATCAAACGTCGAACGACTGATGACTTTAAGGACATCAGCGGTCGCTGTCTGTTGCTGCAGTGATTCCCGCAATTCGCCAAGCAGTCGCGCATTCTCGATCGCGATCACGGCTTGCGCTGCGAAATTCTTGACCAGATCGATTTGCTTGTCAGTAAATGCCCGTACTTCCTGCCGGTAGATGCTGATAACCCCGATCAGATCCTTCTCCTTGACCATCGGCACGGACATGATCGTGCGGTAGCCCCCGAGATCGGCTCCCGCGACCACGAAAGGATCGCCCCGGCGATATGCGTCGCGCTTGGTGCTGTCGAGCACTTGAGCGACCCGTTTCGTGGCCGCGGCCTGGCCAAGCGTGCTTCCCGGATCCGGCTGGATCAGCCGGTCCTTGCGGGCATCGATGAAGGCCGGCGGAGCGTTATGGAATGCCGCAGCACGAAACGAATTTCCGTCGCGCAAATAGAGCGTACCAAACTTGGCGCCGCATAAGCGGGTCGCGTTCGCCAATATGGTGTGAAAAACAGTTTCGAGCTGGCCCGGCGAACTGCTGATGACATCAAGCACCTCGACCGTTGCAGCCTGTTGATCGACCGCCTCATCGCGCTCGCGCGTCAGGCGCTCCAGGAGCTGTTCTTTGCGAATGGCGATGGACGTGTTTGCGGCCGACGTTTTGCGCGTCTTGATCTTGGCCGTGCGGCGTCGCTTGACGTGCTGCCGATTTCCGCCGCGCCGCTGCATGCCGCCCCTCCGCGGCCGAATTTTAGGCAATTCCCATGTTCCGCGCTACGGCGGCGCGAAGGCCTGGCTATGCGCGTGGTTAATCGTATGGGTGCTTTCGGCTCAGCGTGCCGCTTTGCTCGCTCCAAGGCTTGCGTGAATCATCGTCACAACCTGCGCCCCTTCACCGACCGCGGCCGCGACACGCTTGACCGAGCCTGATCGCACATCACCGATCGCAAATACGCCGCGTCGACTCGTCTCGAATAGCCGTCCGCCCCCATCAAGTTCGGAGCCGGTCAGAACAAAGCCCTTCTTGTCCAAAGCAATGCCCGATCCGGACAGCCAATCCGTATTTGGCTCCGCGCCGATGAAAAGGAATAGATGTCGGATAGACCGGCGGACCTCTTGGTCAGAAGCACCCTGTCGCCAGCGTATTGCTTCGAGTATGCCGTCACGGCCTTCAAGAGCACTGACGGTAACCTGCGTCAGCACTTCTACATTTGACAGGCCCGAAATCCGATCCACGAGGTAGCGCGACATGGTGGCCGCGAGAACTCTGTCCGCGCACCAGGAGCCACACTTTTGCAACCTGGCTCGCGAGATAAACAGCCGCCTGGCCGGCCGAGTTGCCAGCACCGACCAAGGCAACTTCCTGACCGGCGCACAGCTTCGCTTCAAGCGGAGAGGCCCAATAGTGAACGCTTGCTCCTTCGAACTGCTCAATTCCGGCAACAGGCAGTCGACGGTAACGTGCACCACTGGCAATCACGACCGAACGGGCAAGCGCTTGTTCGCCGTTCGATAGCTTCAGGGCAAAGGGACCTTCGTTAGAGTGACCCTGTCCATCCAATCCAACCACTTCATCGGGGATGGCCATCTCGACACCGAACTTCTGCGCCTGATTGTAGGCGCGCCCCATGAGAGCGATGCCGGAAATTCCGGTCGGAAATCCGAGGTAATTTTCTATTCGCGCTGAGGCGCCGGCCTGTCCTCCGAACGCGCGGCAGTCGAGGGCCAGGACAGAGATTCCTTCCGATCCTGCATAGACCGAAGCGGCAAGTCCGGCCGGACCGGCGCCAACGACCACGACGTCAAAGATCCGGTTCGGGTCGATGGGCCGAACAAGCCCGATGCAGCGTGCCAGCTCGGTTTCGGTGGGATTGCGCAGTAATCGTCCGTCAGGGCACAAAACAATCGGCAGTTGGCTGGGATCGATGTGGAAGCGTTCGATCAGCGCTTTTGCTTCGTGGTCTTTCTCTGGATCAAGTTCTTGATGCGGATGACCATTGCGGCGGAGAAAGCCAGCCAACCGGAGTACGCCCCCGCCTTCTGTGGGCCCGATGATCACCGGACCACCGGACCCTTCCTCGAGCAAACCGACACGACGGAGGATCAGCGCGCGCATGATGCGCTCGCCAAGTTCAGCCTCTGCGATCAACAGCGCGCGTAGTCGATCAGGCGGAATTACCAAAGCATCGACAGGACCTTCCGCTTGTGCATCAACGAGCGATGGCCGGCCTGCCAATTGCGCCAGCTCGCCCAGGAACGACCCGACGACGTGCGTAACAATAATCGCACCTTTGCCGGACAAAGCATGTCGGGCAACGTCTACTTTGCCGGAGAGAATGACGGTCAAACCCTCGCTGACTTTGCCGGCTTGAGCCAGAATCTCTCCCGACTTGTACGACCGAAGCGTACCAAAGCGGCGCACGCGTTCAATCTCAGCCGGCTCCAGGGTCGGAAATGCCTGTTCCCGCCGTGCTTCGGTAATGGATCGATTCCGTGACACCATGCTCGCACACCTTTTACCCGCGACTTCGATGATACCCGGGAGACATTCAATCAAAGGGGAGTTTTAAATGTTCACGCTGCAATGATCGCGCAACCATGAACCGTTAGTGGAAACCGGCGATAATCGGCGCCGTGTCATTTAGTACGTCGGCTTCATCCTCGTAGTCCTGTGTGCCAGCGGGCACGCCATTATATTTAACTGACGGATTTGACCAGAAAGGAATTCGAGGACAAGTAGCACAAGCTTTGCGCGTCGCCATGATCGTGCGCCACTCGTTCTTGTACACGTAACCGTGCCCATTGCGAAACGGTCGATCGTCTTTGTCCGCCGCGCGCTCGTGTCTCAGCCCCAACAGGTGGCCAAATTCGTGCGCGAGAGAGAAGTTTCCCACTGCGCAGATATAATTTATCACTGAAAAGGCACTGTTCTTGTCGGCAAGGATTACGTCCGAAAGACCGCAATAGTCGGAAATGGTGGTCAAAAGAAAAACGACATGCGCTTTTGCTTTTTCTCGTTCCGTCTTTACCCATGCGGATGTACGCAACATCGCAAGGTCTGAGGGAAAATCCTTTTCGACATATGCAATTTCTTCGGATTTCACCAAGTTGACCGACATTCGCACGTTACTGTTTTTCGATGCGAGATTTGTACTTTCAATCGCCATGGTGGCAAGTACGTCCGGGTCCGAACCGTATTGCTGCAAAGCTTGCCGGACAGCCGGCGTATACAGAACCATGGCCCGGATCACAGGTACCGATTGATTTTGCAGGAGGCCTTCCTTCTGCGGAGGAATTTCCGGCGCGTCATTTGCTTTCGGGGCCGTTCCCGGCGGATGCTCGGGCGGATACACACTGCGATTTGTCTTCACGATCGCATGCAGACCGTTGCCAAGCGGATTGATGAGGAAGAGATCCGATCCAATAATCACCGTTCCTGTAATTCTTCCGTCCTGAACAAGGAAAGTCGCCGCGCCGCCTCTTTTGTCCGCTGCAGCTCCTTGATTTTCAACATTCCCACGCCAGACGAAAGACGACGGACCGCGTTGATCGATTTCCTTCTGGAAGGCGTCGACCCTCAAGCCGGGAGCAAGATTCAGCTTGATCCCTCTTGCCTTGTTGAAACCGTCCGCAATCGTGAGAGCCCCTCTGAGAAGCTCAAGTGATATGCCACCGGGTCGAATTTGAGCAACATAGACCGCGGTCGACGTCTTGCGTTCGCGAAGTCTGGACACAACCTCCTTTTGCTCTTGAGAAATCGTTACGTCGCCAAGATTGGTCGTCGGCGTCGTTTGGAAAAGTTGTCGATAATCACTATCAGCCTCTACCGCCGAAAACGCAGGGTTATCACGCGCGGATTTCAACAGCCTCACGGCGAAGGCAGCTGGAAGCTGAAGAATGACGGCATTGAGCCCGGGGATCTGTTTTTTGACTGTCGCGTTGAATCGCTTTGATAGTTCCTCCGCCCAATTCGCGACAGTTTGATCGCGCGCCTTCAGGAACACTTCGGTTGCCTCGGCCGATACGAGGTGACTGAGAAGAACACCAAGTATCAATGCCGGATATCGCATTTCGGGTCCCGTTTAGAGCTGTTGCACGCGCAACGTAACGCACCAAAGCCGAACCAAGAAGCTGATTCAGCGCACATGCATGCGCTTGGCAATTTCTTCAAGCATCACCTCGGTCGCGCCCCCACCGATCGCGTGCACGCGCGCGTCCCTCGCCATGCGCTCGATCGCGCTCTCTCGCATAAATCCCATCCCGCCATGGAACTGCATACACGTGTGCATGACTTCGTTGACGAGTTCGCCGCAGTAAGCTTTCACCATCGCAACCTCCCTGGTTGCTTCAACCCCGCGCTTCGCAAGCCAGGCTGCATGAAAGACAAGCTGCCTTCCGGCCTCGACTTTGGCGGCGAGCATCGCCAACCGGTGACGGATCGTCTGTTTCGACCACAGTGGTGAACCAAAGGCTTGGCGTTGCATCACCCAGGCTAGCGTCAAATCGATTGCCGCCTGCGCTTCACCCATGGCCATCGCACCCATCACGACACGTTCGTTCTGAAAATTGCGCATGATTGCGTAGAACCCGCGTCCCTCGGCACCGAGCAAATTGGAAGCCGGTATGCGGCAATCTTCAAAAATCAACTCGGCCGTATCGGAGGAAAGCCAACCATGCTTTTCCAGCTTTTTTCCAACGCGAAAACCAGGCCTATCTCTCTCAACCAAAAACATTGAGATGCTTTCGGACGGCCGTCCATCCTGAGTCGTCTTCGCCGCCACGCAGTAAAGGTCGGCATAGATGCCATTCGTGATAAACATTTTAGTGCCGCTCAGAAGATAGTCATTGCCGTCGCGTCGCGCCCTCGTTCGAATGTTTTTCACATCTGAGCCGGCGTCAGGTTCGGTGACAGCAACAGCAACGATCTTCTTTCCGGAAATAATATCCGGCATGAATTGATCTTTGATCGCCTGGGAATCCGAATTGTAGATGTGCACCGACGCCATATCGGTGTGGACTAAAACAGTGATCGCGACGCCGCCGAACGTAGAGCGTCCGAGTTCCTCTGCCAGCACCACGCTTGCAAGCACATCCATTTCGGAACCGCCGTATTGCTGCGGGTACCGAATTCCAAAAAATCCGAGCTCTCCCATGCGCCGCAAGACCTCGCGCGGGACAAATCCTTTGTCTTCCCACGCTTGGGCGTACGGCTTGATCTCAGTCTCGACAAACCGCCTGATCTGCGCGCGCAGAATCTCATGTTCCGAGCTGAAATAGGGCAACGCGCTGCTGTCGTGTGTCTCGTCGTGCATCGCACAAGCTTCCCACTTCGCCGGTCAGATGACAAACATCTCGCGGTGTGGGAGCAACGTCCTGTGCCTCTAGCGGGACTTCCGCACCGCCGGTAGGGCACTAGTCATTCGGTCATTTCGCGGTTTTTTTAAAAATGACAGGCAAGGAAAAGTCCAAACCCTCATCCGCGATCAGAGGCGGCGGAGGCGGAACTGGGTTGGCGCGCTCAACCATTGCGATCGCGGCGTGATCGAACGCCTCGTCACCTGAACCTTTGGAAATGCTCGCCGAGAGAACGTGCCCCGTCCGATCGAGAGTCATGGTGATCAGAATTTCGGCGCCTTTCTGGCTGCGGTCCGCTGGATATCGCTTGAACTTGTCCAGATGGGCGAGAAGTTCTTTTTGCCAAGTCACGCGTGCACGTTGCCGGCTTTGCCCCGTCCCCTGATCCAACGTGGTCGATTTGGCGGCCTCCTGGACATTCTGGAGTGACGGCGCGGCGGTCGCTTCCTGTGCGGCAAATTCCTCCGATGCCTTCGTCATCTTGGTTTTGGGCTCGGGCTCTTTCTCATCCGGCTTGTCGGTTTTCTCGACCGCCACCAGACGATCGGGATTTTCGGACTCGACTGGCGTTTCCTTCGGAAGATCGACCTCTTTTTCCGCGGTCTTTTGTTCGACCACGGGAGGAGAAGCTGCGGAGGCTTCGCTTTCCGGTCCCGGCGGCAATTCTGAGGGCGTGGTTTGGGTCGAAGCCAGCTCGAACGCGATTTCGATACCTGGCGCACCAAGATCATCGTCCTCAGGCTCGTTCATCCGCGCAATTGCAAAAGCCGCAAAAACGAGATGCATGCAGCAGACAAAAACCGCGGCAAGCACCCAGATGTTTCTGCGTAGGGTCTGATCTGCAGGGCCCATCTTGACCGGCAACCGTTGCGTCAACGCTGTTGGATCGACGAGGACGGCACAATCTGATCGGGCGCGGCTGCACGGCCTTCCAATGCAACAAGCGCGACCTTGGTGTAACCGCCGAGGCGGAGAATCTCGAGGACGTCCATCATATCGCCGTAAGACACCGCGCGGTCCGCTCGCAAAAATATGCGGCGATCCTTGTTTGAATCGTCGTTATCGAGCGTTCGCACCAAGTCGACCCTTTTCACGGGGGTCTCGCCGATCGCAACCGCAAGATCCGCCTTGATCGACACATAGGTCGGCTTGTCCGGCTTGGTGTGCGGTACGGCGCTGGACGTTGGAAGATCTACCGGAAGGTCGACAGTCGAGAGCGGCGCCGCGACCATGAAGACAATGAGTAGAACCAGCACGACATCGATAAACGGCGTGACGTTGATTTCGTGGGTCTCGCCGAAATCCTCTTCGTCGTCGATATCGGTGAAGGTAACGCCCATATACTACTCCGCTGCTCGGCGCATCGGCGCCGTGTGCATGCGATCGAGATCGCGCGAAAGCTGGCGCATGACCGTGCCGCCCGCGCGTCCCACAAGATCCAGATATCCCTTCGTGACGCGCGAGAAGTGATTGTAGATCATGACCGCAGGAATGGCTGCGAACAGGCCAATGGCCGTCGCAAGAAGAGCTTCGGCGATGCCCGGAGCGACCACCGCGAGGTTCGTCGTCTGCAATTTGGAAATTCCAATAAAACTATTCATGATGCCCCACACCGTGCCGAACAAGCCGACAAACGGGGCGGTTGCGCCAATCGTGGCGAGCATGCCCATTCCGAAACGAACGCGACGCGCTTCGGACCGGATGATTTCGGAGAAACTCGACGCCACGCGCTCTTTAACGCCGATCTCGCTATCGAGGCCCGGCGAAAGCCTGATCTCGTCAATGGCGGCGGCGATAAAAGAACGCATGACACTGCGGTCGGACGAGAGAATCGACGAAGCTTCGCCAAGGGTCCGCGCCCCGGCCACCGAGCTCACTGCGGCCTGCAGCTTCCGCTTGGCGATAAAGAGTTCAATGAACTTCGCAACGAAGATCGTCCACGTGACCAAAGATGCAAAGACCAATCCTGCCATGATGACCTGAACGATCAGACTGGCCGACACAAACATCGTCCATGGCGATAATTCACGCAGCCCCACCGTCACCGATTTGGCAGAGGTATTGGCAGGAGGGTTTGAACTCGCGGACAACACCAGCGGGGGGCGGCCCGCTCTGATCTTGAGCCTGACTGGCACCAGCCGGGGCCGTTGATTGCTGGGCAATCCCCGTCGGGCCGAAACAAAACACAGCGAACACCAGGGCGGTCGCTAGCGCGAGCTGACGCATTGCAGATTGATCGTTTTTCGACTTGGTCCGGCCTTGCATTCTATACGTCCACCAATTGATCAAATTTGTCGGCGCGCGTTCGTGCTTCGCGGTTCGCTGGCGCTACCATATATCGCTTCCCCATAACAATTGACGATTAGATAAATGATCCAGTCTAGAACGATTTTAGTCTGTTGTTTTGAATCGCTCTAAAGACGTTGCATGCGTCCGACAGATTCGATTGCTGACGCAAAAATATTTTGAAGGCGTGCTGGCTTTGGAAGCATTCAAATCCCTCATCGAACTCTTCGCCACATAACGATTAAAGCGCGCGTTTTTCTTTATAAAAATTCCAAGCTGACGGTTTCGGCATTTTCTGTCGCCGTAAACATCTGAACTCATCGCATATCGATCAAATAAAAAAAATTGGCGCACACGAACAACAAAACTAATCACTGCGGGGATGTTATGGGGCACGAAGTTAGTCGGGGTCGATATGCGAAATCCATCACCAGGGCGGCGCTTTTATCGGTAAGCTATCTTGCACTTGCCGTCGCTGGCGGAAATTCATCAAACGCGCAAACGCCGCAGCAAGCGCCGGCCGCACAGCCGGGGACATCGCAGCTTCCTCCGGTCCAGATCGAAGAGCCGGCCCGCAAGCCGAAACGCCAGAGGACTCAACCGAGCAACCGGGCGGGTGCAGCGGCAACACGACGGACCACCACGCCGCAAACACCGGCCGCGCCGCCATCAGTCTGGGCGAGTACTTACGATACGCGGACGGGGACGGTCGGCGTTTATACGAACAGCACTTCGGTCGCGACCAAAGTGAATACGCCGCTCGTCAACATTCCCCAGTCAATGTCAGTTCTTACCCAGGATTTTATCAGAGATCAGGGCTTTTCCTCGCTCACCGATGTCACCCGTTATGTGCCCGGCGTGGCGATTCACCAGGGCGAGGGGAATCGCGACGAGCTCGTCATTCGCGGCGTGGATTCAAGCGCGAACTTCTTCGTCAACGGCTTTCGGGACGACGTTCAATACTTCCGCGATCTCTACAATGCGCAAAGCGTCGAAATTCTGCGCGGACCGAGCGCACTGACATTCGGACGAGGCGCGGGTGGCGGTCTGCTCAACCGTACGCTCAAGGAGGCGGATGGCACGAGAATCTATGAGGTAACGGGGCAAACCGGATCTTACGCTGATCGGCGCGTTACAGTTGATGCCGGCCAGGCGATCAACGACAACTTCGCTGCCCGTCTTAACTTGATGTACGAAGGCAGCGACACATTCCGCAACTTTGGCTGGCTCGAACGTTGGGGCATCAACCCGACACTGACCTACAGGCTCAACGACAGTACCAAAATCAGACTGAGCTACGAATATTATCACGACGAGCGCGTGGCCGACCGCGGTAACCCATCTCAGGGTCTAAGCGCGGTCGCGCCATCATCGACGCGTTTCAATCCTGCAGCTCCATTTGCCCCGGGCGGAGATCTGACGGCATTTTTCGGCAGCCCCGATCTGAACCGCGCTAGAGCCACCGTGCAGGAGACGATGGCGTTTATCGATCACGATTTCGGAAACGGCCTGACGGCGAAAAACTCGACGATGTTCGCCCAATATCTGAAGTTCTATCAGAACGTCTATCCCGGAAACGGCCCGCTATCGGGCGCGGTCAATCCCGCTCAGACATCATTCAATCGGGCCGCATATAACAACACGACTAACCGCGATAACATTTTCAACCAGACCGACTTTTTCTACAAAGTTTTCACCGGGCCGGTCTTCCATACCCTCGCTTTCGGAGGTGAGTTTGGTCAACAGACGGGCATCTCCCTGCGCAATACCGGCATCTTCCCGACCGGCACCAATACGATCGTCGCCAATCCGTTCTTTCCAACTTACTTCGGTCCTGTTGCGTTCATCCATCAGTACCCGGGAGCGTTTTCGCCCGGCGTAACGACACCGGACGCCAACAGCGACTACACGCTCTACACGACGTCTTTGTATGTCCGGGATACAGTCGAAATCACGCGCTGGCTGCAGATCATCGGCGGCGCCCGCTTCGATCGCTTCGATGAATCGGCGCTGGACAATAATACCAATACGAACCGCACCCTCATCAACAACATGGTGTCGCCGCAAGCCGCCGTCATTGTGAAGCCGATCGAAAATCTGTCTTTCTATGGCGCCTACAGTGTTTCGTATCTACCCGCGGCCGGCGATCAGTTCAGCGCATTGACGAACGGCACGATGATTCTCGCGCCACAGAAGTTCGTGAACCAGGAAGTCGGCGTCAAATGGAATATCAATCCGAAACTGCTATTCACTGCCGCCGCCTATAATCTCAATCGCTACAATGTCCCCCTGCCCGATCCAAGCAATCCTGGATTCTTCATCTTGTCGGGCAGCAATAGAATCCAGGGATTTGAGACAACGCTGGTCGGATACGTCACGCCCGATTGGCAATCCACGCTCGGCTACTCGTACACGGATGCGCGCGTGACAAGCGCCACGTCGGCGACGATCGTGCCGGGAAACCGTATCCAACTTGTCCCGCTCAATCAGTTCTCTTGGTGGAATAAATATCAATTCACGCCGGTTTGGAGTTCGGCGCTCGGAGTCGTCTACTTCTCGGATTCGTTCGCCTCGTCGGACGACAGCGTAAAATTGCCCGGCTTTGTTCGCTTCGATGCCGCGGTTTACGCAAAGATCAACGAGATGTGGAGAGCGCAGATCAACATCGAAAATATCTTCAACAAAGGCTATTGGGCGTCGGCCGACGGCAACAATAACCTGTCGCCGGGACAGCCGCGAACAGTGCGGCTAACAGCTCTCGCGAGATTCTGAGCCGCGCACCAATCGGCCAACTTTGGTTCAAAGCCGATACCGGCCCTACCGAGCTCATCGGACGCGCCGATGAGCTGATTAAATGACTGGTGATGTCCGCTGCTGGTCGTTAGCGGGCATTACCTTTGCGCCGCAAATGTCTGCTTTTGGCCCGAAGCGGACATGTCGGGCAGCAGCATTGACCCAATTAATTTCTCGTAAAAACGATCGGCGATTGATTGGCCTTCTGTTGAGGTTCTGAACAACTACCGGAGCCTCGGGGGCCGCAATGAGACGGCGCGATTTCATCACAGCTATTGCCGGTTCGGCGGCGGTTTGGCCGCTTGCAGCACGTGCACAGCAGGCAGACCGCATACGGCGCGTCGCCGTATTGATGGGCTACGCCGCGGATGATCCGGAGACGAAGCCGCGCCTCGCCGCGTTTCGCCAAATGCTCGAAAAGCGCGGATGGCCCGAGGGCCGCAATATTCACATCGAAACTCGCTTCGCGCCGGGCAGTAACTACGAGCCACTCGCAAAAGAGTTGATCGCCATACAGCCGGACGTAATCCTCGCGCATACGACGCCGGTTGCCGCAGCGCTACGGGCGAACCGCGAAATTCCGGTTGTGTTTGTCAGCGTTTCCGACCCCATTGGGTCGGGTTTCGTCGCGACTTTGGCACGACCCGGCGGCAATTTTACCGGCGTGCTCAATTATGAGGCTAGCGTCGTCGGCAAGTGGCTTTCTATGCTGAAAGAAATTGTGCCGCGTCTCGAACGTGTCGCTCTCGTGGCCAACCCACAGACATCTCCTTATGAGTATTTCCTTCGTGCTGCGGAAGCCGCTTCCACGTCGCTGGCGATCAAAATTGTGCCTACTCCCGTCGCGAAAGAGGGCGACATTGAGCACGCAATCGAGTCATTCGCGGTCGAGCCGAGTGGTGCATTACTTCTGTCGCCAGACAGTACAACTGTCCTGCATCGCGATCTCATAGTAGCGCTTGCGGCCAAGCACAAACTCCCAGCGGTCTATCCTTATCGTTTCTTCGTTGCCGCTGGCGGGCTGATGTCCTACGAGACTGACCAGATAGCGCAGTTCAGGCTTGCAGCGGCGTATGTCGACCGCGTCTTGCGCGGTGATAAGCCCGCCGAACTTCCGGTGCAGGCTCCGACCAAATTTGAAACAACCATCAACGTGAAAACGGCGAAAGCGCTTAACCTCAACGTTCCACCGGGTTTGCTAGTCGCCGCTGACGAGGTGATCGAATAACCGAGCGACATGTTCGCTTGTGGGCATTTGGCAGACGGGGATTATAGTGCTGCACAATGCCGCTCTTGACCCAAGCTGCATGCTAGAATTAGCCGCCCGGTGGACCAAACTTAATGCCCCCTGACGAACAGCAAGCGCGCGTTAGAGCAAGTTTTGCCAAGCAGGGGCTGATGACGACATTAGGAGCGACGCTCGACAGCGTTTCGCCGGGCCTGGTCGAAATCATCGTAAATCCCCATCCGGCGATATTGCAGCAGCATGGTTTCGTCCACGGTGGTGTCGTGAGCGCCATTGCTGATACCGCCGCGGGCTATGCCGCGCTTAGTCTGATGCCTGCTGACACCGGGATTCTCACCACAGAATTCAAGATCAATTTTCTTGCTCCCGCCGCAGGCGAGCGCATCCTCGCGCGTGGACGCGTTGTCAAAGCCGGGCGCACCCTCACTCTGGCCCAAGCGGAGGTGTTTGCCAAAACTGGCGGACAAGAAAAGCTAGTCGCTCTGCTCACGGCCACGCTGATGGTTGTGAAGGGGCGCGACGGGATAAGCGACTGAGTGAACGGACGCAAGGGTGAGGGTCGCAACCGACGTGCTGGGTCTAGTCGACTGCAATCACGACATGCGACACCGTGATTACAGCTCCTGCCTTCAGGCCAAACTCATTGACAGCTTCGTCTGTTATTGGCGATGTAATAACCTGATTGGGAGCAATTTCGACGCGGACACGCGCGGTGGTCTGAAGATGCCCTGCGTTTCGGCACGATAGTCAACATATGAGCGCCTTAGCAGTATCTTGCCTAATATTTTTGTTGGTGCTGGGCGGCATCTTCGCCGGTACCGCACTTCGCCGCTTTTTACCGAACCACCATCTCAGCAAAGAAACACAGGACGTCGTTCGCCTTGGTGCAGGCCTCATCGCCACGATAGCCGCACTAGTCCTCGGTTTATTGATCGGAGGCGCAAAAGGGTCGTTCGATACAAGGAGCACTCAACTCAAGCAGCTAACAGCCAATGTTATTTTGCTCGACAATTTGTTGGGACAGTATGGCCCCGAGGCCACGCCCCTCCGCAGACAGTTGAGGGGTGCAATAAACCCCCTTATCGAACGGCTGTGGCACGAAAAAATAACTGCGGAGCCGTTTACGACCAACAGTGAAGGCGAAAAAGTCTACTTAGCCATTCTTTCGTTATCGCCAAAGACCGACACCCAGCGCTCGCTCCAGGCTCGGGCAGTACAAGTCGCCAACGACGTAGCCCAAACCCGCTTCTTTTTGTTTGCCGAGACAGAAAATCAAATACCAAAACCTTTTCTCGCCATTCTTGTGTTCTGGCTTTTCATCATATTTTTGAGCTTCAGTTTATTTTCCGATCTCAATGCGACAGCTTTAGCTTTTCTATGCGTCTTTGGCTTATCGGCATCCTGCGCAATCTATTTGATTTTAGAGCTGAGCGAGCCGTTCAGCGGTCTGATGAGGATTTCGGACATTCCGCTGCG
Organism: uncultured Alphaproteobacteria bacterium; assembly: GCA_963831515.1. GTDB lineage: Bacteria > Pseudomonadota > Alphaproteobacteria > Rhizobiales > Xanthobacteraceae > Pseudolabrys. The sequence continues at coordinate 297,664 of CAWHQL010000003.1, read as the reverse complement.
GAATGCTCTTGCGCCACTGTAGGCTTGGGTCGCTAGCGGACATCGTTGTTTGCACTGCGAAATGTCCGCCAATGACCCAACGCGGGTTGGTAGCCTCTTCCCGCTCGCCAGTTTTTGTCGCTACGATGCCCTGTCCTGGCCTCGGGGGCATCAATGAGGCGGCGCGAATTCATTTTGCTTCTTGGTGGCGCGGCAGCGTGGCCGCTTGGCGCACGCGCGCAGCGCGCCGAAAATATTCCAAAAATTGGCGTGTTATGGCCTGGGGCAGCGCCTCCGAGTTCGCCGCGTATGGAATCGTTTCGGCTTGCACTTCGTCAGCTCGGTTACATTGACGGTCAGACGGTGGCAATCGAACTGCGCTATGCAGAGAAAGGAGTGCGACAGCTTCCCGAACTCGCCGCCGAACTGGTGCGGCTAAAAGTCAACGTCATCACTGCATTTGGTGACCTTGCTCCGAAAGTAGCTCAGCAAGCGACGGCGACAATTCCTATTGTCGCGATCTGCGACGATATCGTCGGGGCTGGCCTCGTTGCGAGCCTCGCACGTCCGGGCGCGAACATTACCGGCTTCACCATCCTGGCCCCGGAACTCAGCGCGAAACGAATTGAATTATTGCGAGAGTTCGTGCCTGGAATCTCACGCGTGGCCGCCCTTTGGGATCCAACAACGGGCAAAGCGCAAGTCACAGAATCAGAAAGCGCCGCCAGATCTTTGAATATAAATCTGCAAATTTTGGAAGTGAGAAATAGGGATGCCATTTCAGGTGCCCTGGCTGAGGCGCGTGACAAGCGAGCCGAAGCTGTCAATGTTTTTGCGTCGCCCATTCTTGCTTCGCTTAACCGGGAGATCATTACTCTCGCTGCAGAATATCGACTGCCCGCGATTTATCAGTGGCGCGAAGCGGTAGAAGCAGGTGGCTTGCTATCTTATGGAGCCGACCTGCCGTCGATGTGGCGACAGAGCGCCGTGATCGTGGGAAGGGTTCTTAAAGGTGAAAGACCAGCGGACCTTCCCATAGAACAGCCGGCAAGATTGGAGTTAGCGGTGAACGCCAAAACCGCCCTCGCCCTCAATCTGCCAATACCACCCAACATATTGGTGCGTGCAGACAGTGTGATCGACCATTAGCTGACGGACTATTGCGCTTATCAAACCTCCGTAAACGCCCGATGTCCGCTTTTGCGCTGCTTGGCAGCACTTTCCTCAATGCCAATGAACTTAATCGGCTCCTGGCACGTTGATTGTGATCATAACCGGAGAGTCGAATGACTGACATGAGCAAGATTAAAGAACATATGGAAGTCATCGGTGCCGACGGCGTACACGTCGGCACGGTTGATCGCGTAGAAAACAACCGAATCAAGCTCGTCAAAGCGGACAGTGGCGAGGGCAGACACAAAGGTCATCATCACTTCATTGATTCCAGCCTCATCGCTGAAGTTGAAGGTACCCAAGTCCGGCTTTCAGCCAATGCCGATGTCGCTGTAACAATGGAGCAGGAAGCGTAGGTGCGATTTTTCTCGCTACCGGATTCGTTTCAGAGACATCGACGGCAGGTTTAGTAGCAAACCCGAACGCGCTGCAGTACGCGGTGTCCTCGGTCGTCAATGATCCATTGGCGCCGCCACACACAACCCCCGACATCCTTTTCCTCATCCCCGGGATATCTTGGCCCAACGTTCTGCGCTCCAATGGTCGCTCCGAAGCCACCGCCCCCTTGGGCGATGGCTTCGCTTGCCGACAAAATGGTCGCGCAACAAACGACAATCAATTTCCAATTTGTGTCCATTTCACCGGGGCAGAGCGCCTAGTACCAGCGCCCTCGGCCATACCAGCCGCCGCCGCCGAGAAGCAGCACCAAAAGGATGATGATCAGAAGAGTCGTGGTATCCATGTTGCCCTCCTTTCGAGGACCGCGAACTGCTGCGCAAATTTCAGCGCACTAAATAACGTGCAACAGCCACAAGACGATGATTAGACCTAGCGGTGCACCCAGCAACCATAAGATCAAAGGCATGTTAGCCTCCCAAGTGAACATCGGGAAAACGCACATCTCTCGACAGAGTTCCGGATCGAACCCGTCGCTGCGAAAGTGATGCGAAGTGCACGATCGCTAGCTCCACCTCCAAAGGCAGACATTTGCGGTGCAGCAGCCCAGGCCCACTTTGAGTCATAAGCGGACATCAAAGTGCTCGATGCGACAGGAACTTTGGGCACCCTCGTGCGTTTGGTGAGCATGCCGCAACATGAAAATGCAGACCGCACACGAGCCGAGCGGCTCTTCAAAACGCGCCAGATGCAAAAAGCTGACGCCCCGAAAGCAATTGCGGATTATTACGCCGCCGAACAGGCGATACGGGACCGGACCCAAGAACTAAGACAATTGCGGCTCGCCCAAGAGAAACGCGATCTGGTCAGCTAGGTCGAAGGCCCCTTGCCCTGGAATCGAGTCGACGATGATTTCAGGCGCGTCCAGATAAAAAAAGCCCAGGTAAAAACACCTGGGCTTTAAACGATGGAAATTCAAAATTGAATTCACGAACGTCCGCTATACGCCCTCACGTCCGTCTCAACTCGCTCAGCGGTCGTCGACACGACCTTTTGCGCCAGCGTCGTAAGTTCCCTCGCCTGCTCGGTCAGGACTTCGAACTGCTTGCGCGAATGGCTGGTCGATAATTCGAAGAACTCCGTAGGAGTTTTGACGCCTGAGAGCTGTTGGAAAAATGCGAAAGCGGCTTCAGTGTTTGCTTGAGCGAACTCAATGAACTTGGTGTTGTAGTCTTGTGTGCGCCTGACGGCCGTCGAGTAGCTGTCTTTCATCAAAGCGGTGGCGTCGGCACTTGCGGCGCTCATCTTTTCAAATGCCTGCTTGGTCTGCGCGGAGGCAGTTTCAGCCGCTTCACGGAGTACTTGCCCACCGTTCCCGGGGGAACCGACGGACCTGGTTGTGGTGCTTCGATTAGTTGTATTCATGACGTTTTTCCTTGGGGACTGTTCCAGTGCGGACCTCCGAACGCGACGGTCTGGACGCTAATCGGACGATCACGATCTCTGCGAACCACAGCTATGCAATCCGCATTTCCGTACAATATGGCGACGCTGTGCCGTTACAATTCGTGATCGAATAAATTCACGCGAGGATGTACGTCAAATTTTAATCGGCTCATGTCCGCTTTTGCGCTCTGTCCGAAGCAGACGTCTGACGTCATGCTCTCCTTTAAAAATTGAAAACAAATTCAAACGTCTTGGGTGGCGATCAAAAATGAATATCCGCAGCGTAAAATTTGCGGAAGCCGAAGACGGACCAGTATTCGAGTGGAACCCTTTCTGATGGGCCGAATTATCGCCGCGACTCAGAGGGTGTGTCGTGACTGCAAACGAAATGGATGCTGATATAGAGCGACGTGCCTACGAAATCGCATGGTACGAGTTCTCCGCCCTTCGTGAACTGACGCCAGACGAAAGGGTAAGCGGGCCGAACAAACTCCGCTGGTTCATCCACGTCCTGGCTGAAGTCGGAGAGCGCGACCCGCTCAAAATTGCCAAGTCGGCGATGGGGATGCTTCGCGAATACGAGCAAATATTGCGCTCAAAGGCCCGCACTGCGAGCGTACCGGTGCGAAGTGCCTCATCCTCGCGCCAGCTCCACGTAGCCCCGCCAGGCTCATTCCCGGCCGTCGGCCTAGATGACGTGCAACAGCCACAACACCACGACGAGTCCTAACGGCACTCCGAGTAGCCACAAAATCAGAGGCATTTTGATCTCCTAAATCATACCGCAAAGGGAACGCGAATCTTTTTGGAGAGTTCCTTGGGAGACTTTGAAGTTGGTTGGAGTACATCGTGAGCGACGCACGTGAAAAACTTGAAGCAGAAATAACCGTATTCAAACTCGAAATCGAAAGGCTGAAATCGCTGGCGAAAAAGCGAATGGGACAACCGCGCGACCTCGAAGACGTCACTCGTCAACTTCGCGAATTGCATGTCAGGCTTTCCCAACTTGAGCGCAATTGGCGGCAGAGCAATTAATAGACAACGCAGATTAGAGGACGCCTTGAAGCTTTCTGTGCGCGAAGACGCTGTCGGCCGATCGTCGACCCCTTTCTTAACGCGCTTGAGGCGTAACCGTATTTTTCGTGCGCTGGGGCCGGGACTTATTACGGGCGCCGCAGATGACGACCCGAGCGGCATCGCCACGTACTCCCAGGCGGGGGCACAGTTTGGATTCGCAATCACGTGGACGCTTCTATTCACCTATCCACTAATGGTCGTCATCCAGGAGATCAGCGCTCGTATTGGCCGAACAACTGGAAAAGGCATAGCTGCCAACATTCGACAGCATTATCCCAATGCGGTCTTACAGTGCATCGTGTTTCTTCTCGTAATTGCGAACACGATCAATATCGGCGCGGACCTGGGAGCGATGGCAGATGCCTTACGCTTGCTGATTGGCGGCTCGACGTTTCTCTACGTTTTGCTGTTCGGCATATTTTGCGCAGCTCTGGAGGTACTGATCCCGTATTCCCGATACGTGTCTTTCCTAAAATGGCTGACCTTCGCCTTATTTGCTTATTTCGGCACTGCCATGGTGGCACATGTGCCTTGGCTCGAAGCAGCGCGTGGCTTTTTCATTCCAACATTGTCAAGCAATGCTGCCTTCTGGACCGTCGTCGTCGCAATATTTGGCACGACAATCAGTCCATATCTTTTTTTCTGGCAGGCGTCTCAAGAGGTGGAAGAAATCAAAAACGTGAAGGCGAGAAAGCCGCTTTCAAAATCGCCTGAACAAGGAGCGGATGCTATACGACGCATTAAGGTCGACACTTACATCGGAATGGCATTTTCCAATCTCGTCGCCCTCGCGATTATGTTTACAACAGCCGCAACTCTCCATGCGACTGGGACAACCGATATTCAAACCTCAAGCCAAGCCGCTGAGGCTTTAAAACCGATTGCTGGGCCTTTCGCTTTTGCAATTTTTGCCATGGGGGTCATAGGCACCGGGCTTTTGGCCATTCCGGTCCTTGCTGGATCCGCTGCCTATGCAATCGGTGAAGCATTCAAGTGGCCGACTGGATTGGATCGGAAGCCAGGAAAAGCACAGGCGTTTTATGGCACGATCGTTATTGCGACACTCAGCGGCATTGCCATAACGTTTTCACCACTCGATCCCATCAAGGCGTTGTTTTGGAGCGCGGTAATTAACGGCCTCGTAGCCGTACCCGTCATGGCAATGATGATGTTCATCAGCTCAAACAAAAAAATTATGGGGAAATTCGCCGTTAAGGGAGCTTTGAGAAGTGTGGGTTGGCTTGCAACCGGGGTCATGGCCGCCGCTGCAATTGTAATGTTCGTTACCGCAGGTCTTTGAATCAACACTGATCTTAATTACTTGGGGGAAGAGACAATCTATCGTGGCTGCGTCGGCATTTGCCTCTTGCCAGATCTCAAATCATTCAATGCCTGTACAGCATCTTTTTGCGCGTCCAGGATCGCTATATTTACCGCTGGAGCGACCGTACTTCTATCGACATCAGGCTGCAGCATTACGATGTAGTTAGAAAGTGCACTAAAAAACGAATTTCGTTCTTTTGGGCAAGCACTTTTTGCGAGCACAGAAAATTCTTGTGCTGACATACTTGTTGGGACCGCTTTGAGAATTTCGTCGGCGAGGCATTTCCAATAGGCGTCTTTGAAAAAGTCCGTCGTGCTTTTAGCTTTTTGTAGCTCAGCCTGAGTGAACCCAGACAACACGAGCATGGCTGCCGCAAGCATTACAAAACGCATTGTCACTGCCACGCCCTTTGTCCTCGGGGAGCTAATGTTTCCGGTGGCGCCGACGCTCGACTGGCTGAGACGCATTGGCATAGTACGGATTGTGATTGCAAAAGCCACGATTGCCCGCCAACACATTCGGCACACATTGTTCAAATGAGCTGTACTGGCAATCCCAATACACACTGCCCGTGCCTAACGAGATCACCGCGCACCAAGGCGCGGTGCGGGCATTTGCCGGCTGCAGATTGAAGGACATACCAACAAGAGCAACACCGACGGCAAACATTAGTCGCGTCATTGTGGCCTCCATATTCTAGCAACGCCGTTTCGCTTCGATGTACTTATGGAGCGAATGGCCGGACACACACGCCAGTATTGATGCGGACATGGGCTACAGCAATTGCCCTAAAGGGAAAGTGGCAGCGGATTTTTGCGCCTGTCCCATATGGCGCTCCCTAGGGAAGCGGGTGAAAGCCCCGCAGAGGCTCCGGCTATTCGCGGCCAGCGCTAGGCATTGCGTTTTCGCCTGCGCTCTTCAAGCCAAGCTTGACCGCCGGTACTAATCCAATTTGACGCCTCTTCCTCAGAAGACCCCTCGAAGATCTCCTCAGCTGGGATGCCTTCAAGCACGGCCCATACCGACCACACGGCGGCATGAGGTGCCTTGCGGACAATCAAGTTTGGTTCTTCTTGGCTCGTACGAGCAATATCCAGAATATCAGTCATATAAACTAAATGTGTCCTTCGTTGCCGTTTGCAAGCACGGTTGGCGGTCTCTTTTGGTCTATCGAACTACAGCGCGAGGTCTGCTTTTGGCACATAGCATTCCAATCTCGCCAAGGGAGCTATGAGGACATCCGGATTGGACACTTGGATGCACCAAAAAAAGAGTAGCCCCGCCGAAGCGGGGCTACGTAGAGAGAATTTATTTGCGGAGCTTTAGATTGCCCGCCAACTCTTTGCCTCTATCGGAAATAATCTCATAGTCGACTGTCGCGCCTTCATTCAGGGTGCTTAACCCTGCGCGCTCAAGCGCAGAGATATGCACAAACACGTCCTTGCCGCCGCTTTGCGGTTGGATGAAGCCGTATCCTTTAGTTGGATTGAACCATTTAACGGTACCAGTAGCCACAGCACGCTCCATAGAATGTTGCCCGGTCAGATTGCCGAGCGCAGCAACCTAGCATTGCGAGTGACCTCTCGTCGATGTCCGCAAGGTGCCTTTAGCGGACATGTGAGGTTCGAGGGTCCCTTTCGGTCGTAAAGCGGAAGCGCGACGCACAACCCGGTTTGCCCGCAAAACGTGTAAAGCAAATCGTGGGAAGTTGTATCAATTCGAGCCATATACGCCAATTATTGGTCCCAGCGGTAGGAAGTTACTATTTCGCCCTAACACCGGCGAATAAAAACTGGTCGCGCTGCCACCGTCCAAAAACAGAGCGTTCTTGCATTGAAGCTTATCCCGGAAGAGGCGTGCGAACTCGTTAAACGAAACTTCCGATTCAGATACGGCGAACACGATCAAGTTGGGGTCGCGGCTTCCAACACCGGCTCGGTATTTTCTTGATCCGCCATATCTGGCGAAGCGAGCATGCACTTTTCCGTCTATGACCAGCATCGGTCCCGACTGGGTGGCGAAATCTGCCTGAGGCCGTTGCTTGAGGAACGAGCGGGTTTCCAGGATGCCCGCGACCTCTCCAGTCAAGTAAAATACGCCGTTTGGTCTCATGTGGAAGTTACCGGGACCTCCCCTGGTGTTGGCACGAACTAACTCCCGACCCTCCTCGACGTACAGGCCGACCGGGGAGTTGTCCGGGTGGTACATGCCACCATTTGTCGCGAAAAGGAGGCGCGCCGAGCGGCTACCAAGCACCCGCGGCAACGCGGAAGGATATCCGTAAGGGTGCCCGTCCGGTTTTTTCCAGAACAGCCGCACGGACTGTCGTCGCAGGTCCACCTCGCAAACCGTGTATTCGCTCTGCTCAAACGTGAGGCGCTGGCATGGTGCAGGTTCCGCGCTAACCGAAACCGCCGGAATGAAAAGGAAGATGACTAGGCCAAGTCTAGAAAATTTATCTGCCACGATCCTGCTCGCTAAAGCCCCTACGCCCTCGAAGCCACCGACGTTTTTAGCCTGCCCCGACGAAGGGATCGAGTATGCCTCAATGTCCGCTTTTGGGAGCAACGCGAACATCGCGGTGACGGGCTGCCAAGCACGTTGAATACGAGGCGGCCGTCTGCCATCATGTCGCTGCCAGCGCCCGTGCCAGAACTGCAATTTTGAGGCGAGCGTCGATGCAGTCTGACCAGTCCACGGCCACCGATCCAAAGCGCGAAGTTACAGACGAGGTCGACGAGGCCGCACTGGCGTCCGTAATGCGCACTGTACCGCTCGGTGCGGCCGTTCTCGCCGGCACGATGGTGGCGCTGCTCGTCCTGGGTTACCTCCTGATCTACACCCTCGTGTTCATTCCGCGCGGAATAGTCGGCTGATGTCGGACACCCCGCACGAAATGCACGAGAGCCGGATCCTCAGGACCGAGTTGTTGTGGGCTTTCGGCGTCGGCATATTCGTCGCCGCATCCCTAAGCATGATCGTGTTCACCGCGCTCACAATCAACGTGAACCCCCCGAGCAATGTCGAGCGGATCGATCCCAAGACGCTCCATCTCTCGGGAGAATTTGCCGAGCAAAACCTCGGAACGACAGTGTTCGGCGACGGCACTGTCATCGTCCGCGCGATCGCTACCCAGTTCATGTTCGTGCCGCAGTGTATTGCGGTCCCGGCCAATCGACGCGTCACGCTGAGATTCGCCTCGCCGGATGTCCTCCACGGTCTTCTGATCACGGGGACGAACGTCAACACCATGGTGGTGCCGGGCTTTGTCGCGCAGGTGCACACTGAGTTCACGCGCACGGGCGACCTGCTCATGCCTTGCCACGAGTTTTGCGGCCAAGGCCACAGTGAGATGTGGGCGACAGTCCAGGTGCTTCCTGCCGACCAGTTCAAGCCCGGCCCGGATGGGAGAGTCTCCTGTGCGAAACGCTGAGCGACTTTGCCTCGCGCATTTCTGGGTGGCGTTCGGCGCGTTCCTGTTCGCATGCGTGCTGGGCGCGTGGCAGATGTGGGTGCGCAGTCCGCTCGGCGCCAAAATCGGCACGCCGGGAGAATATTTTATGTCGGTGACGGCTCATGGCGTATCCATGGCCTATGTGCTGACCACCTTCTTCATCATGGGCTTCGGCTATTTCGTTGCGGTGACCGCGCTCAATCGCCCGCTGCCGGGATCGATGTGGGCATGGGGCGCGTACTGGATGGGGATTCTCGGTGTGGTCCTTGTCCTCTTCTCGATCGGGTCCGGTCAAGCCTCGGTGCTGTTCACGTTCTACCCGCCGCTCACGGCAAGCGTCTGGTTCTACGTCGGGCTGGTTCTCGTTGTTGCGGCATCGTGGGTCTGGTGCGTGCTGATGCTGGTCGCAATGCATGCATGGAAAGTCGAAAACCCCGGGCAGCCCGTTCCGCTCGCCATGTTCGCGACCGTGGCGAATGCGGTGATGTGGCTGTGGACGACAGTTGGCGTGGCCGTCGAACTCCTGTTTCAGGTGATCCCTGCTTCGCTCGGGCTCGTGCAGACCATCGATGTCGGCTTGTCGCGCACGCTATTTTCATGGACGCTCCACGCGATCGTTTATTTCTGGCTGATACCAGCCTACATCGCGTTCTACACCTTAGCCCCGCGCGCGGCGGGCGGTCGGCTCTACAGCGACACGATGGGCCGCCTAACGTTCATCATGTTCCTAATCTACAGCCTGCCGGTCGGCATGCATCATCTGCTGATGGATCCGGAGCACGGGAACGGCACCAAGTTCATCCAGGTCCTTCTCACCGCGTTCGTGGCAGCTCCGACCCTTCTCACCATTTTCACGATTACTGCCTCGATGGAGATCGCGGGCCGCCTGCGCGGCGGACGCGGCGTATTCGGATGGATCGCGGCACTTCCATGGGAACGCCCGATGGTGCTTGCGATCGGCCTTGCCTTCGTGATGCTCGGATTCGGCGGCTTCGGCGGCATCGTCAACATGGCCTACGGAATGAACGCGATGGTGCACAACACCTCGTGGGTGACGGCGCATTTTCATCTGATTTTCGGCGGGTCGGTGGTGATCATGTATTTCGCCATCGCCTACGAAATCTGGCCGCGTCTCACCGGACGCGATCACCCATCGCTCGCTCCGTTGCGGCTTCAGCTCTGGCTCTGGTTCATCGGCATGATGGTGATGACCTTGCCCTGGCACTGGCTCGGTTTGCAGGGGCAGTGGCGCCGCGTCGCCAACTTCAACTATGCCGATCCAATCATTGCCGCTTGGGGGCCATGGGTGGTGGTCTCGCTTGTCGGCGGACTCATCCTGTTGATTTCAGCGATCTTGTTTATCTGGAATCTTGTGGCGCTTCACCGCAGCGACGTGAGAGCGATGGCCAAACCGCTCTATGCGATTGCCGTTCACCCGCCACGGCGCGTGCCGGCCGCGCTCAACGGCTTTGGCCTCTGGAACGTCCTCGTGCTGGTGCTGATGATCTTGGCCTATGGCTTTCCGATCGCCCAGTTCGTGATCGAGCCATCCCCTGCAGCGATCGTGCACAGGGTGCGATGACATGACCGACCAACACCCGCAGCAATCCGAGCCCCATGTCCTCGACCAGCCCTGGCGCATCTGGTCGACGATCGCGGTGATGGGAATCGTGCTCGTCGGAATCCTGCTCGGTGTTATCATCATTCCTGTCGTGCAAGGCCGGAGCGCCGGCATTGACGCTTACACGGCGATCTGCCGCGCGCTTGGAATACTACCCGGCTCGCCTGCGGTGCCGCAGTTTGCGGACAGGACCCCGCCGACTCCCGTATCGCAGGTGGTGTGGACGCCGGACGTCCTGCACATTCTCGCGCGTGCCGACGCAGCAAAGGGCAAGGCGAAGGTTCAAGAGGTCTGCATCGCCTGTCACGGGGAGAACGGGGTTTCCGCATCTCCTCAATACCCGCACCTTGCAGGGCAATCCGGAGCGGCGATTTACAAGCAACTGCACGACTACCGCACAGGGAGCCGCGCCAATCCGCAGATGACCGATATCGCGAAGGCTTTGGATGAGACGGTGATCGCCGATGTGGCTGCGTATTATGCCGCTCAACCGCAGCGTAACCTCAACCCCGTCACACTTGCAGGGTCTCCACCTGCCATCGTTCAGCTCGTGGAGCTCGGTGATCCCCACCGCAACATACCACCCTGCGCCGCCTGCCATCGGGCCGGCTCCGGTGGCCCGATCGAAGCGCCTGTGCTCGCAGAGCAACGCGACGAATATCTCATTCAGCAGCTCAAGCTCTACGCGTCGGGACAGCGTCGCAATGACGTGTACGGCCGCATGCGGCTGATCGCGTCGCGGCTAACCGAAGATGAGATCAAAGGGCTTGCTGCATACTATCGGGCCGGGTTCAGATAACCTTGGATGGTAGTTAGGCCGAAGATGTCCGCTATTGGCCGGAGAATTCGTGGGGCCCAACACCTTTCAAAGCAGAACAGTGCCGCATATAGTGAACGTGATGGGCGTCGACATGCGACGCAATTTCGAGCGCGAGAGAGGGGACGACATGGGACTCAACTCAACCACGATTGGCGGCCTGCGCGATACCGCTCAGCATGGCGCAAGAGTGCTGGCGTCGCTGACGCGAACGACGCGCTTGCACAACCTGAATATCGTGCTGTCGAACAATCTGACCACGACGAGGTACCCGGCAATCGTTGCGCGGGAACTCGGCTTGTTCAAGAAAGCGGGTCTCAAGGTCGAGTATATCGATTCGGCGGACAGCGCGGACTTCGTCGAGCTGCTTTTGAACGGGACCGCCGACGTAGTCATGCTCGACGCGCCGCAGACGCTGCAGGCGGCAAGCAAACAGCAGCCGATCACCTCCGTCTACGAGAGCATGCAGAGAGCGCCTGACGTGCTGGCCGTTGTGATGGGCGGGCCAATCGGCTCGCTCGCAGACTTGAAGGGACAGACGATCGGGCTCGCCAGCAAACGCGACCTCGTCACGGCCCAACTCGTCCTCGGCACCGCCGGTATCGATATCCGGGACGTGCGCACGGTGGTCGTCGGCGATCGCGGCTCCGATGTCGCCAAAGCTATCGAGCAAAAGCGGATCGTCGCCTACGCCGCCAGCATCAACGATACGACAGTTCTGACCGCCTTCGGGATCAGCATGCGGGATCTGACGCCGCCGTGGCTGAAGATCAATCCCGCCAATACGTTCACGGTGCTGAACTCGCGCGTGGATGAGCTGCGCCCGGGTCTGGAGAAATTCCTCCGCGTGTGGTCGATGGCGACGCGGTCCGCCAAGCTCGATTCCGAGAGGGTTTCGAGTTTGTGTCGAGCCGCGGTTCCCTCGGAGTGGATGAACCCCGACGCCGGTCAGGCTTTGATGGATGCCGCGGTCTGCCTCAACTATCCTGTCACCGAGGCGTTCGGTGACCTTCAGCGGGATGTGTGGGAAGGCCTGCAGCCGTTGTATCGCAAGTTGGGACTGATCGAGGCGGAAATCGATCCGGCGCGTTTCCTCGACAGTAGTCTGATCGCCGCCGCCAACGACTTCACCGATGCGGAAATCCAGGCTGCGTTTGCGGGAAAGCCGTTCGGCCGACCTTAGGCTGTCACGACCTCTTCGGAAGACTCGACCCGGGCGGCGAAAGTCGCTCGGGTTTTGCTTGACTTGATCGTGCCGCATCTGCCCTCACCCGAGGGCGAGCTGCCGGACGGCCTCCTTATGCTGATAGCCTTCCGAGACATCCGCGAGCGGGATCAATCGGTCGCGGTTGAGAACGAAGATGGTCCCGCGAGCGGGTCCGTCTCCGCCGGCCGCGTTACGGCCGAGGACCAGAAGCCCGCCCTCGACGATTGTCTCGGCCACTGCCCGCACCCCGGCGAGGATTCGTGCTTCGGACATGAAATCGGTCGACAGCGCATTGGCAACGCGAACGACGTCATATCGAAACGGCGCGGGATTGAAGAGATCGTCGCGCTGGAGTTCAAACCGTGGATCCGAGGCGGCCTCGGATCTGCAACGCGGATGGAACAGGCTTACTTGCTGGTATTGATCGGTTTGCACGGGGTGCGCACGCGTGCCGTCCAGAGCGCGTTGCACCTCAGCCAGCGCCGGAGGCAATAAGACGGCCTGTAAGGCCGGCTTGACGATGGTGTCGACGGTTGGAGCGTCCGGATCGGGACGGCGGGCACAAACCATCATTCGCCTGCCAATATATTGTATCGGCTTCAGGTCCACATCGAAGGCAACTCGCCACCGGTCGCCGACATTCACGACGTGGAGTTGATCATAATAATCGCTTGCTTTGAGCAAGACCGTTTCGCGATCACGCAAATGCTCGAACAGTTCGAGCGAGGTGATTGCATTTGAGGCCGCCATGTCGTGGATGCGAATCCTTTGCCGGGCTTCGCGCTCGGCGAGGATTTCCCCCAGTCGGCGATCGAGCGCTGCCAGGCGGTGGCGCTGCGTGTATCTCGAATGCTGGCTTCCTCCTCGGAGGCTATCATGGATGTCAGCAATGAGAGCTTCCTGCGCGTCGGAAGGGCGTGCCGGCATCGCCTCCAGCGTGGTCGCCGCGAGCGTGCTCCGCCGGATCCAAGGCGTTCCGCGCAAAACGGTTTGTCGATACTCCATCAGAGTTTGTTCAGGCGCTTGAGGCATGGTGGGCCCGACTTCCCCAACCCGTCTGAATTAGACCGCTATGGCTACCGCGGCTGCCAGAGGGGCGATAATAGTTTGCGCCGTCGATTAAAAATCTGCTGAAATTCGATTGAGCAGTCGAATTGAAGCCTCTCTGTCCAACCAAGTCGGAGCCGGACTGCGGAGTCACGGGAAGCACCATATGAACTTCGATCTTTTCGAACATCGTCTGCTCAGGGATGGCTATTCGGAAAAACCGATGACCTTTCTTGATCCGGAGCCGAATGCGATGCTTTCAGCCGTTACCGGAATAGCATTGATCGAAACCGGCAGTCGCTCAGCCCGTGAGCGTTGGCAGACAATACAGCTTCGTAACCTCATCAATCACGTTAGCCAACGCTCGGCCTTCTGGCGAGCACGGATCGGCAGCAGGAAAGCGTCTGATGTTGATCTGGCCAGGCTCCCGATACTTACGCGGCAGGACTTGCGCGCACAGGTCGCCTCCGAAGGCCCACTGCTGCGAGCAGCGGATGGATTTTCGATCGACTCCCATGCCACATCGGGGTCGTCGGGAGTTCCGGTCAATTTTTTTGTCTCCGGTTTCAATGCCAACTACAATTTTATCAGGAACCTTGCTCAATACTTCCTGGAAGGGCGGGACCTGACTCTCAATCGAACGCGGCTTGTTGATGCTGGGGAAGCAGACAGTTCTTTAGTGGCAAAAGAACAATCGTGGATCGGAGCACTGAGCTCATTCTTCAAATCGGGCAAAAGCAAAGAAATTAAGTGCTTCAACCTGCGTGGAGACGAGTGTCGCCGTGTTGTCGATGAATTGAAGAAAGATGACGTGGGCTACCTGGTCGCCGCCCCGTGGCACATGAATGCGATCTCCAGCTCACTTGGTCTTGATTTTTTGAAACCGGCAAAAACGGAGATGTGGGTCCCGTTTGGCGCAGAGATCGAGCCTAAGCTTGCTCAGACGTTTGCCGATCTCGCCATTCCTGTTCGGGCTAATTATTCCTCGTCGGAGGTCGGTCTGATCGGGGCGGCGTGCAGCAAACTATCTGGTTACTATCATGTTGCCACGAGCAACGTCATGGTCGAGGTCGTGGATCGTCGATTCGAAGTCAACGGGACCAATCTCGGAAAAGTACTCGTTACCCACCTACATTCGTATGCAACGCCATTCATCCGCTATGACCTGGATGACCTTGCCTGCCTGCGCGAGAAGTGCCCGTGCGGCCACGATGGACCAACAATCTACAATCTGCAGGGTCGAGCGAAGAGCGTCGTCAAACATCGCGATGGTCGGCTGTCGCTTTTTTTCCCCGGACAAGCTCTGGCCGCACTGACCGACTTTTCTGAATATCGGATGCGACAGACCGCCTTTGACAAGATCGTTGTTGAACTTGGCGGTCGTTCTGAGCTTAACGCCGACGAGATCGCTGCCATTACGACTTGCCTGCAGGGTTTTACCGGGCCGAACTTCAACTTTGAGGTGAAAGCGTGCGAGCAAATTGATTGGGGGCAAAGCCGGAAAAGGCCAGGCTTTCGCTGCGAGATTTAGACGGGACTCGAATTTTTGTTGGGGAAAGAGGGAACCCGTCACCTTCCCATTCAATATCCGGTCAAGCTTTTGCTGACACAGCTATCGCCATTCTCAAACAGTGTGGCCCATTTGCAATAGCTAGAAGGTCGTGGCCCCGCTAAGCTGTTAGCAGAAATTGGGGGTGGGAATGATCACCAAAACGAAGCTTTTGCTCCTGGGCACCGTATTCAGCCTGGGGGCGACCAGCTTGAGTTTGGCAGCCGACCTGCCTCGTAAAGCGCCGGCGGCTGCACCAGTGTATCCACTGCCAGTCGCGACGTGGGCCGGTTGTTACCTCGGCGGTGCCGTCGGCGCCGTGAACAACCGAGTCTCCGGGAATGTGGATTTCGAGGGATTTTCGACGAGTGCGAGCGGCAATAAAACCGGCGGCATCTACGGTGGTTATCTTGGCTGCAACTTGCAGAGTAACAACTTTGTATATGGCATTGAGGGTGACTTCAGCGGAATAAGTGGTTCCGGAGCAAGCCGAGGATTCACAGGAGTGGTGTCGACTGGTGTCGTCACTTCGAAGCCAGATTGGCTGTCCACGATTCGCGGCCGCGCCGGTCTCGCGTTCAACAACGTCATGATCTATCTGACAGGCGGCGTCGCTTTTGCGGATATAAAGAACTCGGCCTTTCTCTCCGGTTCTCCCGAAGTTTCGGCTTCCAACACAAGGACGGGTTGGACGATCGGTGCGGGCGGAGAATATATGTTCACCCCCAATTGGGTGGGCAGGCTGGAATTTCTTTATGCTGACCTTGGAAGCCACAGCGCGACTTACCCGGTTGGTGCTTTCGGCGCCACCTCCAGTCTTTCACATGAGCTCATGATTGGTCGCGTCGGCCTGGCCTACAAGTGGTGACAACACCAACGTACTAATCGCTCAGGATTTAGAAACGGCTGGCTCTCTGAGTTGGCCGTTTTTCTTTTCTCATCCACTCCGACGACCGTGTCCGCGATGAGACCTGCGAAGACACGGATTTCATCGTGCCGACGCGTTGGCAGGCGGCGGCGTCCTCAGATTTTCTTATCTGACCGTGATCGTGATCTTTTTCGAGATGACCGGAGGCTTAAACGGGTAGTGCTTGGCATCACCAAGGACAAGCTGCAGCGTGTGTTTGCCAGGCGGTAATTCTATGCGCGTCTCCGTCTGCCCCGCACCGAAGTGCAGGTGGTTCTTGTCCTGGGGAATGGGTTCGTTCGGCTCCAGCGGTGCATCCACGTCGATCAGAAGATGATGGTGGCCAGCGTTTTCAAAATCGTCTCCAGCGTGGGTGACGCCCATATTGCGCAAACCGAAGCGGGCCCAAAATGCGCCTTTGATAACCGTGCCATCCTGCGGCCACACAAAATAAAGGTATGCGTCTTTATGGGCCGGTCTTTCCTGGGCATGCGCCGCTGCCGGTAGCAGCAGCACAAGCACCGACAACGATACAATTCGGGTGATGTTGATGTTCATGATGCGCCTTCTACGGTGAGCGGGCGACGCGAAACCCGTGTGTCGGGTAGCGTATGTTTGCGTCGTAGTGGTCTCGGTTCGAAGGCCGGACATAACTCGGGTCGTTCTTCCACGACCCGGAGCGGATCACGCGCGAGGGGCACTCGGCATCAAGCCAGGTGGACCCATCGGGCGGGGCCGCCTGATAGCTCTTGTGCCAACAGTCCGTCACCCATTGTGCAACGCCGCCGCCCATATCGTAGAGACCAAAAGGATTGGGTTTGAGGCTGCCTGCCTTCATAGGTTGCGCGGCGTCATAGGGTTCATTGCACCCCTTGCAGTTGGCCATGCCCGTCGCGGGCTGATCGCCCCACCAATATTTGGTCTGCGTGCCGCCGCGCGCGGCGTACTCCCATTCGGCTTCAGTCGGAAGGCGATAGTCCTTTTGAGTCATCCGTGAGAGCCACTCGGTGAACTGTTTGGTGTCGTTCCAGCTCACATTGGTCACGGGAGCATCATCCTGGCCCTTGGCCTCGTAGGCGCATTCCTTGGCAGCAACGCATCGGTTCCACTCACGTACCGTGATCGGATACTTGCCAATGGCAAAGGATTTGATTTTGACCTGATGGACTGGTTTCTCGGATGGGTCGTCGTTGCTTCCCATTGCGAATGTGCCAGCGGGGAGGGTCACCATTTCGGGTTCGCTGATCGCTGGCGCTTGGGGCGGCTGCACCGGAGGAATTGCGACGGATTGCGACCGAGCTGGCGCAGGTGACGGCTGCGTCGCTGGTTTGCTTGCCGGTGCCGTCTGCTGCTGGGCAGGGGCGGTGACAACACTTTTGGTTGTGCCGGGCGTTTGCTCCGGAGGCCGCTCGACGAGCAAATGTTTCGGCTGCCACACGAAGAAATACCACGTTGCGGTGGCCGCGACCGTGCCTGCGACCAGGCACGCGCTCAAAATGATGGCGAAGGTAAGTCCCGGCTTGGATCGCGCGTTAACGATGGCGGCGGGGTCGGGCAGCACCCTGTAGACTCTGACCGGGTCCGTGATGTTCTTGACCTGGCGGTCACCGAGCGATTGATAGCCGCAAACCAGTTTGTGCTTGACCTGTTCATAGACGCCTCCGGAGATAAAGAGGTCTCCGGGATCGGCAATTCCCTCAAGCCGCGCCGCAATATTGACGCCGTCACCGTAGATGTCATCAGGTTCGACGATGACGTCCCCGAGATTGACGCCAATTCGATACTGTATCCACTGGTCGCGCGGGAGTGCCGCGTTACGTCCGACCATGCTCTGCTGAATGACCATGGCACAGCGGACAGCTTCGACGGGGCTGTCGAACATGGCGAGAAAGCCGTCGCCCGTGTTCTTAATAAGTCGCCCGTGATGCTCGATGATAGTAGGGTCAATGAGTTCGCGCCGATGCCGCTTCACCCGCGCGTGCGTTCCCTCCTCATCCATGGTCATGAGCCGGCTATAGCCGGAGATGTCTGCGGCCACGATTGCCGCGAGACGCCGTGGCGACCCATCAACTGGATGGGATCCATCTCTTCCCGGTCGGATGTGATGGATCTCACCTGGCATTCTGTGAGGTTCCTTCCTTCGCGCAAATTCTTTCAGGCGCCGCGCGCTCAAGCGCATCACGCCATAATCTAAATCGCGCCTGCGAATCTGTCACGTGAAGTAACCCACTCACAAAATGCAACTCGCTAACAAGGTCTGCATTGGTGCTTAAGACATAGCATGATGGTCGCATGATCGCGCGGCGACAAAGCCTTGATAACATCCGGTCGCTGGTATTTCGTTAGGGGTAACTCACTGAGCCTGATGTTTGAGCTCAGCAGCGATGCGTTGGCGAAACCAAGCGAGGAGCATCAGAATGTCGTCAGGAAGCATCTTTCGAGTAGTTCGAAAGTCAACGAACCGTTGTTGAAGTGGAAACTGATGCGGGAAGCTAGTGAGCGCGCGCAATCGCGTGCGACGGATTTCCGTACGTTCCTGACCGCCGCTGTAAAACGTGGGGATGAAAAGGAACCCCACGCACAAGCTACGCCAAGCATGTCCGCTATTGGCCCATAGCGGACATTGGCATCCCTTAACGACCCTCATTTGAACCGCTACGATGCCCGTATTCCGCGTTTCGGAGGCGACGATGAGACGGCGCGAGTTTATTACCCTTATCGGCGGCGCCGCGGCGGCATGGCCCGTTGTGTCTCATGCACAACATACAAATCGTCTACGCCGAATTGGCTTGCTGATGACAATCGCCGAGAAGGAGCCCGAAGCACAGGCGCGTCTTTCTGCGTTTCGGGAGGGCCTGCGCGAGAAAGGTTGGACAGAGGGACGTAATATCCAGATCGAATATCGTTTCGCCGGGGGAGAGCCCGAGCGGGCCCGGGCCGCTGCAAATGATCTGGTGAAACTGGCACCAGATGTCATCTTGGCCAACGGGCGGGCGATCCTGGCGGCGCTCAAACAAGCGACCACGACAATCCCAATCGTGTTTGTGCTCGTTCCCGATCCGGTAGGCGATGGCTTTATATCGAGTTTGGCCAAGCCGGGAGGAAATCTCACTGGCATCACTAACTTTGAGTACGATATGGGCGGAAAATGGGTCGGATTTCTGAAAGAGGTTGCACCTCGCGTCTCGCGAACCCTTTTTATCTTTAATCCCGAAAGCGCGCCTTATGCTCGTCATTTTCTGCAATCCGCCAAGCAAGGAGTTGACGCTATCCTCGCGCCCGTCAAAGCCGATACAGAGATCGAGCGCACATTCTCTGAGATCGGCGATAAGACCTCCACCGGAGCTATTGTCATGCCCGACCTCTTCACCTCGGGCCATCGCACAACGATTATTTCGCAGGCAGCTGCAAATCAAATTCCAACCATCTATCCATTTGGTTTTTTTACCGCTGAGGGCGGACTGCTTTCCTATGGAGTCAATAATTCGGACCAATTTCGTCAGTCAGCTACCTATATTGATCGGATACTCAAAGGGGAAAAGCCCAGCGACCTGCCAGTAGAGGCACCGACCAAGTTTGAGTTAGTGATAAACCTAAAGACGGCAAAGACGCTTGGCCTGAGCGTACCGGCGACACTGCTCGCACAAGCCGACAAAATATTTGAGTAAGTATGATGTCCGCTATTGGCCCTTAGCGGACATCGACTGGGGTCGGGCGCGACTGCTCCAGACGTGTTAGTTTGATCCAGGTGAATGCCTTGTCATGAGCCTCGGAGGAGGCAATGAGACGGCGCGAGTTTGTTGGCTTGCTTGGCGGTGCAGCCGCCGCGTCGCCGCTTATGGCGAACGCGCAGCAGGCTGCGTCGCGGGTAGTCGGATTTCTCGATTCGCGAACACCCGAGATCGTCGCGGGGCGGTTGCGTGGTTTTCGACAGGGCCTGAAGGAGGTCGGCTTTGTTGAAGGCGAGAACGTCGCAATCGCATATGGGTGGGGAGAGGAACAACTCGACCGGCTGCCATCGCTGGCGGTCAGCCTGGTTCGTCACCCGGTCGTAGTACTCGTCGCCTCGGGACCGCCGGCTGCGTTCGCGGCAAAGGCTGCGACCACCACCATTCCTATTGTTTTTGTAGTCGGCTCTGACCCAGTCCAGCTCGGTCTCGCCAAAAGTCTGTCGCGACCCGACAGCAACTTGACCGGGATCAACATTGTGAATTCCGAGCTGGCGTCAAAGCGACTGGAGTTGCTTCGCGATCTGCTGCCCCAGGCTCGGCGGATCGCTTTGCTTGTTAACCCGGCGGATGCAGGTCTTACCGAGGTTCAAACGAACGACGTGAATACAGCCGCGCAATCCACGGGTGTGCAAGTTCAGGTCTACAATGCGGACACCAGTGCGGAGATCGATATCGCTTTTGAGGCAATGAGTCGTGATCGGCCCGACGCTGTTGTGGTCGGAACCACCCCGTTCTTGAACGGGCGGCGTGTGCAATTGGCACAGGTGGCGGCATTTCATCGATTGCCGGCCATTTACGCATTGCGTGATAGTGTCGAAGTCGGCGGTCTGATGAGCTACGGATCCAACATCGCAGACGCCTATCGGCAGGTCGGCGTCTACGTGGGCCGCACACTCAAGGGTGCGAAACCTGCAGACCTGCCAATCGTACAAGCGAACAAATTTGAGTTGGTCATCAATGCGCCGACTGCTCGGATGCTGGGCTTGACTGTACCAGTATCCTTGCTCAATCGCGCCGATGAGGTGGTCGACTAGTTGGCAACGTCCGCTTCTGGCCACTAACCAATTGTCGCGGAAGCTTCGCCAGATCATTGACAGAGTTGATGGCGATCTAGGGCGTGGATTCGTTCGCCCGCAGCCAGCAATTGAGTGAGTGTCAGATGTCCGCTATTGGCCCTTAGCGGACATCGGCTTTTGCGTTGCACACGTCCGCTTTTGACCCTTAGCGGACATACACGGGTTCAGGCGTCTCCCCTTTCGCACTGCTGACTTGGGCCGATCTATTTCACTGCACTGAAGGGTTCCGTGGAGTGAACGACTTTCCCACCGACCAATGTGAGTTCAGACTTCAGCGTATGAATCTTATCTTCGGCGATCGTTAAATACGGCTGATCAAGGATTGCCATATCTGCCAACTTGCCCGATTCTAAAGTACCGCGCTGTCCTTCGTCAAAAGTCGCCCAGGACGCATTTGAGGTATAAAGCTTAAGCGCCTCCTGGCGAGTCAAACCCAAATCTTTGCGGCGCTGGGCAGACCCACCGACAGCTCGTCCAGTGATTTGATACTCAATCGCGCGCCAAGTGTTGAACTCGCCAATACGGGTCGAGTCCGTACCGCCGACGACCATCACCCCAGATTTCATTGCAAGTTTTACGGGCGGCGTCTCTTCCCCGACCGCAAGGCCGTTCGTTTTTGCGATTTGAAATGCTTCGTAGTACGGCCCCATCTGAACGGTATAGCAAAGACCGAGTTTCTTCATTCTCTCAAACGTATCGGGGGTGCCGGTACTGATGTGAGCAATGCACCAGCGAAGACTGCGAAAGTCCACAGATTCCGAGACGCGCTCGAATACATCAAGAATCTGCTTTGCGGCATCATTCGTATAGGCGTGGATTTCGAGCGGATATTTGCGGTGCGCGGCCAGCATCGCAACTTTATAAAGTTCGTCTTTCCCGTCCTGTGCTACCTGGAATCCGGGCGCGAGGCGCACACCGTCGTTGACCCTAAAGACGATAACCTCTCCCAATCCAAGGAATTTCAGCATTGCATCACCAAATCGCGGCGGAAGGTATGCGGTTGCGTTAGCAAACCACCCCGCCTCATTGCCTGGAGTTTGCGCGGAAATTCTGTAGGCGACTCTCAGCGGCAACTTTCCTTCTTGCCACAAGGAAAATAGCGGATCGTAAATTGGCGCACCGGTTCCTCCACCGGCAGCGTCAACAATTCCAGTAACTCCGCGGCTGTTTAGAACGGCAAAATAAGCTGCAAGACTTTCCCTGCGTTCGTCGTCCTTGGTTGCGCTGATCTTATTTAGGAGAAACGAAAACGAACCAATATTCCCAAATAGTTTGCCGGTTGGCTTCCCTTGGGGATCCTTTTCCATCTCCATACCCGGCAGGGCTGCCCCTTCCTTATTGAGCCCCAAGGCTTCCATTCCTTTATCGTTTAAGATCGCATAGTCATAAAGATATTGGACGTATGCTGGGTTGCTTGGGAGTGCCGCATTCAAGTCTTCAATTGACGGCGCCCTGTTCTCTTCAAACTGAGCAGGCGACCACGACCCAGCAACGGTGACCCATTTTCCTGGACCTCGCTTGGCAGCGGTTGTCTTGAGCTCGTCTAAAGCCGACTTAAGCGTGGTCGCGTCGTACCAATATGTTTCGAACAGATAGGTCTGGCCGCCGCGAATTGCATGCAGGTGCGTATCAATCAAGCCTGGAATGATTGTTCTGCCGCCGACATCAATCATTTTCGTTTGCGCCGTAGCGAGCTTTTTGATTTCGTCGTTCGAGCCAACTGCAAGGATGCGATCGTCAGTAATGGCAAGCGCCTGTACGACTTGATTGTTGTCGTCCATGGTCAGTATCTCAGCATTAAAAAAAATACAACTCGGTGGATCGGCTGCGAAAGCGAATGTCGCATTGCCGCAGAGAAACGCGGCTGCCATCGTAATTCTTGTTGTTTTTCCCATTATGTCCTCCCTTTGCGAACAAGCTTCGTTACGATTCGCTTTGTGAGGGGCTGGGACAAGCGAGCCGTTAGTTTGGCCGTAGCAATTCTCTGCAATCCATCAGGCGTTCAACAAGCTTTGGGCTTAGACAAGGCGCCCTGCCAACTCAGAGTAACACACCGAAGGGGACGGATGTGATTTGAGATGGCCGTTAACGTCAGAACAGCGAAGGCGCTCGGGCTGTGCCGCCGAGCTTGCTCGTGGCCGCCGATGAGTTGCTGGAGTGGATGCTGCCGGAGCGGATTGAACACTCGACCTGCCCCTTATCAAGATTGTGGACAAGATCGCCAAGCGCTGTGTGGGAAATTTGTGTGGGAAATCTAGCGCGAAAATACTCACCACGAATTTTGTAAATACTGTCAACTTACTACGTGGCGCTCCCTAGGGGACTCGAACCCCTGTTTTCGCCGTGAGAGGGCGACGTCCTGGGCCGCTAGACGAAGGGAGCTAAGGGCGCGAGCACCCGAGATAGCCTTGATCCGACGCTTCTGCAAGTTTGGCGGCACGCCCCCGCGATGAGCGGGCGTCAGCGGCGGAGAACGCCGCCTAACGTGCCACGCACAATCGCGCGACCGATGGTGCCGCCCATCGACCCGCCGATGGATTTACCTAAATCGGCAGCAATCTGGCCGGCGACGCGATTGGTGACGGAGCGCGTAACCTCGCGGCTCATGCGCTGCCCGGTCGACAATCGCGTGCCGCGCGGAACATTGGTGCCGAATATGGTGCCAATCACGCCACCGATCTGACCCAACAATCCACCGCCACCACCCTGCTCCGCCTGGCCCTGCTGTCCCGGAGCCGGACTCGCCGCCGTGCCCTGCATGCGCTTCTGCAGGATCTCGTAAGCCGATTCCGAGTCGACCGGCGTGTCATATTTGCCCTTCATCGGACTCTTATCGATGACCGCCTTGCGCTCGGCCGGCGTTACCGGGCCGATGCGTGCCGACGGTGGACGGATCATGGTGCGTTCAACCATGGACGGCACGCCGTTTCCCTCGAGAAACGAAACCAGAGCTTCGCCTTTCCCAAGCTCGGTGATGACCTTGGCCGTGTCGAGATCCTTGTTCGGCCGAAAAGTATCCGCGGCGGCCCTGACCGATTTCTGGTCGCGCGGCGTGAACGCGCGCAGCGCATGCTGCACGCGATTGCTGAGTTGGGCCAGCACGGTTTCCGGAACGTCGAGCGGATTTTGCGTTACGAGGTACACGCCGACGCCTTTGGAACGAACCAGGCGAACAACCTGCTCGATCTTTTCCAGAAGCGGCTTCGGCGCATCGTTGAACAGCAGATGAGCCTCGTCGAAAAAGAATACGAGTTTCGGTTTCTCGGGATCACCGACCTCGGGAAGCTTCTCGAACAGCTCCGACAGCAACCAAAGCAGGAAGGTTCCGTACAATCGCGGATTCTCGATCAGCTTGTCGGCGGCAAGGACATTGACGAAGCCACGGCCGTCACGGTCCGTGCGCAAAAAGTCGGCAAGGTCGAGCGCCGGTTCGCCAAAGAACGACTTGGCTCCCTGGTTTTCCAGCACCAGCAATTGCCGCTGCACGGTGCCAACCGTCGCCGACGAGACGTTGCCATATTCCTTTTGTAGTTCGGAGGCGTGATCGGCCACGTAGCCAAGGATGGCGCGCAGATCTTTCAGGTCGAGCAAAGCGAGACCTTGCTCGTCGGCAACCCGGAACGCGATGTTGAGGACGCCTTCCTGTGTGTCGTTAAGCTGCAGGAGCCGCGACAACAACAGCGGACCCATTTCCGAGATGGTCGCGCGAATCGGATGGCCCTGTTCGCCGAAAACGTCCCAAAAAACCACCGGAAACTGGTCCGGCTGATACTCCAGCCCCATGCCCTTGGCGCGTGCCACCAGGGCATCTTTCATCTCGCCCGCCGCGGCGATGCCCGAAAGGTCACCTTTGATATCGGCGGCAAAGACGGAAACTCCCGCTTCAGACAGCCCCTCCGCGAGAACCTGAAGCGTGACGGTCTTGCCGGTGCCGGTGGCGCCGGCAACCAGCCCATGCCGATTGGCAAAATGAAGATCGAGCACTTCGTACTTTGTGCTCTTGCCGACAATAATCGAATTGGTCTTGGCCGGATCGTCGACCATCGCAGGCGCCGGTGTGCGACCGGACTTTGCGGATTTTGCCATCACGTCTCCTACGCGAATTTGCCAGTTCTCAGGCAGTCTAACATGGCCAGGCGCGGCCGCCGCAACCGGCCCTAGGGCTTGCTGCCAAGCGGCAGGCGGCCGAGAGGCTTGAGCGTCCTGAGGTCGAAAAATCGCACCTCGACCCCCGTGGGCGTCTCGATCGTCAGTGCCAATTGCTCATCGTTCATGGCGCTGGAAACGACGCGCGCACCATTAGGCCAAGGTGTGCTCGCATCAATCGACGGCTGCACCCTTCCCTCCATTCGGAAAAAGCGATAGCCGATGACCCCAAGTACAACTGCAACTGCGACAAAAGTCGTCATGCTGGCGATCATCATCAGCCGACGCACCCGCGCGACAATACGGGCCGCCTCTGGGTCGAGCGGCTTTTCATTGTTGTCAGACATACTTTGAGCCATGACCGATAGTGTTATCGAGACAGTCACGATTGCCAATGACGCGGCAGGCTCGCGGCTCGACCGCGTGCTCGCTGCACACATCGCGACACTTTCGCGCTCCCATCTGAAGACCTTGATCCTTGGCGGCCATGTGACGCTTGCGGGCCGCACGATCCGCGATCCGGCGGCAGCCGTCAAACCCGGCGATGTCGTCACGGTGACACTACCCCCGCCGGAACCCGCCTCGCCGAAAGGCGAGACCATCCCGCTCAACATCGTTTACGAAGACGACTCGATCATCGTAATCGACAAGCCGAAGGGCCTTGTCGTTCACCCGGCCGCGGGCCACGCCTCCGGCACGCTGGTCAACGCGCTGATCGCCCACTGCGGCGCGAGCCTGTCCGGTATCGGCGGCGTCAAGCGACCCGGTATCGTCCACCGGCTCGACAAGGACACGACTGGCCTGATGGTCGTGGCCAAAAGCGACGCGGCCCATCGCGCGCTTTCAAAGCAATTCGCTGAAAAGGCCGACGGCCCTCTGAAGCGCGGCTATCTGGCCCTGGTTTGGGGTGCGCCTGATCGTCCGAAGGGTACGGTCAACGCCCCACTCGGACGTCATGCGCATGCCCGCGACAAACAAGCCGTGCGTCAGGATGGTCGGGTCGCGGTGACCCATTGGCAGGTGCTGGAACGTTTCCACGGACCGGACGGAAAGCCCCTGGCTAGCCTGCTCGCCTGTACCCTCGAAACGGGGCGTACCCACCAGATCCGGGTCCACCTCGCCCATATCGGACACCCAATTCTTGGGGACGCGACCTACGGTACCGGGTTCAGGACCAAATCCAGCCGTCTCGGTCCAGAGGCCCGTGCCGCACTGGAGGCCCTTGGCAGACAGGCTCTGCATGCCTATCTACTGGCAATCGAACACCCCGAAACCGGCGATCTCCTGGAGTTCCAATCGGAACTGCCGGGCGATTTGCGTCGTTTACGTCAGGCCTTGCACACGGAGAGCCGTGAAGCCGGGCTTGCAAAGCGAAAATAGGTCAGCCAAATCAGTCGTTTGGCGCCTACCGTGACGCACAAAAACGTTACGGTGACGTGAGAGCCCGGCCGCTATCTTTTACGCGGCCAAGCCGGTATGCTGCAGGTGCGATCGAGGGACTTTCGCGGTCGCAACATAGATGTGCCGTCGGCTCGGGGAGCGGCGGCCACAACCGCCTGCCGATAACACGGGGGCAAGTAAGGAGGGCGCTGTCATGGCCCGTACCGCCGCATTGCCGGCACTCAAGGCCGAATCCGGTCTTTCACAATATCTGGACGAAATCCGTCGGTTCCCAATGCTGGAGCCGCAGGAAGAATACATGTTGGCCCGCAGCTGGCGCGAGCACGGCGACCGCGAGGCTGCGCACAAGCTCGTCACCAGCCATCTTCGTCTCGTCGCCAAGATCGCGATGGGCTATCGCGGCTATGGGCTGCCGATTTCCGAAGTCGTTTCGGAAGGCAATGTCGGCTTGATGCAGGCAGTCAAACGCTTCGAACCGGAAAAGGGATTCCGTCTGGCCACCTACGCGATGTGGTGGATCAAAGCGGCGATACAGGAATACATCCTGCGTTCCTGGTCGCTCGTAAAGATGGGCACCACGGCCAACCAGAAGAAGCTGTTCTTCAACCTGCGAAAGGCGAAGAGCAAGATTTCCGCGCTTGAGGAAGGTGATCTGCGCCCCGATCAGGTGCAGGTGATCGCAAAGCGCCTCGGCGTCACGGAACAGGATGTGGTCGACATGAACCGCCGTCTCGGCGGTGATGCTTCGCTCAACGCTCCGATCCGCGATGATGGCGAGAGCGGCGAGTGGCAGGATTGGCTCGTCGACGATGCACCAAGCCAGGAACGCATCCTTGCCGAGAGCGAAGAGAGCGACAATCGACACCAGGCGCTGATTTCTGCGCTTGATGTCCTCAACGAGCGCGAGCGGCGCATCTTCGAGGCGCGACGATTGGCTGACGATCCGATCACGCTCGAAGAGCTTGCTGCCGAGTTCGGTGTCTCGCGCGAGCGCGTACGACAGATCGAAGTGCGCGCGTTCGAAAAGGTGCAGAAAGCGGTGAAGAGCCGCATGGCTGCGATGGAACACCCGGCGGCAGCGGAAGCAATCGCCGCGCACTAAGTCGCGCACGCAAAAATTCAAATGACAAGGCCGGGCCCAAGCCCGGCCTTTAGCGTTTCAGGTGTTCACTCAGGCTTCGGACTACTGTCCCCACGCGCGAAAGGCTTCTTCGAAGACGCGCGTGCCCGGCGCGCCTTTTTCCATCGCGAGAATTGCGCGCTTGCCGCTTGTGTACACGACGGGAACGTCGAACCAGTCCCGTTCCTTGAGCAATTGGATGTTGCGCTGTTGATCGGCCTCGACCGCCGACAGGCCGAGCAGGAAATAACCGTTGGTGACTTTCACCGCCAAGCCCGCAAGCGGCACGCCGCGAGCCTGCTCGCTCTGTTTCATCAAAACGCCGGGCACGTTGCCGATCCCGCCTTCGGGAAAATCTGCGGGCAACGTAAACATGATCTCGATCGTATGGCTCGCCGGCAATGCCTTGTCGGAGTTGCGGCGCAGCGACCAGGTCATGCGCAATTTGCGCTCCGGTATCTCGATGTCGGCACGCACGGCAAGCTCAGGTGCGAGCCCCGGCCCAGGCGACACGGTTTCCGTCCGCCACAAAGCGGAGCCGACGTAGCGCTTGCCTTGCGGGTCGTTCGGATCCTCATCGTAGAGGACAACCTTCTGCGCTACGGACGCAGCCGGCGCATTCGCTGCATCCGGAGTGGCCTGGGATTGTCCGATGCGGTCCGCGATCTTCGGACGGGTTGTGGGTTGGGTGGCATCTTTAGGCTTCGGCGCCGGCTGCGCGCGGAAGCTCGCCACCATCGAGGTGATGGCGTGGCGCTGCCAGTAGGCAGCGCCGGCGCCTCCAGCCAAAATTGCGAAAATGACCGCCCATTTGATGAGGCCGCCGTAAGAGCGCGCGGGTCGCGTGTAAAGTTCTTCGTCGTCATAAGGCGCTGGACCCGGCTGGGACGGTGCGTAGCTCTCTCGAAAGAATTCTTCGCTGAGCCGTGGTTCTGAGACGCGGCTCAACTCGGCATTGTGATGATCGAAGTTGCGCGGCGATGCCTCAGGCATCGCATCGTAGGTCGCGTGAGCGGCGCGTCTAGCCTCCGCCGCTGCACCCCCGAGACCCTCGGCCTCGGCAACGGTTTCGCGGAAATCTCGCAGGCCGCGGTCGCGGAGCGACGCATCGCCAAAATCATCATCGTGAACGTCGACCCGGGTCCGTTTGGCAGTTTCCGCTTCCACCTTGCGGATTGCTTCCTCGAGCGCCAATCGTTCGCGCGTTATGTCGGTTTCATCCAGCGCCGGCTGGACACCGCGCAGTTGGGAAACCAGCGCGGCACGCGCGCGATCATAGAGCGCGCGGCGATGCTCGCCTGTGTTTCTATCAAGACCGCCAACAGCGCGGTCAATCAAAGCGTAGTAGTCAGCCATTGCGCGCTATCGTGCTTGAGAGCACCCGTTTGAAAACCAGCCTCCCCCCGGAGGTCCTGCTTGGCCTCGGTTCATGTCTTTTTTCGGCAATCATAGCTCAAACGGATTCTTCATGAGGATGGTGTCTTCGCGTTCCGGACTGGTCGATAACAGGGTGACCGGACAACCGACGAGCTCCTCAACTCGACGAACGTATTTTATCGCTTGTGCGGGCAATTGCGCCCAGGAACGTGCACGCGCTGTGGGTTGTTTCCATCCCTCAATAGTTTCATAGACCGGCTCGACCCGAGCCTGCGCCTGTTCGCCGGCAGGCAGGTAGTCGATCTCGCGCCCGTCCAGACGATAACTGACGCAAACCTTGACCTCGTCGAACCCATCGAGAATGTCGAGTTTTGTCAGTGCCAAGCCGTCAATACCGCATGTCCGCACGGTTTGCCGGACAAGCACAGCATCGAACCAGCCGCAGCGGCGCGCCCGTCCCGTCACCGTACCGAATTCAGAGCCACGCTCGCCCAACGTTTTCCCGATCGCATTGTCCATCTGATCGGTCGGGAAAGGCCCCAAACCCACGCGGGTGGTGTAGGCCTTGCATATACCGAGCACATAATCGATCGCATTCGGGCCGAGACCTGAACCGGTCGCCGCCTGTGCGGCCACCGTGTTCGACGACGTGACATAAGGGTATGTCCCGTGATCGATATCGAGCAGCGCGCCTTGGGCGCCTTCGAAAAGAATGCGTTTTCCCTCGCGCCGCTTGCTGTCGAGGAGCGACCAGACTGAATCCATGAACGGCAGGACCTTTGGCGCCAAAGCCGCAAGGTGGTCGTAGACCGCCTTCACCTCGATCTCGGGCAGGTTATGACCGCGGCGCAGCGCATTATGATGCGCCAACAATCGATCGATCTTTCCGCGCAAGGCCGGCAGATCGGCAAGGTCCATGAAACGAATGGCGCGCCGTCCGACCTTGTCCTCATAGGCGGGACCAATGCCGCGCTTGGTCGTCCCGATGCGCGTTGCGGCATTTTCATCCTCGCGCAAGGCCTCAAGCTCACGGTGGAGCGGGAGGATCAAGGTCGCGTTCTCGGCAATGCGCAAAGTAGCGGGCGTCACGGCGATGTTTTGCTTCTTCAATTGGGCAATTTCGTCGATCAGGGCCTGCGGGTCGATCACCACACCGTTGCCGATAACCGAAAGTTTGCCCTCCCGCACCACGCCGGAGGGCAGCAACGACAGTTTGTAAGTCGAGCCATCGATCACCAAGGTATGGCCGGCGTTATGGCCACCCTGGAACCGCACGACGATGTCAGCCTGCTCGGATAGCCAGTCGACGATCTTGCCTTTGCCTTCGTCGCCCCACTGGGATCCGACAACTACGACATTCGCCATCAGAATCCCTTCCCTGCCCTAGCCCCCGGACACTTGAAACCGGGAGCTGCCGGCCAGGTCCACCTTCGGATAAAGGATGCTCCCCTTGGAGGCAAGCGCCGGGCGACAGCGGCAATCGCTTGATTTTCCGAGGATTCTCAGAAGCGGAGAGACTTGGCTGACTGTACCTGCGGCAAGGCGCGCACCTTGGCCAAAACCGACTCAGGCATTTCGCCGTCAACCTCGATCAGAGCTACCGCATTGCCGCCGGGCGCGTCGCGCCCAACGTGGAAGGTCGCAATATTGATGCCGGCCTCACCCAAGGTTGATGAAAATTTGCCGATAAAACCCGGCTTGTCGAGATTGGTGATGTAGATCATCGAGGGACCGAATTCGGCGTCCATCCGAATGCCTTTGATGTTGACGATTCGGGGGCGGCCATCGGCGAAAACGGTCCCCGAGACGTGCCGCGACTGCCGCTCGGTCGTCACCGTGATGGTAATCAGGCTTTCGTAGTCTTCCGGCATTTCACGCGTGACCTCTTCGACCACGATACCGCGCTCTTTTGCCACAACGGGCGCCGACACGACGTTGACGTCGCCAAGCATAGGCCGCAGCAGACCGGCCAGCGCGGCCGACGTCAGCGCCTTGGTGTTCATCTGCGCAACTGCGCCCTCGTAGGCGAGTTGAACCTTGCTGATACCAGTTTCGGTCAACTGGCCGGCGAAGGACCCCAGCCTTTCGGCGAGTGCGATAAATGGCTTGAGCTTGGGCGCCTCTTCGGCGCTGATCGAAGGAAAGTTGATCGCGTTCGTGATGGCGCCACGCAGAAGATAGTCCGACATCTGTTCAGCGATCTGGAGCGCAACGTTCTCCTGCGCCTCGGATGTCGACGCGCCGAGGTGCGGCGTACACACCACGTTCGGCAGGCCAAACAGCGGATTTTCGGTCGCCGGCTCGGTAACGAACACGTCAAATGCCGCACCGGCGACGTTTCCGCTTTTGAGCGCCTCGTACAGAGCGCCCTCATCGACCAATCCGCCGCGCGCGCAATTCACGATCCGTACGCCTTTTTTCATCATCTTGATCGCGGCAGCATTGATGATGTTGCGAGTTTTTTCTGTCAGCGGCGTGTGCAGCGTTATGAAATCAGCGCGCTTGAACAGCTCATCGAGCTCCACCTTCTCGACGCCCAGATCGGTCGCTCGTTCGGGCGACAGGAACGGATCATAGGCGATCACTTTCATCTTAAGGCCGAGCGCACGGTCCGCGACGATCGAACCGATATTTCCACATCCGATTACGCCGAGCGTCTTACTGAACATCTCGACGCCCATGAACTTGTTCTTTTCCCATTTTCCGGCGCGCGTAGATGCGTCGGCCTCAGGGATTTGCCGCGCCAAGGCCAACATGAGCGAGATTGCATGCTCGGCGGTGGTGATCGAATTGCCGAACGGCGTGTTCATGACGATTATGCCGCGCGACGTTGCCGCCGGAATGTCGACGTTGTCCACACCGATGCCCGCGCGACCGATGACTTTCAGGCTTTTGGCCTGTTCGAGAATTTTCGCAGTCACCTTGGTCGCCGAACGGATAGCAAGGCCATCGAAGTTTCCGACTGCGGCTGCGAGCTTTTCCTTGTCCTTGCCCAGCGCGGGTTGGAAATCCACGTCGATGCCGCGATCCTTGAAGATCTGCACGGCAGCCGGGGAGAGCGCATCGGAAATAAGCACTTTTGGCATGGCTGGCCTCACGCCGCTTTGGTCAATGAGGCTTTGGCCTCGGCGAATGCCCAGTCGAGCCAAGGCGTCAGCGCCTCGATATCGCTGCGCTCAACGGTCGCACCGCACCAGATGCGCAGACCGGGTGGCGCATCCCGGTAATAAGCGATGTCGTAGGCGACGCCTTCCTTTTCGAGAAGGCCAGCCAAGGTCTTCGCAAAAGCCGCCTGGTCGTCAGCCGACAACCGCACCACCGCCGGATCGGCGACTTTCAGACACACAGACGTATTGGATCGTTCGTTGGGATTCTTGGCGAGATGGCCTACCCAAGGCGTGGCGGCAACCCAATCGGACAGCGCCTTCGCGTTCGCATCAGAGCGTGCAACGGTCGCGCTTAACCCGCCGAGCGACTTCGCCCATTGCAGAGCGTCGAGGTAGTCCTCCACGCAAAGCATCGATGGCGTGTTTATCGTCTCGCCCGCGAAAACGCCTTCGTTGAACTTGCCGCCCGTGGTCAGACGGAAAATTTTCGGCAGTGGCCAGGCCGGCTTGTATGTTTCGAGCCGCTCCACCGCACGTGGCGAGAGGATAAGCATCCCATGCGCGCCTTCGCCGCCGAGCGCCTTCTGCCAGGAGAAGGTCACCACATCGAGCTTGGGCCAATCGAGCCTTTGCGCAAACGCAGCGGACGTTGCGTCGCAGATCGTCAGACCCTGTCGCTTTGGGGCGATCCACTCTCCATTCGGCACGCGCACGCCAGACGTCGTGCCGTTCCAGGTGAACACGACATCGTTGGAGAAATCGACTTTGCCCAGGTCCGGCAATTCGCCGTAAGGCGCCTTGATGACCGTGACGTCCTTCAGCTTGAGCTGCTTTTGAACGTCGGTCACCCAGCCTTCGCCGAAAGACTCCCACGTCAGCATCGTCACCGGGCGCGCGCCCAGCAACGACCAGAGGGCCATTTCCACGGCGCCGGTATCGGAGGCAGGCACGATGCCGATGCGGTATTCCGCCGGCACTTCAAGCACCTCGCGTGTGAGATCGATGGCGCGCTTGAGCTTCGCGCGACCGGACTTTGACCGGTGCGAACGCCCGAGAACCGCGTCAGTGAGGTTTTGGAGGCTCCAGCCGGGGCGCTTTGCGCAGGGGCCGGACGAGAAGTGCGGGGTCACCGGCCGCACGCCGGGCTTGGTTACTGTCATTGTCTATCCTTCCAGATAGGCGCCCCTCGTTGGGGAGGGGTGTCCCACTGGCGGGAATAGGCGACTTGCCCACCGAGGTCAACTCTGGCGGTTCGGGCAAAAGTCTGAAGTTAAGAATTAGCTAGAACTTCACGCCAATGGCGAGCTGGCCGGTGTTGAGCTGGGACATGGTCCCGCCGACCGAGGCAAAGGCGATATACTCCCATTCGGCACGGACGAAGACCCCGGGTGTGATCAGCCAATCCACCCCGAGGCCGGTCACGAAGCCGGCGTTGAAAGCATTGTCCTTACCTGTACCTGTGGACAGGTTGGTGTAGTTGAAGCGGCCGATCGCTCCGCCCAGCAAGGCATATGGCAGGAAGGTGCCGATGGCGTATCCGAACCGAGCACGGATTGGCACGTAGTCAACAAGCTTGAACTGCAGACTTACGGCGTCGTTGAAATCCAGGACCGACGCATATTTGTAGCCAATATCAAAGCCGACGACGAGTTGGTCCCATTGCCAGTTGTAACCGACGAAGCCACCGAACGTGGGGCCATTGGTGAAACTCGCGGATGAGAGCTTCAGGTTGCTGTAGCCGCCCTGGATGCCGAGCTGCCAGCCGTCCCAACGGGCAAAGCCCGGCGCCAGCGTGCCCCGCAAGGGAGGTGGATCGCCTGGCCAATCCGCCGAATGCGCACCATCAATGCCGGCAAACAAAGCGATTGCGGCCAGCGCGAAAGCCCCACCACGCAGATTGACCATTTATTGTCCCACTATTCAAAGGCCGCCCTTGGGACGGCGATTGGTAGAAGGATGCCAGCAAATTCTTAATCACCGCTTAACCTTGTTTATTAACTACGCTCGTTAACAAATCGGTCAGCATGCGAGAAACCGCTGCGGCGCATGCAAATGTCGGTGCAGCGAAGATCGGCAATTTAAGAAATCGTTTACGGGCGGGCTGCCGCGCCTGAAATCAGGCCGCGACTTCGCTCAATGCTTCGACCACGTCATCGACGACCGATTCGACCAGGCTTCTGTCGTCGCCCTCACCCATCACCCTGATAACCGGTTCTGTCCCCGAAGGACGGACGATCAGGCGTCCACCGCGACCGAGCTTGCGCTCGGCGCTCGCAATCACCGAACGCACTTGCGCGTCATCAAGCGGCTTGCCCTTCTGGTAGCGAACATTCTTGAGAATTTGCGGCAACGGTTCGAAGCGGTGGCAAAGCTCGGACACCGGCTTGTCGCCGCGCTTGACCACCGCAAGCACTTGCAGCGCGGCAATCAACCCGTCGCCGGTCGTCGTGTAGTCAGAGAGAATGATGTGACCTGAAGGCTCGCCACCGACATTGTACCCGTGCGTGCGCATGTGCTCGAGCACGTAGCGGTCGCCGACGGGCGTGCGCACCAGTTCAAGACCAAGCCCGCCGAGATGACGCTCGAGTCCGAGGTTGGACATCACGGTTGCAACCACGCCCGGCCGCTGAAGCCGGCCATCTTCTTTCCAGCTTTCGGCAATGACGGCGAGCAGTTGATCGCCGTCGACCACATGGCCGCGTTCGTCCACGATCAGCACACGATCGGCGTCACCATCAAGCGCGATCCCGATGTCAGCACGCATCTCCCGCACCTTGCGGCAAATCGCGGCCAGATCGGTAGAACCGCAATCCTTGTTGATATTGAACCCGTCGGGATCGACGCCAATGGTAATAACGTCGGCGCCAAGCTCCCAAAGCGTGCCTGGCGCAACTTTGTACGCTGCGCCATTTGCACAATCGATCACCACGCGGAGGCCTTCGAACGACACCGCCTTGGGCAAGGTCAGCTTGGCAAACTCGATGTATCGATCCTGCACGCCATCGATGCGCTTGGCACGCCCGAGGTCGTCGCTTTTGGCGAGATGCTTGCCGAGATCGGAATCAAGCAGATCCTCGATCTTGCTTTCCGTCTCGTCGCTGAGCTTGTAGCCGTCCGGCCCAAAGAGCTTGATTCCGTTGTCGTCGAAAGGATTGTGCGACGCCGAGATCATGACACCGAGGTCGGCGCGCATCGAGCGCGCGAGCATCCCGATCGCCGGCGTGGGAATTGGACCGGTGAGCAGGACGTCCATGCCGACTGAGGTGAAACCAGCCACCAAAGCCGTCTCGATCATGTACCCGGAGAGGCGCGTATCCTTGCCGATCAAAACGCGATGCTTGTGATCGCCATTTCTGAAGGTCACCCCGGCGGCCTGACCGACTTTCAACGCAAGCTCCGGGGTAATCACCCGGTTAGCCCGGCCGCGAATTCCGTCGGTGCCAAAATAACGACGCGCCATGCAACTGATCCTCGACGCCAATTAAGATTTGATGCCCCCGGCCGGCCCGATGTCGCGATCGGCCAGTCGCTTTAGCGAGCGCATAATAGTGTCGGCCCGGGCAATTTGCCTTAAAAATCGTGACTGATCCTTGCCGCGCGCATTAACCCTAAAAGCAACCAAAAACCAGCTATTTCGCCGCCAGCCGCCGCCGTGCTACCCGATCTGGAAACATTTGAACGGCCGGGCGACTTCCCATGAAGACTATTACCTGCATCGAAGACCTGCGTGGCCTTGCCCGGCGCAAGGTTCCCAAAGCTTTCTTCGATTACGCCGACAGTGGCTCCTACAACGAAGAGACATTGCGCGCGAACCGCGCCGATCTCGAGAGGATCACGCTGCGCCAGCGCGTGATGGTCGACGTTTCCGAGCGAAGCCTTGCCACCACCATCGTCGGCCAGAAAATCAGCGCCCCGTTTGCGTTGGCGCCGATCGGGCTGTGCGGCATGCAGCATGGCGATGGCGAGATCCTCTCCGCGCAGGCGGCGGAAGAGGCCAATATCCCGTTCACCTTGTCGACCATGTCGATCAATTCGATCGAGCAGGTGGCGGAGGCAACCAAAAAGCCGTTCTGGTTTCAGCTTTACGTCATTCGCGATCGTGCCTTCTCGCGCGATATTCTGGCGCGCGCCGTCGCCGCGAATTGCAATGCGCTCGTGCTCACCGTCGATCTTCAGGTCCTCGGCCAGCGCCATCGCGACCTTCGCAACGGCATGACGGTGCCACCTGAGATTCGCCTGAGGAACATCATCGACATTGCCACCAAGCCCGCATGGGCCTTCAGCATCCTCAGAAGCAAGAGCAAGAATTTCGGGAATCTCGCCGGCCACGTGAAGGGCATGGAGGACGTCACATCGCTGGCGCAGTGGACGAATGAACAATTCGATCCCGCGCTGAACTGGCGAGACGTCGAATGGATCAAGAAAGTCTGGCCGGGCAAGCTGATCATCAAAGGCATCCTTGACGTCGAAGACGCCAGAACCGCGGTCAAGCTCGGCGCGGATGCCGTCGTTGTTTCGAACCACGGCGGGCGCCAGCTCGATGGCGCACCGTCATCGATCTCGGCGCTTCCCGCGATCGCACAGGCCGTCGGTTCCGACACTGAAGTGATGTTCGATGGCGGTATCCGAACCGGTGCCGACCTCTTGCGCGCGCTCGCACTGGGCGCGCGTGCCTGCATGATCGGTCGGGCCTTCGTCTACGGGCTGGGTGCGCGCGGCAAGGAAGGCGTCGCCAAGGCGATCGACATCCTCGCGAAAGAGCTCAGCGTCGCAATGGCGCTCACCGGCACCACGCGCGTCGCCGATATCGGCCCGCAAGTGCTGGTGAACGGCGAGGCGGAAAAGCCGGCGCGCAAGCGCAAAGCGCAAACGCGAGCCGAATGATGGCTAGTCTTCCTTCAATCCGTAGGCCAGGGCATTCCCTGTGGCGCCGTAATATTTGAACGGCAGGAATTTGCCGGTCATGTTGATCTTGACCCGGTCGCCTTTGGGGTCGGGCTGACGATCGATTGTCATATCGAAGTCGATGGCCGACATGATGCCGTCGCCGAATTCCTCTTCAATCAGCGCCTTCCACGCGGGTCCGTTGACCATCACCAGTTCATAGAAGCGGTAGATCAGCGGATCTGTCGGCGGCATCGTCGTGCCGGTGCCACGCATTGGCACCTCGTTGAGCAGCGTCTGCTCGCTCTTGCTGAGACCAAACAGCTTGGCGGCGGCGGCGGCCATCGGCTTGGTCATCTTCTGCTGACCAAGCACGCCGCCCGTGATCATCACCGGCGACATGCCGCCGATCTGCTCGCAGATGTATTTCCACGTCCATCCCTTCTCGCGCTTGATGTCGAGAAGCTTTTCGGTGAGATCAGCCCGGTTCATGATGTTTCCTCCTCTACAAAGAATCAGTGCGCGGCGAGTTGTTGGCCGCGGTTCGGTTTCGCGGACGGTTCCTGAGCTCTGGCAATCATAGGCTCCGGCAGCCCGGGGCGCACCACAGCCACGTTTCGCGGATCATATGTGCCGTGTGTTTCCTCGATGAAGGTGCGGCTGCGGCTGACCAGAAAATCGATGATGTGATTGCGCGCAGCGTAATAGAGCGGATGCTTGTGGAATTCGTTGCGGGTTCGCTCGCGCGGCAAGGGATTTTCCACGATCTCCGCGAGCACCGCGCCGGGTCCATTGGTCATCAGTACGATTTTATCGGCGAGATAGATCGCCTCGTCTACGTCATGCGTGATCATGAACACGGTCTGCCCGGTTTCCTGACAGACCCGGCGAACCTCATCCTGCAACGTCCCCCGCGTCAGCGCGTCGAGCGCGGAGAACGGCTCATCCATCAGCATGATTTTCGGCTCAATCGAGAGAGCGCGCGCGATGCCGACGCGCTGTTTCATGCCGCCGGAAAGTTCGGCCGGCCGTTTGTGCTCTGCTCCCTTGAGCCCGACGAGATCGATGAATTTCTGCGCATGCGCCGCCACCTGTGCCGCCGACCAGCGGCGCCATTTCGATGACACCGCGTAGGCGACGTTGCCGATGACCGTGCGCCACGGCAGCAACGCGTGGCTCTGGAAGATCACCGCGCGATCAAGGCTCGGGCCTTCGATCGCCTGCCCATCCACGATCACCGTTCCGTCCGACGGCGCATCAAGCCCGGCGAGAATGTTCAACACCGTTGTCTTGCCGCAGCCGGAATGGCCGATCATGCAGACGAATTCACCGCGTGCCATCGAGAGCCACAGGTCTTCGAACACCGTCGTCGTGCCGCCGCCAGGCGCGGGAAATCGCCGCGCAATGCCTTCTATGGAGATAAAACGATCCGACATGGCTCACTCGGGAAACGTGACCAGACGCGTGAGCCGCGCAAGAACGAAATCGAGCAACATGCCGACGAGACCGATCATCAGGATGGCCGTGATCACGTTGGTGATCGACAGATTGTTCCATTCGTTCCAGACGAAGTAGCCAATCCCCGTGCCGCCGACCAGCATTTCAGCGGCGACAATGACCAGCCAGGCAATCCCGATCGAGATGCGCATGCCGGTGAGAATTGTCGGTGCCGCTGCCGGCAGGATGATCGTGAATGCGCGCCGCAAAGTGCCGACTTCAAGCGTCTTTGCGACGTTCAGCCATTCGCGCCGCACGGAGGCAACACCGAAGGCGGTATTGATCATTGTTGGCCACAGCGAACAGATGAAAATCACGAAGATCGCCGACAGGCTCGAGTCCTTGATCGTGTAGAGCGCCAGCGGCATCCAGGCGAGCGGCGAGATCGGCTTGAGCACCTGAATGAAGGGATCGAGCGCCTTGCTCATCAACGGCGACATGCCGATCAGGAAGCCGACCGGTATCGCCACCAGCATCGCGAGCAGATAGCCGATCAGGACACGCGCGATCGAATAGGCAAGTTGAATGCCGACGCCCTTGTCGTTTGGTCCGTTGTTATAAAACGGCCGGCGCAGGTGTTCCCAAAGCTTTGCCCCGA
The DNA here is from genome assembly GCA_963831515.1 of uncultured Alphaproteobacteria bacterium. Taxonomy (GTDB): domain Bacteria; phylum Pseudomonadota; class Alphaproteobacteria; order Rhizobiales; family Xanthobacteraceae; genus Pseudolabrys. The sequence continues at coordinate 258,730 of CAWHQL010000003.1, read as the reverse complement.
CATCGATTGGTCCCGGCATCGCCGATTTGCCCTGGGTCGCGGTGGCGCCCATCAGCTTGGCGTATTCCGGGTCCATGTGCTGCACCGTTCCCGAACCGCGCGTGGCCAGATGCCATGCCAGCAGGAAACTGAACAACAGCGCGAATGAAACGACGGCCGCGCGCCCGGTCAGCGATGCCGTCTTCATTCAGACAACCTTCTTGATCTTGAAGCCCTTGAGATAGTCCTCAGGTTTGGCCGGATCGAATGTCTTGCCCATGACCACAAAGGTTTTCGACGTCGCCGCAGGCGGTGTCAGCCCGACCTCCTTCATCAGCCTGGCGGTGTCAGTCGCAAGGAAAACCTCCTGCGCGACCTGAGCGTAGTCGACATCGCCCTTGATCTGCCCCCAGCGTTTCATCTGCGTCATGATCCAGACGGCAAACGACTGCCAGGGGAACGGATCGAAATCGATTCGGTCAGGCACGTTCTTCACGTTGCCCAGACCATCGGCGTAAGTGCCTGTCAGAACCTGTTCGACCACGGTAACCGGCTGGTTGAGATAATTGGCCGGCGCGATCGCTTCCGCGATTTGCTTGCGATTTTCAGGTTTATGGGCGAAGGCGGTCGCATCGATGATCGCCTTGAGCAACGCGGCATACGTGTTCGGACTTTCCGTGACGAACTCCTTCGACGCCGCGAAGGCGCAGCACGGATGTCTGTCCCAGATTTCTTTCGACAGCATGTGGATGAAACCGACGCCGTCATAGACGGCGCGCTGATTGACCGGATCGGGCGCGAGGAATCCGTCAATATTGTCAGCGCGGAGATTGGCGACCATTTCGGGCGGTGGCACCGCGCGGATCTGGATGTCCTGATCGGGATCGATGCCGTGTTCGGCGACGTAGTAGCGCAGCAGATAGTTATGCATGGAGTAGTCGAACGGCACGGCGAACTTCATGCCCTTCCAGTCTTTCGGATCGCGCTTGTCCTTGTGCTTGATCGCGAGCGTGATCGCCTGACCGTTGATGTTCTCCACCGCCGGCATCGTGTAGGGAATCGACTTCGAGCCGACTCCCATGGTGATGGCGAGCGGCATCGGCGACAGCATGTGCGCGGCGTCATATTCCTTGTTGATCGTCTTGTCGCGGATAACCGCCCAACCCGCGGTCTTGATGACCTCGACGTCCAGCCCCTGCTCTTCATAGAAGCCCATGGGCTTTGCCATAATGATCGGCGTTGCGCAGGTGATCGGGATAAAGCCAACCTTGAGATCTTTTTTCTCGATCGGACCGCCAGCTGCGAAAACTTCAGTCGCCGTCTTCAGTGGAAAGAACTGCGACAACGCCGCGAGCGCGGTCGATGCACCGAGCGACTGCAGGAAAGCGCGGCGGCCCTTGTCGGCCGGAAACACGGCGCGCATGACCGCCGAGGCAACGACGTTCTGATAGCGTTTGTCCTCAATCTCGACGGGCGCGCAGTGCAATTGTCTTGCGGCGTCGTGTTCGTGCTCCGCCTGGTTGACATGGCGGCCGCACGCGCAGCCGCTGCCATTCAGAGGACGCGAGGGGTCGAATGGATTATCGAATGTGGACATAGCTACGCCCTCCGTTGGACCGGACGCGGGACCCGGCAATTAGCGTTTAGTTTGCAATCGACGTGCCAAGCCACTGACCTGCCAGTGCCAAATCAGGCGGCAGGTTTGCGCGGTTGGTACGCGGTTATTCCGCGCTGAGCGGAAAGGGGCGTCGCGAAATTGCTCTATTCTTGGGCAAACGCTTTAATCTTCAGCACGCTGGCCATCTGAAGTTTGCCCGGAGCGCGAACAGGTATATTTACGGCTCGCCATGCAAGACGCGGCGCATGCACTGACAAAGCAGTTTCTCTCCTGGGTGGCGGAGGCACCGCGCAGTTACGCGGATGCGGATGCTTGGCGGCGAAGTTGTCCGCATCTGTCGGTCTGGGAGGATGCCATCGCTAACGGACTGATCCAGTTCAAGAACGGCAGCAGCATGAAAGATTTGCAGATTCTGCTGACCGTTCGCGGTCGCTCCTTTCTCAAAATGAATTGATCACTTCTCGGCGACGGCCGAGGAAATTCAGGCGGCTGTGGGGGGTTTTTGGCACATGATTTGTTTGTGCAGGACTCGTCATGAATCGACCCGCCGATCCTCGACTCGTCTGGTTGGCCAGCGTGCTGGCAGCAGCAGTCTTCATCCTCTACGTCACGCATATCTAGGCGTGGGGTTCTTTCCGCGCGCATGCCCCCATTCCCTTGCGGCTTGACGGGGGTGGCGGACTTGACCACACTAGAACAAACCATGAACATTGGAAGTTAAGCGGCTCCTCTTCTGCGCCGAATAACTTCGCATCTTCAATGATTTGCCGAATGGATGAGCAACTTCGCCAGCGTCTTCTGACCTTGCAAAAGATCCCCGGGATGGTGGGGCGCCCAAGCCTCCTGCCTCTCGGCATTCCCGCCATCGACAAAGTGCTTGGCGGCGGATTGATGCGCGGCGCCCTGCACGAGATCGCAGCGGCCGGGGAAATCCATCTCCCCGCGGCAGCCGGATTTGCCTTGGGGCTGGCCGTCTCCGCTCCCTCACCTCGCCTGTTCTGGATCACGGAGGACATGGGCCTCGCCGAAAGCGGCGTGCCGCATGGTGCCGGGATCGATGCCTTCGGCTTCGCGCCCGAACGGCTGGTGATGGTTTCAACTGCGCACCGTCGCGATCTGCTGTGGGCGATGGAAGAAGCACTGCGCTGTCGCGCCGTCGGTGCGGTGATCGGAGAAATGCGGGCCGGCGAGATCGGCACGGTGGCAGTGCGTCGGCTTTCACTCGCGGCTGCGGAGAGCGGAACGCTGGCACTCTTGTTGCGCGCCGCGCCACCGGGCGATGCATCCACTGCCGCCACCCGTTGGATTATCGGAACCGCCTCTTCCGTTCCGGGACGCGAACAGAGCGAGCGGGAAATAAGACCGCGCTTTACCGCCCACCTTGTCCGCAATCGTCACGGCCCCGCCGGATCCTGGACTCTTGAATGGAGCGACAACGATGAGCGATTCATCCTCGCCACGCATGCTCAGCCTGTGGCTGCGCCGGCTTTCAACCGATCGCATCGACAAGTCGCGTAATTCATCTGCGCCACTTGTCGTCACCGGCAGACGGGGCAATGTCGAAATTCTTGTTGCCGTCGATGACGCAGCCGAACGACTTGGCTTGTCGCCGGGCCTTGCATTGGCACAGGCCCGCGCGATGCACCCCGGCATCGATACGATGCCCGAAGACACCGAAGCGGATGCCGCTCTGCTCGAGTCCGTTGCCAACTGGTGCCTGCGTTACACGCCGCTCGTGGCCTGCGATGTACCCGACGGCTTGCTGCTCGACATCAGTGGCTGCGCACATCTTTACGGTGGCGAACGCGAACTCGTGGCTGATCTCAGTGGCCGGCTGGAAAATGCTGGCCTTGGCTATTCGCTTGCCGTTGCCGGCACCATTGGCACTGCCTGGGCCGCCGCGCATTACGGCAAACCGGCAAGTCACGCTTGCGGTGAAGAACGTACAATCCTCGAGACATTGCCTTTGTCCGCGTTGCGGTTGCCGACGACGACGGTTGCGGGCCTTGCCCGCGTCGGCCTGAAACGCATCGGCGATATTATCGATCTGCCGCGCGCGCCGCTGACCGCACGTTTCGGGTCTGACGTGCTGCGCCAACTCGATCGTGCCTTGGGCCATGAGCACGAACCGCTGACCCCACGGCTGCCGGTGGCCCCTTATGTGGCTGAACAGCGTTTTGCCGAGCCGATTGCACGCGAGGAAGACGTTCTGGCAATTACCAGGCGGCTGGCGCAGCGACTGCAATTCGCGCTGGAACGGCGAGGCGATGGTGCCCGCCGCATCGAGCTGGCCCTGTTCCGTACCGACGGCGTGGTACGCCGCATCGCTGCCGGTACTTCCCGGCCGTTGCGCGATCCGGATGATATCCGTGAGCTGTTCGTGGAGCGGCTTGCCGCACTGGCAGATGCATTCGACCCCGGCTTCGGCTTCGACATGGCGAAGCTATCGGTTGTTGTCGCCGAGCCCTGTCCGCCCGAACAGATCGGCATAGGCGGCGGTGAGGATGCATCCGAGCTTTGTCGTCTTGTGGATCGTCTGAGCGCTCGCCTGGGAGCGCGCCGCGTGCGTCGGGTGGTCGCTCAGGACAGCCATATTCCTGAACTGGCCGAGACCGTTCTTCCTGCGCAGACCGTCAATGGCGATGCGGGCTGGGCCGGGTTTCGACAATACCGCGAGGAAACAAAGCTGCCGCCGCGTCCGCTCCGGCTGCTGGCGCGGCCGGAGCCGATCGAGGCTGTAGCGGAAGTCCCGGACGGCCCGCCGCTGCGTTTCCGATGGCGGCGGGCCCTGCATGAGGTGATCGCAGCCGAAGGCCCCGAGCGCATCGAAGGTGCCTGGTGGAGCGAACACGGCGGGCCGGCGCGCGATTATTTCCGCGTGGAGGACAAGAGCGGCCTGCGCTTCTGGCTGTTCCGTTCCGGGCTTTACCGCGATCTCGCACAAGGCGCCGGCGCGCCAACATGGTTCCTGCACGGGACCTTCGCATGAGGGTCAAGCCCCCGAAGAAAGCCAGAAAGTCTGTGTTCGTATGCGTTATCTCGAATTCGCCGTTGCCTCGAATTTTTCTTTCCTCCGCGGAGCTTCGCATCCCGAAGAACTGATGGTGCAGGCTGCGCATGCCGGTCTCGCCGGGCTGGGCCTATGCGACCGCAATTCCGTCGCCGGCGTGGTGCGCGCACATCTGGCAAAGCGCGAACAGAATCTGCCGCCGCGCTATCATCCCGGTGCGCGGCTCGTGTTCGCCGACGGCACGCCCGATATCCTTGCCTATCCGCGCAATCGCGCCGGTTGGGGAAGGCTCACGCGCCTGCTCACTCTCGGCAATCTGCGCGCCGAAAAAGGCGCCTGCACTCTTTATCTCGACGACCTTTTGGCACACGCCTTCGGGCTCGAACTGGTTGCGATGTCAGGAAGCACTCCGCTGCTCGCGCGCCTGCGCGAAACTGCGCCACATCGTGTCCGCCTTGCCGCCTCCATGCTTTACCGCGGTCGAGACCGGGCGCGACTCATGCGGTTGAAAGACCGTGCGCATACCGCCGGCATACCGCTGATCGCGGTCAATGATGTTCTCTATCACCATCCTAACCGTCGGCCGCTCGCCGACGTGCTCACCTGCATTCGCGAAAAGACCACCATCGATCGTGCCGGGCGCAAGCTTGCCGTAAATGCCGAGCGCCATCTGAAACCACCGGAAGAAATGACGCGGCTGTTCCGCGATGCGCCGGAAGCGGTCGAAGAAACGCTGGCGCTCAGCGATGCACTTTCCTTCTCGCTCGACGAGCTGCGCTACGAATATCCTGATGAGCAAGTGAATGGCTTCGACAACGCCCAGGATGCGCTGGCACATTTCACCTATGAGGGCGCCGCCCGCCGTTATCCGCAGGGCATTCCCGACAAGGTGCGCGCCAATCTCGAGCACGAACTCGAGTTGATCGCGCAATTGCAATATGCGCCCTATTTCCTGACCGTCAACGACATCGTCAACTTTGCCCGTTCGAAAAATATTCTCTGTCAGGGCCGCGGTTCGGCCGCCAATTCCGCCGTCTGTTTTTGCCTCGGTGTGACCGAAGTCGATCCTGAACGCGGCGATCTGCTGTTCGAGCGCTTCATCTCGCCGGAACGGCGCGAACCGCCCGACATTGACGTCGATTTCGAGCACGAACGACGCGAGGAGGTCATTCAATACATCTATCGCAAATATGGGCGCGACCGCGCCGGCATCGCCGCTACCGTAATTTCCTATCGCGGCCGCTCGGCGATCCGCGAGGTCGGCAAAGCCTTCGGCCTTTCCGAGGACACGATCGGCGCGTTGTCATCTTCGATCTGGGGTGGCGGCGGCGGTTCAGTGTCGAAAGACGCGGTTACCCGTAACGGGCTCGATCCGCAAAGCCGGCGCATGCGCCAGATTCTTTCGCTCGCGCAAGAAATCAATGGCTTCCCACGCCATCTCTCCCAGCATGTCGGTGGCTTTGTCATCACCCGCAGCCGGCTCGACGAAGTCATGCCGATCGGCAATGCGGCGATGGATAACCGCACCTTCGTCGAATGGGACAAGGACGATCTCGATGCCCTTGGCATTCTGAAAATCGACGTTCTCGGCCTCGGCATGCTGTCTTGCCTGCGCAAGGCGCTTGATCTGGTGGACGAGCACTATGGCGAACGATATACGCTCGCCACCATTGAGCCTGAGGATCCCGCCGTTTACCGCATGTTGTCCCGCGCGGATTCGCTCGGCGTGTTCCAGGTGGAGAGCCGGGCGCAGATGACCATGCTGCCGCGGCTTGCGCCGAGGAATTTCTACGACCTCGTGATCGAAGTGGCGATCGTGCGACCCGGCCCGATCCAGGGCGACATGGTGCACCCCTATTTACGCCGCCGGCGCGGACAGGAACCGGTCACCTATCCGTCGAAGGCGCTGGAAGCGGTTTTATCGAAAACCTTGGGCGTGCCTTTGTTCCAGGAGCAGGCCATGAAGATCGCCATTGTGGCCGCCGGCTTCACGCCATCGGAGGCCGACCGGTTGCGCCGTGCCATGGCGACCTTCAAGCGTGTCGGCACCATCGGCACTTTCCAGCGCAAGATGATCGACGGCATGCTTGCCAATGGTTACGAGCGCGAATTCGCGGAGCGCTGCTTCCAGCAGATCGAAGGCTTCGGCGAATACGGCTTTCCGGAAAGCCATGCGGCGAGCTTCGCGCTCCTGGTCTACGCTTCGGCCTGGCTCAAATGCCGTTATCCGGACGTCTTTGCCGCCGCACTTCTGAACGCGCAGCCAATGGGTTTTTACGCGCCGGCACAGATCGTGCGCGATGCGCGGGAACACGGCGTCGAAGTACGACCGCCAGATGTCAATCATTCGTGCTGGGATTCGACACTCGAACCAGGCCCGCATGTGGCCGGACGGCTGCATGAGTTGCATCGCCAGATGCAGGACGACATCCGGACAACGCACGCGGTGCGTCTCGGCCTGCGCGAGATCAAAGGACTGAGCGAGGAAGACGGGAAATTGATCGTCGAGCGACGATCATCACAGTCTTACGACTCCATGCGCGATGTGTGGTTGCGCACAGAGCATTCTCCGCGCGTCCTGGAAAGGCTGGCCGATGCCGACGCTTTCGGTTCGCTCGGCCTTGCTCGCCGCGAAGCGCTGTGGGCGGCCAAGGCGCTCGGCCGGGTTGGCGATCGTAATGACGATCTGCCGCTGTTCACCAGCCGCGGCGGCACATCGACACGTATTGTCTCGCAGGAGCCCGATGTCCGTCTGCCACCAATGCCGATCGGCGAGGAAGTCATCAACGATTACCGTTTCCTGCACCTGTCGCTGCGCGCGCACCCGTCGCAATTCCTGCGGCCCGACCTTGATGCCCGCGGCATCAAGCAAAATGACACCTTACGCCGCACCCGTTCAGGCATGCGTACGCGCATTTCGGGGCTTGTCACATGCCGGCAGAGACCCGGTTCGGCCAATGGCGTCGTGTTCATGACGATCGAAGACGAGACAGCGGTTGCCAACGTCATCGTATGGCCGAAAGTGTTCGAACGCTTGCGGCCGATCGTCCTCGGCGCGCGGTATGTGGCCGTTATCGGTGTTGTGCAGGAAGAAAGTGGCGTCATTCATGTCGTCGCCGATCAGCTGGAAGACCTGACGCATTTTCTGGCGCGGCTGGCGGAACACGGCGCAGACATTGACGGTCTGGCACGCTGCGATGAAGTACGCCGTCCTATCGAAGAGCAGCGCGAGGCGCGGATTGCCGGTGGCCGGCACAATCGCCTCGTCCGACTCATGCGCGAAATGCCGGAGCTCGCTGGGGATCTCGGCGTCTCCGCCCGCGGCTCGGCGCATGCGCCGGCGCGGCGTGCGCGCATCAACTGAAGCTATTGTTCAACCTTACTTCGGCGCTACATCGGCGCCACACCGCGACCAACATTGACGCGGGCCGTCAGCAGGGTCCCGTCGGCCTGCCGCGTTGCCGCCGGAAGATAAATACTGGCACCGGGTTTCAGCTCTTCTCTGGTACCGGGCACGTAGCTCACGATAACCGTTTGAGGTGTGACATCGATTTTCTTGGAACCGCCCTTGTAGTCGAGCGTCAGGGTCGTGCCTTCTTCGCTCGCTACAGTTCCGCTCATCGTCGCTTTTGCCAGGCTATTGACCGTTCCATTCGTCATCGTGCTTTGCGGTTTGTAGTCGTACGGCCTGTCGCCCTCTCCGGTCCCGCGCATCTCCTCCGGAAAAATATGAACCTCGACCGCTTTCCAGGTGCCATCCGGTTGCGGCATGGCCGTCGATCCAACGAATGAATTCGGCTTGATATCGGCAAGCGACGCCTTCACCAAGGCAACAACCTTGACCTCGTCGGCCAGCTTTACCTTCAACGTGTCACCTTCACGCGATTTGACGGTCATCATAGCACCGTCAATCTGCTCGACCGTGCCTCGCACACGCATCGGCTTGTCCTGCGCAAATGCCGCAGCGGAAGCCAACAGCAGGGCGCATGCCGCGCCAATCATCGTCAAAGTTTTCACGCGTCTTCTCCTTAAACGACTACGCCGCCCGAAGTGGCGGCGTAGTAACAGTGAAGAAACGATATCGGCCTGCCTCACATTGCGGGCGTCAGGCTGCGGCCGACATAGAGCGTCTTGGCAAGAACCGACCCGTCCGGCTGCTTGTCGGCTGCCATGATGATGATCTGCGTTCCCGGCTTGAGTTCATCTTTGTTGCCCGGTGCGACCGCCGTAATTGCTGTCGCCGGCGTAATGATAATTTTCTTTTCGCCTTCCTTGTATTTCACCATGACCGCCTGGCCATCCTTCTCGGTCACGCTGCTTTCGACATAGGCGTTGGTCATCGTGCTTCCGGGCTTTGCGTCCCAGTTTAAATGCCGATCGGCGACGACACCGCGCTGTGCGGGCAGGAAGATGTGAACTGAAAATGCCTCGATGCTTCCGTCCGGCCGCGGCATGCCGGCAACGCCGATGAAACTGTCATTCTTGATGTCGGCGAGAGATGCTTTGACAAGTGCTGCCACGCGCGCATCGTCGGCAACTTTGACGTCCAGCATCGAACCATCGCGGGTCTTCAGCGAGAGCGTGCTGCCGTCGGTCTTTTCGATCTGACCGCGGATACGGCCCGGCTGTTGCGCAAAGACGGCTGTCGTGAAGAGCAAGGCAATTGCGGTGGCACCGAGCGCCCGCCACGTCATATTCAGATTGTACATTTTAAAGTTCCTCCCGCTTCCCATGCCGGCATTAAAGGCCAGCTTCAATCAGGCGGTAACCCCGGCACACTCGCCTTATTCCATGCGCCGGCACACTCACGTTTTCTTGAGGAGGTCGGCCTCGACCAGGGCCCGCAGTTCCGGTGTCACCTCAGGCTTAATACCGAACCAAAGTTCGAAACCTCGTACCGCCTGGTGCAGCAACATGCCAAGTCCGTCGGCGGTCCGCAGCCCACGCTCGCGTGCCGATGCCAGCAATCCTGTTACCAGCGGTGCATAGACAATATCCGCCACTACCATCGAGGCCGGGCAACGCAGATTCAGTTCCAGTGGTGGCTGACCAACCATGCCTAATGTCGTCGTATTGACCAGAAGTCCAGCGCCGCCAAGCAGTCCCGTCGTTTCGTCCCATCCTGCAACTTGCACAGCCGAGCCGAACTTCTTGCGCAAGGCCTGCGCCTTTTCCTTCGTTCGGTTGATGACGTAGATACGCCCGACCTCGCGGGTAACCAGCGCATAGACAACCGCTCGCGCTCCACCACCTGCCCCAAGCACCACCGCGGTCGAAAGGCCACGATCCCACCCTGGGGTAACTGCGTCGAGATTTGCGAGAAAGCCTTCGACATCCGTGTTGGTCGAACGAAGTCTGCTGTCCTTGTACCAGAGCGCGTTGGCGGCGCCGACCGCGCGTGCCCGTTCGTCCGGTTCCGTCAGTTTCAGCGCCGTCTCTTTGTGCGGCACCGTGATATTGGCACCAATGTACCCGTGGTCGTGCAGGTGCGTAATGAATTCGGGGAATTTTTCGGGCGGCACCGCCTCACGCCGATACTCGGCGTCGAGTTTGTGCTGCTTGATCCAGTAGTTGTGGATTATCGGGGAGCGCGAATGACCGGCGGGCCAGGCAATGACGCAAACCGCTTTCTGTTCTTTACCCATTACTCGACTTCGTTATGTTGCGGCGTTCGGTGCATGTAGTCCGGACCGCGGGACCCGTCAACGCTTGTCGTTTCGCCTGCTTCCGTGACATTTTCTCTTGGAATGCCGCCACATTTCGGACGCGGTAGCGCCTGCTGGAACGATCATGAAAGCTATCTTCCTCGACTGCAACGACCAATTGGCACCCGTGTGGGCGAGAGTTCTGCGCCCTGACGACCCGCCGATCGATGTCAACCGCAAGGCATTCGCGCGCGACGAGCTGCCAAAGATTATCGGCGGCTACGACATCGCGATCGACGACCATTCATACATGCCGACGCCGCTGGTGGCGCAATGCCCCGAGCTCAAGCACATCGTTTTCCTTGGTACCGGGCCGGCCAGCTACATGAATGTCGGCGAACTCACCGAGCGCGGCATCAAGGTCCACATCATCAAGGGCTACGGTGACACTGCGGTCGCCGAGCACAGCATTGCACTGCTCTGGGCCTGCGCACGCGATCTGGCGCGCATGGATCGCGAGGTCCGTCGCGGGGTCTGGACGCCGCACGAAGGCGTGCAGCTTCTTGGCAAGACCTTGGGGGTAATCGGACTCGGCGGCATTGGCCGCGAGGTCGCACGCATCGGCAAAGGCATGGGAATGAACGTCATCGGCTGGAATCGAACCAAGCATGCCGAGATTGACGTGCCGCTGGTCGACATCGACACGCTGCTCGCGCGTGCCGACGTCGTATCGATGAATTTGACTCTCGGCGACGAGACGCGCGGCTTTCTGTCCGCCGAGCGGATCGCGCGGATGAAAAAGGGAGTCATCTATGTCAATACGGCGCGCGGCGCGCTGGCCGATGAGGCCGCGCTGATCGCCGCGCTGAAAAGCGGCCACATCCGCCACGCCGGGCTCGATGTGTTTCACAACGAGCCGCTCCCGGCCGATCATCCGCTCGCGAAGCTCGAGAACGTGACGTTGTCAGCGCACGCAGCATTCCGCACGCCGGAGGCCTCCGAAACGCTGCTGCGTCGTTCGATCGATATCGTCAAGCGCATCACTGCCTGAATTCTGCGACAAGCGGGCTTATTGAAAGCGAAGCCCGCATTGACCTGCCCGCGTTCCCGGTCACAATAAGAAAAAATATGGCGCGTGACCCGAATATCCTCGGTCAACGCAACGTGCCAAGAACGGGGAGGACAGGTGAAACCGGCGCCATTTGCCTACAAGAAGGTGCGGACGCTGAAGGAAGCCGTGACGCTTCTGGCCAAGCACAAGGACAACGCGCGGTTGCTCGCTGGTGGGCAAAGCCTGATCGCAACGCTCAACATGCGCCTTTCGGCGCCGTCTTTGCTGATCGACATCAACGGGATCAAGGGGCTCGACGGCATCGCCAAGAAAGGAAAATTTGTCGAGGTCGGCGCGCTTGCGCGTCATGCCCAGGTTGAGAGGTCCGACGTCATCGCCCGCTACGCCCCATTGATTGCGCTTGCGATGCCGCACATCGGGCATGCTGCCATCCGAAACAGGGGCAGCTTTGGCGGCTCCATCGCATTTGCCGATCCGGCAGCCGAGTTACCCGCCTGCCTTCTGGCGATGGGTGGTGAAGTCGACATTGCCAGCGCGAAGGGCAAGCGCAAGGTGAAGGCCGACGCCTTCTTCAAGGGCCTGTTTGAGACTGCGGTGCGTCCCAATGAAATCGTAACGGCCATTCGTATCCCGGTGGCCGATAAGAATACGCGCGTTGGCTTTGCCGAACTTGCACGGCGACATGGCGACTACGCGATTGTCGGACTGGCCGCGAGCGCGCGCACCAACGGCAAGGGTCTTGCCGATGTGCGGCTCGCCTATTTCGGCGTCGGCGATACGCCGATCCGCGTGAAAAAAGCCGAGGCGGCACTCGCTGATGGCAACGTTGACGCTGCTGTCGACGCACTGGATCTCGATCCGCACGATGACGTGCAGGCGACCGCCAAGGTGAAGAAACATCTCGCCGGCGTGTTGCTTCGTCGCGTGGCCGCACAGCTGTTGGAGACGCGGCCATGAACGATCGCACGCTCGAAATTTCTCTGACAGTCAATGGCGCGCGAGTCCAAGAGCGCGTCGAGGCGAGAAAGACATTGGTCGATTTCCTGCGCGAAGACCTCGCGCTTACCGGTAGCCACGTCGGATGCGAGCATGGCGTCTGCGGTGCCTGCACGGTGCGTGTTGACGGCGAGATTGTGCGCGGTTGTCTGATGCTCGCCGTGCAATGCGATGGCGCCGCGGTGGAAACGATAGAAGGTCTGTCGGATTCGGGCGAAGTGTCCGACTTGCAGGCAGCCTTTGAGCAACGCAATGCCCTGCAATGCGGCTATTGCACACCCGGAATGATCACGACCGCCCAGGATCTGCTCAAGCGCTCAAAAAAAGTCCCGAGCCGCGATGAAATTCGCGAGCATATATCGGGCAACTACTGCCGCTGCACCGGCTACCACGCGATCGTCGATGCTGTTGAAGCGGTTGCGCAGGCACGCGCGGGAGCCAAAAAATGAAAATCACCGATGACTCCCCACCGGTACTGACGGCGCTCGACCGGCCAAACTCCTATATCGGTCGTTCGGTGCCACGGCCGAACCTGCAGCGGCTAACGCAAGGGCGCGGTCAATACATCAGCGACGTCACTTTGCCGCGCATGGCCCATGTTGCCTTTGTGCGCTCACCGCACCCACACGCACGCATCGTCAAGATCTCGGCCGACGCCGCGAAAAAGGCGCCCGGCGTGATTGCCGTGGTGACCGGTCCGGAACTCGCCAAAGTCATGACCCCTTGGGTGGGTGTCCTCACACATCTGAAGGGGCTTAAATCGGCGCCGCAGTCTCCGATCGCAGTCGAGCGCGCCTGCTGGCAAGGCGAAGCGGTTTGCGCCGTGGTCGCCCGCACGCGAGCCGAGGCCGAGGACGCCTGCGAACTGGTCGAAGTCCGATACGAGCCGTTGCCGGCGGTCACCGATCCGGAAGTGGCCCTTGATGCCAAGACGCCGGTCATTCACGCCTCGCTTGGCGACAATCTCTGCTTCGAAAGGAAGCTCGACGTAGGGGCCGTCGATAAGGCCTTCGCTGAATCCGATTGTGTGGTGGAAACGACATTCCGTTTCGGTCGCCATACCGGCGTCACCAACGAGCCGCGCGCGGTCGTCGCCGACTGGAACGAAGGCGAGCAGCGCATGACCGTCTATCACGGCACCCAGGCGCCGCACATGATGCAGAACCTGTTCGCCAAACATCTCGGAATTGCCGAGCATCAGGTGCGCGTTCTGACCAAGGACGTGGGGGGCTCGTTCGGCATCAAGGTGCACACATACGCCGATGAGATGGCGACAGTCGCGTTATCGAAACTTCTCAAACGACCGGTGAAGTTTGTCGCCGATCGCATCGAAAGTTTCGTCACCGACATCCATGCCCGCGACCACCGCATCAAAGCCAAAATCGGCGTGAGCAAGGACGGCACCATCACGGCGTTCGAGATCGACGATCTGACCGGAATTGGCCCCTACTCCGTCTATCCCCGCACCAGCGGCATCGAGGCCAACCAGGTCGTCAACCTCACCGGTGGCCCGTATAAGTGCCCGAACTATCGCGCGCAGGCGCGTGTCGTCTTCCAGAACAAGAACGTCATGTGCCAATACCGCGCCGTCGGCCATCCGATCGCGGTCGCGGTCACCGAAGGCCTTGTCGAGCTTGCCGCCGCCAAGATCGGCATGGATCCGCTCGAGCTGCGCCGCCGCAATCTCATTGCGGACGACGCGTATCCGACACAGTCCGCTTCTGGCCTGAAGTTCGAACTGCTGTCGCACCACGAGGCGCTCGCTCACCTTGATTCGATGATGAATTACGCCGGCCTTCGTGCCGAACAGAAGAAGCTGCGCGAAAAAGGCATCTATCGCGGGATCGGCTTCGCAAGCTTCATCGAAGTGACCAATCCATCGGCCGCATTTTATGGCGTCGGAGGCGCGCGCATCACATCGATGGACGGTGCGACCGTTAAACTCGACGCGCAGGGCGCAATCATCGTGCACACCGGTGTTACCGAACAGGGCCAGGGCGCCGAAGCGGTGGTGGCGCAATGCGTAGCGTCATCGTTCGGTGTACCGATCGAAAAAGTGCGCGTCATCACTGGCGATACCGACAACACGCCCTATGGCGGCGGCACCTGGGCCTCAAGGGCGGCCGGCATCGGCGGCGAAGCGGCGTGGCAAGCCGGTAAGGCGCTGCGCGCGAACGTGCTCGCGGTCGCGGCGAGTATCCTGCAGGCCAAGCCGGACGAACTCGACATCCGCAATGGGCTTGTCGTGAACAAAGACACGGGCACCGAACGACTGCCGCTCGACGAACTTGCACGCATCGCCTATTTCCGGCCGGACACGCTGCCACCCGGTTTCCAGGCTGAGCTGATGGCGACGCGCCATTACGTCCCGCGGGCGTGGCCGTTTGCATTCACCAATGGCATTCAGGGGAGCTACCTGGAAGTCGATACCGACACTGGATTCGTCAAGCTGCTGAAGCATTGGTGCGTGGAAGACTGCGGCACCATCATCAATCCGCAGCTCGTCGACGAGCAGATCCGCGGCGGCGTCGTGCAGGGCATCGGCGGGGCACTGTTCGAACAGTGCCTCTACGACGAGCGCGGCCAAATGCTCAACGGCAATATGGCGGACTATCTCGTGCCGATGGCGATGGAAATGCCCGATATCGAGTGCGGCCACGTCGTTTCGCCGACCGCCGACAGCGAACTCGGCGCCAAAGGCGCCGGCGAGGCGGGAACCGCGGGCGCGCCTGCATCGGTGATGAATGCGATCAATGATGCGCTGCGCCCGCTTGGGGCGCAGCCACTCACCGACATGCCGTTCACACCGGACAAGATTCTTCGGGCTTTGGGTAAAGTCTAAGCCGAACTAGAACTTGATCATGTCGCTTCGGGTAAGCGTGGTCTTCGCCGAAACCGACGGCGCGTTCATGAACGTAAAGACCGTGGAATACTCGGCGTAGGGATCGACGGCGGACATGCCATCGACGGGAATGATCGCGTTCATGCCGCGAAACACTGCGCCGCTTGCGGTGTAGAGCACGGCACCATTCGATGAGGTGCCAACGGCAATGACAGTTGTGATCCCTTTATCTTTCAAAATCTTTTCCAGGTCGGTGTTGCGGAATTTATCGGGACCGGAAAGCACATGCGGCTCGTCCGCCAGCGGCGCCACATCCTTGATGACGTCGGCCGGGGTGCTGTTGGCGATGATCGAATAGATGACAGGCACTTTGTGTGCGCGCGCATCGGCAAGCAGCTTCTTCATTGCCGGAATCGTATCGAGACAGCGCGGCCGCTGACCGCAGTTCTGGGTCATGAAATCGAGCATCAAGAGTGCCGTGGTCTTCGGATCGACGGTCACCGCCTTCAGCTCCGGCGCCTTGGGAGCTTTCACGTTGGCCCACTCGTCGACGATATTGGCCGCGTGCGTGGGCGCCACGAGTGCCATCAGCACGGCAGCCGCGGCGAATAGATTGCGTTTCATGAATATTCTCCCTGAGTAACTTGGTACGCGCCCCGCGGGCCGGGATCATGCGCAGCCGCGATGGGCTCTGTCAAAATCCTGATGACGCACCCGGCTTGATGAAACACCGACGCTCTGTGCAATATTGCATTCGATGGCTGCGGCCAATTTGACGCCGCGAAAAGATAATAACGCCGGAAGGAAGCTCTTCATGAACATCAAGGTCGGCAAAAAAGCGATCGCCGAAGCCACGGAGAAACTGAAGAACTGGGGACGCTGGGGCAAGGAGGACCAGATCGGCACCCTCAACCATGTCACACCGGAAGACATCGTTAAGGCGGCGAGTCTGATCCGATCGGGCAAGGTGTTTGCGCTTGGCATCCCGCTCGATCGCACGGGGCCCCAGACCGGCCTGTTCGGCGGGCGCTTCAATCCGATCCATCAGATGCTGGCGACCGGGACCGATGCCATCTCCGGCCAACAGGACTGGAACAAGATCCGCTATGCCGACGACACTTTGACCCTTTGCGTACAGGGCGCCACGCACTGGGACGCGCTCGGGCACATTTTCTATGAGGACAAGGCCTACAACGGTTACGACGCAAAACTGATCGACTCGCGCGGGCTTTCGGTCCTTGGCATCGAGCATTCCAAGAACAAGATGGTCGGTCGCGGCGTATTGCTCGATATCGCGCGGTTTCGCGGCGTGAAATGGATGCAGGACGGCGAAAGCATTTCCAACGACGAACTCGAAAAGTGCGCGAAGCAACAGAACGTCACCATCGGCCGTGGCGATTTTGTCATCGTCCGTACCGGGCAAATGGAACGCTGCCTCGCGGAAAAGGAATGGGGCGGCTATGCAGGCGGCGACGCGCCAGGCGTGAAGTTCGAGAACTGCTACTGGTGTCAGGAGAAGCAGGTCGCCGCGATCTGTACGGACACCTGGGGCGTTGAAGTTCGGCCGAATGAAACAACCGAAGCCAACCAGCCCTGGCACTGGGTGGTAATCCCGGCCATGGGCCTGTGCATGGGCGAGATCTTCTATCTCAAGGAACTTGCCGAGGACTGCGAACAGGACGGCATCTATGAATTCTTCTTCTGCGGCCCGCCTTTGATCATCACGGGCGGAACGGGATCGCCGATCAATCCGCAGGCCATCAAGTAAGGCGATAGGCAACAAAGACAGACGCCGCCCCGGGCTTGACCCGGGGGTACATGAGGCGTTTCAACTTGCGAAACGAGTGGTGTCGCTGTTGCGACAAACCGGGAGGATAAAGCCATGCCCCGTTGGCTCAAACGCGGAATGGATGCGGGTGCAATCAAGGCAGCCGATGCCAAAGTGCGCGAAACCGTCGAAGGCATCCTCGCGCAGGTCGATGAGCGGAAGGACGCGGCAATTCGCGAGCTGTCGGAGAAATTCGACAAATGGTCGCCAAAGGATTTTCACCTGACGCCGCAAGAGATCGAGCGTGCCATAGCGCAGGTGCCCAAACGGGACCTCGATGACATCAAGTTTGCGCAGGCGCAGGTGCGCAATTTCGCCCAGAAGCAGCGCGAAACGATGCACGACCTCGAGGTCGAGACGCTACCCGGCGTCGTGCTTGGCCATCGTCATATCCCGGTGAATTCGATCGGCTGCTATGTGCCAGGCGGCCGCTATCCGATGGTCGCATCGGCGCATATGTCGATCGTCACTGCGAAGGTCGCGGGCGTAAAGCGGATCATCGCCTGTGCCCCGCCCTTTAAAGGTGGACCGCATCCGGCCATCGTCGCGGCAATGCATTTCGGCGGCGCCGACGACATCTACGTGCTCGGCGGCGTGCAGGCCGTCGCGGCCATGGCGCTCGGCACCGAGACGATCGAGCCGGTCGATATGATCGTGGGTCCTGGAAACGCCTATGTGGCGGAAGCCAAGCGGCAGTTGTTCGGCCGCGTCGGCATCGACCTGCTCGCCGGGCCGACCGAGACCTTGATCATCGCCGACGACAGCGTGGACGGTGAAATTTGTGCAACCGACCTGCTCGGCCAGGCCGAACACGGGCCAACCTCCCCCGCCGTCTTGATCACCAATTCCGAGAAGCTTGCGCGCGATACCATGAAAGAAGTCGAGCGCCTGCTGTCGATTCTTCCTACCGCGGACGCGGCCGGCCAGGCGTGGAAGGATTTCGGCGAAGTGATCATCTGCGACAGCGAGGCCGAAATGATTGCCGAAGCAGACCGTATCGCGTCGGAACACGTGCAGGTCATGACCCGAGATCCGGATGTGTTCCTCAATGGCATGAAGAACTACGGTTCACTGTTTTTGGGACCACGCACAAACGTCGCCTACGGCGACAAGGTGATCGGCACCAATCATACGTTGCCGACGAAAAAGGCGGCGCGCTACACCGGCGGACTGTGGGTCGGCAAATTCATGAAGACCTGCACCTACCAGAAAGTGCTGACGGACGAGGCCAGCGCGATGATCGGTGAATACTGTTCGCGGCTGTGCGTGCTCGAGGGCTTCCTCGGTCATGCCGAGCAGGCCAATATCCGCGTGCGCCGCTACGGAGGCCGTAACGTGCCCTACGCGCAGGCCGCAGAATAAGGCCTTCAATGGTCGACCTCACATCTACCCCCTCGTTTCGGCTCGACGGCAAGCGCGCGCTGGTGACCGGTGCCGGGCGCGGCATCGGGCTCGCGGCGGCCTCTGCCTTGGCCGACGCCGGCGCACACGTCACTTTGGCCGCAAGGACGTCGAAAGAAATCGAGGAAGCAGCCGAAGCGATCCGCTCGCGTGGCCAACAGGCTGCGCCGCTTGCGCTCGACGTAAGAGACATCGAGTCCATGCAGAAGACGATTGCGGGACAACAACCGTTCGACATCCTCGTGAATAATGCCGGCACCAACAAACCGGCACCGTTCGTCGATGTGAAAGTCGAGGATTTCGATTTCGTGATGTCGCTGAATGTGCGCGCCGCTTATTTCGTCGTTCAGGCGGTGGCGCGGAGGCTGATCGAAGCCAAACGCGGCGGCTCCATCATCAACATGTCATCGCAAATGGGGCATGTCGGCGGTCCGACACGGACCGTCTATTGCGCCACCAAGCATGCGATGGAGGGGTTTACCAAGGCGATGGCGATCGAACTTGCCCCGCACAAGATCCGCGTCAACACGCTGGCGCCGACTTTCATCGAAACGCCGATGACGCGGCCGTTCTTTCAGAACGAGGCTTTCCGGGCGGATACGCTCAAACGCATCAAGCTCGGTCGCCTCGGCCAGCTCGAGGACCTGACGGGCGCCATTGTCTTCCTGGCAGGCGATGCCGCCGCCCTCATGACCGGCACGTCGTTGGTCGTGGACGGCGGCTGGACGGCGGAATAACTAGAGCTTCGGCAGATCCGCGAAATATTCCGGGTGCTCTTTCTCGACCGCGGCCATGAACTGTGGCCGGAATAGGCTCGGCACGTCGAGCCGTGGCGCGCCCTTGAGCGTGTTGGCGAGCACCTCGTCCTCGGCATTCTCGAAGGCACGCAGCACATTTGGTGACATGCGCGGATCGAAGCTGATGTGCTTGATCGCTTTCTTGCCGATGGCGACGTCGGTTCCCGGCACCCACTTGGCAAATATCTCAACCGCCTCGTCGCGGTTGTTGCGGGTAAAGTGCGAGGACTGCGCCAATCCGGCAGCGATGCTTTTGATGACTTCCGGCTGCGTCTCGACCGTCGGCCCGTGCGCAACAGCAACCATCACGTAGGACATGTGGTGCCCGCCGCGGAGCACGAGATATGAATCGGGCACCTGGGTGAGCGCCTGCGTCACATAGGGTTCCCACGTGACGATCGCGTCCACCTTGCCCTCTGCGAGCGCCGGGGCGAGACCGAACTGCGACCAGATGTTCTCGACCGTGAGGTCCTCATATTTCATCTTGGCGCGCCGCAACACCATCTTGAAGAATTCGTCGGATGTCTGCCCGCGCGCGAGGCCGATCTTCTTGCCCTTGAAATCGGTGACCTTGCCTGGCTCGATGCCCCTGCCCTTTTTGGTGACGATGGCGAGCGGATCATCGCAATTGTCGCGAGTGGCATCGTTCATAATGAGCCCGATTACCTTGAAGGGCTCACCGGCGTGCACGGCCTTGAGGTAGGTGGTCGTGCTCATGTCCCCGACCTGAGCTTCACCTCTATGTAAGGCGTTGACCATGTCGGTGCCCGTATCCACCACCTTGAAGCTGGCGTCGACGCCCTGCTGCTTGAAGAAACCCTTTTCTGCACCGATGAACATCGGCAGATGGCCGAAATTGTTGGCAATCACCACGTCAAGCTTGGGTAGCGCCATTTTTTCCTCCCGCACTGGCTGCGCCAGCTGCGCACATTCAAACGCCGCGTCCGCCCGATTGCAATCACATCCCCAATACCTGCGGGTTCACGCAGTTCGGGGGCACGCGCCCACCGAGCACCGCCTCAATATTGTCGACCACGATATTCGCCATCTGCTCGCGTACTTCAACAGTTGCACTGCCGAGATGCGGCTCGAGCACGACGTTCTTCAACTTCTTTAGGTCCGCGTGCACCTTCGGCTCGTGCTCGAAGACATCTAGCCCCGCGCCGGCGATTTTCTTTGATTTAAGTGCGCGCACAAGTGCCGCCTCATCGATAATCGGGCCGCGCGCCGTGTTGATGATGAAGGCCGTCTTTTTCATCAATCCGATCTCGCGCGCGCCGATCTGATGGCGCGTTTGCGCATTCAGGGGCGAATGCAGCGAGACGAAATCGGACTCACGCAGAAGTTCGTCGAGCGGCATGAAGGTAATCCCGGCCTCGCGTTCCTCGCTTTCGGACTTGCGGCGGGGAGTCCAATAAAGAACGCGCATGGAAAAGCCGTGCGCACGACGCGCTACCGCTTTGCCGATCAGGCCGCCGCCGCCGATAAGGCCGATCGTTCTGCCGTGGACGATGGACCCGAGAAGGTGTCGCGACTGGCCACCCGGAAACTTTCCGGCCCGCACAAGCCGATCGCCCTCGATCATGCGCCGCGCCAGGGAGAGCATCAGTCCAAAGTTGAGATCAGCGGTAGCCTCGGTCGTCACCGGTGGGACGACGGTAACCGGAATGCCGCGTTTGGTCGCTTCAGCGACGTCGACGTTGGATGGCGAGATCGATTGCGATGCGATGTGCCGCAGCTTCGGGTTGGCGGCGATAACCGTCCGGTCGATCTTGTCGTGCAGAAGACAGAACAGAATATCTGCCTTGCGAACGGCTGCGACCAGAGTGCGATGAGGAATTATGCGGCTGTCATTGGGGAAAACCTTGACGCTGCCAAGCTCACGCAGGCGCTTTACTGCGCTGTCGGCAATGGGCTGCGTGACAAAGACGCGTGGCTTCGCGCTCACCTGAGCCACCGCACGACGCCGGCAACGCCGTCGACGGCGCACTGTGCGCCGTCGGGGATCTTGCGCGTGGCGTCGAGCACGCCCAGCACCATCGGGATGCCTCGCTCGCGCGCGAGCGAAGCCAGATGCGACGTTGAACCACCGAGCTCGGCGACAACTCCCGATACGCGCGTCAAGATCGGACTGAGCGCAGGCCCCGCGACGCGGGTCACGAGCACGTCGCCGGGCGCGACCCGCGACAGCTCACATTCGCAGTTTACCACCACGGCGCGTCCCGAGCCCCAACCGATGCCGGCGGGATGGCCGTTCAGGCCCGGATGCTGCAACCAGATCTCGTCCGGCACGATCGCCGGCTCCATATGCAACGGACGCGACTGCAAAAGTTTGAAGCCGGTTTCGTCCATCGCCCACTCGATCTCCACGGGGCTGCCGGCCAGGTCCTCGCATTTTCGCAACAGACGACCGAGCGTCACGGCCTCTCCGGGCGACAGGCATGGTTCGCTGACAAGATCCTTCGGTACGAGCTCCGGCGCAGAGACGCCGTGCGCGCAGGTGTCGCGATGGCCTTTGCGACCGGCCTCGACCGTGCGCAGAAACCCCGTTTTGCTGAGCACGATACGATCGGGCACGACTTCACCCTGAGCAATGGCAGAGCCAAGACCCCAGGTCGCCGAAATCATCATTTGCCCGTCAGCCGTCTCGCTCAGGCCGCCGCCCGAGGCGCGCGCGGAAATCAGCGGCTGGATCAAGACGCCCATTGCCGTGTCCGCAGGCGAAAGCTCGTGGTTCTCCATGTAGCGACGTGCGTGCGAGGTCCATAGGGCCGCCCAGCACGCGCGCACTGCCGTCAGGAATTCGGTTTCATCCGACAGACCAAGAAAGCTTTCGAATTGACCGGCGAAGTTGGCGCCCTTGCGGTCCTCGATCAGCGCGGATGAGCGGACGACGCCAAGCGGCGCGCTCTCACGTTGCTTTCGCCACGCGCCGAGCAAGGGTTCAAGGATCTCCGGCGCGATTGAACCTTGATACAAAGCCAGCCTGACCTGGATCGAAATCCGCCGCGACGCCGGCACGTCGCCTTCGCTGTATTGCCGCAGCAGATCCTCGATGCCGAGATGGCGCAGCTGATGCCGATAGGCATCGGCCGTCAGCGCAAAGCCGCCCGGTGTCGGCAAGCCCGACTGCATCAAGCTGGCGAGATTCGCCGCTTTCGGCCCCACCCGTTCCGGATCGGTGGCGACAGGGTCATCAAGGTGAAGGATGAAGGATGTCATCACAATTGCCTTGCGCTTCTTCGCCGTCACGGCCGGGCTTGTCCCGGCCGTCTCGCTTGGGAGAGCAGAACCTGTGGCGCGAGATCCCGGGTCTCGCCTTCAGCTCGCCCGGGCATGACGTCGGCTTACGCCGGCGTCACTTCACGTGATCCCCGTAACCCGGCAGCGGATCGACAACCGTGATCTGCTTCACGGGGAAATTCGACACGATTTCGATTTCGTTCTTCTTCACGATCAGCATTTCCTCGATGCGAACGCCGTACCGGAAGCGCTTCCCGTGCTGCGTTTCGAGCGCGAAGGTCATGCCTTCCTGAATTTCGACCGGATGGTCGAGCGACCAGATGCGTGAGATCACCGGGGGATCGTATTGCGCGAGACCGAGTCCGTGGCCCCACAGATTGGCCGCGGCCTGGTCTTCGTCCTCGTAGCCCCAGGTCTCCATCGCCGAAGGCCACTTCAGCGCGATGTCCCGTGTCGTCGCGCCGACCTTCACGGCGCCAATCGAGTCATAGAGCCACTCGAGCGCGGTCGCGTAAGTGTCCTTCTGCTCCTTCGACGGCTCCTTGCCGACGCAGTAGGTGCGGTAATAGCAGGACTTGTAGCCGTTCCAAGTAAGCGCGGCCAAATCCATGAACACGATGTCGCCAGGCTGGATGATGCGGTCCGAGAAATTGCGCCAGTTCGGCCAAGTGTTCGGACCCGACGACACGATCACGTCCTCGACGTCTTCCATGCCGGGAATGTTGTAGAGATATTCCATCAGATGCGCGGTCACCTGATTTTCGGTGATCCCGGGCCGCAGGAACTTCATGCACTCCCAGTGCGTGGCATCGCCGATCGCGCCGACGATGCGGAAGCATTCCTGCTCGTCAGGACTCTTGACCGCGCGCGCGTCCATCATCGGGGTCATGCCGTCGACCCAGTTGATGTTGTTTTCCTTGAAGATGTTGATCATGTTGATGTCGATGAAGTCGACGCCGAGCTTCTGGCCGGCGACACCGTTGTCCTTCATCGCTTGCAACACGGCCTTGGTGAACTTGTTGACCTGCTGAGTGGAGGCAGGACCGGCGGCGCCTTTGATCCACGCGAATGAATGGCGCACGTTCTCCTTGGGGATCCACGGCGAGTGCCGCTCGATCTGGAAACCCGAGGTCGCCCTGCTCGAAGAAGATCGGCCGCCCGTCGCCGCACAGCATCGCGTAGCGCAGGCCCGGCTTCAGCCTGTTCCATCCCGGGGTGAGCGTGCCGGTGATGTAGCGGACATTCTCGTCGTACATGCAAAGCATGGCGCCAAGGCCGTGTTTCTTCATCATCGTGCGTGCGCGCTCGATGCGATACTCGCGCAGCCGGTCCCAGTTCACCCGCTGCTGCCAATCCAAGCCGGCAATGCCGAAATTTGCACCCATGGTGGTCCCTCCCGACCCGGACGCGTTGGCGCGCCCATTGCTGATTGGCGAGAAGCCTAAGCCGGTTGGCACCTAAAGCCGAAATAATATATTCTGCGTTCGGCCATCATCTTTTCTAATACCCCCGATTTTGAGGCAATCATGGCGACGATCCCGCTGCGGCAAATCCGCGCCGTTATTGCGGTGTGCGAGGAAGGTTCGTTCACCCGAGCGGCCCAGCGAGAAAATGCGACGCAGTCGGGGATCTCCCAGCACGTCGCGGCGGTCGAGCGCACACTGAAGGTCAAACTGTTTGAACGCACGGCCGGAGGTGTCACCCCGACGCCGGCGGGCCTGCGATACTACAAGCGCTGCGTCGAGGCTGTCGGCACGCTCGAACACGCTGCCGAGGAAGTGCGGTCGCTTGCCGGCGAAGTGACCGGCGAACTTCGCATCGGATTGATGCCGACCTTCACGCGCGCCGTGCTCGCGCCCGTGCTTGATGATTTCGTCCCCCGGTGTCCCGAAGTGCGGCTGCACATCGTCGAGGGCTACAGTGCGTTCCTGACCGAGATGGTTCTCGACGATGCACTCGACTTCGCGGTGGTGCCCGCGTTTGAAGGCGCCATCGGATTGAAATCGCGAATGCTCGTGCGCGATCGCGAGATGATGATTTCCGGTCCCAAGGCAGGCTTCAAGGCGCTGGCGCCGCTGCGCCTCGCGGAATGCCGACCGCTCAAGATTGTCGTTCCCGGTCCCGACAATATCCGCCGCCGAAATCTCGAGACCTATTTTCAGGCGCATGGCGTCGAGATCGCCGCAATGCTCGAGATGGACGCGATGATTGCCACACTGGAGTTCGTCGCACGTTCGGATTGGGTGACGATTCTGCCGAGCGTGATCTCGGTCAACGACATCAGCCGCGGCGAGCTGATCGTCAACCCGATCGCCGACCCAGAACTGCATGCGGAGTTCGTGGTGATTCAACCGAGGCGGCGCACACTATCGACGCAGGCACGCCTTTTCCTGGAACGCTTCGAGCAGGAAGTTTCGCATATTCACGACGTGTGGGATCGCACGATCGCCGGCAACAAAAGACTGAAGGCATCGGCGTAGCGCTTGCTTCCTGATTATTTGCGAACGCGACCCTTTATTGCATTGGCAAATGCCGTGTGAGTGATGCGGCCTTCGGCATCGGCCGGAAGCGTTGCGCGCAGGCGCGTTTTCACGGTTTCCACCTCGCTACTCGCCAAGGCATCGACGGTCGCGCGAACGGACCCGGCGCCCGTACTTGCGGTCCAGAAGTCATCAAAATCAGCAAATGTCCGCTGCACGATGATCTTGCGTATCTCCAAAGCTTCCAAGCCGGCGTCGCTCCACAGCTTGCGCAGAGAATCCATGCGCGATGCTTCGACGCTCGGCGGCCCGAAGGTCTCTTTTCCAAGCGCGCGCACTTCCGCAAGTATCGGAGTCATGGGAAACCCTCCGCCCAACATGTCCCAGGCGTAGGCGGCGACGGTACCTCCCGGACTGACCACGCGGACCATCTCGGCAACACCTTGGGCGGGTTCTGGAACAAAGAAGATGACCAGAGCCATGATGGCAGCATCAAATCTGTTGTCGGGGAATGGAAGTGCCATCGCATCGCCTTGGCGAAATTCCGCGATTTTTGCAGTGTGGCGTTTGCGCGCGAACTCTATCTGTTGAGGCGACGGATCAATTCCCTGAACTTCAATCGGCCGGCAGCGTTCGACCAACAGTTCGGTGAATGCCCCATTTCCACAACCGACATCTGCGCACTTCAGGCCGGTTGGCAGCTTCAGCCAGTCGAGAAAATCCTCACCGACGCGTCGGCTCCAGATTCCCATCGAGCGCTCGTAAGCGGCGCCGTCATCAAATCGGACGATCTTATCGGCCATGGCGTATCGCCTAGGTGAGGGCCATCGCGGCAGCCTGAGCCTCTGGCACCACATCGTGGTCATAGAGCTTCTTGCGGAACGCAGCGTGCGCGGCGATCTCGGCATCGCGGACGCCGAGGTCAGCGTAAGCTGAGTCGTAGCGCATACCGTTTTCGCGCGCGCCGCGCTGAACCTGCGCCACACGCTCGCGGCGGAGACGCTCGTAGGCGGCAAGCGCGGCCGGCACCGTCGTGCGATCGGCGCGCGCGAGGATCATCGCGAGCGCCATTCCGTCTTCTATGGATTGGTTCGCGCCTTGCCCGAGATGCGGAAGCATCGGATGCGCGGCATCGCCCAGAAGTGTCAGCCGGCCACGCGTCCAGGTCGGAAGCGGCTCGCGATCGTACAGGGCCCAGCGAAATGTCATCTGGACCTGCTGCAAGAGTGCCTCGATGCGCGGGTCCCAACCGGCAAATTCCCGGCGCAGCACATCGGGGTCGCCGGGTGATGACCACGATTCCTTCATCTGCTCATCAGCCGGAACAAATCCGACGTAATTGATGAGCTGCCCGGCACGCACCGGAAAGGTGAGGAAGTGTTTGGCTTTGCCGAGCCACATCAGCCACGAGTTCGTCGGCCAATCGGGAATGCGTTCGAGCGGCAGAACGCCGCGATAGGCGACTGATCCCGAGAAAACAGGATTGGACGGAGGAAAAACGTAGGGCCGCAGTTCAGAGTGGATGCCATCCGCGGCAACAATCACATCGGCTTCGGCACCAGCACCATTTGAAAAAGAAACTCGCGCCACGTCAGCGCGTTGTTCAAAGCCCGTGCAGCGATGCCCGGTGTGAACCACATTGTCAGGCAATGCGTCCGCGAGGAGATCAACGAGATCGGCGCGGTGCATTCCGAACGTTGCATTCCAGCCCGAGGAGTCCGTGACCTGCACCGGCGCAATCGGACTGCCATCGTGGCGGAAGTAGCGCGAGCCCGGCCCTACCCGCGCCCCCCATTTCTCGACCGCCGGACCCAGCCCCACTCTCTGAAGCTGGCGTACGCTGTTGGGCGTCAAAAAAACTCCGGCGCCCACTTCGCCGAGCGCCGGTGCCTGCTCGTAGACGGAGACCTGAAGTCCTTGCGCGAGGAGAGCGTTGGCAGCAAACAGGCCGCCTATTCCACCACCAACAATCGCAATGTTGGGCCGCGAGCCGCCCATCGCCAACTCCTGCACGCCGGACACGTTGTATCCTCACATAAACTGAAGCAGTCTTGCCATAACAAAGACGCTGGTGAGACGCGCCTGTATTGGAAGGATTTTGAATGCGTAACCTGCCGACACAACCTTTGTCTTTCATCGGCAAAACCCTGGCGGCTTTCGTTCTGACGTCTTCAGCCCTTTGCGGCGCGGCCAACGCCCAAGACTATCCGGATCGCGCCGTGAAGATCATCGTGCCGTTTCCTGCCG
Source organism: uncultured Alphaproteobacteria bacterium (assembly GCA_963831515.1). Taxonomy (GTDB): domain Bacteria; phylum Pseudomonadota; class Alphaproteobacteria; order Rhizobiales; family Xanthobacteraceae; genus Pseudolabrys. The sequence continues at coordinate 231,572 of CAWHQL010000003.1, read as the reverse complement.
GCGGCACGGCAGACGCTGTTCCGCGAATTGTCGGTGATTGGCTATCCCGCAAATGGGGCCAGCCGGTCGTCGTCGAGAACCGCACGGGCGCGGCCGGAAACATCGGTGCCGAAGCAGCCTATCGGTCGCCTCCCGACGGCTACACGTTGCTGTCGGCACCGCCGCCACCGCTCGTCATCAATCAAAATCTCTATCCGAAACTCGGTTACGATCCGACCAAGTTCGAACCGATCATCGTGATGGCGCAGGTACCGAACGCACTGATCGTCAATCCGAACACCATCAAAGCCAGCAATCTGTCTGAGCTGATCGAATATCTGCGCCAGAATCCCGGCAAGGTCACCTCCGCGACGCAGGGCAACGGGACGACATCCCATCTCACGTCCGAACTTTTTCAGTTGATGGCAAAGGTCACGCTGCGGCACGTGCCCTATCGCGGTTCCGCGCCTGCTCTGCAAGGGTTGCTCGCCGGCGATGTCGACTTGATGTTCGACAATCTCGGAGTTTCGTTGCCTCTCGTCGAAGCCGGCAAGCTCAAGCTGCTCGCGGTCGCATCGGCCACACGTATGCCGAGCTTGCCGAACGTGCCGACAATCGCCGAACTGCTTCCCGGTTTCGAAGCGGTCGCCTGGTACGGGATCGTGGCGCCGCCGAACACGCCGAAGGCCATCATCGAGAAGATCAATGCCGACGCGAACGAAGCCCTGCGTCAGCCCGAGGTGCAGGATAGTCTGAAAAAGCTATCCGCCGAGATTTTCGGCGGCTCGATCGAAAAGACCTCAAAGTACATGCACGAGGAAGTCGATCGCTGGGGCAACGTGATCAAGGCGGCCGATATCAAGCTCCAGTGACGCTTAAACGGTCATCCAGGCTCCGTTGGCGTCGACCGATTTGAAGACCGCTTCGAGTGCGGCCGCCGTTTGCAAAATGCCGTCGGGCGAAATCGGGAATTTCCCCTGCCCCAGCACGGCCTTCGCGAAATAATCGAGATTGCGGCCGAGGTGGTTGTCGACCGGCAGGTCGAACGCCTCGGGGTCCTTTCCAGCGTGGCGAACAATCGCGCGCGTCTCACTCACGCTCGCCGCCCAGCAATTCTCGCCGAAAATCGCGATGCGCCACGCAAACGGTGTCTTCATCGTCGTGGCAAGCGTTCCCGTTGCGCCGTTCTCAAACTCAATAAGGGCCGATGTCGTGTCCCCGGTTCCGAGCTTGAGCACGCGCGCCTTCGACAAAGCGCTGATGCGCTTCATCGGCCCCACCATGTCGCGAAAGCAATCGAGCACGTGGATGCCCATGCCTGTCATGCCTCCGGCCCGGCTCTCTTCCGTACGAAGGCGCCAGCTGTCCGCGGGATAGTTTGCAAGCCAATCATGGCTGTAGTTGCCTTCGGCATGCATGATGGTGCCGAAGGCACCCTTTTCCTTGAGCTCGGCGAGAACGCGCATCGATGGCATCAGCCGGAAATGATGGCCGACAGCAATCACGATGCCGGCACGTTTGCAGGCATCGAGCGCGGCCTGCGCATCGGCCTTGCTGAGCGCAAAAGGCTTTTCGCAATAGATATGCTTGCCGGCAGCCGCAATGGCTTCAACCTGCGCACGATGCTTGGTGTGCGGGGTGGCAAGGATCACCGCCTGGATTGACTTGTCGGCCAGCACCTCATCGAGCGAGGTGCCCAACGCGATCTGATGCTCGACCGCAAAATCACGCACCGTTTCCGGTTCGAGCGTGACGCCGCGCACGAAACGCAACGGCGCGCCGAAATCGTGCGCCGATTTCACCAGCGTCTTGCCCCACCAACCCAGGCCGACGATTGCGGTATTCAGCATTTGCGCAGACGCTGCGTTCATGCTGCCGCCGGCGCGCCGGGCTGCTTAAGCGGGTGTGCGCGCGCAAACGCATCAATCTTTGCGCAGTTCGCGGCAATGCGCGCGAAGGTCGGAAAAGGCGCAAGATCGACCTTGAAGAAATTGGCGCCGGCCGCCTGACTGGCAACGCAAATGTCGGCCATCGTGACCTGATCGCCGTGGCAATAAGTTCCGGTATCCTTCGAGCTCGACAGGTTCTGCTCCAGTGCCGTCAAAGCGAGCTTGTGCCAATGCTGCGCCCACTTGATGACGCCTGCTTCATCGACCTTGAATTCATGGGCGAGATATTCGCGCACGCGCGGCACGATCAACGGATGAGAGTCGCAGGCGACAATCTGTGAAAGGCCTCGAACGCGCGCCCTCGCGCGCGGATCGCGCGGCAGCAACGGCGGATTGGGATGCGTCTCGTCGAGATATTCGATGATGGCCAGAGATTCGAAGAGAACCGGCCCATCGCCGTCAACCAGTGCAGGAATCGCCATCATCGGATTGACGGCGCGGAATTTTGCGTCGCGTTGCTCGCCCTTCATCAAATTGATGTCGATGATCTCATCGGGCTTGATGCCCTTGAGGTTGAGCGCGATGCGCACGCGGTAGGTCGCCAGCGAGCGCCAGAACGAGAAAAATTTCACGGCATCTCTCCCATTGTTCGGTTACGACCGGGCTTGTCCCGGCTGTTCTACGAGTTTTTCCGACTGGCCCAGTAGACTGACATGCGCGACCCGTCACCGCCGCCGAACCCGTGCGCGGTCGCATCCTCGAAGCCGCTGAGCGCGGCTTTGGTGGCACGCATGTCGGCGCCGCGCGCTTCTCCGGTTTCAACCATCGTGCGCAGGTCTTTCACGCCATTGGCAATGCTGAATGTCGTCGGACCCGGGTCGCGGCCTTCGAACATCGTCACGATCATGTCCGCACGATTTTTCATGGCGGGATTGGCCCCATTGGTATCGACGAAAAGATCGAGCAACCGCTTGGGCTCCCACCCTGCGGCGCTCGCGATGGCAAAGGCCTCGCCGTAGGCCTGCCAGGCCACCATCAGCGGCAAGTTGATCGCAAGTTTCATCGACGAGCCGGTACCGACAGGTCCGCAATGCTCGAGCCTCCGGCAGAGTTGATTGAGGATGGATTTGGCGCGTTCGGCGTCTGCAGGCTCAGCGCCCATCAGACCGAGCAATTTTCCCTGCCGCGCCGGCGCGGTGGATCCACCGACCGGACATTCGACAAAGGCCGCGCCTTTCGCGCGCACCTTGGGAGCCAGAGCCGTTGGCACCTTTGGGGAAACGGTACTCATCTCGATGAACAATTTGCCTTTCACATCGCCGGCGAGCAGACCTTTCGGTCCGTTGTACACGGCATCGATCGCAGCTCCGTCGGTCAGCATCGTGATTGTCGCCTCGACTGCGCTTGCGAGATCAGTCGGCGTCGCAGCAACTTTCGCGCCCGCCTCGGCGAGCGGCCTGGTCTTCTCGGGCGAGCAATTCCACACCGTCACCTCGTGCCCCACTTCCATGAGGCGGGCTGCAACCGCAGCGCCCATCACCCCAAGACCTGCAACGCCAACTCGCATACGTCCTCCTTTGGTGCTTTCGGCGCAGACGATAGGCGATCACGGACGCGCTTGAAAGACGCCTCGCGCGCCGGCGCAACTCGACAGCCTTCAACTCAGCGCATAAGACGGAACGGGACCACGCGGATGCGTTCGCATCGGGAGACAATGAATGGCAGCAAGAAAGACCAAAGGTACGGTCGGTGTGATCGGCCTCGGCATCATGGGCGGTTCGTTCGCGAAGAATCTGGTCGCAGCCGGCTGGCGCGTGATCGGTTACGACATAAGCGCCGCCAAACGCCGAGAGGCCCAACGTGCCGGCGTCGAAATCGCAAATAACGCCGCCGCAGTGGCGGCCGCGGCACCGATCATCCTGACGAGCCTGCCGAAACCGAAAGCGCTGCTGGATACCGTAAAAGAAATCGCCGCCGCCAAGCTCAAGGGCAAGCTCGTGGCCGAAATGAGCACCTTCACAATTTCAGATAAAGAAAAAGCGGAGCGTGTGCTGCGCAAAGCCGGCCACACCCTGATCGATTGCCCGGTCAGCGGCACCGGCTCACAGGCCAAAACCCGGGATCTCGTGTTCTATGCGAGCGGCGATGCCAAGGCGATTGCGCGCCTGCGCCCGGTGCTGATGGGCTTTGGCAGGCACACGTTCGATGTCGGCCAATTCGGCAATGGCAGCCGCATGAAATACGTGGCCAATCTCCTGGTCGCCATCAACAACGTCGCCTCCGCGGAAGCCATGGTGCTGGGCATGAAAGCCGGCCTCGATCCGCAGATGATTGTCGATCTCATCACCGCAGGCGCCGGCAACTCGCGCGTCTTCGAACTGCGCGCGCCGATGATGGCAAAAGGCCGCTACGACGACGTCACCATGAAGATCTCCGTGTGGGACAAGGATATGCACGTGATCGGCGACTACGCGCGCAAGATTCGCGTTCCAACACCCATCTTCAATGCCACCAAAGGTATCTATGTGAAGGCCATGAAGAGCGGTTTCGGCAACAGCGACACAGCCGCTGTCTGCGCGGTGCTCGAAAAGATGGCAAAGGTGAAGCGACGCAAGCGCGCCGCGTAATATCTCCTCTGCATCAATCATCGATGGCCGGGCTTGTCCCGGCCATCAGCGTTTTGCAAGATCGCCGCCCACAGGTGAACGCCCGCAACAAGCCGCGGGCATGGCGAGGCAGTCGGAGGGCGTGATGGCGTCGTTGCAGCAAAGAACAGAAGTCCGTGACGGCATGCGGATCGATTTTGACGTGCCGATTACCATGGATGATGGCCTGGTATTGCGCGCCGATGTGTTTCGCCCGCTGCACGAAGGAAAATTTCCGGTCATCCTCAGCTACGGTCCCTACGCCAAGAATCTCGCGTTCCAGGACGGCTATCCGAGCGCTTGGCAGCGCATGACCGAAAAGCACCCCGACGTCACCGCCGGCTCAAGCAATCTCTACCAGAGCTGGGAGGTGGTCGATCCGGAGAAATGGGTGCCACACAATTACGCCTGCGTGCGCGTGGACTCGCGCGGCGCCGGCTGCTCGCCCGGCTTCATCGATCATTTCTCGCCGCGCGAAACCAAAGATTTTTACGACTGCATCGAATGGGCGGGCGTGCAGCCGTGGTCGAACGGCAAAGTCGGACTGAACGGCATCTCCTATTACGGCATCAACCAGTGGCACGTTGCATCGCTGCAGCCGCCGCATCTCGCCGCCATGTGCATCTGGGAAGGCGCCGCCGACTGGTACCGCGACATGACGCATCACGGCGGCATTCTCTCGACGTTCTGGGAAAACTGGTACGACATGCAGGTGAAGACCGTGCAATACGGTGCCGGCGAGCGCGGCAAACGCAGTCGCGTGACCAGCGACCTGGTGTGCGGACCCGAAACGTTGCCGGAGGACGAGCTCGCCAGAAATCGCACGGATTTCGGCGCGCAGATCGTGGCCCATCCGATGGACGACGACTACCACAAGGCGCGTTCGCCCAAGTGGGACAAGGTGATCACGCCGCTGTTCTCGGCGGCGAACTGGGGCGGCCAGGGATTGCATCCGCGCGGGAATTTCGAAGGCTTCGTCCGCGCCGCCGCCAAACACAAATGGCTTGAAGCACACGGCATCGAGCACTGGACGCACTTCTACACGGATTACGGCCGCGAGCAGCAGCTGCGCTTCTTCGATCATTTCCTGCACGGCAAGAAGCAAGGATGGTCGAAACAACCCAAGGTGCTGCTGCAGGTCCGCCACATCGACAAATTCGAGCCACGCGCCGAGAACGAATGGCCGCTCAAGCGCACGCGATGGACCAAGTTCTATCTCGATCCGGTGTCGATGACGCTGACGACAAAGAAGCCGTCCGGCAACGCGCAACTCAAGTTCGCCGCCATGGGCGACGGATTCATGTTCCTCACGCCGCCGCTGGCAAAGGAAACGGAGATCACCGGACCGTCGGCGCTCAAGCTTTTCGCATCGTCGTCGACGCCCGATGCGGACTTTTTCATCGTGCTGCGTATCTTCACCGGTGACCTCAAGGAAATCGTGTATCAAGGTGCGATCGATCCGCACACGCCGGTTGCGCAAGGGTGGCTGCGCGCCTCGCATCGCAAGCTCGACAAGAAATTGTCCAAGCCGTACCGCCCCTATCACACTCACGATGAGAAGCAGCCGCTCAAGAAGGGGCAGACGGTTGAACTCGACATCGAGATCTGGCCGACGTCGATCGTGGTGCCGGCCGGCTATCGCGTGGGCCTGTCAATCCGCGGCAAGGACTACGAGTATGGCGGCGCGAGCGGCGGTCGACTGTCGAACTTCAAAAATGAACTGAAGGGTTGCGGCCCGTTCCTGCACGACGACCCCCGCGATCGACCGCCCGCCATTTTTAACGGCACCACCAGCCTGCATTTTGGTCGTGGCAAGGCGCCCTATCTCCTGCTGCCTATTATTCCGCCGAAAAAGCAAGCAGGCGGGCGAAAATAGACGACGACGTGCAGGCTCCCGTCCCACGCAACTACAAATCCAAGCTGCGGCCATTTAGGCTGTTTATTACCTTCGAACCTCATGTAAGCTCCGCGCAACCTTCGACATAAGAAGAAGGATAAGGGGGGAAATGAACACGCAATTCTGGCTGGTCCAGGCCTTCAACGGCTTGTCCTATGGCGCGTTGTTGTTTCTTGTCGGCAGTGGACTATCGCTGATCTTTGGCGTCATGCGCATCGTCAACCTGTCGCATGGCTCGTATTTCCTCCTCGGCGGATACATCGCCCTGTCGGTCATTCACGCGACGGGATCGTGGGCACTGTCATTGCCGGTGGCCGCGCTCGCCGTCGCAGCGCTCGGCCTCGTGATGGAGCGTTTGTTTCTGCGTTCGCAAGGATTCGAAAGCTTCCGCAACGCCGCGATCGCGATCGGTCTCGGCGTACTTGCCGCACTCGCCGCCGTGCGCGGTCATTTCATCGGCAACGGATGGAGCCCATTCATCCTTGTCGCGGCAGTTGTCGCCTTGGGATTCTTTTTCATTCTCGCCCGCGTCTCGATTGTCCCGGTCGAGACCGACGTTCTGCGTCAGGTGCTGCTCACCGTCGGCTTCGCCTTCCTGTTTCAGCAGGGCGCACTCGATATCTGGGGCGGCAACAACATGGACATCAATCCGCCGAGCGCGCTCACGCAAAGCATCGTCGTCGGCGGCATCTATCTTCCGCTCTATCGCGTTTTCATGATCACCATGGCGATCGTGATCGGTATCGCGCTGTGGCTGGCGATGGAGAAGACAAGAATGGGCGCAGCCGTTCGCGCCACCGTCGACGATGCGCAGATGGCGCGTGGCGTCGGCATCGATACCAACCGCATTTCGATGTTCATATTCGCGCTCGGCGCTTTCCTCGCCGCGCTCGGTGGCGTGATCGGCGGCGCATTTCTCGGCATCTATCCCGGTCTCGACTTTGAAATGCTGCCGCTCGCCTTCGCGGTCGTGATCATCGGCGGCATGGGCAGCCTTGGCGGCGCCGCGATCGGCGCGCTCGCCGTCGGCCTCGCCGATAATTTCGGCAAGGCCCTGTTCCCCGAAGTTTCCTACTTCACGCTTTACGCGCCGATGGTGCTGATCCTGGCGATCAAGCCGACCGGCCTGTTCGGACGAGATTGAGCACATGGGAAGCCAACGCACCAAGATCGTGATTGTCGCCCTGTGCCTGGTGGTACTTGCCTTGATCGTTCCGTACTCCGGCTCGTTCGTCGTGCTGCTGGCAACGCGCGCGATGGCATTCGCCATTCTCGCCATGAGCGTCGACCTCCTGCTCGGCTACACCGGTCTATCGTCGATGGGGCAAGCGGCCTATTTCGGCGTGGGCGCCTATCTGACGGCAGTGCTCGCGACGAAAATGCATTTCGGGCTCGGCTGGGATTTCTGGCTGGTCGTCATCATGGGAATACTTCTGGGCGCTGCACTTGCGGCTGTGTTCGGACTGTTCGCGATCCGCGCGGGCGGCGTCTATTTCCTGATGATCACGCTCGCGCTCGGACAATGCGTATGGGGTCTTGCCTATCGCTGGAATTCGCTGACCGGCGGAGACAACGGCATCAACATGACCGGCCGCCCGAATTTCGGCCTCGATCTGAGCAATGAAGTCACGTTCTTCTATCTGGTGTTCGCTTTCTTCGTCGTATCGATGCTGATGATGTATGTGCTGGTACGCTCGCCGTTCGGGCAAAGCCTCGCGGGCATCCGCGAGCGCGAATTGCGCATGCAAATCCTCGGCTACAACACCTGGCTGCACAAATACATCGTCTTCATCATCGCCGGCGGTTTCGGCGGGCTGTCCGGCGTGCTGTGGGCCCACACCAACGGCCACGTCAGCCCGGAGACCGTGGTGCTCACCACCTCCGTCGACTCGCTGCTGATGGTCGTGCTCGGGGGCGCAGGTACACTGGTCGGCGCCGCCATCGGTACCGCCATCGTGTTCGGTTTACGCGAATATCTGAGCACGCTGGTTCCGTGGTGGCAGTACGTGCTCGGCGGCGTCTACGTGCTTACAATACTCTATCTGCCGATGGGATTGATGGGCTTGCTCACGCGCGCACGGCAACGTCTCAAGCCTGAAAGCAAAGACGAAAGTGTGAAAAAACTCGCTACTAATCCTTCCTGACGTGCATCAGGAAAGACAACAAGGGAGGAATGACAATGACGACAAAGCTTCACAAAGTGCTGATGGGCAGTTGTCTCGCCCTCGGCCTCGGCTTGGCCGTCCCCGCCAGCTCCGAAGAACTGCGCATCGGCTACATCTCGCCGGTGACGGGCATCTTCGCGCAGGTCGGCAAGGACATGGTCGACGGCTTCCAGATGTACCTTGACGAACATGGCGGCAAGCTTGGCGGCATGGACGTGAAATTCATCGTCGAGGACGACCAGGGCAAGCCCGACGCCGGCGTCACCAAAGCCAAGAAACTGATCCTGCAAGACAAGGTGCACATGTTCATCGGCGGGTTGCTCGCTTCAACCGGCTATGCCTTGGCGCCAATCAGCACGCAGGAAAAGACGCTGTACATTTCTTCGGTCTCCTCGGCCGACGATCTGACGCAGCGCCAGCTCAGCAAGTATCCGTATTTCGTGCGCACGAGCTGGACCTCCTCCCTACCCCATCAGCCGCTGGGGCAATGGGCCTGCGACAATGGTTTCAAGAAAGTCATCGTGATCGCCGCCGACTATGCATTCGGTTACGAAACGGCAGGCGGTTTCCAGAAAGTGTTTGAGGATTGCGGCGGCAAGGTCGTGCAGAAAATCTGGCCACCGCTCGGCACCAAGGATTTCGGGCCTTACATCCCGACCTTCAAGGCCGATGCGGATGCGATCTTCACCACCATGGTCGGACCCATGGCGTTGCAGTTCCCGAAACAGCTGCGTGGCGCCGGCATCAAGAAGCCGATTCTCGGCAGCGGCGTCAGCTATGACGAGTTCGTGCTGCCGTTCATGGGCGATGAAGTGATCGGCGACGTTTCGGCGCTGCACTACAGCGCGGCGATCGATACGCCGAAAAATCAGGCGTTCGTCAAAGCCTACCGCGCCAAGTACGGCAAGATGCCGGGCTACTATTCGGAAAACAACTACACCACCGCGATGTGGCTCGACGAGGCGATCAAGAAGGCGGGCGGCAAATATCCCGGCCCTGAGGAGTTCATCAAGATCATGGCGACCATCAAGCTCGATGCGCCGCGCGGCCCGGTCGAGCTCGATGAAAACCGCAACCCGATCGAGAACGTCTACATTAAGAAGGTCGAGAAGACGAAGATGTTCGGTTACGACAAGGAAGAGCTTTGGAACACAGTGATCAAGACCTATCCGAAGGTCAGCCAGTTCTGGACCTACGGAAAGGAAAAGTTCCTGGCACAACCGGTCTATGACCGCGACTTCCCGCCCTGCAAGTTCTGCGAATAACGTGAAACCGCCGGGGCTCCCAGCGAGTCCCGGCACATTTTCGAGAAATTCGAGGGCTACGCGTGAGCACTGAGACCCAGGCAAACGGCGGCGAGATCGCGGTGCTCGAGCTCAGAGGATTGTGCAAGAGCTTCGGCGGCCTGCAGGCCACACGCAACGTCACTTTCAAAATCCAGTCCGGCGACCGCAAGGCCATCATCGGCCCGAATGGCGCCGGCAAGACCACGCTGTTCAATTTGATCACCGGGATTTACCCGGTCACATCCGGACAAGTGCTGCTGTTCGGCCAGGATGTAACCAAATGGCCCAGCCACCGTCGCACCGCGATGGGCATGGCGCGCACATTCCAGATCACCAGCCTGTTTCCGGGCCTCACCGTCCTCGACAACGTTTTGCTGGCGATCAAGGGACTGCGCCCGTCAAAATTCGTCATGTGGCGCTTTTTGTCCTCATACAAGGACGTCTACGAGAAGGCCTATCACCTGCTCGAACAGGCGAACTTTCTCGACCGCAAAGACACCGAAGTCCGCAACCTGTCGCACGGCGAGCAACGTCAGCTTGAAATCGTCCTCGGCCTTGCCAGCGATCCGAAAATCCTGCTGCTCGACGAACCCGCCGCTGGGCTTTCATCGGGCGAATCGACCGAGATGACCGAATTCCTCATGAAGCTCGATCCGAAGCTCGCGATCCTGCTGATCGAACACGACATGGACGTGGTGTTCGACGTCGCCGATGAGATCTCGGTTCTGCACTTCGGCGAAATTCTGGAATCTGGCCCGCCCGAGAGCATCAAGCAAAGCCGCCGCGTTCAGGAAATCTACCTGGGGACTGAGTGACGCCATGGCCATTCTCGACGTCCAGGACGTCCACACCTACTACGGCGAGGCCTATGTGCTGCAGGGCCTCTCGCTGCAGCTCGAACAAGGGCAGATTCTCGGCCTGCTTGGGCGCAACGGCGTCGGCAAGACCACGCTGGTGAATTCGATTGTCGGCTTTAACCCGCCACGACGCGGCAAGGTCGTATTCAAGGGCGAAGACATTACGCACAGGGCATCTTTCGAAACGGTGCGCGGCGGAATGGGACTCGTGCCGCAGGGCCGTCGCGTGTTCCCGACGCTCGGCGTTGAAGAAAATCTTCTGGTCGCCGAACGCAGCCCGGAACGGCACAAATGGAATCTCGAGCGCGTCTACAAATTATTTCCGCGACTGCACGAGCGCCGCTTCCAGCGGGCAAAAACGTTGTCCGGCGGCGAACAACAAATGTTGGCGATCGGCCGCGCGTTGATGACCAATCCTGACTGTCTGATCATGGACGAACCGTCCGAGGGGCTTGCTCCGATCATCATCCAGGGTCTTTGGGAGGCGATCGGCACCCTGAAGAAGGAAGGTCTCTCCATTCTGCTCGTGGAGCAGAACGCCAATCTTGCACTCAAGCTCGTCGACTACGTGCATGTGATGAGCAAGGGTCAGGTGGTGTATTCGGCCAGACCCGAAGAACTGCGCGCCAACGAAGAGATTAAGTCCAGTTATCTCGGCATATAGCGCACCCGCCCCGCCGAATTGCCTGCCCACTTCGGCGGCGACGACACATTGCCCACGGGCTTTACTTCACGGAACGGCTTGAAGATGATGGCTGCAACTTGGTGTGCCATGGGGCGTGGCAAGCCCCGACTGACATCGCCTAGCTGCAAATAAGGCCAATCGACCGATGACATGGGTCGGCAAGGCCAATCATAATGGGAGGAATTCAATGTCTCGCAAAGTCACGCGTCGTAAATTCATGGCGGGAACGGCGGCGGGTGCCGCCGCGGCCGCGTTCAATTTCCCGATGCCGGCCATCGCGCAGGCTGCGCCGTTCAAGCTGGGTCTGCTGACGGTCAAGACCGGCCCGCTCGCCCAGGGCGGCATCCAGATGGAACAGGGCATCGTTACGTACCTGAAAGAGAAGAACTACACGTTCGCGGGCCGCAAGGTCGAATTCATCTCTGCGGATACCGGCGGCAACCCCGCGGGCACCAAGACCAAGGCGCAGGAACTGATCGAGCGCGACAAAGTCGACACAATCGTCGGACCCTTGGCGGCCTTCGAGTTGCTCGCCATCACCGACTACATCGCGCAGCAGAAGACGCCCACCATGAGCCTCGCGGCCGCCGAGGACATGACGCAACGCCGCCCGAACCCGTATTTCCTGCGCGCATCGGCAACTTCTTCTCAGGCCATGCATCCAATGGCGGATTTCGCCGCCAAGGAATTGAAACTCAAGCGCATGATCACCGTCTCCGAAGACTTTGCCTTCGGCTACGAGCAGATGGGCGGCTTCCAGCAGACCTTCGAGGAAGCCGGCGGCCGGATTCTCAACAAGCTGTGGCCTCCGATTGTGACGCCTGACTACACGCCCTATCTGGCGCAGATCCAGGATTGCGATGGCGTGTGCCAGGGATTTGCGGGATCGAACCCGCTGCGCTTCCTGAAGCAATACGCCGCAGCCGGCCTGAAATTTCCCGTTGTGGCCGGCGAAACCGGCGGCGACGACGCGCTCCTGCGCTCGTTCGGCGACGAGGCGGTCGGCCTCTATAGCTGCTGCCCCTATACGCTCGACCTCGAGACCGACACCAACAAGCGTTTCGTTGCCGCCATGAACAAAGACTATGGCGTCGATCCTGGTTTCTATTGCGCCGGCCTTTACGTCAACGGCATGGTCATCGAGGCTGGCCTGCAGAAGACAGGCGGCAAGTCGGACGACAAGGCCGAACTGATGAAGGCGCTCAGATCAGTCGCCCTCACCGACACGCCGCGCGGTCAGATCAAGTTCGACAACTACGGCAACGTGATCGGGGACTTCTACGTCCGTCATCTCGAGAAGGCGAACGGGAAACTCGTCAACAGAACCGTGAAGACCTATAAAAATGTAAGTCAGTTCTGGACTTACGACGAAAAGAAATTCCTCGAGCAACCGGTCTATTCGCGAAACTATCCACCGCTCAAGTCGTAATTGCCGGCAGCCGCGGGCGCCGCGAGGCGCCCGCGGACTATTTAACTCGTCGAGCGCGGGAAATTGCGGAATGAGTTTTTGGCTGGTGCTGACGGCCAACAGCATTACCTTCGGCGGTCTGCTGTTCCTGCTGTCGGCGGGCTTCTCCCTCATCTTTGGGCTGATGCGTATCCCGAACCTGACGCACGGCTCGCTGTTCATGCTCGGCGCCTATATCGGCGCGACCTTCGTCATCGGCATGTTCGGCGTGAAATTGAATTTCTGGCTGGCCGCCGTGCTTGCAACGCTCACCGTCGCGTTCCTCGGCGCATTGGCCGAACGCTTGCTGCTGCGTCGCCTGCCGGGTGACCAGCTGGCGCAGGTGCTGGTGACGCTGGGCCTCTCCTTCATGGCGGCGGATCTTTGCCTCATCGTCTGGGGCGGTGATCCGCTTTCGGTCGCGACACCTCCGGAACTGGCCGGTTTCGCGCGATTCGGCGTTCTTGTATTTCCCGAACTATCGGCTGGCCATCATCGTCATCGCCGCGATTGTCGCGGTCGCCCTTTGGCTTCTTCTTGAACGCACCCGGCTCGGCGCCATGATCCGCGCCGGGGTGGACGACCCCGACATGGCGCGCGTCGTCGGCATCCGCGTCTCACAACTGTTCACAATCGTCTTCGCGCTCGGCGCGGGTCTTGCTGCGTTCGCAGGGATCATCGGCGGGCCGATCCTCTCGGTCTATCCCGGGCTCGACCAGGACATGCTGCCACTGGCGCTGGTCGTGGTCATTCTCGGCGGTACCGGCAGTCTGCTTGGCTCCTTTGTCGGCAGCATCATCGTGGGCTTCATCTACAATTTCGGCCAGGCCCTCCTGCCCGAGCTTGCGTATTTCGTTCTCTTCCTTCCGATGCTGCTCGTCTTGCTGCTGCGGCCGCAGGGTCTTTTCGGCAGGCATGTCCCATGAGCGGACGCTACTTCGCTCTCGGTGTTGCTCTCGTGGCGCTCGCGACGCTGCCGTATTGGATGAGCGGGGTCTACTACGTCAACGTCGCCAGCCAGATCCTGTTCTACGCAGTCTTTGCGCTCGGGCTGAACGTGCTCGTCGGCTACGCGGGACTGGTTTCGCTTGGCCACGCCGGCCTCTTCGGCGTCACTGCCTACGCAACCGGCTACATGCTGCAGCTCGGCTATGGCCATCCGACTGCGATTCTCGTTGCCCTCATCGTCAGCGTGATCGCGATGGCGATCTTCGCAGCCCTGTCGCTGCGCTCGACGGGAATCGGTTTCATCATGATCACGCTAGCGCTGGGTGAAATCCTCTGGGGCCTTGCTTACCGCTGGATCAGCCTGACTGGTGGCGACAATGGGCTGAGCGTGCAGACGCGCCCCGCGCCCTTCGGATATTCACTGTCAGACGCGAATGCATTTTACTACGCCACCCTCGTAGTCTTCCTGCTGTCGATTGCCGCGATATCAATTTTCGTGCGCTCGCCCCTCGGCGCAGCCTTGAAAGGCACGCGCGATCAGCCACGCCGAATGAATGCGCTTGGCTACCACGTCTGGGGCATCCGCTTTATCGCGTGCCTGTTCTCAGGATTGCTCACCGCGGTTTCCGCAATTCTGTTCGTCTATTACACGCAATTCATCAGTCCGCAGACGCTGGCCCTCACCTCCTCAGCCGAAGTATTGCTGATGGTGATCTCCGGCGGAGCCGGCACACTGCTAGGGCCGATCTTCGGCGCAGGGCTGGTGGTCGTGGTCAAAACGGTGGTGAGCGGTTTCATCGAGCGATGGAATTTCCTGCTCGGCGCTATTTTCGTCGCCATTGTCATCCTGATGCCCGAAGGACTTGTGCCCGGCAGTGTGCGCCTCTGGCGGCTGGCATGGCGAAAGCGTGAGCGCACGGCACCTGTGGTTTCCGGCGGCGCCGAGGCAAAGTCATGAGCGCGCTCACCATCAAGAGACTTTGCAAGTCATTCGGCGGCCTGCACGTCACGACCGACGTCGATCTGAACGTCGAACCCGGAGAGCGAAGGTTGATCATTGGCCCCAATGGCGCGGGCAAAACAACTCTGTTCAACCTGATCACCGGCGAACTCACCCCCGATTCCGGATCGATCGAGCTCTTCGGTCAGGACATCACGCACGTACCAAGCCGACGCCGCGCTCACCTCGGCATGGCGCGTACCTATCAGATCATCACCTTGTTCGCGCGGGACACCATCATTCACAACGTGACGCTCGCGCTGCTTGGCCTGTCGCCCTCGCGGTGGAATCCGCTGATCGACCTCAGACGGCAGGGCCATTTCGTCGAAAACGCTCAAAAGGCTTTGGAGCGGGTCGGTCTCGGGCACATCGCCAACCGGCCACTAGCGCAGACGTCTTACGGCGAGCGTCGCCGCGTCGAGATTGCGATGGCGCTGACGCAGAACCCGAAAGTGCTTCTGCTTGACGAGCCCTTTGCCGGCTTGTCGATTGACGAGCGGCGCGATGTGCACCAGCTGCTGCTCGCCATCCCACGCGATGTCACCATCGTGATGATCGAACATAATATGGATGTGGCGCTGGAATTCGCCGAACATATTACGCTGTTGCATTTCGGCGAGGTCATCGTCGAGGGCAATCGGGCTGAGGTCGTCGCCGATCCGCGTACACGCGAGGTGTACCTTGGCCACTAGCGCGCTCAGCCTCAGCCATATCGATGCCTTCTACGGCGACAGCCACGTGCTTGGCGATGTGTCGTTCGAGCTCGGCGAGGCGCGCATGCTCGGCCTGCTCGGGCGCAACGGCGCCGGAAAATCGACCTGCATGAATGTGACGATGGGCCTGCTGCCGCCCCGGCGCGGTGAGGTCATGGTTTTCGGCGAATCCGTCGGCGGTAAATCGCCCGAAATGATCGCCGCGCGAGGCGTCGCGCTGGTGCCGCAGGGGCGCCGCATCTTCAAAAGCCTGACGGTGCGGGAAAATCTGGTGGTTGCTGCCCGCAAGCCGGACCCGGGCAGCAAGCATGCACCCTGGACCGTCGACACCGTATTCGGAATGTTCCCGCGCCTCGCCGAGCGCCGCAACCAGATCGCCGCACATCTGTCCGGCGGCGAACAGCAAATGCTCGCGATCGGGCGCGCGCTGATGGGCAATCCGCGCGTGCTGCTGATGGACGAACCGTCGGAAGGACTGGCCCCGCAGATCGTTGCCGAGGTGATGGCGACGATCCGCAAATTGAAGGAAAGCGGCTTGTCGATCGTGCTGGTCGAGCAGAACCCGAAGCTGGTGTTCGACGTCGCCGACGACATCGTCATCCTCAATACCGGGCGGGTCGCCGTCGTCTCGACTCCCGCAAAACTCGAAAAGGACGGCGTCGATTTGCGTCAGCATCTCGGGGTCTTCTGAGAACGACGCGTTGAAAAACATAAACACCCGGGTTACTGGATCACCCGCACTCACGGGCGAAGACTAACGAAAGGTTGGAAATGGCTGACATCTGGAACAAATACGCGGACACCGCGGCACGCAAACATGGCAAGCCGGGACGTGACGTGCGGCCGAAGAGCACCACCATCGACGCTCACACGCATATTGCCGTGCCGCGTGCCGGCGAATTCATCAAACCGCATCTCGATATCAGCACCATTCCGCTCGCGCATTTTTCATCCGCGGAAACCAAGGCCATCAACGCCAAACAGGAAGCGGACATCCGCGGCTGCATGACCGGCTATGACGAGCGCTTTGCCATCATGGACAAGATGGGCATCGACGTGCAGCTGGTGATGCCGCCGCCCCCGCAGTGCTATCACACGGTCGCGCTCGAATATGCGGTGCCGGCAGCGCGCATGATCAACGAGGGCGTCGCCGAATTTGTCTCGCGCCACAAGGATCGCTTCATTCCGTGCGGCACCGTGCCGATGCAGGACGGCAACGAGGCGGCGAAAGAGCTCGAGCATTGCATGAAGACGCTCGGGTTCAAGGGCGTCGAGATTCTCACCAACGTGGCGGGCAAGGAATTATCCGATCCCGCCTTTGCACCGTTCTGGAAGAAAGCCGAGGAACTGGGCGCGCTGGTTATCATCCACCCGAACGGGTTCACCGAGGGGCAGCGTCTCTCGCGTTTCTACTTCAACAACGTCATCGGCAATCCGTTCGAGACGACGCTCGCTTTGCACTACCTGATTTTCGATGGCGTGCTTGAGCGCCACCCCAATCTGAAGATCTTTGCCATGCACGGCGGCGGCTATCTCGGCGCCTATTCCGGGCGTATCGACCATGCCTGGGGCGCACGTTCCGACACTCACGCCAACCTGCCCAAACCGCCAACCAGCTATCTGAAGAAGGTCTATGTCGACACTGTCGTATTCACGCCAGGACAACTGAAAGCGTTGGTCGATACCTTCGGGCTCGACCACGTCATCATGGGGACAGACTATCCCTTCGACATGCTGGAACACGATCCGATCGGCCACGTCGCCTCGGTCGACAGCTTTGACGAAAAAACGCGTGCCGCGCTCGTCGGCGGCAACGCGAAAAAGATGCTGGGGATGTGAACGCCCTAAACGTACAGAAAGTCCAGCACGGCCGTCTCGGCAATGACGGCCGCGTCGGTGCTATGCCGGCCGGCACGCGCCTGCTCTTCCTTGGTGCGGGTCGCCTGCAAATAGGCACCGAGGTGGCGCGCGCGCTCGATGATGCGGCAGTTCTGTGAAAATCGCATCGCCTGGTAGCGCCTGAGCGCGGTCTCGACGTCCTCCTCTTCCTGAAGCGCTCCGGCCAGTGCGGCCGCATCGTCGGCAGCCTTCGAAACACCGGCGGCCACGTGCGGCCTTGCGACAAAGGCCGCATCGCCCACGATCGCAACGCGGCCGAAAGCCATGCGCGGCGATTCCAGATCGTAGATCGGCTGCAGGATCAGTTCTTCGATGAGCCGCACGACCTGCCGGAACTGCGGGGCGACCAGACGCTCGGCGTCGGCGCGCATCTCGGCGATCGCCTCACGGCGGATCAAGGGCGGCGGTATCGATATTGCGTGCGTCACCCCCCGCTCGTCGGTCAGCAGCCACTGGAGTTTGGTCGCCTCGTCGGCGGGTCTGTACCAGATGACGTTGTAGCGGCGATAACCTGGACGCAGATCATTGTCGGGCCCCGCCACCGGATAGCCGAGAAATTGTTCGCCCGGCGGAAGACCGAATGACATGTATTCAAATAGTTCGTTGTGCACATCTGCCGGAAACACCCGTTCGGGGATCAGTGCGCGCCAGGCGCTGTAGCCGGCGTAACGAGGCGCCACGTTCGGCAGGCCCTGCTGGCGCACCGTCGAGCGGATGCCATCCGCGCCGACAAGCAACTCGGCCTGCACAATTTCTCCATCGGAAAAATGCGCCTGCACCGAATCCGCATCCTGAGTGAATCGGGACAGGCCGCGCCCGCGATGATAGTGCTCCGGTGGAAAGGCATCGCGCAGCAGGCGATACACGCGCTCCCAGGCCGTCAGTACCTGCGGGCATTCGATTTCATGCGTCAGTTGGCCCTGCGCGTCGATGATTTTGCGCGTCGTGACGTGCACGCCTAGGTCGTCAGTAGCAAGACCAAGAGCGCGCAACCGTTCGATCAGTTCGTACTGCGCCACGATGCCCGCGCCGCGCCCCGACAGTTGGCTCTCCACCCGCTCGAAAATGTCGACGTTCCACCCGGCCCGGCGCAGCAAAAGCCCGCTGAGCAGGCCGCTCATCGATCCGCCGATGACTATTGCGCGCTTCCCGTGGGCCCCGGCCAACTGTCCAGCCTCGATCTTTCCGTTTACCCATTTATTGTATATATGAAAGTCGACAGCTTTGGAGGAATCCCCATGGCACTGACCATGCTCGACAAGCAAGCGGAGAAGAAGGACAAGACGCAGTGGCCGGCAGACATTGCCGCCGAATTCGAGCGTGAGAGCAAGAATCCGAACCCGTGCGTCGGATCGACGCTGCTGTCGGAAAACGAACGCACCCGCGTATGGATCATCCGTCTCGCACCCGGCGAGCGCATCGGTTTCCACCGCCACGTCCTTGATTATTTCTGGACCTCAGTGTCCGGCGGGCGCGGGCGCCAGCATGTACACGATGGCACTACGGTCGAATACACCTACCAGCCGGGCGAAACGCGACACGAGACCTACGGAAAAAACGAATTCAAAGTTCATGATCTCGAAAATCTCGGCGATCGCGAAATGGTTTTCATGACGGTCGAGTTCAAAGACAGCGCGAACAAACCGATGTCCTTGCCCGCGGGCGTTCGGCCCCAATCCGCCGCCGCCTGAAGTCCGCGATTTCTATTACGCCCGCCGGTAGGCAGCAGCCCACCGCGGGCGTTTTATTTGTCGCGCTTGCAAAGGTTCAGCTGATCGTTCAATAGGCTAGCCAAACCACGGGCCTTCCTGCACACTGCCGCAAAATTCGTGGCAGCAGGGCGGCTGCTGTGGGATAACAAAAACGCAAAGCTTCAGAGGGGAGTAACGCCGGCAATTCGATAGCTGATCGTGACCGCGCATTTTCGGGCGAACTGTCTGGCAATGCTCCGCGGCGGCGAGCCGGTTTTAATCGCGTATGGATATTTCCTTCGATCTGCTGTTGAACGCGATCGTCGCGGGGCTTTTGCTCGGCGGATTTTACGCCGCCGTCACCGCCGGCGTTTCGATCTCCTTCGGCATGCTCGACATTGTAAACATCGCGCATCCGGCGTTCATCATCCTTGGGTCCTACATCGCCTACATCGTCAATATCGAGCTCGGGATCGATCCCATAGTCGTCAGCATCGTGATGCTGCCGATGTTCTATCTGCTCGGCACTTTCATCTATCAGGTTTATTACCTGTCATTTGAAAAGCGGGGCCAGGAATCTCTGCGCGGGCTCGCCTTTTTCTTCGGCCTGCTGTTCGTGACCGAGGTGGTGCTCATCCTCGTCTTCGGCGTCGACTATCGCTACGTCGAAGCGAGTTACATCGGACCGAGCCTGCACCTGGGCTTTGTCGACTTCCCGTTGCGCATGCTCGTCCCCTGCATCACCGCGCTTGTTCTGTTCGGCCTGCTGCATCTGTTCGTGACGCGCACGTTCACCGGACGCGCCATCATGGCTGTCTCGCAGGATCAGCTTGCGCTGCAATTGATGGCCGCCGATCCGATCCGTATCAAACGCATTGCATTTGGCATCTCGATTGCGACGGCGTCTATTGCCGGTGCACTTTTGATCATCATTCAGCCCGTGGAGCCTTCGGTCGGACGCGAATATATCGGCCGGGTCTTTGCCATTTGCGTCCTTGGCGGGCTGGGCAGTCTCCCCGGCACACTGGTCGCAGCGATGTTGCTGGGTGTTATGGAAAGCATAACTTCGACCTTCTACGGCCCTTCCTGGGCGCCGGCGGTCTCATTCGGATTCCTCTTACTCACGCTCGCCTTCCGGCCGGCGGGATTGTTCGGACGATAAGCCGTGAGCACAACACGCTTCACATTGATCTGCGTGCTGGTTGGCCTGGTGGTCTACGTGTTTGGCCACCTGCTCGGCATCGGCTATCTGTTCTTCGCCGGCTACACGATCCTGCAATTCATCGTTCTGTCGTCAGCCTGGAACATCCTTGGTGGCTACTGCGGATACGTGAATTTCGGCTCGGCCGCGTTCTTCGCGCTTGGTGCCTACTCGACCGTGTTTTTCTACAAGTTCAACCCGCTGCCGATTCCGATCCTGATCATTCTCGGTGCGGTGGTGTCAGGCATTGTCGGGTTCGGCATGGGTTACCTGACGTTGCGGTTACGCGGGGCCTTCTTCGCTATCGCGACGCTCGCGATGGCCGTCGTCCTGCAGACGCTGGTGGTCAACTGGTCCTACGTCGGCGGTTCGCGCGGTGCCTATATCGTACGGGCGGACACGGTCGACATCGGTGGTTACACGATCGAATACATCGAATATCTGTTCCTTCTCATGATGGCAGTTGCAATTCTCTCGATCGTCATCTCGCGCACGATCGCACGCACGCAGCTCGGCTTCGGCTTTGCCACCATCCGCGACGACGAACTGGCGGCGGAAGCTTCCGGCGTGCCGACTTTGCGGCTCAAATTGATCGCTACGACGATCTCCGGTGCGTTGATGGGCATGGCGGGCGCGCCATTCCCGTACTACATCGGCTATCTGCAGCCGGCTTCGGCCTTCGGGCTTGAATACGGAGTCAACTCCATCGCCATGCCGATCATCGGCGGAACGACGAGCTGGGTCGGCCCTGTGATCGGGGCCATTCTGCTCGGCTCGCTGCAACAGATCGCTACGGTTACGATTTCTTCAGCCGTGAACCTGCTGATTGTCGGCCTCTTGCTGGTCGCATTCGTCGTGATTGCGCCCAACGGTCTTGTCGGTCTGATCCACGATCACTTTCGCGCGCGGAGGGACGGCAAGTGAGCCCGCTGCTGCACGTCAGCAATATCAGCAAGCGCTTCGGAGGCTTTGTCGCGCTCGATGGCATCGAGCTTGAAGTGCAGCCGGGCGAACGTCTCGGGCTGATCGGCCCGAATGGTTCGGGCAAAAGCACCTTGGTCAACTGCATCTGCGGTGCCCTGCAGAACGAACAGGGCAGCGTACATTTCGACGGCCATGCCGTGGACGGACTGGCTGCCCATCAACGCACGCATCGCGGGTTGGCGCGGAGCTTCCAGCTCCCCCGCCCGTTCGTGAGCCTAAACCTCGCCGATAACCTGCGCGTGCCGATGCTGTACACGGTGCACAAGCGCTCCGGTCCGCTGCACGGCGACAGCATTGACGCTCGCTGCGTCGAACTTCTGCGGCTGGTCGGGCTCGATCACAAAGCGCGTCATATGCCGCGCGATCTGACGCAGGTCGAAATGCGCAAACTCGAGCTCGCGCGAGCCGTCGCCGCCGAGCCCAAACTGCTGATTGCCGACGAATCGATGGCCGGCCTCTCGCACTCTGAAATCGAGGACATCCTCACCCTTCTGAAGCAGCTCAATGAGCGTGGAATCACGATCATTTTGATCGAGCACATCATGAGTGCGGTGATGAGCTTCTCGCAGCGACTTGTCGTGCTGGTCAGCGGCAAGAAGATCGCCGACGGCAAACCGGAAGACGTCGTCAGGAATCCCGAGGTCGTGAGGGCATATCTTGGCCAGTAGCCTGACCATTCAAGGCGTCCACGCCGCCTACGGCGCGGTCCGCGTCATCGAAGACGTTTCGATCGCAGTCAAGTCGGGAGAAACAGTCGCCCTACTCGGCACCAATGGCAACGGCAAAAGTACGCTGATGAAGTGCGTGATGGGTATCGTACGTCCAAAAGACGGAAGCATCATCGCGGAAATCGACGGCGAAAAGCACGAACTTGTCGGCCGGACCACCGAGCAGATCGTGGATCTCGGAATCGCGCTGGTGCCCGAAGGGCGTCGACTGTTTCCCAAGCTGACCGTCGAGGAAAACCTGCTGTTGGGCGCATTCCGGCCCAAGGCCCGGCCAGATATCAAATCCAATATGGATTTCTGCTTCGAGTCTTTTCCCCGCCTCGCCGAACGCCGCCGTCAGCTCGCAGGCTCGATGAGCGGCGGTGAGCAGCAGATGCTGGCGCTTGCGCGCGCACTGATGCTGAAGCCGCGTATTCTTCTGGTGGACGAGCCGTCGGTCGGGCTGGCGCCGCAACTTGTTGCGCGCACGATCGACGCCATCAAGCTGCTCAAAGATCACTACCAGCTCACGGTGCTGATGGCCGAGCAGAATTTCACGCAGGCCATTCGCATCGCCGACCGTGGTTACGTCATCGTGCACGGCAAGATCGCTTTCGAAGGCCGCTCAGCCGATGAACTGAACAACAACGACCTGGTGCGCAAGCTCTACATGGGCATGTAAGAAAACGGCGAGGCAAAAATAAAACGGCGCGGGATTTTTCCCGCGCCGTTCTCATTTCAACGAGAACTACTGTGCGGCTTTTTCGTACGGAAAGATCACGTTGCCGGTCTTTTGATCGGTAGGCGTGAGCACCGTCTGATAGCTCATACCCTTCCAGGTATCGAGGCCGGCGCCTTCCTTGATGTCATGGTACTGCACCTGCATCATGCCGGACTTGGTCCACTCGCCACCAGGACCGTAGGACCAATCGCCCATGATGGTCTTGTGAGTGTTCTTGCGCAGGTAATCGGCGATCTTGTTGTCGTCGAGGCTCTTGGCCCCGGCAATCGCTTCACCAAGAAGATTGATGTAAGCGTAGCCCCATCCGCCGAGATAGTAGCCGATCGGATCGACGCCTTCCGCGCCCGCCTTCGCCTGGTATTTCTTGAAGAACTCCGCGGCGGGTTTCATCGCCTTATCGGTCGGCACCCATGTCTCATAGTTGATGATGCCGTTGAGCTTGGATCCAAGCTTTTGCTTGAAGACAGTCGCCTGCAAGCCGACCATCGCGCCGCCGATGATCTTCGGCTTGTAGTTCAGTTCGCGAACCGCCTGCACGATACCGACCGAACCGAGCGGATAAGAGCAGACAATCACGATATCCGGATTGGCCGCCTGGACCGCACGGATGATGGGCGTGTAGTCCGTCGTGGCCGGCGGATACTTCCGGTCATAGACGATCTTCACATTGAACTTTTTTGCGTTCTCGCGCGCGCCGTCGCAGGCGTTGTTGGAGAACTCGGCATCCTCGACCACCAGCGCGACAGTCGAGGGCTTTGGATTCTGCTGTTGGGCGACCTGGAAGACGCCTTCGGTGAAGGACGGCTTGGTCTGCGGGCCCGTTGGCAGCACCGAGAAGTATTTCGGATATTTGAACTCGTGGTTCACATCGAGTGCAAACAGGCTGACGAAGGTCTTGCCCTTCTGCATGACCACCGGCAAGGCTGGCGCGACCATGTTGGTAGCGTAGCCGCCGACCACGAGATCGACTTTGTCGACGTCGAGCAGCTTGGTGTAGATGCCGGGCACCGTCGAGGGATTGCTCTGGTCATCGTAGTAAACCAGCTTGACCGGGCGTCCGAGCAATCCACCTTTGGCGTTTATTTCTTCTTCCCAGATTTTCATGCCCAGCAGCGCCTGCTTGCCGTTTGCGGCGAGCGGACCGGTCTGCGCCATGCCGAAGCCGATCTTGATCGGCTCCTTGTTTTGCGCCGTTGCGCCACCTGCGAACATGGCGCCAGCCGCGACGGCAAGAGCCGTTCCGGCGAATAACGCCAATGTCCGTGACTTGAGGTTTTGCAGCATATTTTCTCCTCCCATAAACCTCGTTTTATTTTCGATTACCGATAATGACAGCGCCCGATGCAATGGTCCACCGGGCGCGGCAGAAAGTCCCGAAAGTTTAGACCAATGGCCGACGGTTGCCTTTAAAACGCGCACACCAAAGCAATTTTTGCGGTGCCGCACATTAACGCCAGACCGTGGGCAGAAGTGGGAGGGCTTACTGCCTCGCCTTCTCGAATGGATAGATCACGTCAGCCGACTTGTATTCGACCGGCGTGATGATGGCCAGGGTGTCCACATTCTTGAACTGATCGACGCCATTGCCCTTGATCCCGCGGAATTGCGCCTGAAAGATCCGTGACTTCGCCCATTCGCCGTTCTTGCCGAACGATATGTCACCGACGATGGTCTTGAACGTGTTCGTGCGCAGATGATCGGCAAGCTTGGCATCGTCGACGCTTTTGGTCGCCGCTATCGCCTGCCCGATCACATCGAGATAGGCGTAGCTGAACGGCGCCATGTAGTAGCCGAGCGGATCCACGCCCGCCTTCGCAGCTCGATCCTGATACTTCTTGAGGAAATTTTCCGTACCCTCGAACATCAGAGATTTTGCCGGAAGCCAGAAGTCATAGTTCATATAGCCGTTGAGCGCAGGGCCGAGCTTGGTCTTGAACACGGTTGACTGCAGCCCGACCATGGCGCCGCCAATCATCTTCGGATTGAGCTTGGCTTCGTTCGCGGCAAGAACCATTCCCACTGAGTCGAGCGGATAAGAACAGATCACCACGAGATCGGCATTGGTGGCCTGAATTGCCCGGACGATCGGCGCGAAGTCGGTCGTGGAGGGCGGATAGCTCTTGTCGTAGACGATCTTCAAACCCGCTTTTTGCGCATTCTCGCGCGCGCCGTCTGATGCGTTCTTGGAGAACTCCGCGTCGGCGGCCACGATTGCCACCGTTGTCGGCTTGGGATTCTGCGCCATCGCCGTATCGAAGAAGCCTTTGGTGAAGGATGTCTTCGGCTCCGGCCCCGAGGGGATCATGGCGAAGTATCGGTCGTAATTGAAATCCGAGTTCACGCCGAGACCATACAGACCGAGAAACACTTTCTTGCGCTGCACGACCACCGGCATCGCCGGCGCCAGCATATTGGTGCCGTAGCCGCCAACGATAACGTCGACTTTGTCGATATCGAGCAGCTTGCTGTAGATGCCAGGCACCGTAGACGGGTTGCTCTGGTCGTCATAGTGAACGAGCTGTACCGGTCGTCCCAGAAGACCGCCTTTGGCGTTGGTTTCCTCGACCCATATTTCCATCGCGATCAGCGCGGATTTGCCGTTCGGCCCGAGCGGACCGGTTTCCGCAATGCCAAAACCGATCTTGATCGGTTGCTTGTCCTGCGCCGCCACCGGCGCGATCGCGCCAAATGCGGCGACCGCCCCGATCAGGCCAGCAAATGCTGTCGTTTTCAGATTTTGAAACATGGCTAGCCTCCCGAACGAATTATGATTTTGAAAATCTCTAGCCCAACCGATCTGCACACACCAGTGCCGTGCGACCGGCCATCAGACGCCCTCGACCATGATGGTTTCGACCTCGCCGGCACCAGTGCGGCGGAAGGCGGCAGCGGCATCGTATTCCGGCGATCTGAAGCAGGCGACGCCCTGCGCGAGGGTGGGAAATTCAATTACGATGAAACGCTGGAATTTGTCCGGCCCCTCCATGATCTCGAAACGGCCACCTCGCGCCAGAACCTTGCCGCCGAACTTCGCGATAATGGCAGGAACCAGATCGGTGTATTTCTTGTATTCGACAGGGTCGTTGATCTTCGAACGCGCAACCCAGTAAGCGGGCATTGAACTCTCCTCGTCGTCATGGTCGGGCTTGTCCCGTCTTGAATGATAAGACAGTAAAGACATGGATGCCCGGCACAAGGTCGGGCATGACGGGGGCCAAACGGAGTCCAAGCAAATGCCACGCAAGCTCATCGACATTTCCGTGCCGCTCGAAAACGACGTGGCAGCCGATCCGCCGGGCTATGGGCCGAAGATCGAATATCTCGATCACCAAACCACTGCCGGTGACATTCTCAAATTTTTTCCCGGCATGAAAAAAGAAGAGCTTCCCGACGGGGAAGGTTGGGGTATCGAATGGATTCGCCTGACCACGCATTGTACGACCCATCTCGATGCGCCCTGGCATTTCGCCTCGACGATGGACCACGGCAAGCGCGCAATCACGATTGATGAGGTGCCGCTCGATTGGTGTTTCCAACCGGGAGTGAAGCTCGACTTCCGACATTTTCCCGACGGCTATGTCGCAACCGCAAAGGATGTCGAAGCCGAACTCAAGCGCATTGGCCACACACTTTCACCGCTCGAGATTGTCGTTGTGAACACGAGCGCCGGCACTGCCTACGGTCGCCCTGATTATGTCTCCAAGGGTTGCGGCATGGGACGCGAGGCGACGCTATACCTGCTGGAACGCGGCGTACGGGTGACGGGCACAGACGGTTGGAGCTGGGACGCGCCGTTCATCCACACGATGAAAAAATATGCCGAGACGCGAGAT
The DNA here is from genome assembly GCA_963831515.1 of uncultured Alphaproteobacteria bacterium. Taxonomy (GTDB): domain Bacteria; phylum Pseudomonadota; class Alphaproteobacteria; order Rhizobiales; family Xanthobacteraceae; genus Pseudolabrys. Next base: position 205,004 of record CAWHQL010000003.1, on the reverse strand, counting down.
GCATCGTTGATCTGGGAGGGGCACCGCGCTGGGCGCGAGATCGGCTATTGCCACATTGAAAAGCTGCACAATCTCGAAACGCTGCCGTCCAAAGGCTTCACCGTTAGCTGCTTTCCAGTAAAGGTGCGTGGCGGTTCCGCCGGCTGGACAAGGGCAATTGCGATCATTGACGCTTGATTGCCCACCGCACCGGGCGATAGCATCCGGCCCAACAAAGGCCGAGGTAAAAACCTCGGCAAAAACAAGCGTTTCCAGGGAGGATTCACGTGGACAGACGCCGATTTGTTGCCGGGAGCGCCGCGACGGCCGCGGCCTTCACCCTGCGCCCCGCTTTTGCTGAAGATCCTTATCCGTCTCACGCCATAACCTTCATCAATCCCTTCCCGCCAGGCGGCGCCGCCGACGTCGTCGGCCGGCCACTGGCGGCCATGCTTGAACCGATCCTGAAGCAGCCTTGCATCATCGAAACAAAAGCCGGCGCGGCTGGACAGGTTGGCGGCCAGGTCGCTGCTACAGCCAAGCCCGACGGATACACGCTGCTCATTCACATCGTGTCGATCTCGGGCTTCGCTGAAGTCGACAAATTGTTCGATCGCCAGCCCAAATTCACGCGCGCCGATTTTATCCCGATTGCGCGGCTCACCTCAGGGCCCATGGTTCTCGTCGTCAACGACCAGACACCCTACAAGTCGGTCAAGGAGCTGGTCGACGATGCCAAGAAAGATCCGGACAAGCTCATCTTCAGTTCGTCCGGACTCTACGGCGCGCTGCACCTGCCGGCCGCTCTTTTCATGAAGGCCGCCGGCATTCAGATGAAGCACCTGCCGACGAACGGCGGCGGTCCCGCCCTCACCGCGCTTCTTGGCAACAACGCCCAAGTGCTGGCGTCTTCGATCGCGGCCGCGAGCGGCCAGATCAAGGCCGGCAAGTTGCGCGCGCTCGCCTGCTTCAGCCCACAACGCGCGGCGTCTCTGCCCGACGTGCCGACGTTGAAGGAGCTAGGCTACGACGTCGAATTTTCGCTGTGGGTTGGTGTTTTTGCACCAAAAAACACACCGGCGACCGCCGTCAAAGTGGTAGGCGACGCAGTCCGGCAAGCGGTCGCGAGCGAACCATTCAAGACCGCCATCGCCAATATCGGCGACGAAGTCGCCTATCTCGACCAGGCGGCATTTGCGAAATTCTGGGACGAGGACGCCAAGCGGGTCGAAGCGGCTGTGCACGCGATCGGCCGGGTTCAGGGTTAGCAGGCCCGGGTATCGCCCCGTTTGCCAGAGTCCGGAGGAATATAATGGACCGCCGTAGCTTCGTTGTCGGCACAACCACCTTTGTGGTGGCCGGCCCTGTGTTCGCGCAGGAGAGCTTCCCTTCGCATGCGATCACGATCGTCAATGCGTTTCCACCCGGGGGCATCAACGACATCGTGACCCGCCCGCTTGCGAGCATGATGGAGCCCATCCTGAAGCAGCCAGTCATCGTCGAGACGAAAGCTGGCGCCGCCGGTCAGGTGGGCGCGCAAGTTGTCGCCAGCGCCAAGCCCGATGGCTACACATTGCTCTCGCACAACACCGGCATTTCCGGTTACGCGGAAGTCGACAAACTGTTCGGGCGCCCGGTGAAGACCTCGCGTGCCGATTTCATCCCTCTGGCGCGCATCGTCGCCGATCCGGTTGTTCTTCTGGTCAACGACCAGCAGCCTTACCAAACCGCCAAGGAATTCATCGAGGACGTCAAAAAGCGCCCGGACACGCTGGTGTTCAGCTCGGGCGGACTTTATGGCGCCACCCATCTGCCGCTTGCGTTGCTCGACAAGGCCGCCGGCGGCGTAAAAGTGCGTCACCTGCCGACGAACGGCGGCGGCCCGGCCATTGCCGCGATTCTCGGCAACAACGCGCAGTGCACGACCCAATCTGTTTCCGCGACGCTTCCGCATATCAAGTCCCGCAAGCTGCGGCCGTTGGCTGTATTCAGTGCTACCCGCTCGAAAGAATTGCCTGACGTCCCGACTCTCAAGGAGCTCGGCTACGACACCGAATACTATCTGTGGGTTGGCATATTCGCACCGAAGGGAACGCCCGAACCGGTTGTGCTGACCTTGCGCGACGCCATCAAAAAGGCGGCGCATTCCGACCAGTTCAAGACCTCGCTTAACAATGCGGGCCAGGAGCTCGCTTATCTCGATGGTCCTGATTTCCAGAAATTCTGGGACATCGACGGCAAGCGAACCGACGACGCTGTCAATTCGATCGGGCGCGTTCAGGGATAGACGAGTCCGTGTGCCGGGCGGCAATAGCGGAGGAAGCAAAATGGATCGCCGCGATTTTGTTGTGGGTACGGTCGCATCCGCCGCCACGCTGGCGAGCGGTTCGGTGCGCGCGCAAGATGCTTATCCGTCGCACGCCATAACGATGATCAGCCCGTTTCCACCCGGAGGCGTAAGCGACACGATCACGCGTCCGCTCGACGCTGCGCTCGAAGCTGTGTTCAAGCAACCGGTCATCCTTGAAAACAAAGCTGGAGCGGCCGGAGCCGTCGGGGCACAATTTGCCGCCACCGCCAAGCCGGACGGTTACACGCTGCTATCCCACATCGTGTCGATTTCCGGTTTCGCGGCGGTCGACAAGCTCTTCGATCGGCAACCGAAGTTCACCAACGCCGATTTCATCCCACTCGCGCGCATAGTCGCTGATCCCATCGTGCTGATCGCGAGCAAGGACGCGCCGTACAAAACCCTGAAGGATCTCGTCGCCGACGCCAAGGCCAATCCGAACAAGCTGATTTACAGTTCGTCCGGCCTCTACGGGGCGTCGCACATTCCGACAGTGCTGTTTACAAAATCGGCCGGTAATCTGGAGATCCGCCATCTGCCGACCAATGGCGGAGGCCCCGCGGTAACAGCCGTGCTCGGCGGCAATGTCAACTTCTTCATGTCGCCAACGTCGATCGCTTTGACGCATATTCGGGCCGGGAAGGTACAACCGCTCGCCGTATCGAGCGCAAAACGGACAAAGTCCTTGCCGGATGTCCCGACTTTCAAGGAGCTGGGCTACGATCTCGAATACTATTTCTGGGTCGGTATTTTCGCGCCGAAGGGAACGCCAACCCCGATCGTCAACGTCTTGCGTGAGGGGCTCAACAAGGCCGCGCACAGCAAGCAATTCCTCGACACGCTCGAAAATCTAGGTCAGGAATTGGCGTATATGGACCAGCCGGAGTTTGCTGCATTCTGGGCCGTCGACGCCAAACGCCAGGAAGATGCCATAAACGCCATCGGCCGCGTGCAAGGATGACATCTGCCGCCGTCGGAGCCCTGCCGCAGGGCTTCGGCCTTTTGCTAACCGTCAAGGACTTCTCATGACTCTGCGCGCCGATCATGTCGCAGGCGCCTTTTTCGTCGGCTTCGGCTTGCTGGTGCTGGCGCTCAGCGGCGATTTGCCGACTGGCAGTTTATCCATGCCCGGCTCGGGTTTCTTGCCCAAGATCGTCGCCGTCCTGACGATCTTTTTCGGCGCTGTGCTTGCGCTGCGCGGGGGCGAGAGCAGGCCTTTCGCGACTGTGCCCTGGGACGACGTCAAACATGCCGGCATGGTCGTCGCCATAACGGCGGCAGCCGTGGCGCTGTTCGAACGGCTTGGCTTCCTCACGACGAACGTTTTGCTGATCTTCGCGCTGCTCGTGGTCATCGAACGCCGCCGGCTGCTCCCGGCGGCGGTTTATAGTGTTGGTGTCGTCGGCGTCACTTACGCGCTGTTCACATACGCGCTGAAAACGCCGCTGCAGACCGGACCGCTCGGATTTTAGGATCATCGGTGGAAAGCACTCTTCTCAGCCTCGCTCACGGCTTTTCCGTCGCACTCGCGCCGGCGAATGCGTGGTACGCGTTTCTCGGCTGTCTCGTAGGTACCCTCGTTGGCGTGCTGCCGGGCATTGGCCCCCTCGCCGGCATTTCCATACTGCTCCCGGTGACCTTCGGCCTGAACGCGACGCAGGCGATCATCATGCTCGCGGGCATCTACTACGGCTCGCAATATGGCGGCTCCACCACCTCGATCCTCATGCGGATCCCGGGCGAAGCATCGTCGGTGATGACCTGCATCGACGGTTACGCCATGGCAAAGAAAGGCCGCGCCGGTGCGGCCCTCTGCATCGCGGCGGTTGGCTCATGGATCGGCGGAACGTTCGGCGTGCTGGTGCTCACGGTCGTCGCGCCGCCACTTGCCACCATTGCGCTCCGTTTCGGACCCCCGGAATACACGTCCCTGCTCGTCCTCGGGCTGATCTTCCTCGCATACATGTCGTCGTCCTCACTGATCCGAACATTGCTGATGGCCTGCCTCGGGCTGCTCCTCGGCATGATCGGCATCGACAATATGACGGGCCACTTCCGCTACAGTTTCGATCTCGCCGAACTGGGCGACGGGATCGGGATTGTGCCCGTCGCAGTCGGGCTGTTTGGCCTCGGCGAAATTCTTTCGACGCCAAGTGCCGGTGCCGTGAAAGACATCATCAGTCCGCGCATGCGTGACCTGTTGCCGACCCGCAAAGAATGGAACGAGGCCGCGATGCCGATCGCACGTGGCACGTTGTTGGGGTTCATCATCGGCATCATCCCGGGCTCGGCCCATATCATTTCGAGCTTTCTCTCCTACGCGGTCGAGCGACGTGTTTCGAGACATCCCGAAGAATTTGGCAAGGGCGCCGTCGCGGGTGTCGCGGGGCCAGAAACCGCGAACAATGCGGCTTCCACGGGCGCCTTCGTGCCGTTGCTGGCACTTGGCATTCCAACCAGCCCGATCACCGCAGTACTGATCGGAGCTTTGATGATTCACGGCGTGTCGGTGGGACCGACGCTGGTCAATGATCATCCCGACGTATTCTGGGGCTTCGTTGCCTCGATGTATGTCGGCAACCTCATGCTGCTGGTGCTCAATTTGCCGCTGGTCGGGCTGTTCGTGACGGTGCTGCGGATTCCTTACGCTTATCTTTATCCGCTGATCATCATGTTCTGCATCATCGGCGTCTACGAGGTGAACAGCTCGATCGTCGACGTCTGGATCATGCTGATCATGGGCGTCATCGGTTACGCGCTGCGCAAATTCGACTTCGATCCCGCCCCGCTTGTACTGGGTCTGGTGATCGCGCCTATTCTCGAACAGAGCCTCCGTCAGTCACTGATCATGTCGAACGGCAATTACCTGATCTTCTTCAGCCGGCCGATCTCGCTCGGTCTGATGATGTTCAGCATCGGCCTGCTGGTGCTGGCGGCCTATTCATTCGTGCTCAAGCGCGCGGACTGGCGAACCAAGCTGGCCGAAGTTGAGGCCGGCGAAACGGAGCGCTAAGCGGCGCCCTTCCGAGCGTAAAGTGACATAGCGATCAGGGCCGCGCCGCCGAATATCATATTGATGCCGACCAAAAGGCCGAGCGCCCAGGCCGCCGTGCTCGGCAGCCCGGCGAAGATCATCAGCGCAAGCGCCAGATCAATAATGCCGCTCACCAGCATCCAGCCCCACTGGCCGGACAATTCGCGTTTGTGATCGAACGCGAACATAATCGATGCGGCGCCTTCGACAATAAAGAACGCGATCAGAAGCAGCGTGAGCGAGAACGCACCGGTCAGAGGTGAGGCCAGCAGCAGACCACCGACCACGATCGCGAGAACCGCCGATACCAGCGACCACCAGAAACCCGGCGCGTGCCGCAACCAGTATGTCGTGACCAGACCGACGACACCGCTAACCAGAAAGAGCCAGCCGAACAGGATGGTGACCGCCAGCGTCGCGAGCGGCGGCAGCACGACTGCCGTAGCCCCCAAAACCAGCAGGACAACACCTTCGACAAGAAAGAGAACCCAGTGCTCGCGCAACGCGGCCTGTGCCGCGCGTTGAATATCCTGAAGGCCGGATTGTTGGGCGGTCATGGAAATACTCCAGAGCTGGCTTCCATGCCCCGTACAATACTCTCGCGAGTCGGCCCGGTACAACGGGGGTCGGTCACGCCCAGAGGCGTTCGCTGTCCAGACCCTTGTAGAGATCGGCGACGTATTCGCCGTAGCCGTTGTACAGGAGCGTCGGCCTGCGCTCGCCGGTGCCAATGATTTCCTCGCTCGCCTGGCTCCAGCGCGGATGCGGCACCTGCGGATTGACGTTGGCCCAGAAGCCATACTCCGAAGGTTGCAATGCTTCCCACATGCCCCTTGGGCGTTTGTCGGTGAAATTGAAACGTACGATCGACTTGATCGACTTGAATCCGTATTTCCACGGCAAAGCTAGCCGCAAGGGCGCGCCGTGTTGCCGCGCAAGCGGGTGTCCATAGGCGCCAGTGACGAGGAAAGCGAGTTCGTTGGTGGCTTCCGCCATCGTCACGCCTTCCACATAGGGCCACGGATACCAGGGCTGCCGCTGACCGGGCGCCATCTTCGGATCCAGGAACGTTTCCATTCGCACATATTGCGCGGACCCAAGCGGGCGCGCGAACTCAACCAGTTTGGCGAACGGGAATCCTGTCCAGGCAATCGCCATGCCCCAGGCTTCGACGCAGCGGTGGCGATAGGTTCGCTCTTCCAGCGTCAGCTTGCGGATCAGGTCATCGATGCCGACTTCCATCGGCTTTTCCACCATGCCGTCGATCTTCACCGTCCAGGGCCGGATCGTGAGCGCCTGCGCGGCAGTGGTGACGTTTTTCGAGGTGCCGAACTCGTAGAAATTATTGTAGTTGCCGTTGACCTTTTCATCGGTGATCGGCCGATCGAGAGCGTATTTCTCGTTGCGCTTGGCCGGATAAAGTTCGGCGCTTGGATCCGGCAGCTTGGCGACGTCGGTCAGGCGCTGGGCATTCGCCGCACTGGGGGCCAATGCGAGCGCGCTGGCCGCACCGGCCAACAAGGTCCGGCGGCTGAAGGCCAGATGCTCTGGCGTGGCAAAACGGTCGGAGATTTCCCAACCGCGGCGGCGAATGACGTTCATGGCGCAAACTCCCGGAATCCTCGATCCAGAAGTACGAGGCGCCGCGTTCACTGGCAAGTCACGGTTATGGGAAAGATGTCGCACGAACCCGCCCAGGCGAGGAAAAGGCGCTCAGGCGACCTGGGCGTTCAAACAGCTTCGCAGGCGGGTAACGAGCTGGGCCTTCGGCATCGGCTTGTCGAACAGAAAACCCTGCCCGACCTGGCAGCCGATCGATTGCAACTTGTGGCTTTCGTGCGCCGTTTCGACGCCTTCAGCAACGGTTCGCAGACCGAAACGGCGGCCGAGTTCGACGATCGTTTCGCACAGACCGGCATTGAACTGGTCGCGATTGCAGTTCGCCACATAGGCGCGATCAATCTTCAGTTCGCTGAAGGGCAATTGCGTGAGGCGGACGAACGAAGAGTAGCCAGCGCCGAAATCGTCAACCGACAGATCGCACTTGAGTTCTCGCAGCGCGTCGGCAACGTCTTTCGCAAGTTGCAGATCGTGAATGATCTGGTCTTCGGTGACTTCCAGCGTCAGGCCCGGCCAGTTCTCTGCGTTTGGACGAGCTTCACGCAGCATTCGCGGAATCGGAAGGTCGACCAGGGCCGAGACCGGTACGTTGACGGAAAGTCGAACCGGCACGCCGCATTCGGCGAAATCTTCCCAATCGCCGAGCGCGGTGAGGATCACCCGCTCGGTCAGCGCGTGCATCGCGTCGCTGCCCGCACCCGGCAGAAACATGGCTGGAGGCACGATGCCGCGCGTCGGGTGGCGGGCACGCGCCAGCGCTTCGGCACCGACGAGGCGCAAGGTCTTCAGCTCGATCTTTGGCTGGTACCAAAGCTCGAACCAGTCGTTCTTCAACACCGCCCCGAGCGGAATCGTCGCTTTCGGGTCGGAGTAAGGAACGAACGTCTGGGCGAAGATATTGCGCAGTCCATCCAGCATCAGCGGTCCGCAAGCGTCGCAAATCGCGCCTTTATGCGCGGCGCCCGATTCTGCGAGATCACGACGGCTGTAGCGTTAACAGGCAACAACTGCCGATAAAGCTGCTTTTTATCGGCTTACCAAATTCGCGAAAAATTATCGAAACATCGGCGCTCGAATACGCCGTTTTGCATGCCACCCGCACGCTCGGGCTTGTCCAGCTCGCAATGGTGACGCGACATGGTCACTCGCATCACGCAAGTGTGAGCGCGGCCTACTCGGCCGCGCGCCTGGCTGCGATGATCTGATCCGCCGTCCGGCCTGTGAGCTCCGCCATATGATCGAATTTGAAGATGAAGGAGCCGACGCCGGCGGTCGCCGAACGCACTTCGATGATGAGGTCACCTATTTCGGATTCCGGCATCTGCGCGCGCACCGTATCCCAGCCATCCCAGCCTTCGCGGGTATCGAAGCCTAATATCTGGCCGCGGCGCCCCGACAGAATGGCATTCATTTTCGCAGTCGCTTCGCTCGGGCAGACGATCTCGACTTCATGGATCGGCTCAAGCAAAACGGGTTGGGACTGCGGCAGTCCTTCGACGATGCCGACGCGGCCGGCGGTCCGGAACGCCTGATCCGAGGAGTCCACCGTGTGGTAGGAGCCATCGATCAAGGCAACGGAAAGATCGACTACCGGAAAACCAAGCGGACCGTGCTTGAGGGCGTCTGTGACTCCCTCTTCAACGGCGGGGATGTAATTTCGCGGCACCACGCCACCGGTGATCCGGTCTTCAAATTTGAAGCCGGATCCGCGCGGCAACGGCTTGATTTCCAGGACCACGTCACCGAACTGCCCGTGCCCACCCGATTGTTTCTTGTGCCTTCCCCGCTGAGTAATCGGCTTGCGAATGGTTTCGCGATAACCGACCGAGGGCGGCCGCGTTGATACCGGCACCAGGAAGCGATCGGCGAGCCTTTCCGAGGCGACGCGCAAATGCATTTCGCCCTGGCCCCAGATGACAACCTCGTGGTTCTCCGCATTGTGCACGACCGTGAGCGAGGGGTCTTCTTCGGTGAGCTTGGTGAATGCGGGACCGAGCTTCACGTCATCCTTACGCTCTTTCGCCTGGACCGCGGTGGCGAGCACCGGCGCAAAAGGTTTCACCTGCATGAGCGCAGCCGGCGGCTGCTTGCCCGACGACAAGGTGTCACCGGTCTTTGCACTGTCGAGCTTGCCGAACGCGATCGTTTCGCCGGCGGTGGCCTGTGGCCTTTTCTCGAAATGCTGACCCATCAGCTTGAAAACACCCGAGACGCGCGCGCTATCGCCCGCGGGGGTCATCAACGTCGTACCGTCGCCAGCCTGCCCGCCGAGCAGCCGCACGACGGACATCTTGCCGCCGTGCGTGGTGTGGAACGTTTTGAGCACAAGCGCGGTGGCTTCGTTACCGGCCTTCACGCCAAGACGTTTCGCGGTTTCGGCAGCGCCTGGCGATTCGTGCCGGAGCGCCTTCAGAAGACGCAAGACGCCGTTGCTGCGCGAGGCGACGCCAAGAAGAACCGGACAGACGATGCGCTCACGCAGTTCCTTGGCGAGATCGTCGAACACCTTGTCACGCGGCGGCTCGATATCCTCGAGCAATTGCTCCATCAGCTGGTCGTCATGATCGGCCAGCGTCTCAAGCATTTTGAAGCGCGCTTCTTTCTTGCGATCGACGTTCTCGTCCTTCAGTTCGATGATTTCCGAAGCCGCATGTTCCTTGTAGACAAAGGCGCGCTCGAGCGCGAGATCGACGAAACCGGAGATGATGTCCCCATTCCAGATCGGAATTTGCCGCAGCAGCAGCGGTACACGCGAGGCGGGCTGCAGGAGTGCGATCGTTTCGCGCACACGCTTGTCAGCCTTGTCGATCTTGTTGAGGAAAACGAAGTGCGGGATGTTCTGATCTTCCAGTTCGCGCAAGATCAGCTGCAGCTGCGGCACCTTCTTTTCGTCCGCTTCGCAGACGACGACGGCAGCGTCGACCGCCGGCAACACACTGCGCATATCCTGAATAAATTCGATCGACCCCGGGCAGTCGACAAAGGTGTAGTTGTCGCCCATGAAATTGGTGGTGGCGAAAGTGGCTTCCACGCTCATCTTGTGATGCCGCGCCTCCTGGCCGGAGTCGCCGATCGTGGTGCCTGCATCTACGGTGCCCTGGCGCTGGACCGCGCCGGTGCGGGCGAGAATTGCTTCTAAAAGTGTGGTTTTACCGCTTTGGAAGGGGCCCACCAGCGCGATGCACCGGGGACCCAAGCTCCTCGTGCCATTGGGACCATTATCGTTTTGTCCCATAAGTGCCTCCCTTGCCGGCCGGGAGGTCGGACCTGGTTTCCCGGCCCTGTCACATTATCGTCTCAGGACCCGGGGAGGCTGGCAAGAGAGAGATTTCGTCGCTGCGGAAAAATCCTTACTTGACGAAACTCGGATCGACCACATCGCGTGCGCTGACGGTCTTGTCGACCCGGCCCTGTGCCTTGTGCCAGGCGATCTGGCGGTCGATGTCCGCGACGTCGAGTTGCGCCTGCGGATCGATGAAGTAGGCGCTTGCCTCGACCGCAACCGCAGCGCTGGTTCCCCGATCGGGATAGACATACCGAGCGATGGTCGTCGCCGCTTCGTGCGACTTGATGTCGCCGGTACGTTTTGAGTTTCGGTCCTTACGCAACAACGCCTCGGTATAGTCGGTAACCCCGCGCCGGTAAGCACGCACGAATTTCTCGATCGCCGCACGTCGAGTGGCGATCATCTTGCTGGATGCGAACAGGGCGCCGAACTGAATTTCGTCGAGTTCCGAATACCACCCGACGAGCTTGGCCTGGTTCGAGGCTAGCAAATCGCGCGCGTACGAGGCGGGCATGATCGCAGCATCCACTTCATTGGCAGCGATGGCGCGGACGATGGCATCAAGCGTCTGCATCGGCTTCACCGTGACACGGCTCATGTCGACTTTCTTGACCTGCGCGATCTGCTCCAGCTGATAGTGAGAGATCGAGCCGAGCGCATCGATCGCGATCGTCTTGCCGGCGATATCCTCGAATTTCTGCAGACCCTTGCTGAATCCGATGTTGGAAACGACGAGCTCGGTGCCCTCGTAGTAGCGCTTCTCGCGCGTCCGCGCCGCGATCGCCTTGATCGTGCCCTTGCCGGCAAAATTGAAGGCCGCAGGTGTGAAGCCAGCGAGCGCGAAATCGGTGGCGCCGGACGCGAGCGCTTCGGCGACCACGCGATCGTTCTCATAGGCCGTCATCGCAAGCTCGATGCCTTCGGCCTTGAAGTAGCCGGCGGCCGCGGCCAGAAACAACGCGCCGTTATCGGTCAATCGCTGCGTCCCGATGACGACGCGCTCCTGCGCGGCGGCCGGACTGACAAGGCTGGCGATAACGAGAAAGGGGGCGACCGCGCGAAAATTCATCGTCGCACCCTAGCGAAGCAAGCATAAAATAGAGTGAATCAAAAAATGAGGTTTTTCCCTTGTCACTGCCGGGGTTTGCGTCCGGCAGCGACAAGCGCGCCCAAAACAAGGCTACTGGATCAGGCTACTTCAAGTTGCCGCAGAAACGCTGGATGCGGCGACAGGCTTCTTCGAGGTCCTCGGTCCGTGTCGCATAGGAAATGCGAAATGCCGGGCCGACCCCAAACGCGGTGCCCTGCACCACCGCAACGCCCTCGGCCTCAAGAAGCTCGGTGACGAAATCCTCGTCGGTCGCGAGTTTCTTTCCGCTCGGCGCCGTCTTGCCCATGGTGCCTGCGCAGGACGGATAGACATAAAAGGCGCCTTCCGGCGTCGGGCATTTGATGCCGTTTGCCTGGTTGAGCATCGACACGACGAGGTCGCGGCGCTCCTTGAAGATCTTGTTGTGCTTGGCGATGAAGTCCTGCGGCCCGTTCAATGCTTCGACCGCGGCCCATTGCGACACCGCCGCCGGGTTCGACGTCGATTGCGACTGGATCATCGCCATCGCCTTGATCAGAGGTTCAGGGCCGCCGGCGTAGCCGATACGCCAGCCGGTCATGCAATAGGCCTTCGAACACCCGTTGATGGTGAGCGTGCGCGGATAGAGCGACGGCTCGACCTGCGCCGGCGTCGTGAACACGAAGTCGTCGTAGACGAGATGTTCGTACATATCGTCGGTCATCACGTGGATTTGTGGGTGCTTCACCAACACATCGGTGAGCGCCTTCAATTGGGCGCGCGTGTAGGCGGCTCCCGTCGGGTTCGACGGCGAGTTCAAGAGCACCCATTTCGTCTTCGGCGTGATGGCGCGCTCGAGTTGCTGCGCCGTCATCTTGAAGCCGCTCGACATGCTGGTGACGACCTCGACCGGTTGGCCGCCGGCAAGCAGCACCATGTCGGGATAGCTCACCCAGTACGGCGCCGGGATGATCACCTCGTCGCCCGGATTGAGCGTCGCGATAAAGGCATTGTACAGCACCTGCTTGCCGCCGGTGCCGACGGTGACCTGGCCCGGCTTGTAGTCGAGGCCGTTCTCGCGCTTGAACTTCTTGACGATGGCGTCCTTCAGCTCGGCGATCCCGTCCACGTTCGTGTACTTGGATGCCTTGCCGCTTTCGATCGCCTTGATCGCCGCCTGCTTGATGTTGTCGGGCGTGTCGAAGTCGGGCTCGCCGGCGCCCAGTCCGATGACGTTGCGGCCGGCCAGTTTGAGCGCGCGCGCCTTGTCCGTGACGGCGATGGTCGCCGACGGTTTGACGCGCTTGAGCTGGTCCGCAAGAAAGGCCATCGAAAATCTCCAATAAATGCTGCCCTTGTCGTAATGCGGGCGCATGAGTCCAGCAAGTGGCGATTTGGTGAAGAAATTCGATCAATCCGATCGGTTGCGGCGATCAATGCGCCATCGGGCAACGGAAATGCCCGTGCCGCAGGGTCAACCCGGGATTCCCGAGGCCGCTAGGCTGTCGGCCGTTCCGCCGGTAGACTGGCGCAAAAGGCCCCCGCAAGCGGGGGCGGATGATTTCCGGGAGTGTGCGCCATGCGACTGTCTGCCGACCAGCTGAAGGCCTTCGACGAGCGGGGCTACGTCTTCTTCCCCAATTGCTTCTCCGAGGAGGAGATCGCGCTGTTGCGTCTGGAGGCGGAGAACGTTCTCAAGCAGGACCGCCAGGAAGTGTGGCGCGAGAAAACGGGCGCGCCGCGGACGGCGTTTGCCGCGCACACCTTCAGCGAGGTGTTTAGCCTGCTCGCGCGACATCCGCGCCTGGTCGAGCCGTTGCGGCAGCTGTTCGGTGAAGATGTCTACGTTCACCAGTTCAAGCTCAACGCCAAGGCTCCCTTCGAAGGCGAAGTGTGGCAATGGCATCAGGATTACGGTACCTGGGCGCGCGACGACGGCATGCCCGAACCGCGCGCGATGAATATTGCCGTGTTTCTCGATGCGGTGATGCCGATCAACGGGCCGCTGTATCTCATTCCGAAGAGTCACAAACAGGGCGTGCTGAACGCAGGTCACGACAAGTTGACCACGTCATATCCGCTCTGGACTCTCGACAATCAAACGGTGACGCGCCTTGTGGCCGACGCCGCCGCCGACGACGATGTAGGGATTGTGGCGCCTACTGGTGGTCCCGGGTCGGTGCTTATGTTCCATGGCAATCTGGTGCACGCATCTCCACCGAATATAACCCCCTACCCGCGCAAGATTGTCTATCTGACACTTTGTGCGGTCTCCAACCACATAACAAAATTCACGCGTCCTGAATGGATCGCGCATCGTGACTTCACGCCGATCAGACCGGTTGGCGACGATGCACTTTACGAATATGCGCGCATACATCGGGTCGCTGCGGAATAGAATTCCGTATTTTCGCGCCGCGGAAGGCTAAGCATTGCTCGCTGCACTGCAGCGAATGCAATTTAATTTTCTCGTTACGTGATTTTGAATTGCAGCCTTGCAATTGCCGGACTTTGTTCGTCCTATCAATCTGTCCGTGTCGGGGGCGCGCAAATTTTTCGACGACCGTCTTTCCCAGAGAAACTCTACATCCGATGTACACGCTCTATTCGATGCAACGCTCCGGTAACAGCTATAAGGTCCGCCTTGCGCTGGCCCGTCTGGGCATTCCTTACAATCTCGTCGAGATAGACATCCTCAAGGGCGAAAGCCGCACGCCGGAATTCCTTGCCAAGAATCCCAATGGGCAAGTGCCGTTGCTTGAGGTTGCGCCTGACCGCCACCTCGCCGAGTCAAACGCAATTCTTTGGTATGTCGCCGGCGGCTCGATGCTGGCGCCAGAAGATCGCATTGCACGAGCCGAAGCGTTGCAATGGATGTTCTTCGAGCAGCACAGCCTGGAACCAAATATCGGCGCGGCATATTTCTGGCTCGCGCTGATCAAGGGTGGCCGAGAATTACAGAGCCATGCGCTCGAAGACTGGATGGAAAACGGCTATCGCGCGCTCGGAGTTATGGAAACTCATCTGACCCGGCACCGCTTTTTCGTCGCCGACCATTTCACGATCGCGGATATCGCGCTCTACGCTTACACCCATGTCGCGGACCAGGCGGACTTTGAGCTCAGCCGGTTTCCGGCGATTCGCGCTTGGCTCGCGCGCGTCGCAGACGAGCCCGGCTATATCCCCATGGACTGGCAACCGGAGCTTACCGCAGCGCATTAGCGCCGGAATTCCAAAGCTTTTAGATCTTCGCCACGAAAACGCCACGCTTGGTAACCGGCTCCGCCCCAATCGGGTCGAACCGTTGCCGCGTTGGCGCGTTATACCGCCAAGATTGGCTAAGCGGTCGATTTCCCATGCGCAAGCGCATTACATCTGTAGGCTTCGTCCCTCCGGCCAACCGTAAACTCGGGGCCGAGCACCTAACCGTTGCGATCGCCGAGTTTATCGCCAGCCTTAGTTTGGCTATCTCAATCCTTGTTGTCGTTTCCGTCGGCATGGCGCGCGCGGACGTGGTCAGCGGCGTGATCGACAATGAAGGCGGCGTGTTCGCCATGGCCCTGTTGCTGGGCCTGTTGTTCATTGGAATGGGCGGGGTAACGATCATCTCGCTGCCGCACCAGTCACGTCACAGAAAGACTCACAGCTAGACAGCCCTATCGGAACTGCTGGCGATGCCGCACAGTTGAAAGCGGCAGGCAGGGAGATCGGTATGCGGCTCGTTGTGACGTTGATCGTGCTCCTGATTGTCAACGATGCGCGCGCTGCCGATCCGATGTTCTCCAGTTCTGCCGGCAACCTCAAGGTCCAGACCGTCGCCAGTGGACTCGTCAATCCATGGTCGCTCGCATTTTTGCCTGACGGCCGCATGTTGGTGACCGAACGGCCAGGCCGTATGCGTATCGTCGCCGCGGACGGTCGGCTGTCGCCACCGATAGCGAACGTGCCGAAAGTCTACGCAGTGGGCCAAGCCGGGCTGATGGACGTCCTGCTCGCTCGCGATTTTGCACAGTCGCACACAATTTTTGTCTGCTACGCAGAAGCTGCCGACGGCGGTGGACGTATCGCCGTCCTGCGCGCGCGCTTGAGCGACGGTGAATTGCCGCAACTCGACGAAGCAAAAGTCATCTTTCGACAGAGAGGACCCGTCTCGCGGGGTCTCAATATTGGTTGCCGCATGGTGCAGGCACAAGACGGCAATCTGTTCGTCACGCTCGGTGACCATTTTGGACCGAAAGAGCTTGCGCAAAAGCTCGACAACCACATTGGCAAGATTATCCGCATCACGGCCGACGGGTCATCACCCGCCGACAATCCCTTTGTTGGCAAAGAGGGTGCGTTGCCGGAGATCTGGGCCTACGGTCTGCGCAACGCACAAGGTCTCGCCTTCAATCCGGCTGACGGCAAACTATGGGAGCAGGAGCACGGGCCCATGGGCGGCGACGAGATCAACATCATCGAGAAAGGCAAAAACTACGGCTGGCCGCGCGTGAGCTTTGGTGTCAACTACGACGGCACACCAGTCGGCACCGGTAAATCTGAAATGGACGGCGTCACGAACCCGATCTGGCATTGGACGCCTTCGATCGCACCCTCTGGCCTGGGTTTTTACACGGGCGACCTCATTCCCGACTGGAAAGGCAGTTTGCTGAACGGAGCGCTGAAGTTCGAGCTGTTGTCGCGGCTTGAGTTGAAGGGCGACAAGGTCGCGAAAGAGGAGCGTCTGCTGCAGAACCTGCGCGAGCGCATTCGCGACGTGCGGCAGGGACCCGATGGCGCCGTCTATCTGCTCACCGATAACGCATCCGGACGCATCCTGCGTATCGTCCCGGCTAAATGATTTTCGCGGGAATTGTCACCACGTTTTAAAGACGAAGAATGCGCCCGCAGCAATCAAGGCGAAGCCGAAGCCCTGACTGAGCGTGATCGGTTGCTGCAAATACAAATATGAGAACCCGGCGAACACCACGAAGGTGATCACCTCTTGCATCGTTTTCAGTTGCGCCGGGTTATAGACCGCGCTGCCGTAACGATTGGCCGGCACCGCGAGGCAATATTCGACGAAAGCCAGGCCCCAACTGATAAAGATCACATAAACGATCGGCACGTCTTTGTAGCGAAGGTGCCAATACCAGGCGACAGTCATGAATACGTTTGATCCGATGAGCAATACAATCGGCGTCAGATACGGAGACAAAAATGGCATGTGTTTCCTTTGGTTGAACCGAATCGAGCGGGGCTGTCAGTTATAACCGGCCCAAAGCACGGAAGTTCTCGGATGTCACCGAGCCGTCACAGCCTTCCGATAACACCCCACTGCTTCTGTCTGATACTGCGTTCCCCTCCTCGCGATCCCGACGGCTTGCGCCTTGGGATCGCAAATTTTTTCCTGCCAAAAGACCTGTGATAGACTCGTCCCAGTCGGGGGCTCGCGCGCGCAGCGGCCGGGAGCAATACAATGCGCAGCATTCGTCTCATTTCAGTTTTCGCAACCTTGCTGTTTGCGTCTTCGGCGTTCGGTCAAACCCAGCCGCGTGTTCAGCAGCCACCGCCCCCTGCCAAGGTGGGCCCTTACAAGGTTGTGCAGGTATCGCCGCCACAAGCGATAAGCGACGCGACGTTCGAGGCCTTTCGCAAACAGATGAACGAAGCCGCCCAGCGCAAGGATCGTGGTGCGCTGGCGAAACTGGTGGTTGGTCAAGGCTTCTTCTGGCTGCGCGAAAATGGTGATCGTGCCGACAAGAAAAAATCCGGCGTCGACAATCTCGCAGCGGCTCTCGGCCTGAACAACAAGGATGGTGCCGGCTGGGACATGCTCGCAAGTTTTGCCGACGATCCGACAGGCTCACCTTTGCCCGAACGCAAAGGCGCGCTTTGTGCACCGGCCGATCCTACGTTCGACGGCAAAGCGTTCAATGACCTCATGCAGGCAACTCAGACCGATGTCGGCGATTGGGCCTATCCGGTAACCCGCGATGTTGAAGTGCGCGCAATGCCGCAACCCAACGCACCCGTGATCGAGAAGCTCGGGATGGTCCTCCTGCGCGCCATGCCGGAAGACGGATCCAATATCCCTACATTCCTGCGAATCGTCACGCCGGCCGGCAAAACCGGGTATGTGTTGGTGGACTCCGTGGCTCCGATCGGCAACGACCAGATCTGCTACGTCAAGGACGCAAGCGGCTGGAAGATCGGTGGTTATATCGGCGGTGGCGACACACAATAGTCACGAATTTTGAATTCAAGCCCAGTGGCGGCCGGTTGCCCGCCTGCACCGATCGAGTATCCTGCCTACGCCCACAATTTGTTCCGGAAGGGGGCTCAATTGTTTACAGCACGCCTTGCCACTGCCGTAACAGCACCACTGCTGATCGCAGGTACATTCCTTGCCTTCTCGGCTGCACCAACTCAAGCCAAGGGTGCCTGCGAGGACGCTGACGTTGCGGTCCTGTCTTCCCCCGTCGCGCCGTGGAAAGGCGCACCTTTGCGAGTTATCTTTGCCGCCGAGCATCCAGTCGAAGGTGAACTGTCGTTGATTGCGCCGGATGGAAGCGTCGCGGCGAAATCGCGTCAGCGCTTCGGCGGACCACCATATTTCTGGTTCGCTGAAGTGGCGTCCCCCGCCGCGGGGACATGGCGCGCGACGCTCGCGAGCCGAGGCGCGGGCAGCGACTGCACGCGCGAGATAGCGGTGCGCGGCGACGAGCCCCAGCGACCAGGCGCGACGGCGGGCACTGTCTGGCCTCTTCGCAATACGTGGAATCGCGCGACTGAAAATCTGTTTTCTGCGTGGGTCGAGAAGCTTTTCGATGCGCCGCTCGATGCTGCGCCGTCGTGGCCTGCCTTGCACGAAGTATTGCGCGATCGATCGAGAAACGTCTTGTTCAATCATCTCGGCCTCGGCGAAGACGAGATGAAGATGGTTCTTCGTCCCGATTGCGCGGATCTTCCTTACTTTTTGCGCGCGTATTTCGCCTTCAAAATGGGATTGCCATTCGGTTTCTCGAAGTGCTCGCGCGGCGGAGCAGGAAAACCGCCAAAGTGCTTCGGCTGGGCAAGCATCCAGGCCAACGAGGGCGCAAAGCGGCCGGGACTTGCGGCGACCTTCGGCGACTATATGCGCACCGTCGCCGACGGCGTTCACTCCGGAACCGGACGGACGCCGGCGAGCGACGACAACACCGATTACTATCCGGTGCCATTGAAGCAGGAAACGCTGCGCCCCGGAACAGTGTACGCGGATCCGTACGGACACATTCTGATGCTGGTTCGTCGTGTGCCGCAGACGGCTGATGCAGCCGGCGTTTTTCTCGCCGTCGACGGGCAACCCGACGGGACAGTCGCGCGAAAGCGCTTTTGGCGGGGCAATTTCCTGTTTGCGCAAGATCCGGCCCTTGGAAGCCCGGGGTTCAAGCGCTTTCGGCCGATCGTGCTGGAGAACGGTGCATTGCGGCGGTTGACCAACGCCGAAATCGCGAAAAATCCCCAATACGCCGACTACTCGCTCGACCAGACCCGGCTCAGCATTGAAGCCTTTTACGACCGGATGGACGATGTAATGTCCCCGGCCCCACTTGATCCGCTGCGTGCGATGAAAGAGGCGATCACGGCACTCGAAGAACAAGTGAAAGCGCGCGTGACGTCTGTTGAGAATGGACGAAAATTCCAGAACAGCGGACGCGGCGATGCCGACATGCCGGATGGAGCAACGATCTTCGAGACGACCGGAGCATGGGAAGATTTCGCAACGCCCGCACGCGATCTGCGCCTGCTGATCGCGATTGATGTAGTGCGTGGATTTCCGGAGCGCGTGGCGCGCCGACCGGAGCGGTTTGCCATGCCGAAGGACAAGAGCGCGGCGGACGTAAAAGCCGAACTGGACAGTGTTCTCGCCTCGGAGATGGCGTCACGCAAGTTCTCATATACACGGACCGACGGCTCCCAGTGGACACTCGCATTGAAAGATGTCGTCAACCGCATGCGCGCGCTTGAGATGGCGTACAACGTGAACGACTGCGTCGAGCTGCGCTGGGGCGCGCCGGAAAACAGCGAGGAAGCTTCGACGTGCAGGCGGCATGCGCCATCGGCGCAACGTGCAAAGATGACGCAGTACCGCGCGTGGTTCCAGGAGCGACGACGTCCCCCGAGGGCGTAGTCGCGAGTCTGCCGACTATTTGCTTTGAGCTTTTTTGGCCTTGGCTTCGGCTGAGCATGGATTGTCGGCCGAGCAAGCGTCACCGACCACGCCCACGGCCTGGACTTCTATCTCAATACCAGGGCGGGCAAAATTGGTGACGGTTATCAAAGCGCTTCCAGGGTAGTTTCCGTCCTTGAACAAATCTTTGCGCATTTCGACGAACCTGTCTCCGTAACGGGATTCCTTGATGAAGACCGTCATGCTCACGACGTTGTCCAGGCTGCCACCAGCACGCTTCAGAACAGCGTCAACCTGAGAAAACACCTGTTTGACCTGAGCCTCGAAATTGTTGGCGATGTTATTGCCCTGGTTATCCTGTGTCGCGGTTTGCCCCGCGACCCAGACAATGGTTCCGCCCGAGGTGATAACGCCCGGTGAGAACGCTCGCGACAACTGAAATGGTGTCTTCTCCATGTATTCGGCTGCGCCCGCGGCGGTTCCAAACAACATGGCGATCACAAACGTCGCAACCCGATTCATGAGATGCTCCTGTCAAGACATTGGCCTGCTTGCCGGCCGAGTGTTCTCGATGGAAAAAATTGCGTCAACCGTAGTCGCTGAACGAAAGGTCGATATCAGCCGTATCGCAATTTCATTGCGAGGATCGGCGCCATCAAGGCAAGCGTCGCAGCGTTGGATCCGATCAGCGGCCAATCGCCGATCGCGATTCCGTAAATCAACCAGAGCAGGATACCGAGGGTAAAGGCGCTTGTTGCCGGCAATGAGAGCGCTCGGGTCTCTTTCTCACGGACGGTCTTGAGCACCTGCGGCATCCAACACAAAGTGGTGAGCAGCGCCCCCGCAACGCCCACAAAATCAACGATCCAGGGAAATGCCATGCGTCTGCCATAGGCATGATTCGGCTTCCGCCGTATGACATTCTTGCGTTCCCCGCCCTCCGCGCGCAGGCTCGCCAGATGACTTCCAGCAAAGCAAGCCACCGCCACCTCTCCTGCGCCCGCTGCGGCACCGCATTCGACTGCGGACTCGGTGGCGACTGCTGGTGCGCAGCAGAACCTTTCCGGCTTACCGCGACTGCGAGCACCGACGAGGACTGTCTTTGTCCCACCTGCCTGCGCCAAGCCGCAGAGGCACTGGTCCAAAAGGCCCATCCTCGTCTATAGAGAGCGGCCGCAGTCCGCGGTCCCTTCAAACGAGACAATTCTTATGATCGACCTTTATGCGCTGACCAGCCCGAACGTGCAGAAGATCTTCATCATGCTCGAGGAGTGCGGGCTGCCCTACAACGTCAAGCCGGTGGACGTGTGGGCCGGCGAGCAGTTCACACCCGAGTTCGCCAAGATCAATCCGCTGCTGAAAGTGCCGGCAATCGTCGACAGCGACGGCCCAGGAGGCGCGCCCTACACGGTGATCGAGTCCGGAGCGATCCTCATCTATCTCGCCGAAAAGACCGGCAAGTTCATCCCGCACGATCCTGTCGCGCGGTACGACACGCTGCAGTGGCTGATCCTGCAGGTCGCCAATGTCGGCCCGATGGGCGGCCAGCATGTGCACTTCAGCAAATTCGCCGGGTCCGGCCACGACTACAGTGCAACCCGCTATCGCACGCAAATTCTCAAGCTGTTCGATCTCTACGAACAGCGGCTGTCGGCGCACCCGTATGTGGCCGGCGCCAACTACACGATTGCCGACATCGCCGCGTGGCCCTGGTTACGCAATTTTGAATTGCTGGCCGTGGACCCAAGCAAATATCCTAAGATCAAGTCCTGGGCGGACAAGATCGCGGGACACGACGCGGTCAAACGCGCGTTGGCTCAGGTCGGCACACTTAAGTCCGTACGAGACAAGGCCACCGACGACCAAAGGGATCGGTTCTTCGGGCGGGGAAAATACGCGCGCGTATAGGATTGATAAACGGCTCGCCGTTGCCACGGTCTCGTCACGATGCGACCCTAGTTTGACGCCGAATCGAATCCTGCAGAAGCGGCCCAGCGCGATGCCATCGGCATCGCGTGTGGCGTTTTGAGTGTCTTGATGTTCCGATTTTTTGAAAAAGCACTTGTACCGACTGTGGTGCCGGACGGCGCTGAGCCACCGCCGGGCCTTGCCGCGTTCTATTGGCATTTCGCCCGCCAGGCGAAACCGTTGTTCACCGGGCTTTTTGCGATCGGTTTCGTTGTTGCACTTCTGGACGTGATGATCCCTGTATTCATCGGCAAGGTCGTCACGCTGGTGACTGAAAGCAAGCCGGAAGAGCTGCTCGCAACGGCCTGGCCGTGGCTGCTCGGCATGGCATTGGTACTGGTGGTGCTGCGTCCGGCCGCCTTCACGACTCAGCATCTGCTGATGAACCAGGCGATCGCGGCAAATGTCACGAACCGCATCCGCTGGCAGAGCCATTGGCATGTGTCTCGTCAATCCTGGGCGTTTTTCCAGAACGATTTCGCGGGCCGTATTGCGACGCGCGTGATGCAGACCGGACCTGCGATCCGAGAAAGCCTCGTATCACTCCTTACCGCCGTCTGGTTCATTTTGATCTACGGCACGTCTTCTCTGATTCTGCTCGCCTATGCCGACCGCTGGCTCGCGTTACCGGTCCTTGTCTGGTTTGCCGGTTATGTCGCGATGCTGCGCTATTTCGTGCCGCGCATGCAGAGCAAGTCGAAGGTGATGTCGGAAGCCCGCTCAATGCTGACGGGGCGCATTGTCGACACATATACGAATATCGTCACGGTAAAGCTATTTGCGCGCGCACGAGACGAAGACGGCTACGTGCGCGAGGCGATCGACACCCACACCGGCCGCTTCCATGAATCGCTCCGGCTCAACACCTTGTTCGCACTTACGCTTATCTTCCTGAACGCATTGCTGATCACTGGTACCGGCGCATTCGCCATTGTCCTCTGGCGCTACGGCCATGTCAGCGTTGGAACGGTCGCCATGGCGCTGCCCATGACGACGCAGATCATCAGCGCTTCCCACTGGGTGGCGTGGCAGGTCACCGACATCTTCGAGAATATCGGCGTCGTGCAGGAAGGCATGATGACGATCGCACGGCCGATTGCGCTCAACGATCCTCCGGGAGCGGGTACGCTGAAGGTCACGCGCGGTTACATTCGTTTCGAGGACATTCGCTTCGGTTACGGCCGTGAAAGCGGTCTCATCGACGGGCTGACGCTCGACGTCATGCCCGGTGAGAAAATCGGGCTGGTCGGCCGCTCCGGCGCAGGTAAGTCGACGCTGGTAAATCTGCTGTTGCGTTTCTTCGATCTGGAAGGCGGACGCATCCTCATCGACGGGCAGGACATCGCCACGGTCTCGCAGGAGAGCCTGCGTACGCAGATCTCGATGGTCACACAGGATACATCGCTGCTGCATCGTTCGATCTCCGACAATATTCGTTACGGGCGCCCCAACGCGAGCGAGGCCGACATCATTGCGGCCTCCAAGATGGCGCACGCGCATGAATTCATTGTGGAGTTGGAGGACTGGAAAGGGCGCCGCGGCTATGACGCGCATGTTGGCGAGCGCGGTGTGAAACTCTCGGGCGGTCAGCGCCAACGCGTCGCAATTGCGCGCGTGATCCTGAAAGATGCACCTATTCTCGTGCTGGACGAGGCGACCTCCGCGCTCGATAGCGAAGTCGAGGCCGCGATCCAATCGAGTCTCGGCACATTGATGGAGCGGCGCACCGTGATCGCGATTGCGCATCGCCTGTCTACCATCGCGCAGATGGACAGGCTGGTAGTGCTCGATCACGGCCGCATCGTAGAACAGGGCTCGCATGGCGAATTGCTGCGCCGCGACGGCCACTACGCGGCGCTGTGGCGGCGTCAGTCCGGCGGCTTTATCGACGCCGCTCAAGAAGCCGCGGAATAGCTGTCATCGTCCTGTCATGTGCGCCGGCCCCACTCCGCTGCCTTGGTCAGCGAGAGAGGACAGCGCCATGGACACCAGCGATCTGGCCGATGCTACTCCGGCCACCGGCATTGTTTGGGCGTATCGTTTCAGGCCCGATGGCGCAGCAGAACCTATTCCCCAAGACAAAATTGAAACCGCGCTCGCAGAGCACAGCGGCGGGTGGATCTGGATACACCTCGGACTGGCGGACATGCGTTGCCGCACCTGGATAGCGCAACGCGCCCCGATTTCGGATCTAGCGCGGGAGGTCCTTGCGGGTCCTGACAGGCACCTGCGCCTCGATATCCTCGGCCACGAGATTGTTGGCGTGGTACCGGATTTACATCAGGAATTTACGCAACCCGGTGAAAATCTCGTACGGCTGCGTTTTGTTATGACCGAGCGTATGCTCATAACTGCACGTCAGCGCCCAGCGCATTCGATCGAAAGCAATCGGCGGGCGATCGAAAGTGGAAAGCGCTTTCCGACCGCAATTTCCTTTCTCGATGCCGTGATCGACCAATTCGCTGACGCCGTTGCGCGCATGGCGGAAACGCTCGGCGACGAACTTGATCGCGCCGAAGATCACGTTTTGCACGAGGAGCCAGACGACGAGCGCCAGCGTATCGGCCGTGTTCGTTTGCAGGCGGTTCGTGTACATAGACAACTCGCACAACTTCGCGGCATGTTCCATCGCCTCGAGCCGAGACTTGCGGCTCACGACGCGCAGGTAGCTAGTGCTATCCGCGCCCTGGCACAAAAGCTTGATGCGATAGACCATGAGGTTGGCTCTTTGCATGAGCGCGCACGCCTGTTGCTTGATGAGCTTGATGCCAAAATGATGGCCGTCACTAACCGGAGGCTATTCACACTCTCGATCCTGACAGCGTGTCTGCTCCCGCCGACCCTGGTCACCGGTTTCTTCGGCATGAACACCAAGGACATGCCATTCCAAAACACCGAGGGTGGCACATGGTGGGCAGCTTTGGTTGCACTCGCCGCTGGTCTCACGTGTTATTGGGCGTTGCGGCGGTTGCGAGCGTTTTGACGTGTCATCGCAATTGTCCACCTTTGCAGCGGGCAACCGATCACCCATAATGGCGCGGACAAACAACCGAAGGCTTCCGACATGATACTTGAGATTGCACAGATCGATGTGAAACCTGGGATGGAGGCCGAGTTCGAAGACGGCGTGAAAAAGGCTGCACCGATTTTCAAGCGCGCCAAAGGCTGTAAATTCATGACATTACAAAAATCGCATGAAATGCCGCAGCGCTACCGGCTGTTCGTGCAATGGGAGACCTTGGAAAATCACACCAAGGATTTTCGCGAGTCACCCGATTTTCATGAATGGCGAAAACTGGTGGGCCACTGCTTCTCTTCGCCGCCAAATGTCGAACACGTCACCGAGGTGATGCGCGGGTTCTGACGTGAATCGCATTCTCACCACCCATACCGGCAGTCTGCCACGCACGCCGAAGGTCGTGGAGCTTCTGCTCACCGAGGAAAAACATCCCGGTGCGCGCGCTGGCGAACTGAAGCAAGCCGTACGCGAGGCGGTCGAAGAGGTCGTGGCCAAACAGGTAGGGTGCGGTCTCGATATCATCAATGACGGCGAACAGGGACGTACAGACTACACTGTCCATGTGATGCGACGCCTCACGGGCTACGACGGCCCGAGTGCACCACCGATGGGTACGGGCGACGAGGAATTTCCTGAGCTGGCACAGCTGTTGAAGCAGTTTGCCTCGCCGTTCCAGCATCGACCGGCCTGCAATGGACCGGTCGACTGGAAGGATTGGCCAGCGGCGCAGGCCGATATCGACCTGGCCAAGCAGGCGCTAAAGAGAGCGACTGTCGAGGATATTTTCATGACCTCGCCCTCGCCCGGCCAGATCGCCCGCTATCTGAAGAACAGCTATTACCGGAACGATGAGGACTATATTTTCGCGCTGGCCGATGTCATGCGGCGCGAATACAAGGCGATCGTCGATGCCGGATTCGTCCTTCAGCTCGATTGTCCGGACCTCGCGATGCTGCGGCACATGGTTTATCTCGACCTGCCGCTCGTAGACTATCGCAAGATTATCGCTACGAATGTTTCGGCGCTCAATCACGCGGTTCGCGACCTTCCGCCTGAACGGATGCGCATGCACGTGTGCTGGGGCTCTACAATGGCACCCCACCACACCGACGTTGAGCTCAAGGACATTATCGATATCGTTTTGTCCGGACGGCCGCACGCGGTTTCCTTCCCGGCCGCCAACGCGCGGCACGAGCACGAATGGAAGATCTGGCGCGACGTGAAATTACCAGTCGGCAAGAAGATCATTCCGGGGGTGATCGATTCGACGTCAAACACCGTTGAACATCCGGAAGTTGTCGCGGACCGTATCCTGAACTTTGCCTCGGTAGTTGGGCGCGAGAACGTTGTCGCAGGTGTCGACTGCGGCTTCGGCACCTTTGCCGGGCGCGTGCAGGTCGACACCAAAATCGTGTGGCTTAAACTTCAGTCTTTGACCGAGGGCGCGCGCCGCGCCTCAAAGCAATTGTGGACAAAGGCGGCCTGATTTCTCAGCGCAATATGTCCCTGTCGCAGTTGAACGTGCATCGTTGCCAGCTGCGATCGATAATGCTCTGGACATCGTTGCTCCACGACGACCGTCGTCCCGCATGACGATCAGCGGAGATATCGTAAGCGAACGGCGAACGGACCTCCCGCCACGGTGTTACGCTTGCCTGTGGATCCTCCTGGGCCAATGACGGCGAACGGTTCTGCCGCTTCTTTGCGACGTGATGCGTCCTGGCAGTGTGCGTTTTGGACGCGCTGGACGCGTGTTTCCTGACTTTAGGCTGCGGCGACAGCCCGTTTGTTGCCGGCTCATCCTGCCATGCAAAGAGAGCTTCTTTCGGTGCGGCGCTATCGTCGGCGGGTACGGACAGCGCCGATCGAGTGGGCTTCGCGGTCTCGCCGGAATTGATCGTGCTCGGACGCCACGTCAACCGCACGGGAGCCCGCGCTATCGCCTGATCACCACTGCGCAGTTCCGCACTGACGGTCATCAGACCGACAAAGCCGGACGGCGGCGTCACGAACGTATTTTGCAGGCCGTCGGTGGCGCCGGACTGATCATCCAGTGCAATTCGCCACTGACCTTCCCCCGCAACAACTCCAGCGTTCAATTTCGTGCCGGCAGCAAGACCGCTGAGCGTGATCGTCGTACCGGGCGCGGCGTTGGTCACCTTGATTGCAAGGGGCAACGCCGCATTCGACTCTCCGATCGCGTCGGCAACAGCAAGCATCGGTGTCACGACCTCTTTAGCAGGTGTCGGTGCCGCAACCTCTTTTGCGGTCTCGGCGAGTGCGACGTTTGTGGGCTGCGACGGAGCAACTGCTGACGTCTCCGAACCCTTCGCCGACGGCAATCCGTTGCGCAATTGCTCGAAATTGATGATGTCAAGTCGCCCGAGGGCCAATGCAACGCAGACTGCGGTCCACAGTACAACTCCGGCTGCTATGGCGAGCGCCGTTACTCGCATGTTGGCGTTTCCATGCCGCGCTGAGCGCCTGCGAGCTTTCGGTAAAGCAACCGCCACGGGCTTGTAAGTCGCGCGCCCACGTTCATCTGCCAAGACTTCATCGCCATGATGACCGCCATGATGCGACGTCCAGTCGGTATAGGCCTGCGGACCCGGAAACTCCGCCGATTTCAGCGAGGGCTGAATCGATGGCGCCACAACCTCACCCCGACGCCATTTGGGTGGTGCATAAAATTTCGGATCTTCCGGACTCACTTCAACCTGCCGGATCGGTGTACTCATACGCTACTCCCCACTAACCACGACAACGGCTCGTTGCTACCGAGCCATCAGGCTCCCATCCACGTCATCCACAGCTGGCAAAATGATACCGATTTTTGGAGAACACCTGGAGGTAATTTAGCACCCTCGCCAGGCGCATGTCGTTATAGAGCCTTAGAAAAGCGGCCCGAGTGTGACACCTAGTTCCCGAACAGGCGCGCCGGCGTCTCGACGAGAATGCAGCGGCGCATCTGCTCATCGGGCGTCCACTGACAGAACAGATCGAGCAGATGCCCATCGTCCGGCATGATTTCGCCCGGAATCGATGGATGCGGCCAATCCGTCCCCCACATCAGCCGCTGCGGGTTGGCGCGCAGCAATGCCTCGTGAAACGGCCTCACGTCCGGATAGTCGGGGAATCGATCGGACAGTCGGTAGGGCGCGGATAGTTTTACATGCACATGGCCTTCGCCGACGAGTTGGAGCAGCGACTGAAAGCTTTTGTCGCGCACACCTTGCCCGGCGGGGATGTGAAGCAGGTGGTCGACGATCACCGGCATCTCCCGCGCGATTTCTTTTAAGGTGCCTGCTAAATCCTCCATCAGCCGCCAGTCGCAGAATACTTGCATGACCCAGCCAAGCTCGCGCATAGCCGCCCGGAACACCTCGAAGACTTCGAGCCCCACACCGCGCACGTAGCCGGGACGGCCGGCTTCCGAAAAAAGGTGAAACCGTAGTCCGCGCATGCCGAGCCGGTGCCAATCCCGCAGCGTGGAAGGCCGGATTCGCGTGTCGGTTATCGCCACACCCCGCAGCCGCTGCGGATAGCGCGCCAGCGCATCGAGCAGCACCCGGTTGTCGAAGCCGTGCGCATTACCTTGCACCAACAACCCATGCGTGAATCCAAGATGATCGAGCAACGCCACATAGCGCTCGGCCGGCGCATCGGGCGGTGTGTAGCCGCGGCCAGGGGCATAAGGGAATTTGTCTGGTGGTCCAAAAATGTGGGCGTGCGCGTCCCAGGCATTCGGTGGCGGCCGCTCGCGTGGCGCTAAGGGGTGGGCCACCGGGCCAGCGATACGCGGGGGATCTTGTAGAGACGAATTCATCCAAGCCGGATATTCGCTTGCTTCACCACTTTGCTCCAGAGGGCCATTTGATCCTGTACAAAGGCTGCGAATTCCTGCGGCGTCGTTGGACGGGAGTCGATGTTTAGTTGTTCGAAGCGGCTGACAACGTTGGGATCGCGCAGCGCCGCATTGAGACCGGAATTCAGGGTCTTGACGATGGACGCCGGCGTGCCATGCGGTAGGAAGACGCCGTTCCACTCATAGGCTTCGAAGCCGGACAAAGTGTCTGACACCGGCGGGATATCAGGAAGACTGGCCAACCTGCCCTTTCCCGTGTGCGCGATCGCCTTCACCTTGCCGCCCTGGATCAAACCGACAACCGATGATCCATTGGCGAAGAAGAACTTCACCTGTCCCGACATGACATCGTTGAGGGCGAGCCCACCGCCGCGATAGGGCACATGACTGATCTTGATGCCGGTCTGGTGTCGGAACATTTCCAGTGACAGGTGTTGCAACGTGCCATTGCCCGACGACGCCATGTCGATGCCGTCAGGCGCTGCCTTGGCAAGCGCAATAACGTCAGCAACCGTCTTCACCGGCACAGAAGGCGTCACGACTAGGATGTTCGGCACCAGCGATACGAGGGCGACCGGATCGAAATCCCTGCTGTAGTCGAATGGGAGGTTCGAATAGAGCGACGAATTCACGGAGAACGCGGTCGCATCGTGCAGAACTGTGTAGCCATCGGGATCGGCCTTCGCGACGACCGCCTCGCCGATTGTCCCGCCAGCACCACCCCGGTTCTCGATCACGAACTGCTGGCCAAGCATTTCTCCGAGCCTGGCGAACACGATGCGGGCGGTTGTGTCAGCGCCGCCCGCTGGCGGATAGGGCACCATCACGCGCACAGGCCGGTTCGGCCAGATTGCCTGGGCCTCGGCTTTGCGCGCAAACGGCGCCGCCGCGAGTCCGGCAAGCAGCACGCGTCTTGTGAGATTCGTCCCCGGCATCGATTCCTCCCCAATTTTGTTCAGTTTTGCCGGCAGTTTAGCACCGCATCGAGGCCGCGACAGACCAGAAGACAGCCCTTTCTCGCGGTCGGCCCCTGCCGTTCAAAGTCGAACGATCGTGTTGTTAGTTCGTTTACGATCGGATTCACAACTCAGGATACTTAATCCTCACGTAAACATCGCATGGTTTAGTGGCGCTGAAATACAAGGGGGCGTCCGCCGTGATCAACATCGAGGAGTATCGTGCGCGGCAGATACGACAGCCCACGCGCTGGTCGTCAGTGCTTTCCACGGCAGCCGCAGCGGCTGGGGCTTTCGTCATCGGCGGATTTGCCGTTCTGAACTGGGACAAAATCCCCGGGCCGAGCCATTGGATGTCTCTTCTGAGCGCGCCAGCCGAGGCAGACAGCAAGCTCTCCTTCTCTGGCAATAGGATTGGTCGGTCGGAAACCGCCGCATTATTGAAAGTCTGTGTGACAAAGGATCTGGTTCTCGACGTCGATTCTGAGCGCGAGATCGATCCGGCGAAACTATTCCAATCTTTGGTGTCAGCTCGACATGCGGATCGCCTTACAGACGTAATGGGCGCACCGCGAGACCATGGGACCGTCGAACTCGCAGCCAAGTGGGCCTCCGTCGCCGATTGCGTATATCGGTCGAGCTCCTGGGGTTTGTGCGACATCGACAATCGAGCGCTCGCCGTCCAGGCTGCAAATATTTTCCTCGTTCAGGCGGATCAGATCGCTTCGAAGCCAGAGAACTATTCTGCCAACCAGTCGGAAGTGGAGTCCCTGACGCAGGTGAAAAGCCGCGTACTGGATTCCATGCAAGACCTTGTCAGAAACGGCGTGCTGATTGCCTCCGATTTCACACTGTCTCCACCCAAATCGGTACGGCAGACCCTTGCCAAATCCGACCCCGAAAAAAATGCCTGCGCTAAGCAATAGCGGCATCGCTTCCTGACACCGGATCCCCTTTCCTCGCCGGTGGACTCGCCCCATATTCGGGCTAATGGCGAAATCCCCCGATAAACCAAAAAAAGACCCGGCGCGGCCAACGCGTGCAAAGGCCGCGCGCCCCGACGACAAACCGACTCCGGATTCGCTTGCCAATCTGCTCAATCCCGGCATCGGGCGCGGCACTGCGGGTCTGGGGTCCAGCACAGGATTGCAGCCGCCGTCAGACAATTCGTGGGACCGCCGCCGCGATTTTTCCGATGCCCACAAGGCGCGCAAGTCGACTCCCAAGGAATTCGAAGAAGCGCCGCAACGTGACTATACGGCCTCCCCGATTACCGGACTTGATCCGCAGCTCGCGAAAGAGTTGGGGATTGGGGACGACGAGGCACCTCCGACGCCAGCCTCGAAAAAGGAAGACCCGAAATACCGGCTGCCGCGCGCCGACCTGCCGACCCAACCGGGCGGCTTTGCCGGGATAGCAAGCCAACAATCGCTCGAGCAATTACTGCGCGAGGGTCGTCCTGAATTCACCGCTACGCCGTGGACGCCGCACCGTCCGCCGCGACCGGAAAAGTCGGAAGGCGGAAAGAAGCTCGTCATCGCGTCTGACTTCGACCCGAAGGGCGACCAACCACAAGCGATCGCGGAGCTCGTCGAGGGCGTGAAGCGCACTGACCGCACCCAGGTGCTCCTCGGCGTCACTGGATCTGGCAAGACATTCACGATGGCCAAGGTGATCGAGGCCACGCAGCGCCCCGCGCTCGTCCTCGCGCCCAACAAAACCTTGGCCGCTCAGCTTTATGGTGAATTCAAATCGTTCTTCCCGGAAAACGCAGTCGAATATTTCGTCAGCTACTACGACTACTACCAGCCCGAAGCTTACGTTCCGCGCACTGACACCTACATCGAAAAAGAATCCACGATCAACGAGCAGATCGACCGCATGCGCCACTCGGCGACGCGCGCCCTGCTCGAGCGCGACGACGTTATCATCGTCGCATCGGTTTCCTGCATCTACGGTATCGGATCGGTGGAAACATATTCAGCGATGACCTTCACCCTCAAACAGGGTGGCAAGATCGATCAGCGGCAATTGCTCGCCGACCTCATCGCACTGCAATACAAACGCACGCAAGGCGATTTTTTCCGCGGTTCGTTTCGCGTACGCGGGGACACGGTCGATATCTTTCCCGCACACTATGAGGATCGCGCTTGGCGCATCCATCTGTTCGGCGACGAGATCGAAAAAATCGAAGAAATGGACCCGCTGACCGGCCAAAAGACGGACGAATTGGAGTTCGTGAAAATCTACGCCAATTCACACTATGTTACGCCCCGTCCAACGCTTATTCAGGCCGTCGCTGGTATCAAGAACGAATTACGGCACAGGCTCGAGCAGCTCAATAGCGCCGGCCGCTTGCTTGAGGCGCAGCGGCTCGAACAGCGCACGATTTTCGACCTCGAGATGATGGAAGCGACCGGCGCTTGTGCTGGAATCGAGAACTATTCGCGCTACCTCACCGGCCGCAAGCCTGGCGAGCCCCCGCCCACGCTGTTCGAGTACGTGCCAGACAACGCATTGGTTTTCGTGGACGAAAGTCACGTTACTATTCCTCAGCTTGGTGGAATGTATCGCGGCGACTTCCGGCGGAAGGCGACGCTTGCCGAATACGGCTTCCGGCTCCCCTCCTGCATGGACAACCGTCCGCTGCGTTTCGAAGAATGGGATGCCATGCGGCCGCAGTCGCTGGCAGTCTCGGCCACGCCCGGGCCCTGGGAAATGGAAGAAGCGCGGGGTGTTTTCGTCGAGCAGGTGATCCGTCCCACTGGACTGATCGATCCGCCCGTCGAAGTGCGGCCCGCCCGCACGCAGGTTGATGATCTCGTCGGCGAAGTGCGTCAGGTGGCGGCGAAAGGTTTTCGTTCACTTGTTACCGTGCTGACAAAGCGCATGGCCGAGGACCTGACGGAATATTTGCACGAGCAGGGCATCCGTGTACGTTATATGCACAGCGACATCGACACGCTGGAGCGAATCGAGATCATCCGCGACCTGCGGCTCGGCGCATTTGATGCTCTTGTCGGCATTAACCTGCTGCGCGAAGGCCTCGATATTCCGGAATGCGCGCTGGTTGCCATTCTCGACGCGGACAAAGAAGGATTCCTCCGCAGCGAGACCAGTCTGATCCAGACAATCGGTCGCGCCGCGCGCAACATAGACGGCAAAGTCGTGCTCTATGCCGATGCGGTGACGGGCTCGATGCGGCGCGCGATTGAGGAAACCAACCGCCGTCGCGAAAAGCAGGAGGAATACAACAAGGCGAACGGCATCACGCCAGAGAGCGTACGCAAGGGCATCGCCAACATTCTTGACAGCGTGTACGAGCGCGACCATGTGCTAATCGCAACCGGCGCCGCCGGTTCCGGCGAGTTCGCCGAGGCCGCAACGATCGGCCACAATCTCGAAGCCGTCATCGCTGATCTCGAGACCCGCATGCGCGAGGCCGCTGCCGATCTCGACTTCGAGCAGGCCGCGCGCCTGCGCGACGAGATCAAACGCCTGCGGGCAACAGAGCTTGCGGTGCTCGACAATCCCACGGCGCGCGATGTGATGCTCGCGCAGGAACCGAGATTGCGTAAGGGTGTAGATCGACCGCACAAACCGCATCTCGATGAGATGGGCATAGCGCTGTCGCACGAGATAAAGCCAGCAGGGGCGGATTCACCCCGCTCAAAGCTTGGAAAGCCAGGAATGCGCGGTGGTTTCCGCAGCAACAAGCGGCGATAGCAGTCGCTCGCGTCCGTTAATAGCGATGGCGGTGCCGGCGCGCGTGGGCGAGCGCCGAAGGGCGGTCATCCCAGGGATAGCTGTAGACGTATCCATCCCAGGCATAGAGGCAGTAGTAGCCGGCCCAGGCGCAGCGGTCGCGCCAGCTTGAGTAATTCCACGCGGTTCTGACATGGCGTACTCCGGGCCGGAAATCCGAACCGAGGTCGGCAGCTTGCGAAGAGACGCAAGGTGTCGCGAAAGCGCACGTCGCAATCAGAATCCCAAATATCGACCGCTTCATACTGGCAACAGAAACCTGAGTCATAGGCGTCCCGTTCGTTCTCTATTTGTCGACAGGCCGGTCTTCGTCACGTGACCGTTTTGGGGATTCAGTGACCTGATACCAAACGCCCTGGCAAAGCGTGCCTTGGCAGAAGTCTCCAACACTCCCACCTCCGCCGTATCCGCCGCCACCACCGCCGCCGCCTCCCGCCTGCCATTCTCGGCGAAAATCCTTGCCACCGCGACCGCGCTGCCACATGCCCATTTTGTTTTTGTCGTCGTGCTTGCCGTGCCCATCATCGTGCTTACCGTGATGCGCCTGGTGCGGGAAATGACGGCCGTGCCCCGATTTTCCGTGCATGCCCATCATGCCTTTGCCGCCCCAATTCATGCCGTGAGCTTTTCCACGACCGCCACCGCCGCGCGCCCATGCATCGGTGCCGACGGAAAGCGTTCCGATAACGGCAGTAGTCGCAAGGGCAATGATGACTTTAGCGAACATTGCGTTTCCCAGTTGCTGCCAGACCAAGATCACAGTGCGCGAGGGCGCTGCACTGAGCTCAACGAACGCGCATATACGGGTCAAATGTCTGCACGCAGGGGTCTACTGGCAAATCAAAACGCCGGGCTTGGTTAAGCCCGGCGTTGCCGTTCATCATTAATTGCTCGCAGAATGGGATCGTTATCTCAGATTAACGATCGTGCTTCCGAAAATGCGTGATGGTTTTGGTCGACGCACGTCAGACGGATTTGCCCGCCCCTTCGAGGACTGCGTACTGAGTCATATCGGCGGTCGCGCGCTCCCAGCCGGACCCGGTAAATCCCGCGACAACGTTTATGCGCACGATTTGCACAAGACGATCCCTGAGCTTCACGGTACCGACAGTCTGGTTTCGAATGTAGGCCACGGCCGCGATGCCGCACGCATGCCCGTCTCGCGCGGCGGCATTCACGACCTGCATTGCCTTTTCGGGCGGCGCCCCCTTGCCGCGCAAGTTGACGAACTGCTCGGCCTGTTGCGGTGTGTTGCAGAGAATGCCGACACCGACCGCCGCCTCGCCGTTTTCAGGCGCGGGCCCATCCGCTGCAAGCGCGCCCCCGCAAACAAACATGGCGGCTGCCGCCACCCAAAAGATCCGCATCGCTGCCTCCGGTTCCGTGTTTATTTGAGGAACAACGTGCCGGCCTCGACGACGGTTCATGGTCGCGCACGCGATTGTGAACCTTATTCGTTGCCGTTGCGTATAACGATCTTTTCGGGCAAATAGCCCGCCGCCCCCAAGCGGCCAACTAGAAATCCGGTGTTGTGAGAGCGAGAGATGCAGTCTGTGCTCGTAAAGTTCCGCAATCTCTCCGCTGGGCGCTTTGTCCTGTTTGCTGCCTGCGCACTGACACTCGCCGGCTGCGAGACCGACGCCAGTGGCCCGACTGCAGATGACGCGCCCCGAGCGGTCACCTCGGTCAGGCCGAACGCTGAAGCGCCGCGGACTCAGGCAGCGCCCGTCGCGAACTCCGAACCGATGACCCACTCGCGCGCGGCGCGGGAATGCTGGATGCGGACGGAGAAGAGCAACGCGCACGAAAATCTCGATAAACGCGCCGAACTCGTCAACAAGTGCATCGACGAAAAAATGAAGGCGGCCGGGGCGCCCTCGCCCCGGACCTGAGGCCTCAAAAAACCCTTGGGACATCCTCTTGCGTCCGGCCGCGCGCCGGCTAGCATTCGGCGTCGCTCGACTTCAAGGAGATCGTCATGGCGAAAGGTCAGATGCGTTCGACGAAGGAAAAAAGGAAGCCAAAGGCCGAAAAGGACAAACCCAAGCAGCTGTCGGCATACAAGCTGTCACAGATGCAGGGCTCGTCCAGTAGCCCTTATGGCAACCCGCCGGCAAAGAAATCTTGATAGTCACTGGCGCCCCACGGTCTCCGCTTTCGAGTCTGGCGGAAGCTCCTGGGCCTGCTTTGCCATTTCCAGGCAAGTGAGCAGCTCCACATAACTCGGTGCGCGATCGAGAGCGACGAAGCCGGCACACTGGCGCTTCTGTGCCGCGTTGTATCGGGCCCAATCTTGCTCGAGCTTGCCGCGCGCATCACTTTCGTCCCGTTGGCATGCCGCCGAGTCTCGCCCTGGCAACACGGCCGCTACCGCCGCAGGCCGGCACGTCCGCTCCACGTCGAATTTCGGCATAGAGTTGGCGGCCAGAACAAGGTGGGAGACGGTTAGTACGATCGGCAATAAGGCGGGCATTGGTCCTGATCCTAGCTAGAACCCTAAACAACCCACCAGCGTGCGTTCTAGTTTCATAGCGCTCTGTTTGAACCTTTTTGTCGTTCCCATCGACCAAGAGAGGAAATGGTCGGAGGGCATGCCGTGCTCAAACGTTTTCTTCGCGCATTTCTTACCTTTGTCGGAATCATCGTGCCTGGCACCTTCGCACTCGCACTGCTTATGGCGCCACCGGCCCGTCCGGAACCGCTACAGCCGCCTGGCTGCGATCGCAATCTTGCCGATGCGACGGCGAACGTCGCGGCCATGCAAGCACGGATCAAAAAGCTTGGGCTGACCGCCGGGCGGGAGACTTGCTCCGCGACCCAGCTCTATTTTCTTGAGGTCGTAAAAGCGCGGGCGGTGACTGCGCTATGCAAGGGCGGTGCTGAACGCGAGCGCGAGTTGGGCCGCATGGATGCTGCCGTAGAGCACATTAATGGGGCAATCGCCGCCCGCTGCCTCTGACGCAAAAAAGACAAAAGTAGTTCCACAGCTTCGCCAAAGTTCCATGGCAAACGCAACAAATGTTTAAGCAGTCGGCGCCAAGCATCGCGTCGGAAAAGGCATCGTCGGTGGAGTTTCAGGAATGCAAGCGAACGTTCTTTGCGCATTGCTGACGACTGGCGCAATAGCATTCGCTGCTCTGTCTGCTAGAGGGCAAGAGGCGCCGTCCGACTCGAACAACACCGTCCTTGTACCCGAAACGACGCTGACCCGCGAGGAAAGTGCCATGCTCGGCAATGCGCTGGTCTTTGATCCTTTGGCGCTCGCAGAACCGCCGAAAAAGCCACTGCGCATCCTCGGGGCGTCCGACAACGGCTACGCTGTCGTACGCACCGACAAGCTCGATGGCTCGAGCACGCTGGTTGTTAAGCAACCGCTGCAGACGGATTGGAGCAACGCCGTCGGCGCCGATCGCGGGCCGTCGCGCGGTGGAAGTGCCTTCGACCGCCCCCTGCCGACGGCTCGCGACGATTCCCCTGCGGGATCCGCTTGGGCCTCGGTCGGGGTTGCAAACGTCGGAAGCGTGGATGCGCGGATCGACCCGACGAATGAACAGGGCAAATTCGGCACAACGTTGAAACAGTCGATTCCGTTCGGCGGTCGCTTTGCCGTCACCTTCCAGGACACATATTCGGTCACTGAGACGCGTGGTCAGTCTGGGGCAGGACCGAGCGATATTCCTTTGATGGCTTTACCGCCCGCCTCTACGCCCCCGACGCCGCAGGTGTTCGGCAATGAAAGAAGCGTCAAATTCAACATCCTGCCAACCGGCACAACGCTTGGTGCCGGCCTGGTCAGCGCAAGCAACGATCCCGTTACGCACAACACGCTGAGCGCCGAGCAGAAGCTTTACGGGCCACTCCAGGTTACCACCGCCGTCACGGATTACGGGCAAGCCACCAGCAGCAAAAGCATCAGCGCCGGTTTCAAGCTCCACTGGTAGCCCTTCGGGGCCCTGAATCTTGAAAAAGTCGTGCATAACTTGCTCGGTATGGCTGGTTCGGTGGGCAAGCCCTCCTCTGCCCCACGGCCGCCCAAGTCGCATGCGGCAATCGACCTGCAAAGGGGACCCGCGCAATTTGCAGTGCGCCTCGTAGGAGTTGACCATGAGCAGAACTGATCGGCTTGGTGCAGTCCCGGAAAAACCAGGGCCGGAGATATATGCTCCAAACCGGAAATCAGTGGAAAAGTTGAGCGACGCCGAACAGGCGGCGGCGACGTTCGAAGGTGAAATTCGCGAATTTGTCCGACGCGACGTCGCTTTCCTGCGTCGCCAACGGCCGGACACCGATACACCGGCAGAACCGGTGGCTGACGGTCTGAATGGACTTATTCGGCGTGTGTCCGGTGCTTCAATGGAAGAAATCGACCGAGTCATTCTTGAACTGCAAGGCGTTCGCGAGATGCTGCGTAGTGAAGGTGAACGGGTCGGCCGGGAAATTGCCGGCTACGCCAGTCTGAGCCACGCCGCAATGACTGCCATGAAGGTTATCGGTGACAGTCTCACGCAGTGGAAAAATGGATCCAGGAATTCGGACTAGGCCCGACAGCCAATATCGATATCATTAATTGAGAAAGCCATCGCTGGACCTGCCGGCGATGGCTGTTTTTTCGGACGCATCGCGTCGGGAAATTCAGATCAGCTGGCCGCCGCGACTTTGTTCTTTGCGCCCTTGCGCGGAAGCGGATAATCGTCACTTTCGTAAAGCTGACGAATCCCGTTTCCATCGAAACGTTTCTCTTCCACTTCAAGATATGCGCCCAACAATAATTCCGGCGGCAATTCCTCAATAGCGAAGCGAATCGCCTCGGCCGCAGTCGGAAAGCGCTTGTAGCCGATCGGCCGGCGCGACTTCCGGCTCCGGCTAGGAAACAGTTCGGACGGGGCACGGTAGTTGATCATAGACATAATCAAAGGCTCCTCGGCGTCTAATATGGCCCTTGTGACGCCGAAAATCCAGCACCTCTGCACGTGCATATCTGCCCTGTTGGCCCACGGTAAACATTGGGTTCGTAAAAAACATGGCCCGGCGCGCGAGGCGCCGGGCCAAATCCCATCGGATGGGGCGCGTTAATCAGCCACTTCAGCGATGACTTCGCTGGTTGCGGGATCGATCAACACAACACGGTTATTTACCACCACGTATTTGTAGGCCCTGATGGCTGGGACCTCGACTGCAACTTCTTGCGGCAGTGCATAGAGTTGCACGCTTTCCGGTATCCGCGCGCCAACGCGGTATTCAACAGTCGGCTGCGCTGGTGCAACGCGCTCGCGCACGATTGTACGATAGATAGTCTGGCGCTGCACCGGTGTAAGCTGCAGAGGTTCGGTGGTCACCACCGTCCGGGATTCGACGGGCTCACGCGTGATAACCGTGGTCTGC
Source organism: uncultured Alphaproteobacteria bacterium (assembly GCA_963831515.1). GTDB lineage: Bacteria > Pseudomonadota > Alphaproteobacteria > Rhizobiales > Xanthobacteraceae > Pseudolabrys. Next base: position 166,556 of record CAWHQL010000003.1, on the reverse strand, counting down.
GCGCCGGCCACTCCCGCGCTCGCAAGCAACGCGGTCACAATAGCGGCATGGCCAAAATATGTCATAAGTTCCTCCTCACGATTTGTGTCCAGCGGAGAAAACGCCGGGCCGTCCGGAGCGGTTCCTCCGGCAATGGAATGAAGTTTCGATCATTCCGTCACTGCACGTGCGGCGGGTCGTCCATTAGCCTCAGTTTTGCCTGCAGTGCCGCGATGCGGCGTTCCGCTTCCGTACGGGTCAAGTTCAGGCGAAACGCGTCGGGCTCGTAGGCATCAAACGCGAGTTGGCGAAGCTGAATGGCCTGGTCGTTCGTCATCACGCCGACAGTTTTCGTTTTCTTTTCCATATCACCACAATCGCTCGGTGCCGGATCGGTTCCTGTTGACCAAGGCACGATCATATCCGATCGAAAGTTTATTTCGACGTTGCAAAGATTTGCGTGCGCAATGAGTCAGACTACAATACCTCCATTGGAGACGTTATTCTGCGGGGGCCAAGGGATGATTCTCGAACCTTTGTTCGGATTGTCGCTTGCGTTGAAAGTTTCCCTTGAGATCCAGCCGCCGCCTGCCGCCAGTTCGAACGTGTCGATGCATACGTCCGTCCGGCAGAAGGACGCCAAGCTCCTGCCGCTGGTGCATCGGGCAACAGATTGTATTGTCCGCAAGGTATTCGCCGATCCTCGTTACAATGCGGGACTGAGGTCGGGTGAAATCAACGACCTGATTGTGGATTCAATGGCGGGCTGTGTCGCTCCTGTGCGGGCCATGATCGACGCCCATGATCGTCTGTATGGAAGTGGCTCCGGAGAGGCGTTCCTCCTCGGACCCTACCTCGACTTCCTGCCGGGGGCGGTGGTGGGCCAGGTCAAAACGCTTCAGCACTGAACTCAGGATGGCCGCACCGTGAGGGCCGGCCGTAAGACTAGCGTGATCGGCAAGGTAACAAGCACGACGCCAGCAACGACCATGAGCGCCGCCGGGATGCCGACCGCATCGCCCAGTAACCCGTAGATTGCCGGCGAAACGGCGCCGGCGCCAATAGTCCCCGTGTAGAAGATGCTGAAAGCGCGCTGTCGCCAAGCCGGCTCGACGAGATCGGGCACCGAACCATACAGCACAGATGACGTGCCATTGAGTGCAATCCCGACAATCGGCAACAATATCAAGGCTGGCTCGAGTGACAGCGGAAGCAGGCTCACAATGCCCACGGCCGTTACAGTCTCTGTCAGCCACACCGTCGCCACCGCGCCGATGCGCGCGCCGATGAATGCACAGACGAGCTTGCCCATCGCCCCGCCGACAAAAACCAGCGTCAGCGCCAGACCGATAACCTGAATGCTAGCTCCCTTGGCGGTAAGTACGAACGGGAGGAAGGTGAGGAAAGCCATACGTGTCGCGCTATCGATCACCCCGACCGACAAGAGCAGCGGAAATGCAGAAGGCGTTATGGCGCCAGTCGCCCTTCGTGCGCGATCCTCTTTTCGTGATGAAACCTTACCGTCGTCGAACCTCGGCATGGCGATAAAGATTGCCAGTGCAGCAACCGCACCGAGCGCACCGAGGATCATCAGCGCGTGACGCCAGGGCATCACGATAAGCATCAGAGCCGCGGCAGCCGGAAAGATCATTTTTCCAATGTCTCCGGCAAAGTTGTACGTGCCGAGCGCCTTTAACGATCGCGTGCCCGCGAATGCATGTGCGATAAGCGATGATGCGAGCGGATGCTGCGTGCTCGCGCCGAGTCCGCCAACAAATAGAGCGACAACGAGAACAGCAACGTCGCTGCTGAGACCTGCAAATATGTAACCAAGTCCCGCAAGCGCGGTGCCAAGCGCCAAAACCGTCGCAGCACCGAAACGTTCTGCCAAAAAACCTGCCGGAATCTGGAAGCCAGCGAGGGTGCCGGAAAAGACCGTCCGCATCAGTCCGAGCGCCGCAAAGCCAAGGCCGAACTCGCCCTGCCAGATCGGTAACATCACGTAGACGAGATCGGTGTACCCGTCGTGCAAGGCATGCGCACCGCAGGCAGTGCCAAGAGCACGGCGCTCCGTGGCCTTCGTCGAAACAGGATCCGGGACCGTCGAGTCGTCCGTTGTCGCGCTCATGCGTGCGAGCTTAGCAGAAAGAGTATGCCTCAGGTGGCAAAGCGGAAATGCATCACATCACCGTCCGCAACGACGTAATCTTTGCCTTCCAACCGCATTTTCCCGGCGTCGCGGGCGCCCGCCTCGCCTTCGCAGACAATGTAGTCGTCATAGGCAATGGTTTCGGACCGGATGAAGCCGCGCTCGAAGTCGGTGTGAATGACGCCCGCCGCCTGTGGCGCCTTGGTGCCTTGCGTGATGGTCCATGCCCGCGCTTCCTTCGGACCGACCGTAAAGTAGGTGACGAGGTGCAGAAGTACGTAGCCGGCGCGCACGAGGCGATCGAGACCGGTCTCCTTTAATCCGACGGCCTCGAGATATTCCGCCCGTTCTTCCGGCGGCAAAGTCGCGATCTCCGATTCGATCTTGGCCGAGATGACAACCGCCACCGCGCCTTCGGCCTTCGCCCGCTCTTCGACCTTGCGGGAGAAATCATTGCCGGTCGCAGCGAAGGACTCGTCCACATTGCACGCGTAAAGCACCGGGGCCGATGTTAGCAGTCCCAAGGAATGAAACAGTTTTTCTTCCTCGGCTTTGCGCTCGACCAGGCGCGCCGGCTTTCCGTCACGCAGCAGAACAAGCGTACGCTTGATGAGATCAAGGGTTTCCTTGGCGACCTTGGCGTCTTCACCGGTGCCTTTCGCTTTCTTCTCAAGATTGTCGACACGCTTTTCGAGACTGTCGAGGTCAGCGAGCATCAGTTCTGTTTCGATCGTCTCGATGTCGGCGATAGGATCGATTTTCCCTTCCACATGCGTGACGTCGCTGTCCTCAAAACAGCGCACAACGTGCACGATCGCATCGACCTCACGGATGGTGGCGAGAAACTGGTTGCCGAGACCTTCACCCTTGGACGCGCCGCGCACGAGCCCGGCGATATCGACAAACGTGATGCGCGTGGGAATGATTTGCGCCGACTTCCCAAGCACCGCCAGTTTGTCCAGCCGCGCGTCCGGCACTGCAATCTCGCCGACATTCGGCTCGATCGTGCAGAATGGATAGTTGGCGGCCTGTGCCGCAGCGGTTTGCGTCAAGGCATTGAAGAGTGTCGACTTGCCCACATTTGGGAGGCCGACAATGCCGCATTTGAATCCCATGATTTTATTATCTCTGTGCCAGTATTCTTATTTGGAGTCGGGCAACTCATCGTCCGGCTCGTCGTCGAAGCCTTTGGCTTCCATGGCGAGATGGACCTTGTTCTGGAACGATGAATCCTTGCCCTCGACTAGAAGCGCGGCGCTGTCGGCCACCACATCGCACAAGGCCTCGACCCATGCCCACTCGCTTTTTGCGAAGTCGCCGAGCACATGCATCGGGACCAACTCCTTAACGTCTGGTTTGCCGATTCCAATGCGCACGCGCTTGTACTCGTTGCCGATGTGGGCGGTTATCGAACGCAGACCGTTGTGGCCTGCAACGCCGCCACCGACTTTCACCCTGACTTTCGCCGGCGGCAGGTCGACTTCGTCGTGAAACACCACGATACTGCCGGTATCGAGCTTGTAGAAATTTGCAGCCTCTCCAACGGCCCTGCCCGACTCGTTCATGTATGTACCCGGCAAGAGCAGAAGGATGCGCTCCCTCGAAATGCTGCCTTCCACCGCAACACCTTGAAACCGCCGCCGCCACGGCGAGAGTTCATGGCGGCGCGCAATCGCCTGCACCGCCATGAACCCGATGTTATGGCGGTTGCCGGCGTGCTTGGGACCGGGATTACCGAGACCGACGAAAAGCAGCATGGCGTGAACGGCGCTCGCCTAGAGTTTGCCGACTACGCAAACGCTGACGGTGAGGCCCGAACGAGGCCTCACTTCTTCTCGGGCTTCGCTGCCGCGGCGGCGGCAGGTGCGGCACCACCAGCAGGAGCCGCACCAGGCGCTGCACCGGGGGCAGCGCCGGGAGCCGCACCTTCGGCAGCGGGCGCAGCGCCGGTTGCCGCGACCGCTGCGGCGGCTGCCGCTGCTGCTGCGGCCGCTTCGGCGGCGGCCTTCATTTCTTCCGCGTAGCCGGATGGCGGCACGACGGTAACGAGCGTCATGTCGGAACGTCCGATCACGCGAATATTCGCCGGAAGCGTCACTTCAGTCAGGTGCTTCGAGTGATTGATGTCGAGGCTGGAAATGTCGACGTCGATCGATTCCGGAATTGCGTCGGCCGGGCACACCACTTCGACAGTGTGTGTGACGATGTTCACGGCCCCGCCGCGTTTCACGCCCGGCGCCTGATCGGCATTAAGGACGTGCACGGGAATGTGCACGCGAATGGTGGCGCCTTCCGACACTCGCAGGAAGTCGACATGCATCGGCAGGTCCTTGATCGCGTCGAGCTGGAAGTCGCGCGGAATGACCCGATGCTTGGTGCCGTCCACATCGATGTTGTACAGCGTGGTGAGGAAGCGCCCGGCGTAGATACGCTGGCGCAACTCAGCATGATCGACCAGGACCATGAGCGGGGGCTTATTCTCTCCGTAAATCACGCCCGGCACTTTGCCGGTACGACGCGCAGCCCGAGCGGTCCCCTTGCCGCCTTTCGGACGTGCCGTCGCTTTCATTTCCTGGACGGTCGCCATTGTAATCCCTCATCTAAGTCAATGGAAAAAGGCGGCTTTCTCGCCGCCTGCGCACGCGGCAAGCCTCCAGGGGTGCCGGGGGCCGCGGACGGGGCGGGTTATAGCGGCCGCATTCCAAAAGGGCAAGAAAACCGCGCAGACCGCGATCAAGGGGTCTCTTCGGACGGACCCTTGGACTTCTTGGCGGGCCTTTCGGTCTTGGCTTCCAGTGCCGCTATCCGCGCCTTCAGGGCCTCATTCTCCTCTCGGGCCAGACGCGCCATTTCCTTGACCGCCTCGAACTCCTCACGCTTGACCACGTCGAGATCACGCAAAATCCTTTCAGCCTGACCGCGCAACAGGGTATCAAATTCGCGACGCACCCCTTGCGCCACGCCCGTGGCATCGTTCATCAAGCGCGCCATCTCGTCGAAAAAGCGGTTGCTGGTCTGGGTCATATTTCGTCTCCGGCACCGGATTGCTTCACAATGGCGATCCGGTCGTGCCGCCGCAAGGCCCGGCGTGCTAGCACTTCTCGGCGGGGCCTATGTTCCACTGAATCGGATCTCGCAATGCCTGTGCTCGTCATCCCCTATCCGACCTTCGATCCGGTGCTGGTTCAGCTCGGGCCCTTCGCCATTCGCTGGTATGCACTCGCCTACATCTTCGGCATCCTGATCGGTTGGGCATACGCGCGCCTGCTGATCCGCTCGACAAAATTGTGGGGCCGGAAGGCGCCGATGACGGTTACCGACTTCGATGACTTCGTGCTGTGGGTGACCATCGGCATCATCCTGGGTGGCCGCATCGGTTACGTGCTCTTTTACAATCTGCCCTACTTCGTCGAGCACCCGATCGAAATCGTGCAGTTGTGGAATGGCGGCATGTCATTTCATGGTGGATTCATCGGCTGCGTGCTCGCGGTCTTGTTGTTTGGATATACGCGCGGGATCTCCGTTCTTTCACTCGGGGACCTCACATGTGCAGCCGGCACCATCGGCTTGTTCCTGGGCCGGATCGCTAATTTCATAAATGGAGAACTGTGGGGCCGTCCCACTGACGTACCCTGGGCCATGATATTTCCCAATGGCGGGCCGTTGCCGCGACACCCCAGTCAACTCTACGAGGCCGGACTTGAAGGTTTGTTGTTGTTCATCGTCCTTGCTCTCCTCGTGCGCGCTGGTGCCCTGAAGCGGCCCGGCCTGATCATTGGATGCTTTGCTGTCGGCTACGCCCTCGCTCGCACATTCTGTGAGTTCTTTCGCGAGCCGGATGCGCAGCTGGGTTTTCTTTGGGGCGGCGCAACGATGGGGCAGTTGCTTTCCGTACCATTGTTCCTCGCCGGTCTGTGTTTCATTTTCTACGCGCTGAAGCGCCCACCGCTTCGGAGGCACTAGTGGAGGAAAACTCCGCGCTGGACTCAGAAATCCGCCGTCGGATCGAGCTGGGCGGGCCAATGCCTGTCGCTGAGTACATGGCCCTCTGTCTGCTCGACCCCACCCACGGTTATTACACAACTCACGATCCGTTCGGCGCGCGAGGTGATTTCATCACCGCACCCGAAGTAAGCCAGATGTTCGGCGAGTTGATCGGTATCTGGGCGTCGGCCGTATGGAAACAGATGGGAGCTCCCGAGAATGTGCGACTGATCGAGCTCGGCCCTGGTCGCGGCACGATGCTGAAAGACGCATTGCGGGCAGCGCAACTCGTGCCGGAGTTTCGCGCAGCAATAGTTGTGCACCTTGTCGAGATCAGTCCCGCTTTGCGAGCGCAACAGGAAAAGACCCTGGAAGGCACGGGGATTCCAGTTAGCTGGCACCGCTCGGTAGTCGAGGTGCCGAAAGGGCCAGCGATCATCTTTGCAAATGAATTCTTCGACGCATTGCCGATCAATCAGGCGATAAAGACCGAACGCGGCTGGCATGAACGGCGAATCCAGATTGAGCCGTCGGGGCAACTGGCCTTCACGATCGCGCCCGAGCCGATGCCGTTCTTCCAGAACCTGCTGCCGCCCGCATTGCGTGCGCCACGCACAGGTGCCGTTTTCGAATGGCGCGCCGACACGGTGGCCATAGAGGTCGGCCGGTGCGTCGCGGACAACCAAGGCGCCGCGCTGGTGATCGACTACGGTCACACGGAAACCGCGCTCGGCGAAACCTTGCAGGCTGTCGGTCAACACGCCTACGCCGATCCTCTCACATACCCAGGTCATCTTGACCTGACCGCCCACGTAGACTTCCAGTCGTTGGCGCGGGCCGTCGAAGCCATGGGTACAATCGGTTTTGGGCCGATCGAACAGTCGCAATTCCTGCGGCGCCTGGGTATCGAACGGCGGGCAGCCGCACTGAAATCAAAAGCCGCACGGCCCGCCGACATCGACGAGGCGCTCGATCGGTTGATCGGCCGTAACAGGGATGCGATGGGCGAACTGTTCAAGGTCGCTGCCTACGTCCATCCCTCGGTGGGCGCCCCGCCCGGTTTTGAGACCTAATTGCTGGCCGCGCGTCTTCGCGCGCACTATCTATCAGTTGCTGCTCGGGTACCGGAACGAAATGCTCCAAGCCGCCACACTTGCCACTCTTGAGCGCATTCGCCACGCGTTTTTCACGCGCTCCGGCGGCGTTTCGCAGGGTGTTTATGCATCGCTCAATGGCGGCGTCGGCTCTCGCGATGCGCCCGACAAGGTTGCCGAGAACCGCGCACGCATGGCGGCGGTTCTCGGAGTGACTCCGGATCGCCTGCTCACGGCATATCAAATCCACTCACCGGACGTTGTGGTTGCTGATGAGCCCTGGACGCCTGAGAATTGGCCGCGCGCGGACGCCATCGTCACGCGCGTTCCGCGATTGGCAATCGGCGTATCGACTGCCGACTGCGGACCATTGCTTTTCGCCGACAATGCCGCTGGAGTGATCGGGGCCGCACACGCAGGCTGGCGCGGCGCGCTGACAGGTGTAATTGAAGCAACGATCGGCGCGATGGAGCAACTGGGCGCCAAGCGCGACGGCATCACTATCGCGCTCGGACCAACCATTCGCCAAGCGAACTATGAAGTTGGGCCAGAGTTCGTTGAGCGTTTCCTGACGGCCGACAGGGCGAATGCAGACTTCTTCGCACCATCGCAACGCGATGGCCATGCAATGTTTGATCTCACGAGTTATATCGCACACCGCGTCCAACAGGCCGGCATTTCGCGGTTCGAAGACCTCGCCTTGTGCACATACGCCGAACCAGCGCGGTTCTACAGCTATCGGCGCACCACGCTGCACGGCGAGCCCGACTATGGGCGGCATGTCAACGCCATCGTGCTTGCCGGGTGATGTTTTGCGACTGGACTCGCCCGCGCGCTTGCCTTTAGGCTTTGCCCAGGCCGAAGAGACCAAGCACAAGGATCAGGCCGGCGGGGTTGTCGATGGAGTGGCGTTTGGGTCGCCGTACGACCGGCGAGGTGCGGCGCGTTAGGTGCCTCGGCAGTTTATTGACCATCCTCTGCGCACTGGCGTTGGCCGGATGCAATCCCGATAACCAGGGTCTGTCGGCTGCACAGCCGCGCGGCGCAACTGTCGCCTTCGATTCCCTCGACGGATTGCCGCCCGGACAATTCCAGAAGCTGGTCGGCAACCTCAATGAAGAGGCGCAGGCACGCCGTCTCGCGGTTATTTCACGCGAACAGACCTCCGCCTATCGCGTGCGTGGCTATCTCGCAGTCAAGGTGACGAAGCGTCAGACCACGGTCGTATGGGTGTGGGACGTGTTCGACCAGGGCGAACAACGGGTGCTGCGCATCAGCGGGGAGGAAACCGCAAAAGTTCGAAGCCGCGATGCCTGGGCGGCCGCAGACGATGCAATGTTGCGCCGGATCGCCAGTACCAGCATGGAGCAACTATCTGCTTTCCTGACTGCGCCTGAGGTGGCGCCAGGGACCGCGCCTTCGCTGACGGAGCCGCATGTTGCAATGACGGCACCGGCCGATTCCTCGCCCGAGGCGGCCGGCATATTCCGCGTATCCCGGCCCGATCCCATACAGCCGTCCGCCTCGGACCCGGAAGCCCTGCCCGCGGCGAAATCAGAGCAGGAGGCGGTGACGGTTGCAGCGTCCGCCCATTAAAAGCGCTGTTCGGGTTTTAGCTTTAAGCCGAGGTACATATTGCCGGGCCGTGCCCGCCTTGTTATGACCACGCCGCCTGTGGCGCGGGAGTAAGGGCGAGGAGTGAAGATGTCGGGCAAGAACGGAGCGATCAAGCTCGTCGCCGGCAATTCCACTCCTGCCTTGGCGCAAGGAATCGCGAACTACCTCAAGTTGCCGTTGGCAAAGGCGGTCGTACGCCGTTTCGCCGACATGGAGATCTTCGTCGAGATTCAAGAGAACGTGCGCGGCGCGGACGTGTTCGTGATTCAGTCGACCTCGTTTCCCACCAACGACCACTTGATGGAGCTATTGATCATTATCGACGCGCTGCGCCGATCTTCCGCGCGGCGCATTACCGCCGTCATTCCCTATTTCGGTTACGCCCGTCAGGATCGCAAACCGGGCCCCCGAACACCGATCTCGGCCAAGCTGGTCGCCAATCTGATTACCCGTGCCGGTACTGACCGCGTCATGACGCTCGACCTGCACGCGGGACAAATTCAGGGATTTTTCGATATTCCAACCGACAATCTCTACGCGTCGCCGGTCATGGTCCGTGATATTCGCGAGCGCTTCAAACTCGACAATGTCATGGTCGTGTCACCCGACGTCGGCGGCGTCGTGCGGGCGCGCGGGCTAGCGAAGCGTATCAATGCCCCACTCGCGATCATCGACAAGCGCCGCGAACGCGCCGGCGAGTCTGAGGTCATGAACGTTATCGGCGACGTTAGCGGCTACACGTGCGTCCTTGTGGATGACATTGTTGATTCCGGCGGCACCCTCGTGAACGCAGCCGATGCCTTGCTCGAGAACAAGGCCAAGGCCGTGTACGCCTACATCAGCCACGGCGTCCTCTCTGGCGGCGCCGCCAAGCGAATTGCCGGGTCGCGATTGAAGGAGCTGGTGATTACCGACTCGATCCAGCCGACAAAGGAAATCCTGGCCGCCGGTAACATTCGCATACTCGAAATCGCATCGCTGATAGGCGAAGCGATCGGGCGTACAGCAGCTGAGGAGTCAGTCTCGAGCCTGTTTGACTGACATCGCCGCGCTACGCCTGAGTGCGATACCGGCCATCGAGTCAGCTGCTTGCCTGCTTCAAGTTATCCACCAAAGAGTCAGGCCGCCGTAGCATTCGTTGTGGAGAGTCAGTCCCACACGGTTGCCTACGAGTTGCAAATCACGGCTCATGACACTTGACGATGTCTTTGGCGGGGGGAATCAGGCGGGGTATAGTCGAATCGCTTGGTGATTCGTTTTTTCCGTCAAGGCAGCCCGTAAATTTCTGCGTCAAGGTGCGGACCGAGCCCCCATCCCGGGTCTTCCGCGATGTGCGGTGGCGTGCGTTTCCTCTCGCTCCATTCAGCAAAGCGGAGACGTAATGTCCCTAACCAATTACGCGGAAGAAGAACCACGAATCAATCCCCTCGACGTCGTCGAACGGCTGGCGACAGGCAATGACTGGTCATTCGAGCGCGCCAGCGACGACGAAATTACCATTTTGGTCACCGGGCGTTGGACCGACTATCAACTCTCCTATACGTGGATGAGCGACATCGAAGCCTTGCATCTGGCTTGCGCGTTCGATTTGCGGGTGCCGGAACGACGACGAACCGATGTCCAGACGTTGATTTCCCTGATCAATGAAAGACTCTGGGTCGGGCACTTCGACCATTGGAATACCGAAGGTATCATCATGTTTCGCCATGCATTGGTGTTGGCGGGCGGGACCGAGGCCTCGGGTAAGCAATGCGAGGCGCTGCTTGGCACCGCGCTTGAGGCTTGCGAACGCTACTTCACTGCTTTTCAATTCGTGGTCTGGGCCGGCAAAGGTGCGCGCGAGGCGCTCGATGCCGCAATGTTCGAGACCTCGGGCGAGGCGTAGCGCCGCTGATCGGCCATGGCCATCCGCAATGTCAAACGACTAGGTGAATTTCGCGGCACCCTCGTTCTCGTTGGCGCGGGCAAGATGGGCAGTGCCATGCTCGATGGCTGGCTCGCGCGCGGCCTGAATCCGAAAAAGATAATCGTCATCGAGCCGCAACCGGTCAAAGCGGTGAAGGCCCTGGCGCGTCGCGGAGTTAAGCTCAATCCGAAAGATAAAGTGGGCGCAGCCAGCGCGATCGTGATCGCCGTAAAGCCGCAAAGCGCACCGGAGGCCTTGCCACCACTCGCCCGCTACATCGACAAAGCGACACTCGTGCTGTCCATCATGGCCGGTCGGACGATCGGCTTTCTCGAGGAGTCATTGCCGGCCGGAACGGTGATCGTTCGCGCAATGCCGAACACCCCTGCAGCGATCGGCCGTGGCATCAGTGTCGCGGTGGCGAACGCGAAGATTTCGAAGCGTCAACGCAAACAGGCGTCCGATCTCCTCGCGGCAATCGGCAAGGTCGAGTGGGTCGTCGACGAAGTACTTATGGACGCGGTTACAGCGCTGTCCGGCTCAGGCCCCGCATACGTATTCCTGCTGGCGGAATGCATGGCCCATGCAGGCAATGCGGCGGGCTTGCCGGCTGAACTCGCGACACGTCTTGCCCGTGAAACCGTTGCCGGTTCTGCAGAGCTGCTGCACCGATCGGATCTCGATGCGGCAACACTGCGGCAGAATGTAACATCCCCTGGCGGCACAACCGCGGCCGCCCTCGAAGTTCTTATGGGGCCCGGGGGCTTCGACCAACTTTTGACGCAGGCCATTGCCGCCGCCACCAGGCGCTCGCGGGATCTTGCGGGCTAAGGTCCCGCCCTAGCACTGTCACCATTACAGACTTACATTTAAGGCTTGAACGCAACGGGAGGCTGCCATGGCCCGCAAATCCAGGCGTCACCGCAAGGCTGCCACACCGCAGCCGCCGGTACGTAGCTCCAGCGATCGAGACAAAGTCATCGGCGCGTTAATGGCGCTCCTTGCTGAAAGGCGCTTCGAACAGATCGGCCTTGCGGAGGTCGCCGGCCAGGCCGGGCTTAAGCTTTCGCAATTACGTGCTGAGTTTGGCTCGACGCTTGCCATCCTTGCCGCGCACATAAAGGACATCGATCGTGTCGTCCTCGCTGGCGGAGATGTGGACATGGCCGAAGAACCGGCGCGGGAACGCCTTTTCGACGTGCTGATGCGGCGATTGGAAGCCCTCGCACCCCACAAGGAAGCAATTCGCTCGATCATGCACTCGGCCCGAAGAAGCCCGGGTCTCGCCGTTGCTCTTAACGCGATGGCAGTTCGATCGCAGCATTGGATGCTTGAGGCTGCCGGCATACGCGCGTCCGGCCCACGCGGCGCGCTGCGGTCGCAAGGTGCCGCGCTCATGTTCGCACGGGTCCTGTCCGTTTGGGTAGATGACGAGGAAAAAGGGCTCGACCGGACGATGGCTGCGCTCGATCGCGGTCTCAACAGTGCAGAACGTTGGGCCGGATTTCTCGACGACCTGTGCGCCCTACCCTGCATGCTGCGTGGGCCGCGCCGCCGCCGCCGTGCACGTGGTGACGAAGCGGAAGCTGCCTAAACCGGCACACGTACGGTAGCCCGCAGACCTCCGAGCGAACTGTCGCCCAGCGTAATGTCCCCGCCATGGGAACGCGCGATGTCGCGCGCGATCGCGAGGCCGAGTCCGGTCCCACCCTCGTCCTGATTGCGCGCGTCATCGAGGCGAAGAAACGGCTTGAATACTTCCTCACGCAAATTCGCGGGGATTCCTGGACCATCGTCGTCGACCGTAACAGTAAGATACCGATGATCGCGGTGACCGACGATTGCGATCGACGACGCAAAGCGCGCCGCGTTCGATACAAGATTGCTGAGACAGCGTTTGAAAGCTGCAGGGCGAACGGTAACGATCGGCGGCCCGTGAAAAACGACGCTTGTCCCGTGTCCATGGCGCTCGGCGTCGATCCGCAGCTCTTCCAGAAATTCTGCCATATCGGTCGGAGCCGAACTCTCGCCGCTGTCGCCGCGGGCAAAAGCGAGATAGGCCTCCAGCATCCGGGCCATCTCGTCGGTGTCCTTTTTCATCGCGTCAACTTCCGGCGAGTCTTTGATCAAAGCCAGTTCAAGTTTGAAACGCGTAAGCACGGTCCGCAGATCGTGCGACACGCCCGCCAGCATCGCCGTGCGTTGTTCCATCGCGCGTTCAATACGCGTCTTCATCTCGATGAACGCAGCGGCCGCGCGCCGCACCTCGCGCGCGCCACGTGGCCGGAAGTTCGGCGCCTCCCTGCCCTTACCGAAGCTTTCCGCCGCATCGGCAAGTCGGAGAATGGGCTTGATCTGATTGCGCAGAAAAATGATCGCGACGATCAGCAGGACCGTCGAGGTACCGACCATCCACAGCAGGAAGATTTCGGAATTGGAGACGTAGGCGGCGCTTCGACGCGCAAACACGCGCATGACCGTGTTGTCGAGCTGGACGCGGATTTCGAGCAACGCCGACTTGCCGACGGTGTCGATCCAATAAGGCCGGCCGATCTGTTTGCGGAGCTCGTCCGAAAGTGCCTGATCCAGCAGCGAAAAGAACGGTTTGGGACCGGGCGGCGGCATATCGACCGATGGTAGAAAATCAACCACAAGACCGAGGCGTTCCTGCGCGACACGTCGGATCTGCGTCTGATCGGCGTCCTGTGGATAGCCGCGATAGATGTCGATCAGCGCCGCAATGTCTTGCACGACACTAGCTGACAGCCGTTGGGTGACTACGTTCCAATGACGCTCCATGAATACGAAAGCGATTACTGACTGCAGGATCACCATGGGCGCGATGATGATGAGCAGCGCCCGGGCGTAAAGCCCCTTTGGCATGCCGCTGTTGATCCACCGACTCATCCGGCGCCAGCCGTCAGCAACTTGGCCAAGCGCACTATGGATTTTCCGTACGGGCGGGATGGAATCGTACCACTCCCAGGCCTCGCGAAGACGCGTAAGCGCTGTGCGAACACCGTTCGTGATATCAAGGCTGGTCATGAGGTGATCACCAGCCGATAACCGATACCGCGCACGGTCTGTACAAAAAGCGGATTTGCGGGATTGCGCTCGATCTTGCGCCGCAACCGATTGACCTGAACATCGACCGCACGTTCGCTTACCGATCCGCCATTCCCGGCGAGCGACAGACGTGGCACGGTTTCGCCGGGAACTTGCGCAAGAATCCGCAGCATTTCGCGCTCGCGGTCGGTGAGGCGGATGACCTCCTCGCCCTTCCTCAATTCGCCGCGCGCGAGATGATAGACAAACGGTCCAAAGCGAAGCAATTCGACCGGTGGTGAGGTCGCGGGTTGCGCCCGCTTGAGGATATTGGCGATGCGCAACGACAGCTCGCGTGGTTCGAAAGGTTTCGAAAGATAGTCGTCAGCACCGATCTCCAGACCCTTGATGCGGCTTTCGGTAGCATCCCGCGCCGTCAGCATGAGAATCGGGACGGTTGAGTCACCACGAATTGCCTTGGCAAGATCGAAACCGGATTCCCCGGGCATCATCACATCCAGGATAAGCAAATCGAAGCTCAGGCCTTTCAGCTTGGCGCGGGCATCTGAGGCGGTTTCCGCTGTCGTTACCCGATAGCCTTCTCCTGCCAGAAATCGCGAAAGCAAATCACGGATTCGGCGGTCATCGTCGACCACGAGCAGGTGCGGCGCATCGTCGGGAAGTGCGGCGGGCAACGTCATCGCCAAGGTTTCGTTACTCCTGCGTTCAATCCCGAGCTTTCGACGCTCGATCGGCTCGCGCAATCAAGCGGAGCACACCGTCACGGTTATCGATATCGATCATCGAAGTGAGAAAGCGGCGAGCAGCCTCATGCGCATTGGGACCAAGTTCACCGAACGCGCGGCCAATTCTCTGCGTTTGCAGAGTCGCGAGCTTGAGAGCGAGAGTCTCGCCCTTCCCCGTCGCATACAGCAGACGCTGTCGACGATCTTCCGCGCCCTCTTTTTGCGAAACGTACCCCTGATCAATCAGCTGTTTGAGCACACGACCTAGAGATTGTTTTGTGATGTTGAGGATCTCAAGCAAGTCGGCAACCTTTATGCCCGGATTGCGATTGACGAAATGAAGCACGCGATGGTGCGCGCGACCGAAGCTCAACTTGAGGAGCACTTCATCCGGATCGCCGACGAAATCGCGATAGGCAAAAAACAAAAGCTCGATGATGTCCCAAATGGGCTCGGTTGAGCCGCCGGTCCCGCCGGACCGCTGCGCTGCGTTGCTCTCAGCCGTCGCGGACTTGGTACTCAAATTTATGTCAGCCATGTTGACATATTTTGGATTTATGTTACAAAAACCGTGCTGTGGACGAAAGGATCGTACCGAAATGGTGCTTTCTGGTCTGCGGTGTGCTGGAGGGACCAGATAGGTCCGTTTCGGCCCTATTCATACCGGGTATTGCCCCGCGACGTAAAGTGTTGGCGTCAGCACGAAAATGCGCCATCACGGCCGGCACGCCCGCTGCGGCGAAGGAGGTTTGTATGGCTACTCAATCCTATGACCGCCTCGAAGGCGTCATTTGGTACGACGGAAAGCTCGTGCCGTGGAGCGAGGCCAACCTCCATGTGCTGAGCCATGGCCTCCACTATGCCAGCTGTGTGTTCGAGGGCGAGCGCGCGTACGCCGGCAAGATATTCAAGAGCACCGAGCATTCCGAACGCTTGAAGCGCTCGGCGAGCATTCTCGATTTCGAAATTCCGTACTCGGTCGCCGAAATCGACGCCGCTAAAAAGCTCGTCGTCGACAAGAACGGCAAGAAGGAAGCGTACGTGCGTCCGGTCGCCTGGCGTGGGTCGGAAATGATGGGGGTTTCGGCACAGAACAACACCATCCATCTCGCGATCGCGAGTTGGGAATGGCCGAGCTACTTCGACCCCGAGCAGCGGCTCAAGGGAATTAGACTCGATCTCGCCGAATATCGCAGACCAGATCCAAAGACTGCGCCATGCCGCGCCAAGGCTGCGGGTCTATACATGATCTGCACCATCTCCAAGCATAGGGCCGAGCGCAAAGGCTACGCAGATGCCATGATGCTCGACTGGGAAGGTCGCGTGGCGGAGTGCACCGGCGCCAATATATTTTTCGTCAGAGACGGGAAGATTCATACGCCTATCGCCGATTGCTTCCTCGATGGCATTACCCGACAGACCGTCATCGGTCTTGCACGCAAGCGCGGTTTTGAAGTGGTCGAGCGCCGGATCATGCCCGACGAACTGACGAACTTTTCGGAGTGCTTCATCACCGGTTCTGCGGCGGAAGTGACCGCCGTGGCGGAGATTGCGAACTGGAATTTCAATCCAGGTGGCATCACTAAGACGCTGATGGATGACTACACAGCGGAAGTGAACCCTAAAGCGGCGGCCGCTTGAATTTTATTTCAGGACAGCCGCACGTGGCTCCTGTGGCCGAACCAGTGTAACGTAGCGCACGCCACTGGCGGACACGAACACGTCCATCCGTTCATCAAGCACGCGACGCCGGCTTTGCGAGGCATGCCGAAGCAAAAGTGTGCCGGTTTTGTCGAAGGCAACAAAGCCGGTGTGGAAATAATCCAGGTTCGACCGCCGGCTCACAAATCCGACGATATCGCCGCGTTCCAATTTGCCGCTGTTGGCAAGAAAACTGGTGGTAGGGATAACGCTCATCGCGAATCGTCGCCTGCCGAGCCCCGGTTGGGAATCGACAGTCTTGTTGATGTCAACCGCGCCGTCCAAGTGGACCCAGCGGCACATATTGTTATCGACATTGTGCTGGCACCACTCGAAAAAGTAGTGATTGCGCTCGCGCCACGCTACGGTCCCGTTGTGATAGCGAATGTTCCTCAGGACTGAATCAAACTGGCTGCGATTACTCGCAATTGCGGCAGCGAGAACGGTTTCGCAAAACGTGACGCAATCAAACACGTCGTCGCGCACGACGAAATTTTCCGGGCGCGTAGGACCGCCAATCAATGTGTAGCCAAGGTAGGGCGTGCCACGCAGAGCGCCGGAGATGAAGTCGATTCTCTGCGAGATCGTGCTGTTCCCACGGGCCTCCACGATGAGTTGGCCGATGCGGGTTTCTGATCCAGCGGCCGCGGCGATTGGCCCTCCCACAAAGGCGGTGGCGCCAAGCAGGCGCAGAACAGAACGGCGGCTCAAGGTCATATCGGTTCGCAATTGATGCCGGCTCCGTCAATCTTTGACCACGACCAGCCGATCCACGCCGGATTCTGCACCCCAGATTTCGCCCGGTCGACCTAGCAGTTGCCGCACGGATGCCCCGCGCTTGTCACTCGGAAAGCTTTCGAATGTCTCGGTGGCTGGGTCAAAACGGTGAATGGCATTCGCCACGAAATCTGTAACCCAAACTTTGTCATTGTTGTCGACATACACTGCATAGCAGCCACCTTTGCTCTTCGGCAAATTCCATACCTTCCAAATCTTGTTCATCGGGTCGTAGCGGCCGACCTCGCCGCTGTTCCAGAAGCTCACCCATAGAAGACCTTTAGAATCGGACCATATGCGGCGGGGACCAACGCCCGCCTTCGGCGGCGGCACCATCAAAGCGTCACCGCTCACTGTATCGATCTTGGCGATGTGATCGCCCGCAAGCGAGGCATACCAAATCTCCCCGTTCGGCGTGGTCGTAATACCGTAGGGTCCGTATCCTTTCGGCGCCTTCCAAGCCTCGACCTTACCGGTGGCTGGATCGACCCGACCGTAAACCCCATTTTGACCGGTGAACCAGAGTATGCCTTTGCGGTCGAACGTCGCTGTATTGAGATTGGCGCCCGGAAATTCCTTGGGTAGCGGAAATAACTTCACAAGCTTGGTGGCGGGATCGAAACGTGCAATCGCATTCTGTCCGCCTTCGGTAATCCACGCTGCGCGGTCTGGACCGACGATCACGCCATGCGGCGCTGCTCCGGATCCAAGTGATACTTGTGTGACTTTGCCGGTCTTTGGATCGAGAATCCCAAGCGCACCCTGATTTTGCGCCGTGTACCAGACGTTTCCATCAGGGGCAGGCGCAACGTCGTGCGGATGCGCGCCATTCGGTACATCAAAGTACTTGACCTGAGCAGCTGGCGCGGGCCCGAAGCTCAACGCGACGAGCACGATTGTCACAATGACGACCGGAAACATATTGCTCTCCCGCAATCAGCCGCGTGAATTCATTCCGCCGCTTCGCGACCCCGGCGTGGCGCATTCCATCGTGCGGCGGCATCGTCGTCGGCGGCCTTCGCCTCGACCCAGGTTTTGCCGCTCGTCGTTTCGACCTGTTTCCAGAACGGTGCACGGGTTTTCAAATAGTCCAAAAGAAATTCGGCGGCCGCGAACGCCGCTTCGCGGTGGGAGGACGTTGTGACCACGAGGACTATGTCTTCTCCCGGCACGATGCGCCCGTGTCGATGAATAACCGTCACACCCAACAGCGGCCAACGGTTGGCAGCCTCTGCAACGTGTCGCTCGATCTCGGCTTCCGCCATGCCGGGATAGTGCTCGAGCGTGAGCGCAGCGATTGGCTCGCCGCGCTCGGATCCTCTGCAAACTCCGGTAAATGTTACTACCGCGCCCACATCAATTCGGCCACGCGTGAGCTCCGCTGCTTCCGCGGCGGCGTCGAATGGCTCGCGTTGCAAGCGTACGGTCGCTTTCATGCGCTTAATGTAGCGCGCCGGCGCAAACGAGGCTATCCGCCCGTCATGGGCGGGAAAAACGCGATTTCACCAGCACCTCTGATCGTGGCATCGGAGCGCACATGACGGTGATCGATGGCAGCCCGGATTACATTCGGATTTTCGAAGGCGTGGGCATATTCTTCCCCTCGAGACGCAAGCCAAGTCATTAGTTCGCCGATCGTACTCACGCCCGAAGGCATTTCGATCAATTCTTCCGGCTTGCCTACGCGTTCACGGACCCACGCAAAATAACGCAGCGTCGTGCTCATTCGTCGACCATGTATTGCACGCCCGCACGCATGTAATCCCAACCGGTATAGAGCGTGAGAATCGCCGACAGCCACAACAACAGAATGCCGATCTCCGTTACGACAGGAACGTTGATCTTGGTGATGTTCGACAATACGCGGTCACCGGCCTCCCCCGCGATCAGAAAGCCAACCGCAACCATTTGCCCGGTAGTCTTCCATTTGGCCAGTCGGGTCACAGGAACGCCGACACGCAGCTCGGCAAGGTACTCTCGCAAGCCCGAAACGAGGATTTCGCGACAAAGAATAACCACTGCGGCGAGCAGGCTCCAGCCTCGGATTGTCTCCTCCGCCGCCAGCATCAGTAGGCAAGATGCGACCAGCAACTTGTCGGCGATCGGATCGAGCATCCGACCCAGCGAGGATTGCTGACCCCACGTGCGGGCAAGATATCCGTCGAGAATGTCGGTCACACCGGCTGAAATAAAGACCGTCAGCGCGACCCATCGCAGCCACAATGGCCCATCGAAAATGCTCTGCCAGAACATCAACCCCGCCACCACCGGAACGGCGGCGATGCGCGCATAGGTAAGCAGATTGGGCAGCGCGAGCGGACGCGCCGGCAACGGGCGGGAACTGATGGCATTCATGGCGGAAAGGAACACCCGTGACGCGGTCAGGTCAACGGGTGGTTACAATCAAATCCCCGCTGATTATGCATGGCTTCAAGGATTATTGGATTGGTGGCTTGGGCAGGCGGCTTTTCCCGGGCTCCATCACGAAAGTCTGATCCAATGAATACCACTCGCCCTTCACGTCGTTTGCCGGCGCCGCGCCATTGTGACGCACATAGTTGCCGACCAGTGCGCGCGTAACCCCAAATTGCACGTCCGTGTCCAGCTTTTCGTCGTCATTGACGTAAATCTGCGAGATGAGAAGTCTTGAAACCATCCTTGAAGATCAAGAAGTGCAAATGTGCCGGCCGATAGTTGTGCCGCCCCGTGGCACGGACAAGATCACCGACGGGCCCATCTACCGGAATCGGATAGCCGGCCGGCTTGACGCTACGGAAGCTGAAACGCCCGTCCTTATCTGTCATGAATTTGCCACGCAAATTCATCGGCGCCTGTTTGGGATCCTGCTGCTCATAAAATCCTTCCGGTGAAGAGTGCCAGATGTCGACCTCCGCGCCGGAAATTGGTTTGCCGTTCTGGTCCTTGACCAAGCAATTGACGAAGAGTGCGGGCCCTGGGGTCGGCGAACGCACAATCGACCCACCATTCTCGGTGCGCGGCGAATTCATGCGCCAGAACGGCCCGAGCAAATTGGCAGTTGTCTCGGTCTGTCCGTTGTTGCCGTTGTTAAGAAGACAGATCAAGGTGGAGAAACCAAGCGAACCTGACATCAGCACCACTTCGTTGTGCCTCTCGTCGGTTTTCTGTCCAAGCCGAACGACATATTGAACAGCTTTTTCGAACTCCTCCTCCGTAAGGTGAACGTCTCGCGCAAATGCATGCAGATGTTCAACGAGAGAGATGAGAATTTCCCGCAACCGAGGGGGTTGCGTGTTTTTGAAAGCGTCCGTCACCGCGTTGGTGACGTCTTCCTGCCGCTGAATAATCATGAATACTTCCCGTTCATTGCGCTGCCAACTCGTGAAAGAACTCATATATCTTTCGGGCGGTCTCCGCATTAATTCCCGGGACTTGGGCGAGATCGGGCAAGCTCGCCCGCTCGATGGCTTTCACAGTGCCAAAATGCCGGAGCAAAGCGCGCTTTCGCGTAGGTCCGATCCCCGGAATTTCCTGAAGTCCGGCCTCGCGAATGTCCTTTTTGCGGCGCGCGCGATGAGAGCCGATAGCGAAGCGGTGCGCTTCGTCCCGCAACCTCTCGATGAAATAAAGTACAGGGTCGCGCGGCGGCAACCTGAACGCATCGCGGCCGGCCACGAAAAATGTCTCCCGACCGGCGTCGCGATCGGGCCCCTTTGCAATCGCAATCAAGGGAACATCGGTGACTCCAAGCGAGGTCAATGTCTCTTGGGCAGCCTTGAGCTGGCCTTGACCGCCATCGATCAGCACCAGGTCCGGCCAAGGCGGATCCTCGTCATCAGTGCCCGTCACTGTACGCGGGTTTTCTTCGAGCAGACGTTTGAACCGGCGCTGCAAAACCTCTCGCATCATGCCGTAGTCGTCGCCAGGCGCGAGAGCCGTCGATCGAATATTGAACTTTCGGTATTGGTTTTTCCGGAAGCCTTCGGGACCGGCGACAATCATGGCTCCCACCGCATTGCTGCCGCTCATGTGGCTGTTGTCGTAGACTTCGATACGGCGCGGATTTCGAGGCAACGAGAAAACCTTGGTCATCGCTCCAAGCAGCTTTTGTTGCGAGGCTGTATCGGCAAGCTTGCGCGCGAGCGCCTCTCGTGCATTCGCCAGCGCGTGTTGCACCAGTTCCTTGCGCTCGCCTCGATTCGGCTTGCTCACCTCCACTTTGCGTCCACTTTTGGCGCTGAGTGCTTCGGCCAGCAACGCGCGCTCGCCGAATTCGTGCGAGACAAGAATCAGCCGCGGCGGAGGCTTGTCGTCATAGAACTGAGCAAGAAAGGCACCGAGCACTTCATCCGGCGCGATCGCACGGTCGGCCTTCGGAAAATATGCGCGATTACCCCAATTCTGGCCGGTACGAAAAAAGAACACTTCGACGCACGAGTACCCACCGGCCTGATGAACGGCAAACACGTCGGCTTCCTCGATACTGCGAGGGTTGATTCCCTGGTGCGATTGGATCGCGGAGAGGGCCGACAATCGATCACGATAAATGCCGGCTCGCTCGAAATCGAGAGTTGTCGACGCTTTGTCCATTTCGTCAGCCAATTGCCTTTGCACGGATTGGCTGCGACCGGAGAGAAATTCGTTGGCCTCGTTCACCAGTTCAGTGTAGCCGGCAAAATCGATCTCTCGTGTGCAAGGAGCCGAACAACGTTTGATCTGGTGGAGCAGGCATGGCCGTGTTCGTGCTTCGAAATATGAATCCGAGCAGGATCGCAGCAAAAATGCCCGTTCCAGTGCATTGATTGTACGGTTTACAGCGCCGGCTGAAGCAAATGGCCCATAGTAGCGCCCCGCCCTCGTGCGCGCGCCACGATGCTTCAGGATTTGCGGCGCCCAGTGATCCGACGTGATCAGGATGTATGGAAAGGATTTGTCGTCACGGAGTAGCACATTGAATCGTGGCCGCAGACGCTTGATCAGATTGGCCTCGAGCAACAGCGCTTCGGTCTCGGTCTTGGTGGTCACGAATTCCAGTGTCGTCGACGCCGCAATCATGCGGGTGATGCGGCTGTCGTGCCCAGTTGGCCGCGCGTAAGCTGTCACCCTTTTCTTGATGTTCTTGGCCTTGCCGACGTAGAGCACGTCGCCCTGGGCACCGATCATGCGGTATACGCCGGGTGCAGATGGAGCCACTTTAGCGAAACGCAGGATCGCGGCGCGGCCAGCCGCAAGTGAGCCGGTCGGCGCGCCTTCAAGGTCAATTTCTGGCAGCGAGGATTCTTCCTCTTCTTCCCGAAGTTCACTCGTCGGATCGATGTCTTTGTTGTTGCCGTTCATAGAGACAAGATAGTGGGCGGTTTGGAATTGCGCACGCTCCTATCCGAAGCCGCGCCCGTGACAATCAGCGTGCGTACACTGCTCTCTCAGCCCTGCCTTACGCATGGACATAGTAAATGAGGGCTGAGCGGGCATGGTAAACAAAGCCGGGAGAAATCTCGTAAAAATAAGAATTCTTTAGGGATGCCAGCCGCGAATGCTTAGTGATTCATAAGCGTTTAACTTAAAAGGCCCGATAAATTCCTCCACAAAATATCGAATTCGCACGGACGTGCAGGCGCTTTACGCGCGGCATGTGGGGTTGAGTGGAGGGTGTAATGAAGACGAAGTTCCTAGCGATCGTTGTGGTCGCCGCGACAGCCGCAGGCACGGCCGCTGCCGCCGATCTGCCGCGCAACCCCGCACCTTATTATTACCCGCCACCGGCCATCTACAACTGGACCGGTTTTTATGCCGGCCTCAATCTCGGGTACCAATGGGGCTCCGTGAGCAACTTCAGCGGAAATCCAAGCGGCATCGCCGGCGGTGGTCAAATCGGATACAACTGGCAAGTCGGACAGTTTGTCTTCGGCGCTGAGACCGACATTCAGGCGAGTGCAGCAGACGACACATTCGCGCCGTGGCAATTCTCCAATCCGTGGTTTGGCACGCTGCGCGGCCGCGCTGGTTACGCAATGAACAATATACTGTTCTACGCCACCGCTGGTCTCGCCTACGGAAATCTCACAGCAAACCTGGCCGGCCTCGAGGAGAGCAAAACGCTCGTGGGCTGGGCGGGAGGCCTCGGCATGGAAGTCGGCTTCACGCCAAATTGGACAGCGAAGGTCGAGTATCTGTACATGGATCTCGGCAGCCGTTCCTACTCGGTCACCGGTGTCGACAATGGGCTGCAGTCAAGTTATCTGCGCTTTGGCGTAAACTATCACTTCTGATCAGTTTGAAAACACAAGTCGCATAAACCCCGGATGTTTATCCGGGGTTTTTTGTGAAGCTAACTTGAAGTGGCGCAGCAAAAAATACACCGTGACGCAACCCCCCGGACATCGCGCCGAACTTCTCACGTCGTTCGCAAAAACAAATGTTCACGCGACAGCGCCACCGAACTTGCGGTGCGCGCGAACGCTGCGCAGGATTCAATCAGCCGGTAACGACCAAGTTTACGGCCTTCGGCCCCTTGCCCTTTTTGTCAGGCTCGACGTCGAAGCTGATCCGCTGACCTTCGTTCAGACCCTTGAGACCGGCCTGCTCTACTGCGGTGATGTGAACGAATACGTCGCGTCCACCATCGTCCGGTTTGATGAAGCCGTAGCCCCGTTCGCCGTTAAAGAACTTCACAACACCCGTTTGCGCCATCGGGAATCTCCCAACTGCTTCGCCGCCGGCCCCACGCACAGCGGCTCGGCTCGACATTCACAAACGGGGAAAGCGTCAGCCAAAGGCCTCAGTCACTCCGCCGGCCCCCACAGGAGGCGGAACGTCACTGCCAGTTGGGAACTACACACCAACTGGGAGCCTGTGGAAAGAGGTCCCGAAATCAAAGCGCGGTAGAGGCCTTTTCGCTGCCAAGCCAGTCGAGCCGGAAACTGCCTTTGCCCTGCCGACCGAGGATATCGGCCAGGGACGGCAGAAGCGCAGAAAGCTCACTTTCGAGCGTCCAAGGTGGATTGACCACGATCAACCCGGCACCGTTGAGCCGGGTCGGATCGCCAAGGGCTGATACCAGAACCTCGGCTCGGAGCACCTTCGGCAAAGCCAATCGGCGTAGCCGCTTTGCGAGTTCGTCAGCCTCACGCCGCCCTTTGATGGGATACCAAAGAGTAAAAATGCCCGTTGCCCATTTCCTGTGGGCGGCCGCCAACCCATTAGCCAATCGGCGGAAATCGTCCTCAGCTTCGAATGGCGGGTCGATAAGCACCACCCCACGGCGTTCCTTAGGGGGAACGTAGGCGTTTAATGCGACCCATCCGTCAACTCTCAGCGTCTTGATGCGGGTGTCGCCACGCAAATTGCGGCTCAGTGCGGCCGCCGCCTTTGGCTCAACCTCGCAGGCGATCAATCGGTCCTGAGGGCGCAACCACGCACGCGCAAGTGCCGGCGAGCCGGGATAAGTACGGAGCTGGCCGCGCTCGTTCACAGCGCGTACGACGTCGAGATAAGGGGAAAGAAGAGTGGCGACCGGTTCCGGAATTCGAGCATCCATGAGCTTGCCGATGCCGCCCTGCCATTCGCCGCCGCGCATCGCTTTTTCATTTGCGAGGTCGTAGAGGCCGGCTCCGGCGTGGGTATCGATCACTCGGAATGCGGCCGGCTTGTCGCGCAAATGGTGCAAGATCCGGCAGAACACCGCATGCTTGAATACATCGGCGAAATTACCGGCGTGAAATTCGTGCTGATAATTCACAACAAGTCTTGTCAGCTTCTAATGGTGTCACACGGGCGCTTCAGCCGCGCACTGCCGGCATTCTGGCTCTGTCGAGACGGCACGCATGCCTGCGCGTCTCGGTGCAATCACGAAACGACAGATCCTTCCCAAGACAAATGCGTACTTCGGTAAGCCATCTCCGGTCGCAGAAAACCGAAATCGCGCGCGGGGACAGGCCAGGATTGGCTTTGAGGAACGCATCAGCCACCTCGCGCGGCGCGACGGAAATTGGGCTTTCGAGATCCACATATTCCGGCGGAATTTTCACCGCCGCCCGCGCGTTACGCACACTGTCGAAATACGCGCGAGGCGAAAGACCCGAGCAGGTTCCGTGCTGGTCCCATTCATGGAAGATAAGCCGCGGGCTCGGCATGAGATCGAGCATGCTGCCAACGATATTGCGATCGAGGCGCGGCGGCGGCACCTGACAGTAAGATGGGAACCCGCGGTCATATTGCGGCCAAAGCCCGTGCACGACGAACGAGAAGGGCCGACCATCACATTGCCGCTCGGCGGATCGGCTACGCGCGCGGTCCTGTCGCGCCTCGCAGTAGGACGGTGACCAGGACAGGGCCAAAACGTAATAATCGAATTGGCCTGGCTCGCCTTGCCGACGCTCTTGGGCCAAGGCAATGACCGCGAAAATCAACGTGAAGCTGAAAGCGAGCACTGCAACGCGAGCCAGTTGAGAAACACGATCATGTCTCATCACTCACCTGCACCAGACGAGAACAAATCGGAAATTGACTTGGCTCAACGGTTCCGTCGACAGGATACCGTTCGCTCAGAACGGTTCAAGAACAAATTGGGATAAACCGTGATCGCCAGCGAAGGCGTGCCTAAGGTCGCGCCATCTTGCATGCCGGGTTGTAAGCCCAGTTACGATCGAGCCCCACGACGCACCACTCGACACCCCAGGACATGCCGATCATGCCGGTGTCCTCGCCGATCGAATAGTTGACCGTGTGCTTGCGCCCGTCGCTCACGGCAGCCACGGCGGTGCAGTAGCGGCGCGGTATCGTTTCAGGGGCCCATGGCCTGTAGGCGATCTCCCGGACGCGGTCGAAGCCGAGGATCTGCAGGTCCGAATTCCAGAATCGGCCTTCCTTCTGAGCAAAGCGGGAAGCGATCCAACCCAAGCCCGCCTCGCACGGCGGCAGCACCCCGTCGTAACGAGGGCCGATCAGGTAAATGCTTCTTTCAAGCCACCCGGCCGCGGAAGCTGGAGTGGCCACGCTCAGCACGACACACGCAGAGACCGCAAGGGCCCGCAGGAAACGTGATCCAGCCAACATAAGAAAGCTCCCCAAGCTATGCCTGATCTTAGCATGGCTTTCGTCCGTCCGACCCCCTTCTAACATAACTTTTGCTGGACTGTGGCCTACGCGCCCTATTGTCCTGGCTATGCCGACCGGCCCTTCCAGTCCCCCAAGACGGCCTGAACCAGGGCGAGTGCCGCCACCGCCGCGGTATCTGCGCGCAGGATGCGCGGGCCGAGAGCGATCCGCACCACCTTTGGTCGTTTGAGCAGTGCTGTGCGCTCGTCCTCGGAAAAACCCCCTTCCGGACCGATCAGTACAGCAAGAGACCTGCCTAAGTGCGACCGTGTAGAGGCCAAGGTGGCGACTGGGTCGGCGACGTCGGCGTCGGCGAGCTCGTCGCAGAACACCAGAAGCCGGGCCGGATCATGGACAAGGCGCTCGAGCGGCACCGGATCGGCAACCTGCGGAACATGCAGAACACCGCACTGCTCGGCGGCTTCGATCACATTGGCCCGCATCCGATCGAGGTTGACGCGCGCAACCTGCGTATGCCGGGTGATCACCGGTTGCAGAAACGAGGCCCCCATCTCGACCGCCTTCTGCACCATGTAATCGAGGCGCGCATGCTTGAGCGGCGCAAACAGAAAGTGCAGGTCGCCAGGCTCAGGTTGCGTGCGAAGTTGTGCGCCGGTCGCGGCCGACAGGGTGCGCTTTTGCGCCGTTGACAGGGTGGCCTGCCACTCGCCATCACGGCCGTTGAACAGCAACACCGCGTCACCCTGTCCGAGCCGCAACACGTTCCGCAGGTAGTTCGCCTGGTTCCGGTCGAATACGACCTCAGCCCCCGCGGCCAATGGCGCGTCGACATACAGGCGTGGGGTGCGGAAATCGTAACGCGGCATGGCTAGAGGCGACGACCGGTGGGCTGACGTCCTGGTTTATGCGCGCAGCCCCGTAAGGCCCTCGCTTCACCGAACATCTTGCCGCCTTCCCGACGCATTCGCGTTGCTATAAGCCCCTTCAGGTATGGTTCAGCTGGTATACTGTAGCCCGGATAGAAGAGGTCGGTTCATGCCGTTGAGCAGAGCATTGCTAGCCCTGTGCATAGTTCTACTGTGCGCCAGCGGAGCCAATGCGCAAGCTCCATCTCCCTGGCCTACCTCACCGCAGCAGTCGCCCGCCGCTCCGCAAATGGCGCCGGCCGCGCCTCTACAAGGCGGGTTCTCCTCTCCTCAACCGGGCGGGTTCTCCCCTCCGCAACAGCAGCAACAACAGCAGGGGCAGCAGCAGATGCCGCCCTGCGTGCAGGAATTCTTCAAGTTGCGCGACGACGCCGAAAAGAAAGCGGCCGCGATCAAGGCGGCGAACGAACGGAAGGCGTCACCAAAGGAAGCGTGTGTGCTCTTCACCGCGCTCGCGGCCTCGCAGACCAAGATGCTCAAGTTCGTCAACGAAAACGGCCAATGGTGTGGAATTCCGGCGAACGTCGGCGATCAGATCAAGCAGGGCACAATTAAGGTCGCCGAGATCCGCACAAAAGTGTGTCAGGTGGCCGCAGCGCCGCAGCGCCAACAGGGCCCGAGCCTGAGCGATGCGCTCAGCGCCCCTGTTCCGAACTCCAACAACATCAAAACGGGGCGCGGTACTTACGACACCCTGACCGGCAGTCCGCTCGGAGACAAATGAGCGATAGTTCCGGACGCGTCGCTGATGCGACCGGAAACTGGGTCGACGGTCTCGCGCCACCATTTAGTCGTCCGTATCTGCGACTTGCACGACTCGATCGGCCGATCGGTTCGTGGCTCCTGCTGATGCCGTGCTGGTGGTCGGTTGGCCTTGCGGGCATGCACGAAGGCCACTTCCCCAATGCGTGGCACATCGTCCTGTTCTTCATCGGTGCCTTCGCCATGCGCGGAGCCGGCTGCACCTGGAACGATCTTGTAGACCGCGATCTCGACGGGCTTGTCGAACGCACTCGGTCGCGGCCGATCCCTTCGAAACAAGTGACGATCGCTCAGGCGACGGCCTTCATGCTTGCGCAGGCCTTGGTTGGATTTCTGGTGCTGATCCAGTTCAACCGCTTTACGGTTCTGACGGGCCTCGCCTCGCTGTTTGTGGTCGTCATCTATCCTTTCATGAAACGCATTACCTACTGGCCGCAGATTTTCCTCGGCCTTGCCTTTTCCTGGGGCGCGCTCATGGGCTGGCCAGCCGAGTTCGCCCGCCTGGATTGGCCCGCTCTCGTTCTGTATGCGGGATCGATCTGCTGGGTCATCGGCTACGACACGATCTATGCACATCAGGATCGCGAGGACGATCTTCTGATCGGAATCAAGTCCACGGCGCTGTTGTTCGGCGAGCGCACGCCGTCGATGCTGGCCGTTTTCTACGTATGCGCGGTCATGTTGATTGCTGCGGCCGGCTTTATGGCCGGCGGCGGAATCGTTTTTGCTATCGGCATGATCGCTTTTGCCGGGCACCTTGCCTGGCAAGTGACGCGGTTGGATATCGACGACCCGGCACACTGCCTGAAGCTGTTCAAATCCAATCGCGATGCTGCATTGATCTTGTTCGGCGCGATGCTCGTCGATGCGGTGGTCTAACGAACGAGCGTTGGCGCTGACGCAGGAGCAATCGCGCCGGTGATGTCGTTGCCGCGCGTCGGGCCACGGCGGCTTTGCATATCGATCAAAATGTCATCGAGGCCATCTTCGCCCGGAATGGCCGTTGGAAAACGAGTCGCCTTCGTGTTCTTGCGCACCACGCCGGTATAGGCAGGTCCCCGCTGCCGGCTCGCGTAAGCTGCCCGCGCCTTTGCTGCCGCGACTTCACCCGTCATCGCCTCGGGTCGACAGGGCCGGTCACCGCTGGCGCGGCGCATCAGATCGACGTGGATATGATTGTAGTGAGCGGCATTGTAGCCGGGCGCGAGCACCGTTGAAAAATGATTGCAGGCTGCAAGATGGACATCGCGCAGGAACCCCTGCTCTTCGGGCGTCCCATGCCATCCGTCCTGTACGGTAACGCGACGCCCGTCCGAGAAGGTGAAAGCGGCGATATCGAGCGCATTGCCGAATGCATGCTCGGAAATGCCGGAACCTCCGGCGCCCACCATGCCGCGACACGAATAGGCGGAGATCTGCTTGATCTCCGAGACCGGCTCACCGAACCAACGCATTGCTGCAGGCTGTACGCCATCGCTGACCCAGCGATCGAGCGCCGAGACGATTGGACACGCCAGCGTTGCGGGTGGCGTGAGTGTCGCGGGTAAAACCGTGGCGACGGTCGATCTGCGTGCGGGACCGAGCGGCGGCAAGCTGCGCTGAGGCGACCGATAGACCGGCGCCTCATAAGAGCGCTGCTGCGATTGATTGACGGGTGCCTCGTAAGGACGTTGTGGCGTCTGATATGCCGGGGCGCCATAAGTACGTGGTGCGTAAGTTGGTGGTTGCGCACGATCGCGCGGCAACTCGGCGTCGTCGGGAATATCGTTAGGCAACGGAAGCGTGTTCTGCGGCACGGTACGCGTTGCGGCGGGTGCACTCAGCGAAACGGGTTGTCCGGCGGGCGCGCCATAGCCCGGGTTTTCCGCCGCCGGTGGTCCTGGCACCCAGCGCATTCGTGGTGCCTGCGCTGGCGCGGATTGAACGGACGGGACCGGTGCAGGCGGCGCGTATTGCGGCTCATTGATCGGCCATCGCGGCATCTGAGAGCCGTTCGGAATCGATCCGGGCGGCCGTGGATCGTCCGCATAGCCAACGAGCGAACTGGTTTCGCCCACTGTTGCAACCTTGAGCGGGAAATCAGCGCCGCACATGCCCGGACCTTCGATCGGATCGATGCGCACCACGCTTGCGCCGATCTTGACGGAGCCCGATTTCATGCAAGCGACTTCTGCGTCGTGACGCCAGGGCGCGCGTTCACCTGAGAGGAAACCGCGACCGCAGCCGACCAGGGCCAGCAAAATGCCAGCGCCAACGATGTAGAGGCCGAAACCAACCTTCATGGCTCGCAAAAATGCGAGCCTTTCCTTTAACGAGACTTCAACGCTAGCGCCGACGATTTCGTTAAGGATAAGGAATCCTTGCCGGACGGCTTGCCGGGCTTGAACGGACTTCGGCTTTCGGATCAGATCCGGGCGCGATTTCGCTGAGATCCCCTACTAGAGGTAACCCGATGGAAGGCAAGGCCAGATTCATCTTCCCAGTCATCATCAGCGCGCTCATCGTATTTGTGGTGAGCGGCGTAGTGACATTCACAAATATCGGGTTGCGCGCGGATTTCGTCCCGCGTTGGCTCAAGGCATTTATGACTGGCTGGCCGGTCGCGGCCGTGCTTAGTTTTTTGGCGATCCCCTATGTCCGTCGCGCGACTGACGCCATCGTGCGAATGATCGAGGGGCAAGCCTAGACGTCTTATTGCGCCGGCTTTATACCGAGCGTGTCACCGATCTGCCTGACCGTTTTGAGTTGATCCTCGAGCGCTTCAGCGAATTCGGCGGGCGTTCCCGGGTTCACAACTTGTCCAGTCGCGGCGAGCTTGGCCTCGACCTCGGGATCGCTGACAACCTGACGGATATCGGCTGCGATGCGGTCGCGAACAGCCGGTGCTACTTCGCGCGGACCAAGCAGGCCGACCAGGCCATCGAACTCGAGCGATTTGAATCCGGCTTCCGCCGCGGTCGGAATATTATCCAGTGCCTTGGCGTGTTGTCGGTTGGTCAGCGCGATCACCTTGACCTTTCCCGCTTGCACCCGCGGACGCATGATCGCATAGGCGCCGACGAAAGCATGAATGCGTCCTTCAGCCAGATCGTTGATGGCTTGCACCGTGTCCTTGTACGGCACCTTGGCCATGTCGAGCTTTTCCGTCTTCAACCACGCCGCAAAAAGTAGATCGTTCGCTCCCGTCACCGACGCATAGTTCAGTTTTCCGGGTTCGGCCTTGATTTTTGCCGCGAGCTCCTTGACCGAAGAAACATTCAAGTCCGCTGGCACGCCAAGCGCGATGAGCGTGTTGGTGACCCGCGCGATTGGAACGAGTTCTTTCGGATCGTAGGGCAGCTTGTCGTGCAGCAGCGTATGCGCTGTGAACGTGGAGCCCGGCGCAAACAGCAGCACGTGGTCGTCATGTGCGCTCAGCACAGACGTAATGGCGACAAAGGCGTCGCCACCCGGTCTGTTTTCGACGACAACCGGCTGCCCCCACTTCGCCGCAAGCTTGTCGGCGACCAATCGCGCGGTGATATCGACGCCCGAACCCGGTCCGAGTGGAATAATGAAACGAACGGGACGTTGCGGCCACTGCGGGCCGGATGTTTGTGCCTGTGCTGAGAGCGCCGCGACAATCGCAAAAAGACAAAATGAAACTGTGAAAAACAAACTACGTAAGCGTTGCATAATAGCTCCCGGCGTTGAGGCGGCGGAATCTCGTCATAACAGTGCCGATTAAGCAATAACGGAATAAAATCATTTCAAGCATCAATTGTCGCATCCTGCATGGGCTTTCGGGCCGTCGCCCGAGTGCCAACCCTATAGAGGTTTTTGAGAGCCGGAGATTTGCCGCAAATTCGCCATCAAAATTGCCGCACGGCAGAAGTTTTGCACTGCAGAAATTATTCTGGATGGAAATTTTTTATGAGCCGCGATCAAGTAGTTGCACCGCTATGACCGTCAAGCATGCCCTCATGCGTAAATAGCAACACACCGGCCTGCAACTACCTTCGGGGGTCGTTCGTTTTGTGCTAGATTTCATTCCTCAACAAGGGAGGCACCTGCCGTGGACCTTGCCTTGAAGCTCGATGTGCTGGCGGTATGCGCCGTATTTGTTTTCGTTGGCGCGATTTTGCTCGGAGCATTCTGAGTTCAGGAGGCCGACGACACGCTACCAAAAATACCGGAACAGACCCGGAAAACAGTTACAGCACCGGAGAGCCCCGCACGCTTTCCGGTGCTTGTTTTTTGGATAGCGCTTCTTTCGCTCAAGCCGCCACGATGCTCGGCGACGGATGGGCGTCGTAGTTGAGGATCGGCGCGAGCCAACGCTCGCATTCGGCGACGGTCCAGCCTTTGCGCTGCGCATAATCCTCAACCTGATCCCGCTCGATCTTGCCGACGCCGAAATAGGCGCTCTGCGGATGGCTGAAATAGAGCCCGCACACGGCCGCGCCCGGCCACATTGCAAAGCTCTCGGTCAACTGCACGCCGATGCGTTCGCTCTTGAGCAGCCTGAATAGCGTGCTCTTTTCCGTGTGGTCGGGCTGTGCCGGATAGCCCGGCGCTGGGCGGATGCCGCGATACTTTTCGGCGATGAGCTGCTCATTGCTGAACGTCTCGTCGGCGCCATAGCCCCAGAATTCCTTACGCACGCGCTGATGCAATCTCTCGGCAAATGCTTCTGCGAGTCGATCTGCAAGCGCCTTCACCATGATCGCCGAGTAATCGTCATTGGCCCGCTTGAAGCGTTCGGCCACTTCGTCTTCGCCTATGCCGGCGGTGACGGTGAAGCCGCCGATATAGTCCGCCAGCCTGCTCTCGCGCGGCGCGACAAAATCACTGAGTGCGGCATTGGCACGGCCTTCGCGTTTCGAGAGTTGCTGGCGCAGCGAGTGTAGAACGGCGATCGGTTCGTCTCGCTCTTCATCGCCGTAGACAAGAATATCGTCGCCCTGGGCATTGGCGGGCCAGAAGCCGAGGACAGCACTGGCTTTGAACCAGTGCTCGTCGACGATCTTGTCAAGCATGGCCCGCGCATCCTCGTACAGCGAGCGCGCAGCCTCACCGAACTTGGCGTCGTCGAGAATGGCCGGGAATTTTCCCGACAGTTCCCAAGTGGAAAAGAACGGCGTCCAGTCGATGTAGTCGATCAGTTCCTTGACGGGATAATCGGCAAGAATTTCCGTGCCGATGAATTTCGGTTCCGGCGGCTGGTAGCTGCCCGACCAATCCAGCTTGAGGGCGTTGGCGCGCGCGGCTGCAAGCGGAAGGCGCGCTTTGTCTTCTTGCGCGCGCGCATGCGCCGCCGCGATGCGGGCGTATTCGCCGCGCAGTTCGGCCACGTAGCCGGCGCGGGCATTAACCGACATCAGCGTCTGTGCCACGCCGACCGCGCGGCTCGCATCGTTCACATAGACCGTCTGGCCACGCTTGTAGTTGGGGTGGATTTTCACGGCCGTATGGACACGGCTGGTGGTGGCGCCGCCAATCAGCAGCGGCAACTCGAAGCCCTGCCGCTCCATCTCGGCGGCCACGTGGCACATTTCATCGAGCGAGGGCGTGATCAATCCTGACAGCCCGATGATGTCGGCGCGCTCATTTCGCGCAGTTTCAAGAATCTTGGCCGCCGGCACCATCACGCCGAGATCAACGACCTCGTAATTGTTGCACTGGAGAACCACGCCAACGATGTTCTTGCCGATGTCGTGCACGTCGCCCTTGACGGTTGCCATCACGATCTTGCCGTTCGAGCCACCGTGCTGACGGCCGTCTTTTGCCTGCTCCATGAACGGCATCAGATAGGCGACAGCCTGTTTCATCACGCGCGCGGATTTCACCACCTGCGGCAGAAACATTTTGCCAGAGCCGAACAGGTCACCGACGATATTCATGCCTTCCATCAGCGGACCTTCGATCACATCGAGCGGGCGCTTGGCGCGCATGCGCGCCTCTTCGACGTCGCCTTCTATGAAGTTCGTGATCCCGTGGACCAGCGCATGCGCCAGGCGCTTCTCGACCGGTTGCTCCCGCCATGCGAGATCGGCTTCCTTGGCCTCCTGCCCGCCACCCTGAAATTTTTTTGCCAGCTCCAGCAGTCGCTCGGCCGCATCGGGCCGGCGGTTGAGCACCACATCCTCGCAGGCCCCGCGCAACTCAGGATCGAGATCGTCATAAACCGCGATCTGGCCGGCATTGACGATCCCCATGTCCATGCCGGCTTTGATCGCGTGAAACAGGAACACCGAGTGCATAGCCTGACGCACCCGCTCGTTGCCGCGGAACGAGAACGACAGGTTCGATACGCCCCCCGACACATGCGCGTATGGCAAATCCTTGCGGATCGCGCGCGCGGCCTCGATGAAGGCGAGGCCATAGCTGTTGTGCTCATCCATGCCGGTCGCAACGGCAAAGATGTTCGGATCAAAAATGATGTCCTCGGGCGGGAAACCGACGCGGTCTGACCAATATGTCATAGGCGCGCTTGCAGATCGCCGCCTTGCGTTCAAGCGTATCGGCCTGGCCTTTTTCATCGAACGCCATCACCACCACCGCCGCGCCGTAGCGGCGCACGGTGCAGGCATGCTCGATAAAGGCCTGCTCGCCCTCCTTGAGCGAAATCGAATTGACGACAGACTTGCCTTGCAAGCACTTCAGACCTGCCTCGATCACCGAGAATTTCGATGAATCGACCATGACCGGAACGCGCGAGATGTCCGGTTCGGCGGCAATCAGATTCAGGAACGTCGTCATCGCCTGTTCGGAGTCAAGCAGGCCTTCATCCATGTTGACGTCGATCACCTGTGCGCCGTTCTCCACCTGCTCGCGTGCAATCGAAAGGCCGGCTGCATAGTCGCCTGCCGTGACCAGCTTGCGGAATTTGGCGGAGCCCGTGACGTTGGTGCGTTCGCCGACATTGACGAAAGGAATCTCCGGCGTGAGCGTGAAGGACTCGAGGCCCGACAGGCGTAACTGCCGTGGCAGTTCGGGAATGGCCCGCGGAGTCTTTCCGGCGACGGCTTTCGCGATAGCCTCGATGTGCTCCGGCGTGGTGCCGCAGCAACCGCCGACAACATTCACCAGGCCGGCTTCGGCAAACTCGCCCAGGAGTTCGGCCATAAAGGCCGGGCTTTCGTCGTAATAGCCGAATTCGTTCGGCAATCCGGCATTGGGATAAGCGCAGACGAATGTATCGGCGAGCCGCGCCAATTCGGCGACGTGCGCGCGCATTTCACGCGCACCGAGCGCGCAATTGAGGCCGATGGTGACCGGGCTCGCATGCTGCACTGAATTCCAGAACGCGCCGGGCGTCTGGCCTGACAGCAGGCGCCCCGAGCGATCGGTGATCGTGCCCGAAATCATCACCGGGATGTCGAGGCCGCGCTCCTCGCAAATCTCCGAAATAGCGAAAATCGCGGCTTTGGCATTGAGTGTATCGAAGACCGTTTCGATCAAGAGCAGATCGGCGCCCCCATCGATCAAACCTCGCGCTTGCTCGGAATAGGCAATGCGCAATTGATCGAAAGTGATGGCGCGGAATCCTGGGTTTCCCACGTCGGGTGAGATCGACGCCGTGCGGTTGGTCGGACCGAGGGCACCGGCAACGAAGCGCCGGTGACCATCCTCCTTTTGCGCTAGTCCGGCCGCCTCTCGCGCAAGCATTGCTCCCGCTTGATTGAGTTCGTAGGCGATGCCCTCCATGCCGTAGTCCGTCTGCGCAATGGAGGTCGAGGAAAACGTGTTGGTGGACACGATGTCGGCGCCGGCACGGAAATAGGCGAGATGGATATCGCGCACGGCATCGGGACGACTGAGGTTGAGCAGATCGTTGTTGCCGCGCACCTCGCGATTCCATGCGTCGAAACGCGCGCCGCGATAGCCTTCCTCGTTCAGCTTCAGGGACTGGATCATGGTGCCCATGGCACCATCGAGCACGAGGATGCGCTGCTTGAGCAGACTGAGAAACTCGGACCGTACGCTTGTGTCGGACATTACTGTGCTACTTGCTCACGTTCGTTCTGGCGAGAATTCACCGGCCGCAGGCCTAACAGGTGGCAGATCGCGAAGACGAGGTCGGCGCGATTCATTGTGTAGAAGTGGAAGGTCGTAACCCCGCGATCGACAAGATCGAACACCTGCTCGGCGGCAACAGCCGCGGCAATCAGCTTGCGTGTCGCCGCATCGTCATCGAGACCCCGAAACCGCTCTGCGATCCAGCCAGGCACCGACGCGCCGCAGCGCTTGGCAAAGTTGGTGGCCGCCTTGAAGTTCTGCACCGGCAGGATCCCAGGCACGACCGGAATATCGATCCCCCGCGCGCGCACGCGGTCGAGGTACCTGAAATAAAGGTCGTTCTCGAAGAAGAACTGGGTAATCGCGCGAGTCGCACCGGCGTCGACCTTGGCCTTGAGCATATCGATGTCGGCTTCGACCGTCGGACTGTCGGGATGCTTCTCCGGATATGCCGAAACTGAAATCTCGAAATCGGAGCTGATACGCTTGATGCCGGCGACGAGATCGGCAGCATTGCTGTAACCGCCGGGGTGCGGAGCATATTTTGCGCCCGCTCCGTTCAGTGGGTCGCCGCGCAGCGCCACGATGTGGCGCACGCCCGCTGCGTGATATGTCCGCACGATCGCATCGATTTCCTCACGCGTGGCGGCGATGCAGGTGAGATGCGCGGCCGGGATCAACGGCGTTTCGCTAAGAATGCGTTTGACTGTCGCGTGGGTGCGCTCGCGCGTCGTGCCGCCCGCGCCATAGGTCACCGACACAAAGTCCGGCACCAGAGGCGCCAGCCGCTCGATCGATCCCCAAAGGATCCTGTCCATCTCCTCGCTGTTGGGCGGGAAGAATTCGAACGAGACGCCGATGCGGCCGCTATTCGCGCGCGTAAAGCGGCTTAACCGGACGGGACTGTTCATCACGCGACCTCCCGCCGATATGGCGCAGCCATGAGCGCTCGCGTGTCGCGCGCCAGCCAAAGAGAAACTGCGATCTTGCCATCGGAGCCGGGTTCCGGCGTAAGCGATTTGTGCAGCACCGGCTCAAGACCCGACGCAGTGATCCATTGCGTCACGGTCTCAGGGGAAAATCCAAGGCGCCGATGCGCAAACTGTTCGCGCAGGAATTCCTGCTCGTGCGGTGCAAAGTCGACCACCAGCAGGCGCCCGCCCGGACGCAACACGCGCGCCGCCTCGTGGATCGCGCGCGCTCCGTCGTCGAGGAAGTGCAGCACCTGGTGCAGAATGACGACGTCGAAGGAATCGTCGGCCAGCGGCAGATCGTAGATGTCGCCTTGCCGAACGCTGCAGTTCCTGAGACCGGCACGCTCAAGACGGTCGCGCGCAAGCAACAGCATGTCGAGTGAAAGATCGAGCCCAAGGCCACGTTCGATTTCAGGGCCGAACAACTCGAGCATGCGCCCAGTCCCGGTCCCGAGATCGAGCAAGGAGCGGAACGGCTTGTCGGCGAGTGCGGTGCGGATGGCTTCCTCGACCGCATCGTCGGTCACGTGCAATTTTCGGATGCGGTCCCATTCGGCGGCATGTGCACGGAAATAGACCTGCGCGGCCGCGGCGCGCGCCTGCCGCACCGAGGCGAGCCGAGCGCGGTCCCGCGCGATCGTCTGGTCGCCGGGATTGAGGCGGTCGATCAGGGTGCGCGCTACGTCGGCGCCGTCCCCGTGTTCGGCAAGCCGGAAGAAGGCCCAGGTGCCTTCCCGGAAACGCTCGACGAGGCCAGCTTCGGCCAGGAGTTTCAAATGGCGCGAGATGCGCGGCTGCGATTGCCGCAGGATGTCAGTCAGGTCGGATACGGTCAGCTCGGCTTCGGCCAAAAGGGCCAGCACACGCAGGCGCGTCTCCTCGCCTGCCGCCTTGAGCGCGGAATTGAGGGCATCGAAGCTCAGCGTACCGCTCGGGCTCATGTATGGGCCAGTTCCCACTATATAAGGATATGTTTATACGTTGAAGCGGTCGTCCGCAAGCCTGGGCCGCGGTTATATTTGGCCCCGTTGACGGACCATCCAGCATGACCGACGAATGCAGGCGGACGTACGGAGAGCCTTGGCATGAGCGATAAAGACTTCGGCATCTGGGAGGGCGAAAAGGCGATTGATCTGCCCCAGCAGGCGGACGCCGGCCTCTATTTCATCGGCCGGATCCACACGCCCTGGAAAGAGCGCAAGGACTGCCCGAAGAACGCGAGGGAGTCCGAGGCGGTCTGTACGGTCGAGGTCGACACCCGATGGCGCGAAGCTCTCAAGGATGTCGAGACCTGCACGCACGTTGTCTTGCTCTACTGGATGGACCGATCCCCGCGAAATCTCGTGCTGCAGGTGCCCGGCCATCTTGGCATTCAGCGAGGCACGTTCGCTTTGCGCTCTCCGGCCCGCCCCAACCCGATCGCCATGAGCGTGGTCAAATTGCTGCGCGTCGTCGACAACCGACTTTCAGTCGTCGGGCTCGACTGCCTGGACGGCACGCCGCTTCTCGACATCAAGCCCTATTTCGCTTCGACCGACAGTGTGCCCGAGGCCGTTGTTGGCTGGCACAAACAGAAATGACACGCCCCAAACTCGATGTTGGCCAAAACGTTCCTGAGCGCTGACAGGATTTACCCTGGCAGCCAGCAGGAACCTTTGAACCTGCCGTTCATTCACCCGCTGGAGACGGGAGGGTGAAATCGAGGGTGCCATGTCCAGATCAGTCGTGCTCGCTGCGCTCATAGGCGCCGTTGCGCTGTCGTGCGGTACTGCCAAGGCCGAACCGTTGTTTGCCTTCCTCGCTCCTGCCGCTCCGACCCAGCTCGCCCCGCAGACTGCTGCACTCGCGCCGGCGGAAGAAGAGGACGAAGGGCCGGTCGATGCACGGCTGCGCCGACAGATCGTGAGCTACGCCGGCCAAGAGGCTCCCGGCACCATCATTGTCGATACGCCCAACACCCATCTTTATTACGTGCTCGGCAGCGGCAAGGCGATGCGCTACGGCATCGGCGTCGGCCGCGAAGGCTTCACCTGGTCAGGCGTAAAAACAGTGGAGCGCAAGACGGAATGGCCCGACTGGTATCCGCCGAGCGAAATGCTCGCACGTCAGCCTTATCTGCCGCGCATGACGGCCGGTGGCCCGGGCAATCCGCTCGGTGCCCGCGCCATGTACATTGCCGGCACGCAATATCGCATTCACGGTACGAACGCACCGAGCACGATCGGCAAGCAAGTATCGAGTGGCTGCATTCGTCTTACGAATGACGACGTCATCGACCTTTTCAATCGCGTGCAGATCGGCGCGAAGGTCATCGTGCTGCCGCAGACGGCTTCGGCAAAATCCCGCCAAGCTTCGCTCGCCCACGCCTACGCACCGCAATCGCAAAGCCGTGCGCAGGCGACCTGGGACACGATACAGCCCTCCGGCCGCTATTAGCCTTCGGGGCCAGGGCGCGCTGGCTGCGGCAAGCCGGCCATGACAAGACCGCCGACTTTCGGTAAACCGCTCCGCACCAGTAACGGAACGGATCAAACCAATGCGTATTGCAGCCATGGCTGCCGGTGCTCTCGGCGGTTATTTCGGCGCGCGCCTCGCGGCAGCGGGCCATGATGTTTTCTTCATCGCGCGCGGGGCACATCGCGATGCGATTGCAAAGAACGGTCTCAAGGTCGAAAGCGTTCATGGCGATCTGCATCTGCCGAAGCCGAACCTTACAGATGATCCCGCCAAGGTCGGGCCGGTCGACATTGTGCTGTTCGCAGTGAAGTTGTGGGATACCGAGTTGGCAGCAGAAGCAGCGCGCCCGCTTCTCGGCCCTGACAGCCGCCTCATCACATTCCAGAATGGCGTCGACAACGTCGATCGGCTTTCTTCCATATTAGGCGACGACCGCGTCGTTGGGGGCGCGGCCTATATCGCCACGGTCATCGCGTCGCCGGGCGTGATCAAACACACCAGCCAATTCGCGATCTTGCGTTTCGGCCGCGCCGACAAGAAGCCCGACCCGAAACTCAGCGCATTCGTTGACGCCGGCAAGGCCGCGAAGCTCGATATCGATCTGTCCGCCGACATATCGCGCGAGCTCTGGCAGAAATTCATCTTCCTCACGGCGATGGCCGGCTCGACGGCGAGCCTGCGCTCCTCCATCGGTCCCATCATTGCGGATCCTGAGTTACGCGAATTTTTCCACCAGCTCATGGAAGAAGCGTTTGCGGTTGGCAAAGCGAAGGGTATTTCGCTCGATCACGCTTACATCGACGAGCGGATGAATTTCCTCGTCAACAAGATCGAGCCGGGCATGCGCGCTTCGATGGCGCACGATCTTGAGCGCGGCAATCGGCTGGAGCTTGATTGGCTCGCCGGAAAAGTACGCGAGCTCGGCCGCGAGTTCGGCATTCCCACGCCGGCAAGCGATACGGTTTACACCGTCCTCAAATTGCACCGCATGGGCAATCACTGACGCCAATAGCGAAGAAGCCCCGACGCCAGCGCCGGGGCTTCCCGTGCGTTACGGCTGGAAAGGGGCAAACCAAACCAGCCGTCCCGGCACATCGTCGGCGGCACGGAATGCCGCACAAACCAAAAAGGGTGCCACTTAAAAAATGGCCGCACGCACCCGCGCGGCCATTGAGTGAGGTATTACCTTCGCAGCCACTCACTCTGGTTTCAGAGGGGAAAGAGTGGCGTGCCATTCGACCGGCTTTGCCAAATCAGCGCTTTTGCCAGGATCATTGATTCAGATTAATGGTAGGCTTCGCTGCCGGGGAAGCCATGCACGCGGGACCGACCAGGGCATTGGACCAGCATCCGTTTGTCATGCGGCTGCTGCAGCACATCGATCTCAGTGCCGATGATCTGAAGAGTCTGGAAGTGCTGATCGACGACGAGATGTCGGTCAAACGCAAGCGCGACCTCATCGTCGACGGTTACGAATTTCGCAAGCTCTGCTTCCTGAGGGACGGCTACGCCGTGCGTTACAAGCTGCTGCGCAATGGCAAGCGACAAATCCTCAATGTGCTTTTGCCCGGCGACCTCGTGGGAATTCCGGGCAGTTTCCTCAAGCGCGCCGTCTACTCCGTGACCGCCATCACCGATCTGACGATGAACGTCTGCTCGCTCGATTCCTATGTGCAGCTCTGTTATCGCCGCCCGCAATTCGGCCTGGCTTTGACCTGGATCGCCGTGCAGGAAGCTGCAACCTATGCGGAGCACATCATCGATGTCGGACGTCGCACGCCGATCGAACGGCTGTCGCATTTTCTGCTCGAGCTTCACGAGCGGCTTTACGCAGTCGGCCGTGCCGAGAAAACGAGCTTCGCCCTGCCGTTTTCGCAGGAAGTTATGGCCGACGTGCTCGGCCTGAGCGTTCCCCATCTCAATCGCATGATGCAGAGGCTGCGCGGCGAAAAATTGATCGCGGGAAGCGAGCGCCGCGTCGAATTTCTCGATCCGGGTGCGTTGCAGGCACTCGCTCAGTATCAGCCGCAAAACATTACGCCGATCCCGACGCCGGTCACTGTCTAGCGTCGATGCGCCGGCGCCGGCAGCATGATTGCAATCGTGATGGCACCGGCAACGGCGCAACTCGCGGCAATGATCAGTCCGGCCCTGTAACCGAAAGCAAATGACGCGATGCCGGCCGAGAGCGCAATGCCGGCGAGTTGTGCGATCCGGCTCATTGCGTTGTTGATGCCTGAAGCGAGGCCTTCGTCGCTGTTCGCCACACTCGACATCACCGATGCCGTGAGCGGAGCCACCACGAGCGCAAACGAAATGCCCAACAACAGCATCGGTGCGAGCACTCCCCATGCAAGCGAAGCATCCTTGCCCAGGGCCAGCAGAAGCAACGCGACGCTCGCGCCAAGCGGGCCAACAACCAGCGGGTTGCGCGCGCCGATCTTGTCGGCCAGCGCGCCGAACGGTTGCGACAGGAGGCCCATGGCGAGCGTGAACGGGAGAAAGGCGAGACCGGCGCCCGTCGGAGTCAGTCCGCGCCGATCGACAAGATCGAACGACAACAGGAAGAACATGATCGACAGTCCCGTGTAGATGAGCAGCGTCGCGACGTTCAGGCCGACAAACGGGCGATTGTCGATCAGCCGCGGCGGAGTCATCGGGGATGGGCTGGCGCGTTCCCACACCGCGTAAGCAACAAGCGCCGCGATGCCGAGTGCGACGCCCAACGCGATCATGCCGCCACTTGCCCCGGCCTTGTCCGGGCCGATTTGACTCAGCGCCCACGCCAGGACGCCAAGCCCAATCGCAAGAATGGCCGCGCCTGCGATATCGAAACGGCGCGTCGCGTGCTGATCAGGCGGGGCATGGGCAATCAACAGGGCGACCACGATCGCCGCCAGCGGTGGATTTATCGCGAACACCCACTGCCAGCCGAAATTCTCGGTGAGCCAGCCGCCCAGCACCGGGCCGCCCGCAGTCGTCAGCGAGGAGGCGGCTGCCCACACACCGATGGCGCGGCTGCGCTCTTCCTTTGGATAGGTCACCCCGATCAATGCCAGGCTCGCCGGCGTCACAATGGCCGCGGAGACGCCTTGCGCCACACGGCACGCAATGAGCCAGCCGATCGTTGGCGCCACTGCGCAGGCGACCGATGACAGTCCGAAACCCACGCAACCGACGGCCAACATGCGCGCCTTGCCGTAGTGATCGGCGAGAGCGCCACCGATCAATGTCAGCGCTGCAAGTGCCAGCACATAGCCGTTGAGGACCCATTGCACGG
The DNA here is from genome assembly GCA_963831515.1 of uncultured Alphaproteobacteria bacterium. GTDB lineage: Bacteria > Pseudomonadota > Alphaproteobacteria > Rhizobiales > Xanthobacteraceae > Pseudolabrys. The sequence goes on along the minus strand of CAWHQL010000003.1, from coordinate 124,122 downwards.
TGGCGAGGTCGGCGCCGAAGAAAGCCCGCAGCTTGGGCAGCGCAACGGTTAGCGCAGAACCGTCGATAAAGGCCATCGAGGAGGCGAGCACACAGGCCGCGAGCACTATCCGGCGACGCTTCGGATCAATCTCTCGTCCCAGCTCGCGCGGGCAAGGCTCGGCAGCAATGATGCCGCGGTCGCATGGCTCGACGAATGGCTGCGCCATGCCTGCATCATGGATTGGCAGGCCAGACCCGGCAATGACCGGGCGGAACGCGCCTTCGCGCTCAGTTGAACTTGTAGGCCAGGCCGAAGTTCAGCGTGTGCGTGCGCAATCGGACGTCGTAGTTGTCGACGATCGGACCGGTGGTTCCGGTCCGCGCCATCGCGAATGATTCCGAACCGAAATCGGCGTAACGATATTCGGCGCGCGCCAGCCAATGGTGCCAGAGTGCGGTCTCGAGGCCGCCGCCGAGTGTCCATCCGGCTTTGGTGGTGGAATTTGTCACAACAGCCGGCGAAGCACCTAAGAAACAGTGTGCAGCTCTCGCTGACGCACGTCGAACTCACCTCATAGTGCTGCCAGGCGACGCCGCCTGTTGCGTAGGCCAAAGTCGCAGGTGTCAGTAACGTGCCGATGCGGCCGCGCAGGCTTGCATCCCATGTCGTCTTCATCGAGGTTGAGTCAGAACTGCAGCGCGGTTCGGAGCCCCGGAGTGAAATTTCCCGACAACGTCGTCGTTTGATTTGCGAAGCCCGACGTCACCTTCGATGCCGACAAGCCAACGCGGCATGAATTGCCAGTTGAAGCCAACATAGGGACTGCCTCGGAACCCCGTGCCATCGAAAGATTGGCTTGTGGCAGAGCCGGTTAAATCAATCAGATGACCGACTATTGCCGAACTCGTCGTCAGTTCGCTTTGCGAAGCGCGGGCACCGAGGGCGAGGCCCGCGTAGAGCCCGCTCCAGGTCAGCGCGTCTGGCGGAACGCTCGACGCAAATGCCCCCGCAGCATCGCCAACAATCGGCTCGCCAAATTTGTAGGCGAGACCGAACGTCGCCATGTGTGTGTGCAACCTGACATCCACATTGTCACTGGAAGCAAACGGTGTAGGTGGCACCCCGATTGTCCCCGCGCGTGCCACTTGCAGTGACGAAGTGCCAAAATCCGCATAGCGATATTCGGCGCGTGCCAGCCAGTTGCCCCAGAGCACCGTCTCAAGACCGCCGCCGACCGTCCAGCCCGCTTTTGTCGTCGAGTCAGAGACGACCTTGGCGACAGATTGCCAAAGCCGCTGCAGCCGCAGGTCGATGTCACATCGTAATGCTGCCAGGCGACGCCTCCGGTCGCATAAGCGAGGGTTGATGGTGTCACCAGAAATCCGAGACGGCCGCGCAGGCTCGCATCCCACGTAGCCTTTACGGTGAGAACGTCGCTTCCGCTGGGGTCGACCTCGATCAGAACAAGAGGAACCGGAAAAGCGCCGCGCGCGCTCGTCTGACTTGCAAAGCCTACATCGCCCTCCACGCCGGCGACCCAGCGAGGCGCAAATTGCCAGTTGTACCCAACGTAGGGTGAAGCTCGAAATCCAATACCGTCGACGAGGTTGGCCTGTCGCTATCGGGCCTAAGTCAACCGGATGGAGCGGAGGGCCCAGCAACTCCGAAGTCACCGTCGCATCAGTCCGCGTTGCACGAAAACCAAGACCGAGGCCCAGATAAAAGCCGGACCATGACGACGCTACGATGGGAGGCGGATTGCCAAAGCGTCCATCGTTCTTGCGTTCGACCGTTTGCGCGAAGCTCCCGGCGGTGAACGCTGTGAGCGCTACGATCGTCAGCCAAATGGTCCTCATCGACTGTCCCTTGCATCGTCGCGATGGCAGCGAGGCGCGCGTCGGCGCGGCCTCGCACGACCATTTCAAACTAGTGATTTCGGACGATTGCGCTTGGACCCACGCGTCAAAGAGTTTGTCTAAAGCGACAATGCTCAGGATTTTGCACGGATTTACGTATTTCGTGTGCGAACTGTTGCCAATTGGCGACTGTTCGCTGCGCTCATCCGAACGGATGATGTTCCCCTGTCACCCGCATTGACACCCCTGCCCCCGCGCATACATTAAACATTGTTCCGAGGGGTGCCCGTTGCTGGGCTGAGAAAAACCCTTTGAACCTGATCCGGGTCATGCCGGCGAAGGGACAGGACAAATGGCGACCTCCATCTTTCTTGCGCGGTTGATCGGGCCGGTGATGGCTCTGGTCGGCGTGAGCGTGCTCGCCAACGAGGCCGCATTCCGCAAGCTGGCGCAGGAATCCCTGCGCAGCCCGGCGCTGATATTTTTCTCCGGCATGATCCTGATGCCGGCAGGGCTTGCAGTCGTGCTCAGCCACAATGTGTGGGTTGCGGACTGGCCAGTGATCATCACGCTGCTTGGCTGGATCGCCGTCATCAGCGGCGCGGTGCGCATCTTCGCGCCGGACCGCGTAACGAATCTCGGGAAGAAGGTTCTCAATTACAAGTTCAGCATGGCCGCCGGGGCATTCTGGGTCGCCGTCGGCGCCACGCTCTGCTACTTCGGTTTTCGCTAAGGAGTCATCGCATGAACAAACCCGTCACCAGCGCCGATCTCGCTACGCCCAAGGTCACGACCGGCGCCCTGCCCGCGTCGCGCAAGATCTATTCGCAGCCCGAGGCCGCGCCCGACCTGCGCGTACCCCTGCGCGAGATCGCGCTCGATGCATCGTCGGGCGAGCCGCCGCTGCCGGTCTACGACACCACGGGTCCGTACACCGATCCGGATGTGACGACCGACGTGGAAAAGGGCCTGCCGCGCGCGCGCATCGAATGGGTGAAAGAGCGCGGCGGCGTGGAGCAATATGAAGGCCGGCCGATCCAGCCGGTCGACAACGGCAACGTCACCGGCAAGCATTTGGCGCGCAATTTCCCGAACACGCCGAAGCCTTGGCGCGCGCTCGATGGCAAACCGGTCACGCAATATGAATTTGCCAAGGCCGGCATCGTTACCAAGGAAATGATCTACGTCGCCGAGCGCGAGAACCTCGGCCGCAAGAAGCAGCTCGAGCGCGCGGAAGCCGCACTCGCCGACGGCGAAAGCTTCGGCGCCTCGGTGCCCGCCTTCATCACGCCGGAATTCGTGCGCAGCGAAATCGCGCGCGGCCGCGCCATCATTCCGTCAAACATCAACCACGCCGAGCTCGAGCCGATGATCATCGGCCGCAACTTCCTGGTGAAGATCAACGCCAATATCGGCAACTCTGCCGTCACGTCATCGGTCGAGGAAGAAGTCGAGAAAATGGTGTGGGCGATCCGCTGGGGCGCCGACACGGTGATGGACCTCTCGACGGGGCGCAACATCCACAACACGCGCGAATGGATCCTGCGCAATTCGCCGGTGCCGATCGGCACCGTGCCGATCTACCAGGCGCTGGAGAAGGTAGACGGCGATCCCGTCAAGCTCGACTGGGAGTGCTACAAGGACACGCTGATCGAGCAGTGCGAACAGGGCGTCGATTATTTCACCATCCACGCCGGCGTGCGGCTGGCTTACGTGCCGCTCACCGCCGACCGCGTCACCGGCATTGTCTCGCGCGGCGGCTCGATCATGGCGAAGTGGTGCCTGTCGCGGCACAAGGAAAGCTTCCTCTACGAACGCTTCGACGAAATCTGCGACATCATGCGCAAATATGATGTGTCGTTCTCGCTCGGCGACGGCCTGCGCCCAGGCTCAATCGCCGACGCCAACGACCGCGCGCAGTTTGCCGAACTGGAGACGCTGGGCGAACTCACGCAGATCGCCTGGAAGAAAGGCTGCCAGGTGATGATCGAAGGCCCCGGCCATGTGCCGATGCACAAGATCAAGATCAACATGGACAAGCAGCTGAAAGAATGCGGCGAGGCACCGTTCTACACGCTCGGACCGCTCACGACCGACATCGCGCCCGGCTACGACCACATCACCTCGGGCATTGGCGCCGCCATGATCGGCTGGTTCGGCTGCGCCATGCTTTGCTACGTGACGCCGAAGGAGCATCTCGGCCTGCCCGACCGCGACGACGTCAAGGAAGGCGTCATCACCTACAAGATCGCGGCGCACGCGGCCGATCTGGCCAAAGGCCACCCGGCGGCGCAATTGCGCGACGATGCGCTGTCACGCGCACGCTTCGACTTCCGCTGGCAGGACCAGTTCAACCTCGGGCTCGATCCCGATACCGCCCGCGAATACCACGACGAGACCCTGCCCAAGGAAGCGCACAAGGTGGCGCACTTCTGCTCCATGTGTGGCCCGAAGTTCTGCTCGATGAAGATCACGCAGGACGTGCGCGACTACGCCGCCACGTTGAATGATAAGGAGCAGGGCATGGCAGAGATGTCGGACAAATTCCGGCACTGGGCAAGCAGGTGTATGTCGATCAGGAGACGGTGAAGGAGAGCAACAAGGCACTATGAAGTGGCTTGGAGCGTCGGGCGCCATCGTGGCGGGGCTGATATTAGCGGGAGTTGGCACTCGCTTTATGCTCACCGGCGGCGCCGCCGCAATGGACCGGGTGCCGTGGGACTCGTCCTCCTGGTGGTGCTGATGGCGAGTCTGACATTGGCCGGCATCAGCCTCTTCCGCGCGCCAAGCAATGCTGGGATCTTTGTGTTCCTCACCTCGGCGATTTTCGGCTTTCCCCTGGTGTTGATGTGGCTGCTGATGGGGTTTGGTGATTAACGAGCGGCAAACCTCAAGATCGTGGGTAAGATTGCAAAAACGCTTGAGGTCGAGCCCGCCGAACTGCTGAAATTGCCCTCGCGGCGCGCTGTACGGCGAAAATAGCGCGCACTGATGCTGCTGGCATTTGGGGGCGAGACAATGAAGCCGTTTTATGCAGCTGCCCTTGCGGCAGCGCTTCTCACCGCAGTCGCAGCGGATCAGGCAAACGCGCAGAAATCACCGCTTACCGAAAAGCTCAATGCCTATGTCGGCTGCATCAACCGGCTCTCGGAGCGCAGCTACGATTCACGCTCGCGCTATTTCAGCTGGGCCGACAAGAAAGGCCCGACCGGCAAGGAGCGGATCATCTACGGCACCTACACGATCTATGACACCTCGGACTGCAGGAAGAATGTCGAGAAGGCCAATGCGATGGAGCCGCACGACGCCGCAATCGAAGCCGCGGCGACGGCCTATGCCGATGCGGTGAGCAAGCTCGAGCCTCTGTTGAAAGAGACCGACGACTACTACTCCCAGGAAAACTACAAGGACGACAAGATGGCCAAGGGCAAGGCCCTGCATCCCCGTCTCGTCGCCGCGTGGGATGCGTTCGCCGCCGCCGACCAGAAACTGCGCGGCGAGGTCGAAGCCATCAACGACAGGCGCGCACAGGAGAAGCTTGCCGAGATCGAGAAAAGCGAAGGCCGCAAGACGCGCTACTACGTCGAAGCATTGATGATCCAGGCCAAGCGTGTGCTGCGCGCCGAGGATGCCAAGACTCCCGACATCGCCGCGATCACGCAGGCGCTGAACGAATACGAAGAAACCATCAAGGCGGCCGAGCAGGCTTCGGGTTCCGGCGGCGGGCCGAAGATCGGCTCATTCTTCATAAGCAATGCGAAGTCTTACCTGGTCACAGCGAAGCAGCTGATGCGCCGCATCCGCGACAAGGTGCCCTACAGTTCCGGCGACAAGATGATGCTCAGCAACGCCGGCAGCGGCTGGATGGTCGAGGGTTCCCCGCCGCGGCTGCTACGCGACTACAACCAGCTGGTTGAGGCCTATAACCGCGGCGCCAATATCTGACGCGCAGACAACGGTTTTCTGCCTTGGCAATGCCCCGATTGCGATCCATCCATCCCCTTCCTATCTGATGTCGGAACTGAGCCGGGCCGCCCGCCCGGCCATAATGGAGAATCGACGATGTGGGCTGCTTTTGTCCGGCAATTTGCCGCTTATGCCATTACCCGGCGCGGCAAGAAGCTGTTTGCGCTGATCGGCGTGCTGGCCTTGTGCTTCGGCGCGGCCTTGCTGATCGACATGCGGTTCTATGTGTCGGCAAGCTTTATCACGGTGCTGGCCGGTTTCTCGGCGTTCGCTTACGTCGTCCAGCACGTGAAGATCAAGCGCATCGAACACCAGCGCCTGCTGCTCAAGGCGGAAGCCGCGCGCCAGCGCGCCATGATCGCGCAGGCCCGGCTCGAGCGGATCGATAACGCGAAGTCTGCAGTGAATGGCGCGATGGCCGGCGCGGTTGCCTTCGTGGCGCACAATGCCAATGTCGTCGCCAACGAGGCCGTGCTGGCTGTGAAGGAAAACGTCGAGGCTATCGAGCGCGCGTACCGAATGGCTGCCGGCATGCTGGAAACCAGGGCGCGTGCAAGTCTGGTGTATGCCCGGCGGAGCTGGCGTTCGCTTAAGATGTAATTTCTCGTCATCGACATCACGAAATTTAAGTCATGGCAGGGACAAGCCCTGCCATGACGCTATAGTCTCGTCGCCCTGACCGGGAGACGACGATGGACAAGCATTTCTTGACGGCCGCGCTGCTCTGCCTTGCCATGGCCGTGGCGCCGATTGCCGCAACTGGTGCCGAACTGAAAGTACTGGCCGGCGGCTCGATGACCGCGAGCCTCAAAGACCTCGGCCCGAAATTCGAGGCCGCAACGGGCCACAAGCTCGACATCACCTTCGCGGCGACTCCCGAGCTGATCAAGATGACATCGGCGCCGTTCGATCTCGGCGTCGTGCCCGTCGACGTGATGAAGAACGACGATGCGCGGGCAAAGTTTTCCGGCACGCCGGCCAACATCGCGCGCGTCGGTTACGGCGTTGCGGTGAAGGCGGGCGCGGCGAAGCCCGATGTCAGCACGCTCGAAGCGCTGAAAGGGACGCTGCTCAAGGCACAATCGATTGCCGTGTTTCCGACCAGCGCGGCCGGCGCCTTCGTGCAGAAGACTTTCGAACGCCTCGGCATCATGGAAGTGATAAAGGACAAGCTGAAAGTGCAGGCCGGACCGGTCGCGATCCCGCAGGCGGTCGCCAAAGGCGAGGCCGAACTTGGCGTGTTTCTCACCAACGTGCTGCTTGCACCCGGCGTCGAACTGGCCGGCCCCTTCCCCGGCGACTTGCAACAGGACCTTGTCTTTGTCGGCGCCGTCAGCGCCGACAGCAAAAATGCGGACGCAGCAAAGGCATTTCTCGATTATCTCAAGACACCGGATGCCGTCAGCGTATTCAAGGCCAAAGGCGTGACGCCGGGATGATCCGGCCACCAGGCAGCTTCGCATGACCGAACCTCGCGGACGCCTCACCGTCGCTGCCCTCCTCTCGTTCAACGGTGGTTTCGTCGACACCGTGGGCTTTCTCGGGCTGAGCGGGCTTTTCGTCGCCCATGTCACCGGCAATTTCGTCACGCTGGGCGCGGCGCTCGTGCTGGGCAGCCACGGCATTCTCAACAAGGTCCTGGCACTCCCTGAATTCATCGCCGTGATCGCGCTTGCGCGACTTCTCGGCGGCATAGCGCGCAAGCGCGGCTGGCCCGCGCTGCGCATCATGCTCGCGATCGAGTTTGTTCTGCTCGCCGCCTTCTTCGCGCTCGCCGTGAGGTTCGGTCCCTTCGAAGACGCCGACAGGCCGCTGGCGCTGTTGACCGGCTTCGCGGGAATTGCCGCGATGGCTATACAGAACGCGCTGCAGCGCGTGCATCTGTCGAGCCTGCCACCGACGACGCTGATGACCGGCTCGACCACGCAGGCCACGATCGATGCGGTTGATCTGCTTGCCGGCACCGCCGCCGGCGACGCGGCGGCGGTACGTACGCGATTGTCGCGTTTGGCGATGAGCGTGCTGGTGTTCGCGGCGGGCTGCGCCTCAGGGGCCCTGCTCTACTGGCTGATTGGCTTCTGGTGTCTCGCCATTCCCGTGATGATCGGTGCGGTGGCCGCGTTCATGCGCCTCGATGAGACAGCGCAGTAGCGCACGGCTTGGCCTGCCGAGCGGGATCACCGGGATAAGCCCGGCGATGACGGCAGAGGCTCAGCAATTCCTGCAAATGCTCGGAATTGGCCCCAGCGGGTCGGGCTGTTTGCGCGCTGAATCTTCATCCTTGCGCACAGCGGGAGGCAGGTCGTTTTGCATCGGCTGCCGGTGACCGACCGGCGCCTGTGGTATCGCAGTGCCGCTGGTGGGCGCTGACGGCGACGGCTTCTGTCCAGGCAGGGTCTTGCTCTGGTCCTGCGACAAAGCAGCTTCGCTCATGAACATAAAAACGGGGATCACGATCGTCATGGCGCGCATGGGATCCGACCTTTCGCGAACCGATCCGGTAACCACCAGCCATCCGCCGGGTTCCCCCGATTATAGCGCAATGCCATGCTGAGCGGAATCGCCAAACGCCCGCACCACAAAGAGCCGCACGCAACTTATAAAACCGGAGGCTTCCGGCATGCCGACAATGGACCCGGAGCGGCAATCCCGACGTCTGCAACTCGTCGACGACCACGTCAGGCTGGAGAACCAGCACGACCTTGACGGTATCATGACAACGTTCGGCGCCACGCCTCGCTACGACGATGAGCCGTGGAATGCGCATTACACGGGCCGCGACGGAGTGCGATTATTTTATTCAGAGTTGTTGCGCGCGATGCCTGACCTGCAGATCGACGTGCAGCGGCGGCACATCAGTGAAGCCACAATCGTTCTGGAAGCCATTATTCGCGGACACCATCTGGGCGCGTGGCGCGGTCTGCCTCCGACCGGCCGTCTGGTTCAATTCCCGCTCTGCGGGGTCTACACCTTCGACGCAGACGACAGGCTTGCAGGCGAGAAGATCTACTATGACCGCGCCACGGTACTCCGGCAGCTCGGCGTCTTTCATGAGCCGGACGGCCTTTGGGGTCGCATCAATGCGATCGTGATGCATCCGAGCACGATGATGCTAGTCTTGCGACGCATGATTTCCCGGCCTGACGCTGGGCGCTGAAAGCCTGTAACAAATTCCGCATGTGCGTTAGAAACGACAGAAACCGGAACTGACCAAGGGGAAAAAAAATGCGGAGGGTGTGCGTCATCGGCGCCGGCACGATCGGTGCAAGCTGGGCGGCCTATTTTCTTGCGCGCGGATACGAGGTCGCCGGATATGATCCGGCGCCGAACGGCGAAGCCTTCGCCCGGCGCTTCATCGACACGGCCTGGCAGACGCTGGAAAAACTAAACGTCGTGCAAGCGGGTGCCGACCGCAAGCGTTTCGAATTTTTCAAGGATCCTGCGGCAGCCACCAAGGGCGCGGAGTTCATCCAGGAAAGCGGGCCCGAACGCGAAGATCTCAAAATCGAGTTGTTCGCAACGCTGGACGCCGCCCTGCCCCCGGACGTCGTGATCGCGACGAGCTCCTCAGGCCTTCTGATCAGCCGCGTGAGCGTGAAGTGCAAACATCCGGAACGCTGCGTGATTGGCCATCCATTCAATCCCCCTCACCTGATTCCGCTGGTCGAGGTTGTCGGGGGCCCGAAGACGTCGCCGGAAGCGATCGCCAAGGCGATGCAATTCTATCGCGACATCGGCAAGCATCCGATCCACATCAAGAAAGAAGTAAAGGGCCATGTCGCCAACCGCCTGCAGGTGGCGCTATGGCGCGAAGCCGTCCATCTCGTCGCCGAAGGTGTTGTTTCCGTCGCCGATGCGGATGCGGCGATCGCCTATGGCCCCGGCCTGCGCTGGGCGCTGATGGGGCCGCACCTGACGTTTCATATGGCCGGCGGCGAAGGCGGCATGAAGCATTTCATGGATCATCTCGGCGGCCCGATCCAGGGCTGGATGGATGACCTCGGCGAGACACGGCTGACGCCGGACGTTCAGAAAAAAATCATCGACGGCGTCGCCGAAGAAGCGGCCGGACGCAACATGGCCGACCTTCAGCGCTGGCGCGACCGAAAGCTGATCGACATTCTGAAAGTCTCGGGAGAGCAGTGAGGCGTACGCTCGCGCAGCTCAGGCAAAGCGCGCGCGAGCCCGCTCCCGCGCCTTCTCGGCCTCCACCTCGCGGTCGCGCGCGGGCGCGGAGGTGTGCAAGGAGGCCAGCAAGCTTGCGCGCGGCCTGCGAGACCTCATCCACGGCAAGTTCGAAGGCCGCCGCATTCGCCTGCGACGGCTTGTTGAACCCGGAGAGCTTGCGGACAAACTGCAGCGCCGAGGCGTGTACTTCATCTTCGGTCGCAGGCGGCTCGAAATTGAACAGCGTCTTTATGTTGCGGCACATCGGACTTGCTCCTTCTCCACCACTGTAGCAACGCACTTCCGAGATCGCTATCCTCCACGGGCATTTCAAGGAACGGAACAATGCCACTTCTGCAAAATCACATCGCTGTCGTCACCGGCGCCGGTTCCGGCATCGGTCGCGGCATTGCGCTCGGTTACGCCCGGGAAGGTGCGCACGTGGTCGTGCTGGACATCAACGGGGAGACGGCCGGCAAAACCGCAGCCGACATCCGTGCGGAAGGCGGCAAGGCGCAGCACTTCACCCTCGACGTCACCGACCGCGCAGCCTGCCGCTCGATGGCCGCAAAGATCGCCGGCGAGGTCGGCCAGGTTTCCATCCTGGTCAACAATGCGGGCATCAACCGCCGCAATGCTTTCACCGCCGATGCGGATGCCGTCGTCAAGGATTGGCAGGACATCATGGCGATCAATCTCAATGGTGTGTTCAACGTGACGCACGCGTTCCTCGACGCGTTGCGCGCGACCAAGGGCCGGATCATCAATATCGCTTCGATCCAGTCGTTCATGCATGTGCGCACGCCGAATTCGCCGGCCTACACCTCGGCGAAGCATGGCGTCCTCGGCTTTACCCGCGCGCTTGCCGCCGAACTTGGCAAGCATGGCGTGCGCGTGAACGCGATCGGTCCGGGCCTGATCGAAACGCCGTTGAACGCCCAGGTGCGCGCCAACAATCCCGAGCTGGTGAAGATCTTTCTCGACCACACGCCGCTCGGCCGCGCCGGCAAGCCGGAAGACATCGCGGGCCCAGCGATCTTTCTCGCCTCCGACCTCTCGGCTTATGTCACAGGCGCGATTGTGATGGCAGACGGCGGCTACCGGACGATCTGATCAGCGACCAAGACTGAGCGCCTCTACTCGACGCGGCACGCGTTGTAGAACTTGACGACCATGCCGTGACTCTTGTGCGTGAGCGTGATGAATGACTTCAACGCGTAGAACTCATAGTCCTTGTTCTTGTAGCTGTCCGCGTCAGGAGCATCGGGATCGGCGATCAATGTCTGCGGCGGCTCAGCGCCGATCTGCAGGATGACAGGCTCGGACTTGCTCCATCGATCGACGCCGCCGGAGCTGTCGACGACCGCCGTGACACTGAATCCACCGCCCTTGCACGTGTAGCTGTAGGTTTTCTTTTCTGCGGCGACGGCGCCACTCGCCAGCATCGCCATCGATAACGCGACAGCGCGTTTCATCGCAGCTTTATTTTCCCGCAACCTTGCGCAACGCGGCGTTGATGCGGTCCTGCCAGCCAATGCCTTCCTGCTGAAAATAGTCGAGCACATCCTGGTCGATGCGCAACGTCACGGTGTGCTTGACGTGCGGCAACGCAGGCGGGGTCGGCGGCAGTTCCGCCGGCTTGGTCGTCGCCGCCTTGAAAGCCTTCTCGGCTTCGGACCGGGAATTTGAGGTGGGTCGTCGGGCCATGGCTCCTAATCTCTAGTGTTGCAACCTCTAGCTCGCAACGCGCGCGCCGCTTTCATGTTCCGGGATGCTTAAGACGTCCACAAATACCGGGCTGCAATTAATCATATCTTGCGGAACAGGCCGCCTCAGCTCGGGCCAAGCAGCTCCATGCTCTTGTGAAAGAAATAGATGCCGAGGGCGAGACCGCCCACGCTGCACCAGCCGGAGACAATCGCGCCGGCCCTGTACGTGATCGCGCCACAAATGAGCGCCGTGCCGTAGGGCAACACCACCAGTAAAATTATGAAAAGAAGCATCATTTTGCGCTCCCCCTAAACAGCATTTTCGGCCTCCCATGCCGGCGAGGCAAGGTTAAAGATCATAAAATTGGCACTGCTTTCCGGGCGCCAAGGGTGTGCCTCAAATGTTTCGGGTGCTCGTAAGCAATTCGCAAACCAGCCGATGCTAGTTTTGGTCAAGCGCGAGGCGCAAATGACCGAGCCAACGTCGACAACGCCGAGAGCCAATTATTTTTACGCAGCAATCGCCGCGGCGGTCGGCCTTTATTTCATCGCGGTCGGGGCGCATCTGTTGCCGATCCCAGGCGGACCATCGAACCTGCACAGCCCGTTGTGGGTCCTGCTTTGCGCCGGTTTCGTTTTTTTCCTGGCCGGCGCGGCACTCGTCATCCAGTCGCTCGGCGCCTCCAGTGCAACGGGCGAATTGCCGGCCGACGCGCCGCGCTGGCTGCGCATCCTGCAATATGTGATCGCCGTTGCGATCTTTTGCTGCTTCGGCGCGATCGCAAGCTGGATCGCGTTCGGACCGGGCGAGCGGCAGTTTTCCGGAACGGTCATGACCGGCAATGCGGCGATCGATGCCGCGGTTGGCCGCACGGCCTTCGGCGTCGGCGCGGTTATCATCTGGCTCTGCACCGCAGCGGTAATTGCCTCGGGTATCCGCAAGCTGTTCGACCAGAACACACCGCGTACCGGCTAGCACCGGCCGGCAAAGATCGGAAGGTCACCGCGACTTTAGCGAAGCCGTTCATCATTTTTTTGGCAATCGCTGCTAGGCAATTCCGCAAGGCCGACCGATGACTGACTTCTTTTCGACTAATAGTTTCGATCTTGCCGTTTATGCCTGCCTGTTCGTTGCAGTCGTCATGGGATTTATGACCGGCCTGCTGCGCAGCCTGGCAACGATCATCGGCTATATCTGCGGGGCCGGCATCGCAGTTGCGGCGACCCCGAAGGCCCTTTCTCTCCTCGCGAACTATCCGAAAATTCCGACGCCTCAGACGTGGATCGTCGTCGTCGCAATTTTCATTGTGGCCGGAGCCCTGATCAGCATCATCCTGCGGCTGATCGTGAGTGGAGTGGCCGGCCGCAATGTCAGCGTTCCGGATCGTATCGGTGGCGCGGCACTCGGTGCCTTTCGCGTTGCCATGCTGGCGATCTTGCTGGTGCTTGTCTTCGATCGCATCATTCCGCCCGGTCGCGAGCCGGCATTTCTCAGGGGATCGCAGTGGCGCCCAGTGCTGTCATCGGCGGCACAGTACGGACTACAGTCGCTTCCACCAGAAGCCGAAGATTATATCGATCGCCTGAAGCGCCAGCGGCGCCTGTAACCATTCAAGCCACGCGCTATCCTCCAATCGGCTCAGCCAAGGACCGAATGGCCTTCATGCGGCCGCAAGGCCTGGATTTTTGAGCTTTCAATCGCCACGTCTCTGCCTCAAATGACGGGTTCCATGGCTACGTGCGGAGGCGGTAACCTTTGCCTCCGACATCCATAAGTGGCTGGCGCAATAGGCCGAGATAGCGATACGTTACCCAAGAACCTTTCGAGTTCCAGAGGATTTTCATGGCGCAAGTGACCTACGAGATCGTCGAGCACGATGGCGGGTGGGCGTACAAAGTGGACGGCGTTTTCTCTGAACCCTATCCAACACACGCTGATGCTCTGGCCGCAGCGCAAGCGGCAGCCGAGGAGCAGACCGTTCCCGGACACACCGAAGTCATAGAATTTGAAGACGAGAAAGGTCGCTGGCACACCGAAACCGCTCGCGGCTCCGACCGGCCACAAACCCACATCAAAGACAAACTCTGAGGCGCATCAAAGCGTCATCATCGGGGGAATTACAAAAATGATCTGGTTGCGAATTTTTGCGCTCGCTCTTCTCGTGTCGCCGGCCGTCCCGGCATTTGCGCAGAGGATGATGTCATCGACCAATCCGACCATGGAAGATGTCGATCCGGGTATCGATCACACCGGGCGTGATCGGGATTTGGCGCCGGAATTGCGCCGTCAGTCAGTGTACTACCGGACCGAACAGGCGCCGGGCACAATCATCGTCAACACGCATGACCGTTTCCTCTATCTCATCATGGGTAACGGCGTTGCCATGCGTTATGGCGTTGGTGTCGGCCGTGATGGCTTCCAATGGGGCGGCATTCACAACATCAGCAAGAAAGCCGAGTGGCCGGACTGGACGCCGCCGCCCGAAATGATCTCTAGACAGCCCTACCTGCCGCGCTGGATGGCCGGCGGTCCGGGTAACCCGCTTGGCGCGCGTGCGCTGTATATCGGAGCGACCGTCTACCGCATCCATGGAACGAACGCGCCGGAGACCATTGGTCAAGCGGTCTCGTCAGGCTGCTTCCGTTTGGTGAATGACGACGTGGTCGATCTTTATTCGCGCGTGCCGGTCGGCACCAAGGTCATGGTGCAGCATCAATAGCGCACGGTCACTCCCAGAGACCGAATGACGCCCACTTGCCCTCGGGAATTTCCTCACCAACGGTGAAACGGAAATCCACGATGGTCAGGTGATCAGGCGTCGCCTTGCAGCGATAGGACAGCGCATACCATTTCTTGCGGCTGCGGAAGGCGCCTCCGCTTACTTCAAGCGTGTCGTCTTTCGCAACCGGTTCTGCCATCGCATTCGCCACGGCGCGGTCGGGACGATAGTCCTTGCTCTGCTCGCGGATACGGCTCATCGCCGTGTAGTCGCAGAGCTGTTCCAGTCGCTCTGCCGGCGCCAGCATCTTTAAACTGCGCTCGAAACGTCCTTCGGCGGCCACAGCTGTCGCTGCCGCGATCGTCGTCGCGATCACCGCCAATCCGAACGCACGCATGCAACCTCCTGCCGGCACGGCTTTCATTGCGCTATGTGCTCGCCGCCCGGTCAGGCAATCGGCACGACCGGTTTGTCTCAAATAAAAATGGCATCTACAAGTCGGAAATATCAGGAATATTTCGGGTCGCGATCAAGCAATTCGATCGAAATGCCCTGTGGGCCGCGCAGAAAGCATATTTTGATGCCGGGTCCGGGTGAGTGCGGGTCCTGGGTGAACTCGACGCCCTTCTTTTTGAGATCGGCGGCAATGGCATCGATTCCCGAGACTGCCAGGCCGAAATGGTCGAGGCCCTGATAGGGCGTCGTCGGAGCCGAATTGACACCGTCGCCGGGGTTAACCTGGGCGGTGAAAATCATCGCCCCGCCGAGCTTGATGTCGACGCGCGGCTTTCCAAGCTGGGTGCTGCGGATGATCTCGGCGCCGAACATGCGCTCGAACCATTGCGCCGTCGCTTCCGGATCCGGTGTGCGCAAATGGATGTGATCCCAGGTAAAGGTCGGCATTGGCATTTCTCCCTGATGGCCCCGCGAAACTAGGCATGACGGTGGCCCGGGGCAACAGGAAGTGCGACCAGAGGTTGCCTTGCGCCACGACCCGCGGCGTGAATACTTGCGCGACTTCTGGGTTCCGGGGCAACAGACATGACCACTCACAACCGTCGCCATTTTCTGAAGCTGTCGGCCGGCGCGCTTGCAGCCCCGGCACTGCCGCGCCCTGGCATCGCGCAAGTAGCGTGGCCGGCGGCAAAAACTATTCGCGCCATCGTGCCTTTCTCGGCCGGAAGCACCATCGACATCCTCGGACGTATCGTCCTTGACCCGCTCTCGCGCCAGCTCGGACAGACCATCGTGGTAGAAAATCGTGGTGGCGCCGGCGGAAGTCTTGGTTCGGCGGCGGTTGCGAAGGCAGACCCCGATGGCTACACGCTGTTGATCAATGCTGCCGCGCACTCCGGAGCGCCGGCCGCCTACCCCAACCTCCCTTACGATGCCGCGGCAGATTTCGCCGGCGTCGCGATTTTCGGCAGCGTGCCGAATGTGCTGCTGGTGGCACCGTCCAAAGGCATCAAGTCCTTGCAGGAACTGGTGGCCAAAGCGAAAGACGGGACGCTCAACTTTGCTTCGGCGGGCGTTGGCAGCGCTACCCATTGGGCAGCCGAGCGATTCATCGTCAGCGCCGGCTTCAAGGCGACGCATGTTCCGTTTCGTGGCGGACCCGAGGCACTCACCGAGGTCATGACCGGGCGCGTCGACTTCATCTTTATCGGCATTTCATCCGGATTACCGTTCATCCAGAACAAGCAATTGGTGCCGCTCGCGGTGAGTTCGGCCAAGCGCTCGCCGACCCTGCCCGACCTGCCAACTACGCTCGAAGCGGGCTACAAGGATTTCGGACTTCAATTACTGGAACGGGATGCTGGTGCCCGCGAAAACGCCGGGTCCGATCATCGAGCGCCTTCATGCAGAGACAACCAAGGCGCTCGCATTGCCTGACGTTCAACAGAAATTGACCGCGCAAGGCGTCGAACCTTCACCACTCAGTCCGGGCGAAATGGACGCCATGATTCGGCGCGAGATCGCACTCAATCTGAAGATAGCGAAAGAAGCCGGACTCAAATTCAACTAAACCAGTGTTTCCGTGGCGCTTTGTCGCTGTCGCACAGATCGACGACAGATACCGCTCGCACGAAGCAGTGCGTTTACTTGTGGATGAAAGTGCCCAAGACAGAATTGTGACGCGAATCGCTATTCAACAGTTGCCCACAGGCAAGGGTGATGTGCGCGCATTTCTCTGCATGCGTCTTCGCAATTTTGCTAAACGAGACGACCGGCAGATCGGACGGGCATGGCGGGCAAGACAGTTCATGCAGCGGGAGGCATCGTGGTGCGCAACGGTTCGCGCCCGCTGATTGCCGTCGTACAGCGCACAAAAGACGAACTGTGGGTCCTGCCACGCGGGAAGCTCAAGTCCAACGAAAGCGCGCTGAGAGGCGCGCGCCGCGAAGTTGTCGAGGAGACCGGCCATCGTGTTCGCGTGCGCGAGTTCCTCGGCGCCATCACGTATCGCGCGCGCGGTCGTCCGAAGGTCGTTCAATTCTGGCGCATGCAGGCTGAAGTCAAAGCCAGCCGCGACGTGATGGAAGACATCATGGCGGTGGAGTGGCTCCCGCTCGCCGCAGCCGCACGACGGCTGAGCTATCCGCTTGAAAAGTTGTTCCTGCGCAGTGTCGGCAGAGCGCTGCGGCATCGACGACACCGACTGAAGCGCAAGGGACGCTCTGCGCCCAAAGGGAAGCCGCGCCACCGCGCCGCAAAAGCGCGCGCGCACAAATCACCCTCGCGGCGCGTCACCACAACACGCCACAGGGCACGCAAGATTTCAGGACATTCGGCGGTGCGCGCCGGCCAGCCGACGATCCTGCAACGCGTGCTGGGACGGATTTCGCAATAGGCGTACGTCCCTCCGGCCGCCTTGCCAAAATTTAATGCCGGGCGGAGCATCTTGGACGCAATTCCAAACGCACCATTCACGCGGCATTCAAGCTGAGAGCAGCAACCTCACACACACAACATGCGAGGTTCGCCATGACTATTACGGCCAAAACTTTCACTGCTCTTGCGGCTGCTACGACTCTTGGTCTCGCAGCCTTCGCGACTGCGCAACCCGCGCAGGCGCATCATCACCACCACCATCATCACCACAGACACGCCGGCGTGGTTATCGCACCGGTCGGCCCCGCCTATGCTTACTCCGGGGCCTACGGTTGCTACTGGAAGCGCCAGCGCGTCTTGGACAGTTGGGGCTGGCATGTGCGTCGCGTACGAGTTTGCGTTTAGAGAACACGAACAACGACAATAAAAAACGAACGGCCCTTGCGTCTGCCGATGCAAGGGCCGTTTTCCATCGCAGCCGCGGTCGACATAACACCCGCATTAGCAGCGATTTTGCCACTATCTCGCCCGCAGCATTGCCAAAATTTAATGCGCGCAAACAGCCTCTTAAGCCAATTCCAAATGGGCTATTCACCGGCCGTTCACGCGAAAAGCAGGAACCTCATATCCACGATAATTGTTGTCGCTGAGCGAACTTCGCAGGGAACCAACCCAACCGTCGTTGAATGAATACGAACTCAGCGAACCAGAGGTGAGCCATGACCAAGACATCTAAA
Organism: uncultured Alphaproteobacteria bacterium; assembly: GCA_963831515.1. Classification (GTDB taxonomy): domain Bacteria; phylum Pseudomonadota; class Alphaproteobacteria; order Rhizobiales; family Xanthobacteraceae; genus Pseudolabrys. The sequence goes on along the minus strand of CAWHQL010000003.1, from coordinate 106,153 downwards.
ACCCTGACTGCTCTCGCCGCCGCCGCGACCATTGGGCTTGCAACTGTCGCTGCCCCGCAGCCGGCTGAAGCACGTAACGGTGGCGCCATCGCCGCCGGCATCATCGGCGGTCTTGCCGTCGGCGCGCTTGTCGCCGCTGCCGCCAACGGCCCTTACGGATACGGCCCGGGCTACTACGCTGCCGGTCCGGGATACGGGTACGGCGGTTGCTACTGGACCCGTCAGCGTGCCTGGGATGGATGGGGCTGGCGCTCTCGACCTGTGAGAGTTTGCGGTTAAGCGCTAGCCAAATCGGACAAACTAAAGCATGAAGAAATGAAAGCTCGGATTCGGTCAGCGTGTCCGAGCTTTTTTTCAAGACGAGGAGCGGGCCGGCGCTCAACAAATTTCCGACATATTGAAACCGTCTCTATCTCGGCACGGGGACCGGTTAGTTTAGACTCACTATCGCGGTCGGCGCTGCCGACCTCACCTGGAGGGAACTTCTATGAAGAAGACGATCTTCGCGCTTGCGACCGCCGCCGTGCTGGCAGCGGGTAGCTTGAGTGCTCCGACCACCGCGGAAGCCCGTTGCTATGGGTGCGCGGTCGGCGTGGGTGTTGCAGCGGGCGTGATCGGCGGCGCTATCATCGGCGGCGCGATCGCCAACAGCGCCGGCGCTTACCCGGCCTACGCTCCCGCCCCCGGCTACGTCGTGTACCAGGGATACGGCGCTCCATATCCAGCTGCCTGCCCGGGTGGCTATTGGGCTCGGCGTCCGTTGCGTGACCCCTACGGCAATTTCGTCGGCTGGAGCCGTCCGCGGTTCATCTGCCCTTAAAGATCGCGTAACCATTTAGGGTGGATGATCGCGCCGAATTGTAACTCGGCCCGAGAGGACACCCATGAAGAGTATCATCATTGCGCTCGCCGCGGCCGGCACCCTGGCTGCGGCGTTGCCGTCTCCGGCTCAAGCTAACTGCAATGGCTGCGGTGTTGCGGCCGGCGTCGTCGGTGGCCTTGCCGCCGGGGCCATTGTCGGCTCGGCCATCGCAAACAGCCGCCCGGTCTATGTCGAGCCTGGTCCGGTCTATGTGGCGCCACCACCGGTCTACGCCGTGCCGCCTCCATATGATGGTCCGATCTGCCACATCGAGCGTCAGCAGGTGTGGGACGGCTACGCCTACCGAACAAGACGCATCCAGGTCTGCGATTGATTTAACTCACCGCCGCATGTGCTCGAGCACGGCGGCGGTCGGCCAACAGTCGACCTTTAATCCGTTTTTCTTCTGATACGTGCCGAGCGCCGCGCGCGTAAGCATGCCGGCTTTGCCGTCGATCTTGTCCTTGTAGAGACCAAGCGTGGTCAACCGCTTCTGCATCAGCTCGACATCCGTGGTCTTCAGTTGGGCATTCTTGCTCCACGGCGTCTCGAATTGCCGTCCGCCGGATATGCGGTCGCTCAGGTGGCCGACGAACAGGACGTAGAGATCCGAAAAATTGTAGTCCTTCAGAACGAAATAGTTTTTCGGCGCGAGGAATGAAGGGCCATAGCTGCCTTCCGGCTGAAGCAGCGAAGCCTCGTAGGATAGTTCCGCTGCACTGAGCTTGCGGCCATTGGTCGGAGTGAACCCTGCCTTCAACCAGGCGCTCATAGGTTTCGTCGTTTCGGGCACGCCGATGCTGCAATCGGCATTTACCGGCGCGCGTACTTCGAATGCCCAGGATTCGCCGGGACGCCACCCTTTGCCGACAAGTTGCTTTGCCGCAGACGCGAGCGCATCCGGTACCGAACGCCATATGTCGGCGCGGCCATCACCGTCGAAATCGACAGCATATTTGAAGTATTCCGATGGGAGGAATTGAGTAAGCCCCATGGCGCCGCCCCATGACGAACGCAGGTCGCTGCGCGGCACGCCGTCCTGCAACATCTTCAGCACATGCAGGAATTCATTTTGGAAGAATTCCTTGCGCTTGCCGATATAGGCCTGTGTCGCTAACGCGCGAATGGCATCATTGGGAAGCTGATATCCGCCATAGTCGGTTTCGCGTCCCCAAATTGCCAGCACCACACTTCCGGGCACGCCGAATTCTTTTTCGATACGCGCCAGCGTGTCGCGATGCTGCACGGCAAGTTGCCGGCCGCGGGTAGCAAGACGGTCGAAGCTCGTCTCGCGCAGATACTGCGCCGGGGTTTGCACAAATTCCGGCTGCTGCGGCGCCTTCTCGGCCTGACCCGGTATGGCGAGATCGGGCAGCGAAAGATCGGGCTCGAGCCCGCGCGACGCGGCATCAAATGTAGCCCGGGAAATACCCATCGCCTGCGCCGCGGGCCACTGGGCGGCGAGCCATTGCTGGAAGGCAGCATCGGCCGCCTCGCCGGAGGTCGTGGCAGCGAACGCGAAAAATGCGATCGCAACAGCGCGCGCTAGTGTCTTTATCATTCCGCCGCAACCTCACATCCGCAGGACCGGACAACCGGGCATGCGGGACGAAATTGGCTATTCCGCGTCGTACGGCTAGCGCGAGAATTTCTTGTACTTCAGCCGGTGCGGGATCACCGAATCCGTCCCCAGACGACGCATCTTGTCGGTTTCATAATCCTGGAAGTTCCCCTCAAACCATTCGACGTGGCTGTCACCCTCGAACGAGAGGATATGCGTGGCGATCCGGTCGAGGAACCAACGGTCGTGGCTGATGATGACCGCACAGCCTGCGAAATCTTCCAGGGCTTCTTCGAGCGCCCGAAGCGTTTCGACGTCGAGATCGTTCGTCGGTTCGTCGAGCAGCAACAGGTTGGCGCCAGAGCGCAGCATCTTGGCGAGATGGACGCGGTTGCGCTCGCCGCCGGACAACGTACCGACCTTTTTCTGCTGATCGGCCCCCTTGAAGTTAAACGAAGCGCAATAGGCGCGTGAATTCATTTCCTTCTTGCCGAGAAGGATTATGTCGTTGCCGTCGGAAATCTCTTCCCAGACCGTCTTCTTGCCATCGAGCGAATCCCGCGACTGGTCGACGTAGCCGAGATGAACCGACTCACCGACCTTGATCGTTCCTTTATCGGGCTTTTCCTGATCGGTGATCATGCGGAACAGGGTGGTCTTGCCGGCCCCGTTCGGACCGATCACCCCGACAATGCCACCCGGCGGCAACTTGAAGCTTAGGTCGTCGATCAGGAGGTTGTCGCCGAAGCCCTTCGACAGGTTGTTGAAATCGACCACGTTCTGGCCGAGCCGCTCAACCACCGGAATGGTGATCTGCGCGACCGTATTTTGCTTGGCGTTGGCGATCTTGAGCAGATCCTCATAGCGCTGATAACGCGCCTTGGATTTTGCCTGCCGCGCCTTCGGCGACGACGAGATCCATTCGCTTTCGCGCTGAAGCGTACGCTGGCGTGCTTCGTCCTCGCGCTGCTCTTGCGCCATGCGTTTCTGCTTCTGACCGAGCCATGAGGTGTAGTTGCCCTCGTATGGAATGCCGCGTCCGTGGTCGAGCTCGAGAATCCACCCTGTCACGTTGTCGAGGAAGTAGCGGTCGTGGGTCACGATCAGGATCGCGCCGGGATAGCTGCGCAGGTGGCCTTCGAGCCAGTTCACGCTCTCGGCGTCGAGATGGTTGGTCGGCTCGTCCAGCAGCAGAAGCTCCGGCTGGTCGAGGAGCAGCCGGCACAGCGCCACACGACGGCGCTCGCCGCCTGATAACTTGGTCACGTCGGAATCGTCTGCGGGGCACCGCAGGGCGTCCATCGCCAGATCGACCTGGCTATCGAGGTCCCAGAGGTTCTGGCTATCGATCTTGTCTTGGAGCTTGGCCATCTCCTCGGCAGTTTCATCGGAATAGTTGGTGGCGATCTCGTTGTAGCGGTCGAGCAGCGCCTTTTTGGCGGCGACCCCCTCCATGACGTTTTCGCGCACCGTCTTCTTTGGATCGAGATGGGGTTCCTGCTCGAGGTAGCCGACGCGTGCACCTTCAGCGACCCAACCTTCGCCTGTGAACTCTGTGTCGATGCCGGCCATGATGCGCAGCAGCGTCGACTTGCCGGAACCGTTGACGCCGAGAACGCCGATCTTGGCGTCCGGGTAAAACGATAGATGGATGTTATCCAATACCTTCTTGGAAGGCGGGTAGGTCTTGGTGAGACCCTGCATGTGATAGATGAATTGCCGACCGTTCATCGTGTTTCTGACGCCGTTTTTTCCAGGAAATGTGCGGCTGATGTAGCGGTGGAACTCCGAAAGAGCAAGCGCCGCGGTACCCGCCTGCTTGGATGGTATCGGTAAATTTCTGGAAAGCCTGATTATGAAAATGTCTCTGGCAGGCCTTTCGGGTACCGGTTTTTAACCGCTTCGCAGCCATCATCGAACGCCATGAACCTGGCCGCCTGTCGGGGCGACCAAGGAGTAAGCGGACAGAATTCGTCCGCCAGCCGGTCGATGTGGGAGAAGCGTCATGGGTCGCGCCATATTGGCTATGTCGGGTACCGCAGTTTCGTTGCTGCCCCGCCCCTTTGTCGTGTTCCGCAACCTCGTCGTGGATCTCCTGCGTGAAATGACCCGCGACGCGATCCGTCCCTACCGTCCCGAATTGCACTATATGCGCGGTCCTGGCCCGGCCTGGCGCGCCAAGCACGGTCTGCCCCCGCTGGGCTGAAACCCCCTTTCATTTCGCTGTTCCATGCCTAAGGTGGCGCGGCCCGGCCCCTCCCGGGTGCAGCGAAAGGGCTTTGCATGGTTCGGGCAGCTATTCTCGACGACTATCAAAACGTGGCGATGGCTTTCGCCGACTGGTCTCGGGTCGCCAAGGATGTCGAGATCAAAGTGTTCGATAAGCCTTTCGCCAGCCAGGACGAAGCGATCAAGGCCCTGCAGGGCTTCGCGATCATCGTCGGCATGCGCGAGCGCACCCCCTTCCCGCGCAAAGTTGTCGAAGCCCTCCCCGACCTGAAGCTTTTGATCACTACCGGCGCTCGCAATAATTCTTTCGACGTCAAAGCATGCAACGAGCGCGGCATCACGGTGTGCGGTACCGGCGTTATGGGTAGTCCCACCACCGGCATTGCCTTCGGCCTGATTCTCGAATTGACCCGCCGAATCGGCTTCGAGAACGCGCGGCTTAAGGCTGGCGCGCCCTGGCAGGTGACCGTCGGACGCGATCTCGAAGGTCTCACGCTCGGCATTCTCGGCTTGGGCAAGCTTGGCCAGCGCTCTGCGACGGTCGGCAAGGCTTTCGGGATGAAGACAATTGCCTGGAGCCAGAACCTGACTGCAGAGAAAGCACAGGCTGGAGGCGCGGAACTCGTCACAAAGGAGGACCTCTTCCGCAACGCCGACGTGGTGACAATCCACATCGTCCTCAGCGACCGCTCGCGCGGATTGGTCGGGGCGAAAGAGCTCGGCCTGATGAAAAAGACCGCTTACCTGATCAACACGTCGCGGGGCCCCATCGTCGATGAGAAGGCCCTCATTGCGGCACTGCAATCGAAGTCGATCGCCGGTGCCGGTCTCGACGTATTCGACGTCGAACCGCTGCCGCTCGATCACCCTTTCCGCAAAATGGACAACGCCGTCATCACGCCGCATCTCGGCTATGTCAGCGAGCAGAATTACCGCAAGTATTTCCCCGACATTGTCGAGGATATCCGTGCATGGCTCGACGGAAAGCCCGTGCGTGTCATCGACGCAAAGTAAGGTCGGGGACGTTCAACTCAGGCCGAGCAGTTTTGCCGCATTGTTGTAGGCGACGTCCGCGCGCAAGGTTTCGTCGAGCGGCGTCGAGTCCAGGAACGGCCCGGCCCCTTCGGCATCAAAGGGATAATCCGCCGAAAACATCACGCGATCACGTCCCACCGCATCCAGCGAACAATGCATTGGTGGCGCGTCATACATTCCGGAGAGGGTGACCCAGAGATTTTCCTTGATGTATTGCGACGGCGGCTTCGGCAGGTTCCAGCCATAGGGCTTCGAACGGCTGTCAAAGCGCCAGAGCAGGAAAGGCAGCGTCTCGCCGAGATGGCCAAGCACCAGCTTGGCCTTCGGATAGCGATGAAAAACGCCGCTCGAGATAATGCGCAGCGCATGTGAGCCGGTTTCCACACCCCAACCCCACATCGGTCGCACCAGTACATTGTGACCCGCAAGCACCGGCAAGGGTGCAACGGGATCGGCTGGATGCAGGTAGATCGGCGCATTCAACGCCGCCGCGCGTTCCCAGAACGGATCGTAGGAGCGATCGTCGAGATATTTTCCGTTCGTGTGCCCGTTGATCATGGCGCCACAAAACTTCAGATCGCGTACGCACCGTTCAAGTTCGTCAGCAGCGGCTTTCCCATCCTGCATGGGAAGATGAGCGAAGCCCGAATAACGATCGGGACGCTTCGTCACTTCCTTGGCAAGAAAATCGTTCGACGCGCGTGCGGCCCGCAGCGCCGTGGCCGCATCACGCTCAACCTGGACGCCGGGACCCGCGATCGCCAACACCATCCGCGCGATGCCGTGCTGGTCCATCATTTTCAGTCGTTGTTCGCCGAAATCGGTGAGACTTGCGTAGAGCTGGGCCGTCTTGGCCGGAGCCACATCGACCATTGTGGGGCGCCAATAGGCCTCGGTCGCTGGGTCCAGAAAATGCTCTTCAAGCGCGATTTTTTTGACCATGACGCCTCCTCACCAGGGGTGCGACCCGCTGCGTTTTCTGTTTTTCTGTACCGCATTTTGGGCTAACGTGTACCATCATGCAAGGCGGCCCAGATCGCCACGCATGAGTGGGTGGAACGCGTCATGAGTCGTCTTGTCACCAACGACAAAAGTCAGGTCCAGGTCATTGCGCGCGCCGCTACCATCTTGCGTGCGCTCGAAGAAGAAAACGCAGGCCTCAGCCTCGGACAAATCGCGCAGCGCGTGAACCTTGCCCGCTCAACGGTTCAGCGCATCGTTGCGGCGCTTGAGACCGAAAAGCTCGTCATCGCTGCGACTCCGAACGGCCGTGTAAGGCTCGGCCCCGCGATCCTCAGGCTCGCGGCGTCCGTTCGCAGCGATTTCGTAACGCTCGCACGGCCGCTTCTCGAACGGCTGTCCGAGGAGCTACACGAGACTGTCGATCTCTCGACCATCAAGAAAGATCATCTCATATTCATCGACCAGGTCATCGGCTCGCAGCGTTTGCGTGCCGTATCGGCAGTGGGCGACACATTTCCCCTGTATTGCACGGCCAACGGCAAGGCCTACCTCGCGCAACTTTCCGACGACGCGATCGAAGCCCTGGTTGGACGCACTTACGAAGCGCGCACGCCAAAGACATTCACGCGGCTGGATACGTTGCTCAACGATCTGAAGTCGGCGCGCCGGAGCGGAATTGCCTATGACCGCGAGGAACACACGCTCGGCATCTGCGCCGTCGGCGTCGCCCTGCACGACCCTCTGGGCAATGCCGTCGCCATCTCGGTGCCGGTCCCGAGTTCAGCGGTTTCAGAATCGTCAGGCATTGATCGCTGAACGCCTGGTCGCCACCAAACACGCATTGGAGAGCCGCATGAATTCCGCCGCTGCCTGAACTCAGGGCACCGGCAATCAAAGACACATCCGCTAGTCGCATAAACAAAGGGAGGAAGCCGTGGCCAAACGAATTCGCGGCGTGATGTTCGAGGAAGATCTCAAGAACAGCATGGGGCTGGAGTTCTACAACCTGTCCCATCGCTTCGGCTATCAATCTCCGAACTGGCCGTATTTCGAAGACGTCAAGATCGAACGCATTCACTACATGGCCAAGTCAGGCGTGTTGTCGCAGCGCATCACGACCTCAATGCACAACACCACGCATATCGATGCGCCGGCTCACGTCGTGCAGGGTACGCCGTTTATTGACGAAGTGCCGCTGCCACATTTTTTTGGCTCGGGCATCGTGGTGTCGCTGCCGAAGAACAAATGGGAGCCGATCACCGGCGATGACCTGGAAAAAGCCTGCGGGAAAATCATTCGTCCACGCGACGTCGTGATCATCAATACCGGCTGGCACAAGTTCTACGAAGATAGCGAAGACTATTTCTGTCGCGCACCCGGCTTCGTGCCTTCTGCCGGCGAATGGTTCGTGAAGAAAAAGGTCAAGGTGGTTGGCCATGACACGCAGGCCAATGATCATCCGCTCGCCACTGCAATTGGCCCGCAGCGCAACGGACCTCTGCATCCGCATTTGGCGGAGGAATACCGCGAGTGGTCGGGAGGACGTGACTGGAAGGACGATTTCCCGGAATGGGAGCCGGTCCATCGGATCCTCTTCAAGAGCGGAATCATGGGCATTGAAAATGTCGGTGGTGACATCGACAAGGTCACGGGAAAGCGGTGCACTTTTGCCTATTTCCCATGGAATTGGGATCGCGGCGACGGCTGCATCGTGCGGCTGGTCGCTATTGTCGACCCAAGCGGAAAATATCGCATCGAGCGCGGGAGGAAATTCTGATGCACGTCAAACGTTTTGCAGATGCCAAGCCGTACGACGCACCCAATCACCGCAACTACAGCTCGTTGCGCCTGTTTGGAGCGGAAGCCGGAGGCACCAAGGGCCTCGTCTTCGGCTACTCGCATTTCTTGCCGGGCGGCGGCGCTGGACCCGACGCCTCACCACCAGAAAAGGTCTATTTCGTTCTGCGCGGTGAATTGACCGTCATCGTCAACGGCAAGGAGACGGTGCTCAAGGCCAACAACTCCTGCGTGATCGAGCCGAACGAAACGCGCGAGATCATCAATCGCGGCAATGAAGTGTGCTCGATCGTGGTCGCGGTAGCAAACCCGCCAAAGTGACGGGCCTCTTGGCCCGTCATCACCGGGCTTGAACCGGTGATCTCGCCGAAGGCCGGGACAAGCCCGGCCGTGACAAAAAATACCGGGAGGCGTTGATGTCTGAGTCGTTTCTCAAAAACCCGCTGTCTTTGTTCGATATCAAGGGCAAAACCGCAATTATCGCCGGGGCATCGGGCGCCTTCGGCGCGTTGGCGGCAAAAACGCTGGCAGGCGCCGGCGCCAACGTTGTCCTCGCAGCAAGCAAAGCCGAAGAGCTGAAAAAGGTTGCGGCTGAATGCGAGAAACTCGGTGCCAAGACCGAGATCATCGCCTTGCGGCCAAGCTCGGAAGAAAATTGCGACAAGATCGTCAAGGCCGCCGTCGACAAGTTCGGTCGCGTCGACATCCTTGTCGTTGCTTCCGGTCTCAACAAGGTTTCGAAGATTGTTGACCAGAAAGTCGAAGACTTTCTCGACGTCATGGATGCGAACGTCAATCAGTCATGGCTGATGGCACGCGCTGCCGGCAAGCAGATGCTCAAGCAAGGTCAGGGCGGCAAGGTGATCCTCACGTCATCGGCGCGCGGATTGCTTGGCCATCCGGCCGGTTACACAGCCTATTGCGCGTCGAAGTCGGCGGTCGATGGAATCACCAAGGCGCTCGGCTGCGAATGGGGTGAAACCGGCATCACGGTGAATGCACTGGGACCGACCGTCTTTCGTTCACCGCTGACGGCCTGGATGTACGAGGATACTGAGCGCGCGCTGAATGTGCGGAAGGGTTTTCTTGCACGCGTGCCGAAAGGCCGGCTGGGCGAACCCGAAGATCTCGCTGGACCCTTGCTGTTCCTCGCGTCCAAAGCATCCGACTTTTATACCGGCCATATCCTCTACGCTGATGGCGGCTACACAGCCGGATAGCCAGCGACGACAGAAGCAACCGACGGGAAGGCCATGAGCGCGATCATCGACATTTACTGTCATATTTTTCCCGACCGCTATTTCCAGGAAATGACCAGAGTCGCGCCGAACCTCGAGAACATCGGAAAGCGATTGCGTGGCGTCACCAAGCTCTTCGACCTCGACGCGCGTTTCAAGGAAATGGACGAATTCGGCGATTACCGGCAAATCATCTCACTGCCGAACCCTGCGATCGAGGATATCGCCGCGCCAGATGTCGGATTAAACCTTGCCCGCATCGCCAACGATGCAATGGCCGAATTGTGCCGGAAATATCCTGAGCGATTTCCGGGATTTGCAGCCGCGCTGTGCATGACGGATGTCGAAGGCTCGGTCGCGGAAGCGCGCCGCGCCGTTAAGGACCTCGGCGCGCGCGGCATCCTGCTCTACACGAATGTCGCCGGTCGGCCGCTCGACGAAGCCGAATTCGAGCCGATCTTTGCAACGATGGCGGAGCTCGATCTGCCGATCTGGCTTCATCCCGTCGGCACGGCCGCAATGCCCGACTACCCCTCCGAGAAGAAATCGCGCTTTGAGATGTGGTGGTGTTTCCACTGGCCTTACGAAACGTCGGTCGCGATGTTGCGCATGGTTTTCTCAGGCCTGCTCGATCGCTATCCGAAGCTGAAAATCATCACGCACCATCTCGGCGGAATGATCCCGTACTACGACGGTCGCGTGGGCCCGGGCCTCAAGGTGCTGGGTCAACGTACATCGGACGAAGACTACTCGAAAATTCTTCCGTCCCTGAAACGACCGCACATGGACTACCTGCACGATTTTTTTGCCGACACGGCGATGTTCGGCGGCGGCGTTCCTGCAACCCGCTGTGGCCTGGAGTTCTTCGGCCCTGATCAGGTGGTTTTCGCGACGGACACACCTCTGGGCCCGATCGCACCGACAATAGCCACGGTCAAAAAGCTGGGCCTCGGTCCGGCGGATGAACGAAAGCTCTTTTGCGGCAATGCCGAGAAACTGCTGAATATGCAGTTTCGTTAGTCCTGACTTGTCCTTTTCTTTCTTTCGATATCCGCCGCAGTGGTGACACCGGTAAAACTTGGCGGGTCGCTAGCCGGAAAGCTGTCGTCGGAACTGTTCACGACCTCGTCTTCCTTGCTCATATCCCGCTCACGGTCCTTCTCGATACTTTTGCGAACCTGCTTGTCGAGTTTGTTGCCCCGGCGGTTTCTGGATCCGGTCATTTTTCGCCTCCCCAAAGGTCACGGACAAAGTTCCGCGCCCGCGTGAATTCATGTGCCATAGGAACTCCTGAAGCCTTGGAGACGTTCCTTTCCGATAAGGCTGCCTTTTCAACAGCCTGTGCCGGTTACGTCAGAGGTCCTGCTTGATCCAGGAGGCCTGCACATCATCGCACCAGTTGCCGACATTCCACTCGCCCCAGGCACCCAGACCACCCAGCTCGTCCGGACCGCAGTAGACAGGCACATGGATCACCGACAGGCCGTTGTGCGCGTGTGCGGCCTTCAAAGCGGCGCGGAGAGACCCGGCGTCAGCTCCGCCCGAGACCGCAAGGACCCCGGCCACTGAGCTCGCGAGTTTCTGATAGTCGACGGCGACGTGATCGTTCGTGCGAAACTCGTTCTTGTACTGCGCAAGCTGCAATCCGGTGATCGCCGCCATGCGGCGGTTGTCGAAGATCACGATCATTCCGCGGGCGCCATGTTCGACGGCATCGATCAGCACTTGCGGGTTCATCATGAATGAGCCGTCGCCGGAAAACGCAACGCCGTACCGAGGTTTGTCGGCCAATGCAGAGGCCAGCAAGGCGCTGGCCGCGAAGCCCATATAGGAAGCGCCCGTTTCGGTGAACGTTTCGCCAGTCCTGTCGTCCTCGACAATCTGGAAACCGTTGGCCTGCACATCGCCGGCATCGAAAAATTTGACGGCGTCGATCTCTTTCGCAAAATCGGCGACGATCTTTATCGCTGCCGGCTGCGAAAGGACTGGTTTCTGCCATACGTCATCTTTCAACGATGGGCATTCAAAGCGTTTGCGTTTGTAGGTTGCCCATTCAGATTTCTTGGCTGCGCACGCTTTGAGCCAGGCGCCCTTGTTCTTTGCCGCGCTCGCGGCTTCCAATTTCGCCGCAAGACGGCCGGCAACGGCTGAAATATCGCCGATCAGGGCGAGAGTCTTGTTGTAGTGAAGGGCGTCGGCAAGATCACCGTTGATGTTGATCACGGCCTGCGCATTCTTGTAGCCGATGCCGGAGCAATCTGCCTGGCAGACGGCGCGCGATCCAACGACAATCAAGAGATCGGCGTCTGCCATTGCAAAATTGCCGCTGATCGATCCTTTCGAGCCGCCGACATGCATGTTCTGCGCGTGCGCATCAGGCAGCACACCCGTCGAGCCGGGCGAGAGCACCACGGCAGCGCCAGCGGCCTCCGCCAGCCGCCTGACAGCGGCATCGTGCCCTCGTGTCCCGCCCCCGGCCTTGATCGCAACCTTGGCTGACTTCGCAATCATCGCAGCGGCCCGATCGATCGCGTCATCGTCCGCCGGTGCGAGCTTTGGCAGTGCGGGCCGGCTCGGCAAAGCAGAAATGTTGACTGTCACCGTCGCTGGTTGGGTATTCAACGGCAGCAGCAGATAAAACGGCCCGGCACGGTAAGGATGGTTCACACACAAGGCGCCGCGGCGCAATGCATCGCGCAATCCCTCCGGCGTGTGCAGAACATACGACTGGCCCATGACCGCGGTCATGCGACCGAACAAGCCCTGCTCCTCCTTCGGCACCTGCTGCATGTTGTAGCCTTCGCCGAACGTCGTTTCGTCTCCGTAGATGTGATAGACGCCGACGCCGTTCGACGCCGATGCAAGCGAACCCGCAAAAGCCTGCATGGCGCCAGGGCCGATCGATGTAACGACTGCCGACAGCTCACCATATTGCCAGCGCAGGGCCGTTGCGGCGTGCGCCATCTCCACTTCGTTGCGGCAATTGATGGTGCGCGTAGCGCCCTCTTCTTCGTAGATGCGCAGGATATTGCCGAGATCGGTCGAGCCGTGACCGAAGATCGCAAAATATTTTCGCACGCCTTGTTTGAGCAGGCCCAAAACGACTGCTTCCGAAAGCGTCATCTCAGCCAGCTTAGGCAAGCCCTTCTCGAGTGCCTGCTCGACACCGCCCGCTTTGGAGATCGCGCGAGCGCGCTCGCGCGTCTCCAGTGAAGAATCTGCCTTCTTTGGGTCGAGCATCGGTGCGTCAGTTCGCCTTGGTGGTTTCAGCAGCTTCTTTCAGGATGGGGGCCCAGCGCGGGATATCCGACGCAACTGTCTTGCGCAGATATTCCGGTCCGCGCTCGGACTTCGGAGGCACCGTACCGCCGAGCTTTTCGAGCTTCTCGGCTGTCGCGGGCTCGTCCAATGTTTTGTCGAGCGCGTCCGCAAGCTTCGCAACGATCTCATGCGGCGTGCCACGCGGTGCGTAGGCCGCGCTCCAGACATTCAACTGATAATCGGCCGCGCCGGCCTCTTTGGCGCCCGGCACGTCCGGAATCGATGCGAGGCGTGCGTCCGATGACAGCACGATTCCGCGGATTTTTCCGGTCTGCATGGGACCGACCATGCTGACAACCTGCTCGCAAAGGTAATCGACATGTCCGCCGATGAGATCGTTCACGGCCGGGCCTGTGCCTCGATAGGCGACGGCCGTCGGCTTGAGGTCGAAGATTTTGTTGAAAAGCAGGCATGCCATGTGCGAGGTACCGCCGACCCCACCGAATGCCTGTTTGACGTTCGGTCCTTCTTTCTTTGCCCACTCGACGAACTCTTTTACGTTCTTCGCCGGGATTGAGGCCTTGATCGCGATGGCAGCCGGAGCATTGGCGGTCATGCCGATCGGCTCGAAATCCTTCGTCGAGTCATATTTCAGATTCGGATAAAACGACGGCGCAGCAATAACAGTGCCCATGCTCGCCGCCATGATGGTGTAGCCGTCCGGTGCCGCCTCCGATGCGCGTGTCGCACCGAGCGTCCCGCCAGCGCCGCCGACGTTCTCGACCACGACCTGCTGGCCGAGATGGCGGCTCATGCCCTCGGCCACGATGCGCGCGACCGTGTCGCTGGGTCCCCCAGCAGGGAAAGGCACAATCATCTTGACGTCGTGCGTAGGATAGTTCTGCGCGTGCGCCGCGCCGGCAATCGCAAGCACGGCGAAAGCACCCGCAAATCCTGTCCACAGTTTCATTGAATCCTCCACTCTGTTTTTCGCTTTATTTATTCCGGACTTCAGCTTCCCCAATGTGATCAAATTTACTCGGCCGCCTGCACGGCGTCGCGGCGCGCCTTGTCGCGGATTGCCATCAGCACTTTCTCGGGCGTTGCCGGAAGGTCGGTAATGCGAACGCCAACCGCGTCGTAGATTGCATTCATGATCGCCGGGATTGTCGGCACCATCGCCGGCTCTCCTATGCCTTTCACCCCCAGTGGGCCGATCGGATCGGGGTCCTCGATGATGATCGAATTGACCCTGGGCACGTCGAGCGCAGTCGGCAAAATATATTTGGCGAAGCCGGACGTGCTCGTCCGTCCGTCCTGCAGCTTGTAATCCTCCATCAGCGCCTGCCCGAGCGCCTGAACAATGCCGCCCTCAATCTGGCCTTCGACACCCTGAGGATTGACGGCGCGGCCAACATCGTGCGCTGCCCAGATGCCGAGCACCTGCACTTCACCGGTTATGGTGTCGACCTCGACTTCGGCGACCTGGGCGCCGAACACATAAGCCTGCCAGGGGCGACCCGAACCATCGACCGGATCAAGGCCGGTCGTATCAGTGCCAAAGCTGGCCGAGCCGACAGGCACGACGCCGCGGCTCTTCGACGTATGCACGGCCTCTCCCATCGTTATGCGATGATTGGTGTTCTCGGCCCAAATCTCTCCGTTCCCGGTGCTGATTGTGGCGGGCTCAACGTCCCAAACGTCGGCCATCACTTCGACAAGTCTTTTGCGCGCCTCACGCGATGCGAGCGCCACCGCATTGCCGATCATGTACGTCTGGCGGCTGGCGCCTGCATGCGAGGCCTCCGGCGCACGCGCCGTGTCATTGTCGCCAATAACGACGTGTTCGGGCTTCACGCCCATTTCATGCGCGGCGATCTGCGCGAGTACCGTCAGGATCCCCTCGCCGATCTCGGTGACTCCGGTGACGACTTTCGCGCTGCCGCCATCGTCGATTTCGGCCCAGGCAGCCGCGCGATCAATCACAGCGGTGCGCGCAATGCCGTACCAGCACGCCGCCATTCCTCGCCCGCGTTTGCGCGCCATTACATTACTCCGCCGCTTCCTGTTTCTCGGCTGCCGCAAAGCGCGCGCCCAGCGCGCACGGCGGCCGAATATCGGGCCGGTCGAGATCGGCGCGAGTCTCGCCACGAGACGTCGGCGCGCCTGTATCCCATCCGGAGGCTTTCTCCAGCGCATCAAGCGCACGCGTGAGGCTGACTGAACCCAGTTTCGCTTTTGTGTGAGTCACGGCGCCATCGCGCATCGCATTGATTCGGCGGATGTGGAACGGGTCGAGCCCGAGCCGCTCCGCGCAGATATCGAGATGCGATTCCGTCGCGAACGCCGTCTGCAGGGCACCGAAGGAGCGGAATGCACCGGATGGCGTGTTGTTGGTGTAAACGCCGAATGTGTCGACCCGCACGTTGGGAATGACATACGGCCCCGCTGCCAGAATTGCCGCCTTGCGCATGACGCCTTCGGTCGACAAACCGTATGCACCGCCGTCGCATATCATCTGCATTTGCAGCGCGCGAATACGGCCATCGCGCATCAGGCCCATGCGAAGCACCGTCCGGGATGGATGGCGTTTGGCCGTGGAAATAATCAATTCTTCTCGCGTGAACACCAGCCGGACCGGGCGCTGCGTCTTCATCGCCAGCAGGGCCAGCATGCCCTGGTAGATCATGTCTTCCTTGCCGCCGAAGCCGCCACCAACCGGACTCATGATGAAGCGCACTTTGCTGATCGGCTTGGCGATGATGCGTGCCAGCATATGGCGATGGTGAGTAATGTTCTGATCGGGCGAAACGATCGTCACCACGCCGTCATGATCGACATAGGCGAGCCCTGCTTCCGGCTCGAGGTACGCGTGCTCGATCTGCTGCGTCGAATATGTTTCCTCGATCACGAGGTCGCTTTCCGCAAGTCCTTTGTCGACATCGCCGACACGGATCGGAATATGCTTGGTCACATTGTCGGGTGCATAGTCGTGCAGCACTGGAGCACCGGCGCGCAGGGCTTCGTCGGGATCGAAAACGGCCGGCAACGGCTCGTACACGACCTCGATTGAAGACAGGGCGCGTTTGGCAATGAGCGGATCTTCAGCGGCGACAGCCGCAACCGCCTCACCGACGTAGCGAACTTTGCCTCGCGCCATGATCGGTTGGTCATTGACGAAAACGCCGAACCCGTCCTCGCCTGGCACATCTACGCTCGTGATGACGCCCGCAACGCCCTCCATCGCCTCGGCCGCAGAGGTATCAATGGCAACAATGCGCGCGTGGGCATGCGGAGAGCGCAAAACCTGGACGTGCAGCATCCCGGGCATCGTCATGTCGCCGGCATATTTCAGCCGGCCCGATACTTTGCTCGGCGTATCGATGCGCCGCACGTTCTTGCCGATGAAGTCACCACCTTCGGTTTCGCCCTCGAGCAGAGCGGCGGCCGGCAGCGTGCCGTTCTGTACATCGCGCGCGAGCTCAACTGCGTCGAAGATCTTCTGATAACCGGTGCAGCGACAAATGTTGCCGCCAAGTCGCTCCTTGATTTCTTCACGGTCGGCGAAAGGATTTGTTCGCAGCGCGGCGGTCGCTGCCATCACCATGCCGGGGATGCAGTAGCCACACTGGCTGGCGCCCGTTTTGTGAAAGGCCTTTTGCAGGATGCTGAGCTCGCCACTTTTCGCCAGCGCCTCGACCGTTTCAATTGTCGTCCCCTGAGCCTTGGCGACCGGCATCAGGCACGACTTCATCAGAGTGCCGTCGACGAAGACCGAACAGGTGCCGCATTCACCGGCGCCGCAACCTTCCTTGTTGCCGGTCAAATTGAGGTCATCGCGGATAAAGTCGAGCAGCCGCTGATGCGGCTTGGCGTTGCGGGAAATCTTGCGGCCGTTGATCGTTGCCTTGAACTGAAGGTCAGGCATAAGCCGCCTCCAGTTCGGGTGAGAGCACGTCTGGCTGTGCACCAGCAGCACGGGCCGCGTTGATCAAACCACGCAGCATGAATCCACGCACGACCTCGCGGCGATATTCCTGGCGTGTGCGTGAAGCAACAAAGGAAACCGGCATTTCAGCGGCCTGATCGAAGCTCTCGGCGGTGACAGGCCTACCACGCAGGAAATCCTCAACGTTGTTGAGGCGCAGCGGCTTCGGTCCGACGCCCGCGATCGACAGGCGGACATCGGCGATGCTCCGTCCTTCTGCGTCGAGTTTGACAAGAGTGGCAAGGCACACGAGCGAGATCACCAGCGAACGGCGATGGCCGACCTTCTCGAAACTGCCTCCGTAGTTCGGCAGAGCGTCGCACTCAACGCCGAGCAAGAGTTCGCCGTCCTCGAGCGCAGTGCGGTTCGGACCGATCACGAATTGATCAAGCTTGATGCGCCGGCGCGCAATCTTGCCTCCGGATTTTTTTGCCAGTTCCACCTCTGCCTCGTGTGCGATCAGGCAAGGTGTGGCGTCCGCCGCCGGCGAAGCATTCACGATGTTTCCGCCAATCGTGGCCTGCGCCCGGATCTGGTCATCGGCAAACCACACGGCACAGCGCGGCATCGCTGGCAGCGTCCGGGCCAGATTCTTGTCGTCCAGAAAACGCTGGATCGGTGTGGCGGCGCCCAGCCGCACGTGCTTTTCGCCGACCGAGATAGCCCGCAGTTCGTGGATCTTTGTAACGTCTATCAAAACCGGAATGTGCACGTCTCCGGCGCGTCCTTCGCGCGCCCACGGCAGCGTGTCGGTTGCACCGGCGACGATGCGATAACGGCCGCGATGCGCGGCCATTGCATCAAACGCCTCGTCGAGCGAAGCCGGCGTGATGTACTCATCGCAGGTCAGCATCGCGCTCTCCGGATCCCCTTCCACCGTTGGAAGGGAGAGGCGTCACTCGGCCGCTTGCTTGTGCGCAGCGTCCGTCTTTGCCTTCACCACCACTTTGATGGCGTCTTCCACCCGATCCTTGGCGTAGCGAATCGCCGTCGGAAGGTCATCGAGTGGAAATGTGTGCGTATGAATCTTCGTGGCGTCGAACCGCTTCTGCCTCATGAAGGCCTCGGCGCGATGGGTCGCGCTCTTGCCTTCACCGCGGATGCCGTAGACGTAGATATTGTTGCGCACGATATGCGCCACATCGACCGGCACTTCCTCATGCGCGAAGGCGGCAAGGCAGACGCGCCCACCGCGATTGACCATACGGACGGCATCGTTGACGGCGCTTGTTGCTGCTGAGCATTCGACCACATAGTCGACACCCTTGCCGCCGTTGAGCTTTTTCACGGCGGCAACGACATCGGGCTCTTTGCGAATGTTCACCACAGCATCGGCGCCGAGTTCGAGGCCGATCTTCAGGCGGTTATCGCGTGTCCCGGTGAGGATGACGGGGTGAGCGCCCAACGCCTTTGCCACGGCCACAGCCATCAGGCCGATCGGTCCGGGACCGGTCACGCAGACGCTTTCGCCGGCAACCAGACCGCCAAGTTCGGTTAGCGCATACATCGCAGTGCCCGCGGTCACGACGAGGGTCCCTTCCTCATCGGTCATTTCATCCGCGAGCGCGACCAAGGTATTGATGTTGTTGACCTGGTATTCGCAAAATCCGCCGTCGGTGGTGAAACCGTTGGCGCGATGACCTTTGTCCACGTCGCCGTAATTGAGACCGTAGTTGTGGCACGATGTGTACATGCCCTCGCGGCAGCGTTTGCACTGCCCGCAGCCGGCATGAATCTCGACAGCGACGCGCTGACCGATCTTGTATTCATCGACCCCGGGGCCGAGCGCCACGACCGTGCCCATGTATTCATGGCCGGGCGTGAAATTCTTGTTGAACGGCAAACCGCCCTGAATCGACGCCGGCGGCCCGTGGTAGATGATTTCGAGATCGGTGGCGCAGATCGCCACCGCATCGATGCGCACCAGCACTTCCGCTTTCTTCGGCACCGGGATCGGCTTGGTCGTGATGCCAAGCTGACCCGGTTCGCCGAGCACCCACGCCCGCTGCGCATCCGGAATCGGAAATTCGTTGTGATTGGTTTTAACGCCGGCGGGTGCGTACATTGTTCCTCCCCCCAAAAGATTATGACCGATCGATCAATTCGCGACGGCCTGTTGATTGGTTTGTGCGCCTGGATCACCGAATTCGGCAGAGAGCGCGCGGGTCGCAGCCACGATCTCGTCGCGCATCAGCGCAATGTGCTCGTCACTGGCGCGCATCGCCGGTGTCGATGCGCTGATGGCGCCGATAACCGTTCCGGCCTGATCACGAATTGCTGCGCCAACGCAAATCACGCCCGGCAGAAATTCCTCCCGATCGAGCGCATAGCCGTTGCGGCGGACAATACGCAGCGATTCGATGAGTGCGGGAAATTCGGTGATCGTCTTGTCGGTGAAGCGTTTCATGCCGTGCGCGAGGATGCGTCGCATCTCATCTTCCGGGAGCCACGCCAATATGGCTTTGCCGAGCGATGTCGCGTGCGGCGCTTCCATTTTTCCGATTCTGCCGGTGTCGACGCGCACCGCATGGCGCGCCTCGCGCACCGCGAGCGTTATCACCGCATCACCTTGCAGGGCTGCTAGATGCACGGTCTCTCCGGTCGCCTGGTTGATGGCTTCCAGATAGCGCTGCGCGCGGCGCGGCAAATCGACCTGCAGACAGGTATGTCCAAGGTAGAGAATGCGGGGGCCGAGTGCATAAAGTCTGCGACCTGGCACCTTCGCGGCAAAGCCACGCTGGATAAGCGTGGCCAGCAAATGGTGACAGGTGGAGATGTTGAGGTTCGTGCGCGTGGCGAGCTCCGTCAGCGTCGCCTCACCGCCGGCCTCGGCGATCGTTTCCAGCAGGTAGAGAGCGCGATCAACCGACTGGATGTTGTGACGGTCACCCGGGGCATGCGCTCGCCGTGGACGAGCTTTGGCACCCGGTCCGGGTAAAACGGTTGCTTCCATTGTGGTTTCTCCCTGGGCGCTAAGGGAAATCGCAGCCAAGGATCGAGTCAAGGAATTTCAGGATTAAGAAGTCGATTTTCTCGGGGTGAAAATCAGTTAATGGGCCGCCAGCTGCATTTTTCAGCGATTTGAGAGCTATTCGCTGACCAGGCCGAGTTCGACTTCCAGGGCGCCACACAGCATATGGCCCAGCAGGATGTGCATTTCCTGAATGCGGGCGACCGTGGAGGAAGGCACCGCCAAAATGTGATCGGCCAGCGGAGCCATGTCGCCCCCACCTTTTCCGCCAAAAGCAGCCGCGACGATCCCCATCGATCGGGCTTTCTTGAGTGCGGCAATCACGTTCGGACTTTTGCCGGACGTCGAAATGGCAATGACGACATCGCCCGGCTTTCCCAGGGCTTCGATCTGGCGCGCAAATACCTGCTCAAAGCCGAGATCGTTTCCCGCCGCCGTCAGCGCCGACGTATCCGTGGTCAGGGCAAGCGCCGCGATCGCGATACGGTTTCGCTTGTAGCGGATCGTCAGTTCGGTCGCGAGATGCTGGGCATCGCCGGCACTTCCTCCGTTCCCCAAGAACATCAGCTTGCCGCCGCCGCGGATCGATTTCGTGCACGCGCGGACAAGACCCGCGAAGGCGTCTGCCAACGCTGCCTCTGTGCTGCGGGCAACGTCGTGATGTTCCGCAAACTCCGATTTAAAAAATGTGCCCAGATCCACAGTCGCTTTCCTTACGCCGCCTCGCCACGGAATTCCGGTACGGCATCACGCAGGACATTGTAGATTGCCGCGCGCTCGCCGCGGGCCACCCCCTGCTCTAGCGTCGCGACCCAAGCGCGTATCGCATCGAGCGGCGGCCGCACCGGCTTTGCGGCAACGATGCCAGGGATTCCTATCTCGGAGGTTTCTTCGCCGCGCGCGAACAGAATTTCATTCAACCGTTCACCCGGACGAATACCGGTGTAAGATATTTGGATATCCCGTCCAGGCTCGAGTCCGGAGAGCCGGATGATGCGTTCGGCAAGATCAACGATTTTGACCGGCTGGCCCATGTTGAGAACATAGACTGAGACGCCGCCGGCACGATTGCCGAGCGCGTGCGTCCCTGCCGTGACGACCAGGTCGCAGGCCTCACGAATGGTCATGAAATAGCGCACCATGTCAGGATGCGTAACGGTCACCGGCCCGCCCGCTTCAATCTGCGCCTTGAACTTGGGAACCACTGAACCGTTCGAGGCAAGCACATTTCCAAAGCGCACCGAAATCAGCCGCATCGGTTGCTGACCTACAACGGCACGGCGAGAGAATTCATCATCAAGAGCCTGGCAATACATTTCGGCCAGACGTTTGGTCGCGCCCAGTACGGACACCGGCTCGATCGCTTTGTCGGTCGAAATCATCACCATGGCTGTCGCACCGGCCGCTGCGGCCGCATCGGCAACGTTGATCGACCCGAAAACATTGGTCTTGATGCCTTCATCCCAGTCCTGCTCGAGCATCGGTACGTGCTTGAGCGCGGCGGCATGAAACACAATGTCAGGCCGGAACTGGCCGACGAGATTCATGATGCGCTGCCGGTCGCGAATATCGGCGATACGGCCCACGAGTTCTGCTTCGGTTTGCTTGCCCTTGAGCGCTTCCATGACGGCATGCAGCGCCGGTTCCGAATGCTCGATTACCAGCAGGCGGGCCGCGCCAAACGTCACCATGCGGTCGCAGATCTCGGAACCGATCGAGCCGCCACCGCCGGTCACGACGATTGCTTTGCCGCTGACAAAATTTTCCAGCCGGCGGTAATCGATCTTCACGCTGGGGCGCAACAGAAGGTCTTCAACGGCGACCGGAGACAGCTGGACCGCAGATCCGCCCGTCTCGAGAGACGGCATCTGGCTCATGCCCAGGCCAAGCCTGCGTGCACGGATCAGGATCGCTTCCGGGCGGGCCTCCAGTGCGAGTGCCGAAGGCGCAAGGACAAGGCGTCTTACCCGGTCGCCGCGGCTTTCAAGATCGGCGACGACGCTTTCAAGGTCGTCGATGTCGCCGAGAACGGGAATGCCCCGGATCGATTGTCCGCGATCGGCAGCCGATGGCGACAATACGCCGACGGGCCAGATCTTCTTCACCGCGCCGCTTTCGATTCCGCGTAACAGCACCTCAGCATCGGCGGCGCGTCCGAGGACCAACGTCGGCATCGCGTCCGCGACCTTCACGCGCTGGAGGGTTCGCGCATAGTGGAAGTAACGGTAGACGACCCGCAGGCCGCCCAGGAAAAACATCTGCAGAAACCAGTACAGCAGTATCGTGACCTTGCCGAAAAAGAACGTCCCGTAAAAATTCGGCGCCACCAGCACGTAGTCGAGCGCAAGCAACGAGATTGCCAGCACGGTCGACGCCCGAAACAAGTTGTAGAGATCCGGGATCGACGTGAAACGCCACTTGTTTCGATGCAGACCGAGGATGAAATAGACGACGGCGGCATAGAGCAGAAAAAATGGCAGAAACCGCTCCAGACCCCGCAGCCGTTCAGCGAGAGCTGCGCCTTCGAAGCGCATCAGGAAGGTGACGACAATCGCCGTCATGGTGGCCAGTAGATCGTGCAACACGATCAACACCTGGCGCGATGTCAGTTTCGGAATTCGGATCATGCGAAATAGCCGCCGGGCGTATGCCTCGCGGTCACGTCAGCGGAAGGCGCCACTCTGTTCGATACGATGTCCAACTTGTCCCCTGTCGTCCGAATTCTTGATCCTAGCAAATTGCCCTCAGCTCGCCCCCCACGCTCCTCCAAAGGGATGATTTCTGCTGAATTCCAATCGCTTAGCTAGCAAATTTTGGACGCTTCGGGACAGCGAATTTTTCGTGAGGCGAATATCGCCGGATCGGTTCTCGGCGATCTAGTTGGCGGTCAAAGTTGCCCGCACCCCTTCCTGTCTCAAGAGATCTTCGAAATAGGAAATCGTCCGGCCCAGCCCTTCTTTCAAAGCCGTGCGCGGCGCCCAGGACAGTATCTCCTGTGCGCGCGAAATATCGGGACGACGCTGGCGCGGATCATTTTCGGGCAAGGGACGATGCACGATGCGCGAACGCGAGCCGACCATTTCGATGATCATGTTGGCAAGTTGGAGCATCGAGAATTCGCCCGGGTTGCCGATGTTTATCGGACCGGTCACCTGGTCCTTTGTCGCCATGAGCTTTATCAGGCCATCGACGAGATCATCGACGTAGCAGAATGACCGCGTCTGCGTACCATCTCCGTAAACCGTCAGATCCCGGTCGAGCAGGGCCTGAATGATGAAATTCGAAACCACGCGTCCATCGTTCGGATGCATGCGCGGCCCGTAAGTGTTGAATATGCGCGCGACCTTGATCTGCAAATTGTGCTGACGCCAATAATCAAAGAACAGCGTTTCAGCGCACCGCTTGCCTTCATCGTAACAGGATCGCGGTCCGGTCGGATTGACGTGTCCCCAGTAGTCCTCGTGCTGCGGATGGACGTTTGGATCGCCGTAAACTTCCGATGTCGATGCCTGCAAAATCTTCGCCTTCACCCGCTTTGCAAGACCAAGCATGTTGATGGCACCGTGAACGCTGGTCTTGGTCGTTTGCACGGGATCGCGTTGGTAGTGAATGGGTGAAGCGGGGCAAGCGAGGTTGTAGATTTCATCGACTTCGACGTACAAGGGAAATGTCACGTCATGCCGGGTCAATTCGAAATGCTTGTGGTCGAGAAGGTGCTCGATATTTTTCCGGCTACCGGTGAAAAAATTATCGACGCAAAGAACGTCACCCCCCGCCGCAACAAGCCGCTCGCAAAGGTGCGAGCCGAGGAACCCCGCCCCTCCCGTCACCAAAAGCCGTCGTTGTAAATGCATTCCAAAACTCCGACCGATTTCTGCGCAACTTCTATCACGCCAATAAAGTGATATGAAATGATGCTTGTTGTAGTCATTAATGCACGAGTAGTCATGGAGGGCGACTCGGCGGCGACGAAGAAGCCGTTGACGAAGATCAGCCCGGCGATGATCAGGAACTCGGAGAAACCCGACTGCGCGGTCCGTCCCGGGTCGGACCCTCCCGCCACCGGCCTCTCGCCGGGCGGCCGCCGGAGATTGTAATCGCTCGCGGTCGGGAACACATCCGGGGACCGGGGAGGGGACGCGGGCGGCATCGATCCGGTGGTTGCCGACGCATGGGCGGGCGGATAGAATCGCGTCCCGTGACGGTCCGGCCGACCATCGAGGATCGCGATGAGCGACGACGCCCCGCTCCAGACCGCCCTGCACGACTGGCACCAGGCCCACGGCGGCCGGCTGGTCGAGTTCGGCGGCTGGTCGATGCCCGTCCAGTACACGTCGATCGTCGAGGAGCACCAGGCCGTCCGCAACCGCGTCGGGCTCTTCGACATCAGCCACATGGGCCGGCTCACGTTCGACGGGCCGGACGTCGCTCGCCTGGCTCGAGCGGGTGACCACCAACCACGTCGCCCGGCTCGACCCAGGCCAGATCCAGTACAGCCTGATGGCCAACGACGAGGGCGGGTCTGATCGACGACGTCCTGGTCTACCGGCTCCCGACGACGGCTACTGCATGGTCTGCAACGCCTCGAACCGGCCCAAGGTCGTCGCCCAGCTCGAGTCGCACCAGGTCGGCGGCTGCGGACGACCAGCTGTCTCGACCGGACGCTCGCGACCGCCATGATCGCCGTCCAGGGCCCGAGGCGCACGCGACCGCTCCAGCGCTCTGTTCGACGCCCCGCTCGCGGCCTGTGACTATTACCATGCCGATGGCCGCGAACGTGCTCTCGGCCGTTGCCGTCGTCAGCCGGACGGGCTACACCGGCGAGGACGGTTTCGAGCTGATCGTCGCGGCCAGCGAGGCCGTGCGGATCTGGGAGGCCCTGCTCGACTCGGGCCCGATCGCGGGATCGTCCCCTGCGGGCTCGGGGCCCGCGACACGCTCCGCTTCGAGGCGGCGATGCCGCTCTACGGTCACGAGATGGCGGAGACGATCAACCCGTTTGCCGCCGGGCTGGGCTGGGCCGTCAAGCTCGACAAGGGAGAGTTCGTCGGCCGCGAGGCGCTGCGGCCAGTTCAAGGCAGAGCCCGGCACAGGTCCGGGTCGGCCTGCGCCCTCGAGGGCAAAGCGGATCGCCCGCCAGGGGTGCCCGGTCCTGCGCGACGGCAGAGCCCGTCGGCGTGGTCACCTCGGGGACCTTCGCCCCGACCCTCGGCGAGAGCCTGGCGATGGCGCTGGTCGACCCGGCCGCCTCGGCGCTCGGGACCGCGCTGACGGTCGACGTTCGCGGCCACGAGAGCCCGCCAGGGTGACGTCACTCCCCTTCTACCGGCGCAAGCGGCCATTCCTGAGACCTACCTTCCGTCGACCCGAGGATCAGGACTGCTCATGATGACCCGAAGACGCTCCGGTTCACTCCGACCCACGAATGGGTGCATCTCGACGGCGACGTCGCCACCATCGGGATCTCGCAGTTCGCCGTCGATCAGTTGACCGACCTGATCATGATCGACCTGCCCGCCGTCGGGACCAAGCTGACGGCGGGCAAGAGCTTCGGCGAGATCGAGAGCGTCAAGGCGGTCAGCGACCTCTACGCGCCGGTCTGCGGCGAGGTGATCGAGGTCAACTCGGCCGTGACCGGCGACGTCCAGTTGCTCGCCGAGGACCCGTTCGCCGACGGGCTGGCTGGTCAAGGTCCAGGTCGACGACCCGGCCGAGGTCCGGGCTGCTCGATCACGAGGCCTACCAGCGGAAGGTGGCCGACGAGGCTCACTGACCAGCGCCTCAGAGCCGTCGACTCGCGTCCGCGGAATGGCCTCCGCTTGGGCGAGGACGATCGGGTAATGGCTTATATCGCGAACACGCCCGACGACGTGCGCGTCATGCTCGGGGCGATCGGTCTCGACTCGCTCGACCAGCTCTTCGACATGATCCCGCCGGAGTACCGGCTCACGCGGCCGCTGGCGATCCCCGAGGCGCTCGGCGAGATGGAGCTGACCGGCGCAGGTCGGCGGCCTGATCGGCCGCAACGAGGGTGCCGACGTCCGCCCCTGCTTCCTCGGCGGCGGGAGCTACGACCACTTCATCCCGGCCGTCGTCGACAACCTCGCCGCGCGGGGCGAGTTCTACACGGCCTACACGCCCTATCAGCCCGAGGCGAGCCAGGGGACGCTCCAGCCGCCGGCGGCAACATCATCGTCGCCGACGTGGCGCACAGCTCCGAGAACCCGCGCCTGGGGCCGGCGACCGAGCCGCAGGTCCAGGACACGGCGATCGCCAAGGCGCTCGCGAGCGCCGTCGATGCGGGGCAGGACTCGGTCAAGCGCGGTCCCGAGCTGCTGGCGGCGCTGCGCGACGCCGGCGTGGTGGACGCGGGCGGCTACGGGCTGACGATCATCTTCGCCGGGGTGGTGGCGGCCCTGCGCGGCGATGATCCTCCGAGCTCGACCACCATGCGCCGGCGCGCATCACCCACCCCGAGCACAGCTCGAGCACCTATCGCTTCTGCACCAACTTCGCGGTCACCGGCGAGGGCTTGAGCCCGGCGCTTCATCGCCGCCGCTCGAGGCGCTTGGCGACTCGGTGCTGGTGGTGGGCGACACGACCACGCTGAAGGTGCACCTGCACACCGACGAGCCCGAGCGGGCCACCGCGGTGTTCAGCGGGGCCGGCGAGGTCTCGCGCCTGGACGTCGCCGACATGCGCGTGCAGCTGGCCGAGCGCAGCGAGCGCCTGGGCGAGGCGGCCTCTGCCACGGGAGGCGCTGACGCCGGGGCGTCTCGACGGCGATGCCCGCGTCCGCAACCGGGCGGGCGCGCTGCGGGGCCGTGGCGGTCGTCAGCGGCGACGGGCTGGCGGAGATGTATCGCGAGCTCGGCGTCCACACGATCGACGGGGACCCGACGCTGAACCCTCTCCACCTACGACCTGCTGGCCGGCATCCACGAGGTGCCGGCCGAGGAGGTGGTGGTGCTGACGAACAGCGCCAACGTGATCATGGCGGCGGAGCACGCGGCGGAGCTGTCGGACAAGCAGGTGCACGTGGCGCCCACGACGAGCCAGCAGGCCGGTCTCGCCGCGGCCGTCGCGCTGGCGCCCGATCGCTCGGTCGAGGAGAACGCGCGGGCGCTGAACGAGGCGCTCGCGCGCGTGCGCACGGGCGCCGTCGCGCCGGCGGCCCGCGACGACGCGCAGGGACGCTTCGAGCGCGGAGAGGCCGTCGGGTTCGTGGAGGACGAGGTGCTCGCCTGGGGCGAGCCCGGCGAGACCCTGCAGGACGGTGCTCGAGGCGCTCGCCGCCGGCGCGAACGGCGTCGGGGCCGCCGGAGCTGATCAGCGTGCTCGCCGGCGAGGACGCACCGCTCGGCCTGGGCGACATCGAGGGCATGGTCAACGGCGAGGTCGAGCTGGAGCTGCGCCACGGTGGCCAGGCCGGCCTACTGGTGGCTGCTGGCCGCCGAGTAGCGCACCGCCCGCGCGACGCCCGGCCGCGATTCGACGCCACCGCCGCGTCACGACCGACCCCGATCATCATGCGCCGCGATGCCCGCGACCGAGACCCACGCGCCGGCGGCGGCGCGTTCCTCGCGGCGAGCACCGGCCTGCCGGTCCGCTGACGCGCGCGTTCGCCTCGAGCCGACATCTGAGCCGGGAGGAGATGATCGCGCGCACCCGTGCGCTGGCCACGGCCGTCGCGCCTGGACGGCTCCGCTGCGGCTCGCCTCGGCGAAGAAGCTGGCTGAGGGGCTGCGCGCGCTGGGACTGCACGACCGTGGGCGAGCTGCTGGAGCACCTGCCCAGGGACAGCCGCGAGGCGCGCACCGTGGCGGCGCTGCGCGCCGGCGAGCAGGCGACGGTCGCGGTGCAGGTGCGCAGTCGATCGCCGTGCGGCCGGTGCGCCGTCGGGGCATGCGCCCGCTGGTCGAGGCCACGGTCGTTCGATGCGACCGGCAGCATGCGCGCGACGTTCTTCAACCAGCCCTGGCTGGCGAAGCGCTACCCGCCGGGCACGCGGCTGCTGCTGCACGGCAAGGCCGACGGCAGCGGGGGGCTTTCGCGTCTCACACCACGCGCTCGGCCGCGAGCCCGAGGGGTGAGCCGGCACGCCCGAGTCCGGCGACGACGCGGCGCGGTCGCGCACTACCCGGCGGCGGAGGGGGTCACCTCGACGCAGATCCTCACGCTCGTGCAGGGCGCGCGGGGCGCGCTGAGCGACGTGACCGAGGCGCTGTCCGCGGCGATGCGCGTGGCCGAGGGGCTGCCCGACCGCGCGAGCGCGCTGGCGGCGATGCACTTCCCGCGCGACCCGCGAGCGACTCGGAGACCGGGCGCGCGACGGCTGGCGTTCGAGGAGCTGCTGCTGACCCAGCTCGTGTTCCTGCGTCGCCGCGCCAGACGCCGCGCGCGACGGGGGCGCGCCGGTGCTGGACGAGGCGCCGTCGCTGAGCGCGCGCTGGCTGGCAGACGGCCTGCCGTTCGCGCTCGACCGGCGACCAGCGCAGGGCGATCGAGACGATCGACGAGGACCTCGCTCAGCCGCGCCCGATGCAGCGGCTGCTGATGGGCGAGGTCGGCAGCGGCAAGACGGTGGTGGCGCTGTACGCGATGCTGCGCGCGGTCGAGCACGGCCACCAGGCGGCGCTGATGGCGCCGACGGAGACGCTCGCCGAGCAGCATTTCGCGACCGTGCAGCGGCTGCTCGGCGCCGAGCAGGTGACGCGCTGGCGCTGCTCACGGGCTCCACGCCGGCGCGCAGGCGCCGGGACATGCTCGGCAAGCTGGCCAGCGGCGAGCTGTCGCTGATCGTGGGCACGCACGCGCTGATCGAGCCCGACGTCGCGTTTCCGCTCGCTCGCGGTCGCGGTCGTCGACGAGCAGCACCGCTTCGGCGTGCGCCAGCGCGCGGCGCTCGGCGAGGCCAGCCGAGGCGCGGACGCGCGCAGCCGCACATGCTGCACATGACCGCCACGCCGATTCCGCGCACGCTCGCGCTGGCGCGGCTACGGCGACCTCGACACGAGCACGCTGCGCGAGCTGCCCGCTGGGCCGGCAGCCGATCGACACGCGGATCGTCGCCGGCGAGGCGAGCGCGCGCGGCCGCCTACGAGCGAGCTGCGCGAGCAGCTGCGCGGCCGGCAGGCAGGCCTACGTCGTGTGTCCGCTGATCGAGGAGCCCGACGGGCGACGGCGAGGCGGCGGCGCGCGGGCGCAGGCAGGCCGGCATGCGTGCGGCGACCGCCGAGCTGGAGCGCCTGCGCGAGGGCGAGCTGCGGGGCTACGAGCTGGTGCTGCTGCACGGCGGCATGCGCCCGCGCGAGAAGCAGGAGGCGATGGCCGCGTTCGCCTCGCGGCGAGGCCGACGTGCTGGTGGCGACGACCGTGATCGAGGTCGGGATCGACGTGCCCAACGCGACCGTGATGCTGATCGAGAACGCCGAGCGCTTCGGGATCTCCCAGCTGCACCAGCTGCGCGGGCGGGTCGGGCGCGGCGAGCACCGTGCGCGCTGCTTGCTCGTCGGGCCGCCGACGGCGGCGGGCTCGGTCAGGCTGCGCGCGCTGGACGAGCACGCCGACGGCTTCCGCCTGGCCGAGATCGACCTGGAGCTGCGCAGCGAGGGCGAGCTGATCGGGCACACGCCAGTCCGGCCTCGGCCAGTTCCAGGTCGCGCGCCTGCCCGAGGACGCCGAGCTGCTGGAGCGCGCGCGGGCGCGCGCGGAGGCGATCGTCGCCGCCGATCCGGAGCTGCGCGCGCCCGAGCACGCGCTGCTCGGCCGCAGCGCTCGAGCGGCGGTTCGGCGCCGAGGCGCTCGAGCCGATCGCCGCGTAGCGCCGAGCGGCCCGCCGCGTCGCCGTGAGGAACGCCGATACCGTGGTGACATGCGGGTGATCGCGGGACGCCTCGGCGGCAGGCGCTTGAAGGCGCCGCGGGGCAGGGTCGACACGGCCGACCTCCGACCGGGTGCGGGAGGCGCTGTTCGCGATGCTCGGCGACGTGCGAGGGGCGCAGCGTGCTCGACCTGTTCGCGGGCACCGGCGCGCTGGGCATCGAGGCGCTCTCGCGGGGCGCCGCGCAGGCGCGTGTTCGTCGAGCGCGACGCGCGCGCGGTGAGCGCGCTGAGGGACAATCTGGCGGCGCTCGGGCATCGAGCGCGAGCGAGGCCGAGGTGCGGCGCGCGAGACGCGCTGCGCGGCGCTGCGGAGCGCACGGACGCGCAAAGAGACATACGATCTCGTCTTCATCGATCCTCCGTACGGACAGGCGCACGACTGGGGACCCGAGCTGTCGGCGGTGCTGCCGTCGCTGCTGCGGGCCGGGGCGCGCGTCGTCGTCGAGAGCGATCGGCGAACGCCGCTCGAGCTCGGACATGGAGGTCGAGCAGGAACGGCGCTACGGCGACACTTCGATCACGAATCCACCGGTCATCAATGACCCAATCTGAGAAGTCGATAGTCGTCTGCCCGGGCTCCTATGACCCGATCACCAACGGCCATCTGGACGTGATCCGGCGCGCCGCGGAGCTGTACGACGAAGTCGTGGTGGCCGTCGTCAACCGCTCGGTGCGCAAGGACGCAGGCGCTGTTCGGGATCGAGGAGCGGATGGGCGTTCATCGAGCGCGCGATCGCCGGACCTCGACAGGGTCCGCGCCGAGCCGTTCTCGACGCTCGTGGTCGAGTTCGCGAGGACGCGTCGGCGCGAAGGCGATCGTGAAGGGGCTGCGGGCGATCTCGGACTTCGAGTACGAGCTGGAGATGAACCAGCTCAACCGCCGCCAGGATCCCGAGATAGAGTCCGTCTACCTGATGGCCAGCCCGCAGTACAGTTTCCTGTCGTCGAGCGGCGTCAAGGAGCTCGCCACGTTCGGGGGCAGGATCGACGATCTGGTTCCCGACGAGGTGGCGCGGCGCTTGCAGGAAGAGCTGAGGCGCTGACGAAATTGGGGGCGTGACGACGTAGATGCTCGACATCTCGCTCGACAGAACGCGGGGCCGCGGGCCCCACGGAGGTGACCGCTAGATGGATGTCCTGGTACTGATAGACAAGCTCGACGACCTGGTGCACAACGCCAAGCCGGTGCCCCTGACCGACCAGGTGCGCGTCGACAAGGAGGAGATCTACGACATCCTCGACCAGATGCGCGCGACGATCCCCGAGGAGATCAAGCAGGCGCGCTGGATCGTCAAGGAGCGCCAGGAGATGCTCGCCGAGGCCAAGAAGGAGGCCGAGCGCATCATCAAGGACGCGCGCGAGCGCCAGGAGCGGCTGCGTCGGCGAGGAGGAGGTCACCAAGCAGGCCGAGCGCGCCGCCGAGGACATCGTCGAGGACGCCCGCGCGCGCGAGCGCGAGATCAGGCTCGGCGCGGAGGACTACGCCGATGAGATCCTGAACACGCTCGAGGTCAACCTGTCGAAGTTCATCGCCGCCGTGCAGCGCGGACGCGAGCGCCTGCAGGGCAAGGACGAACCGGCCGAAGTCGGCTGAGCGCGCGCGTCGGTCATGCGCCCGTCGCGCATCGCGATGCTTTGAGCGCGTGAGGGTCAGCTCAGGCGATGGACGCGCGAGAGGCGAGGTACAAGCTGCAGGTCGCAAGGACGCTGCTCGGCACCGGCATCATCCAGCCGGTGCGCCCCGACAGGGCGGTGCGCTCGCTGGCGCGCGCTGCGCCGCTGGGGGCCGACGTCGGCGGCGGCCTACGCGGCGCGGCGCGCCCGTTACCCCGATCGCGACCGGCGATCGTCGACGAGCGGGGAACGCTGACGTTCGCGGAGGTGCACCGGCGCACCAACGCGCTCGCGCGCGAGCTGCGCGGGCCGGGCGTCTCGCGAAGGGGACGGCGTGGCGATCATGTGCCGCAACCACCGCGGGTTCATCGAGGCGACGGTCGCCTGCTCGAAGCTGGGCGCCAGCGCGCTGTACCTGAACACGGCGTTCGCCGGCCCGCAGATCACCGACGTGCTGCGAGCGCGAGGACCCGGTCGCGGTGATCTACGACGAGGAGTTCGCCGAGCTCGTGCGCGAGGGGCGGCCGACGAGCGCAAGCGCTTCATCGCCTGGAGCGAGTCGGGCGGCGAGGCCGGCGAGCGCTCCGAGCCGCGCTCGAGGAGCTGATCGCGCGCGGCGACGACTCCGACCTCGACGCCGCCGGCGCGAGAACGGGCGCGTGGTGATCCTGACCTCGGGCACCACCGGCACGCCGAAGGGGGCGCCGCGCGCAAGCAGCCGGACTCGATGGAGCCGGCGGCGGCGCTGTTCTCGAAGATCCCGCTGCGGGCGCGCGAGACGACGATGATCGCCGCGCCGATGTTCCACTCGTGGGGCTTCGCGCACTTCACGCTCGGCGCTGCCGCTCGCCTCGACGATCGTGCTGCGCCGCAAGTTCGACCCCGAGGAGACGCTGCAGGGCCGTCGCCGAACACCGCGCGAGCGCGCTGGCGGTCGTGCCGGTGATGCTGCAGCGGATCCTGGAGCTGGGCGCGCGAGACGATCGCGCGCTACGACCTGCGCGCGCTGCAGGGTGATCGCCGCTCAGCGGCTCGGCGCTGCCCGGCGAGCTGGCGACGCGCGCGATGGACGCGTTCG
Source organism: uncultured Alphaproteobacteria bacterium (assembly GCA_963831515.1). GTDB lineage: Bacteria > Pseudomonadota > Alphaproteobacteria > Rhizobiales > Xanthobacteraceae > Pseudolabrys. The sequence continues at coordinate 73,671 of CAWHQL010000003.1, read as the reverse complement.
GCGACGTCCTCTACAACCTGTACGGCTCGACCGAGGTGGCGTGGGCGACGATCGCCACCCCCGAGGACCTGCGCGCGGCGCCCGGGACCGCCGGGCGCGCCGCCGATGGGGACGGTCGTCAAGCTGCTCGACGCCGACGGCCGCGAGGTCGAAGCCGGGCGAGAGCGGGCGGATCTTCGTCGGCAACGAGATGATGTTCGAGGGCTACACCGGCGGCGGCGGCAAGGAGATCGTCGACGGGCTGATGAGCACCGGCGACGTCGGCCGCTTCGACGACGGCGGGCGGCTGTTCGTCGACGGGCGCGACGACGAGATGATCGTGAGCGGCGGCGAGAACGTGTTCCCGCGCGAGGTCGAGGACCTGCTGGCCGAGCCACGAGAGATCGAGGAGGCCGCCGTCATCGGCGTGCCCGACGAGGAGTTCGGCCAGCGGCTGAAGGCGTTCGTCGTCGCTGCGCGCCGGGCGCCGAGCTGAGCGAGGAGGCGGTCAAGGAGCTACGTCAAGGAGAACCTCGCCCGCTACAAGGTTCCGCGCGAGGTCGTGTTCCTCGAGGAGCTGCCCCGCAACGCGACCGGCAAGGTCGCTCAAGCGCGAGCTCGGGCGCGCGAGCCCTGAGCCTGCACGGGAGCGTCGCTAGCCTTGGAGCGAGGATGGCTGCAGAGACCCACGACTTCGACCTCGCCGGGCTGCGGCTGAGCGCCGGCGAGGGACGGCGCCTGGAGCTCGACGTGCCGATCGAGCCGCTGCGCTGGGCGGCGAGCGCTACACGCGCGGCGCCGCGCGCGCGTGCCCGTCGTGCTCGACGTCTCGCGGATGATGGGCGGCGGCTACGCGCTCAGGCTGCGCTTCGCAGCCGCGCTCGCGGGACCGTGCATGCGCTGCCTGAAGGAGGCGGCGCCGGTCGTCGAGGTGGACGCGCGCGAGGTCGACAGGCCCGGCGGAGGCGAGGAGCTGGAGAGCCCGTACGTGCGCGACGAGACGCTCGACCTGGCCGCGTGGGCGCGCGACGCCTTCGCGCTGGCGGCGCCCGTCGAAGGTGCTCTGCCGCGAGGACTGCGCCGGGCTGTGTCCCGATCTGCGCGGCCGATCTCAACGAGCGCCGGCCCCGAGCACCACCACGAGGCCGCGCCGGATCCGCGCTGGGCGAAGCTGCGCGAGCTGAAGCTCGAGTAGGCGGCTCGGCGGGCTGGTAGCCTTCTGCTCGCGATGGCAGTCCCCAAGAAAAAGCAGTCGCACAGCCGCACCGCCAAGCGACGTGCGCAGCACAAGATCGGCACGCCCGCGATGAACGCGTGCCCGCAGTGCCACAGCCCGCGCAGGCCCGCACCGGGTGTGCCCGGTGTGCGGCACCTACGCGGGCCGCGAGGTCGTGACGCCCGGGCGCACAGCCACGAGCACGAGCACGAGCACGACGACGAGTAGCGGGGACGTGGCGTCCGCGGGCACTCGTCCTCGCCCGTCCCGGCCGAGGAGCTCGCATCCGCCGGTGGTCGCCGTCGACTGCAACGGCGCGGACCTCGGTCCGGCCGAGGTCGCGGCGGGCGCGGCGATCGCGGCGGGGCAGGGGGTGCGCGTGATCCTGTTCGGTCCGGCCGGCGCAGCTGGGCGAGCTGCCCGAGGGCGTGGAGGTGGTGGACGCGCCCGTCTCGATCGCCAAGAGCCCCGATCCGGTGAGCGCCGCCCGCACGACGCCCGAGGCCTCGATCGTGCAGGCCGCGCGCGCGGTCGCCGACGGTCAGGGCGCAGGCGCTCGTGTGCGCGGGCGGAACGGGAGCGGCGCTGGCCGCCGGCTCGTTCAACATCAAGCGCGCGCGCGGCATCTACCGCCCGGCGCTCGCGATCGCGCTGCCCGTGCCGCAGCCGGCCGGTGACGCTGCTGGACGTGGGCGCGAACGTCGAGGCGCGGCGCGAGCACCTGGTGCAGTTCGCGTTCATGGGCGCGGCGCTGTCGCGGATCGTGCTCGGAGTGCAGCGCCCGCGCGTCGGGCTGCTGTCCAACGGCGAGGAGGCCGAGCGCGGCAGCCCGCTGGTCGCTGGAGGTCCACGCCGAGCTGCTCGAGTGGGCGCGCAGCGGACACGCGGCGCGTTCGAGTTCGTCGGCAACGTCGAGGGCGGCGACGTGGTGGAGGGCGTCGGCGGACGTGATCGTGACCGACGGCTTCACCGGCAACATCGCGCTGAAGCTGATGGAGGGCGTCTCCCAGACGATGCTCGGCGCCGTCCGCGATGCGGCGATGTCCTCCGCGCGCGCGAAGCTGGGCGGCATGCTGCTGCGCGCCGGCGCTGCGGGGCTTCCGCGAGGAGATCGATCCCGAAGCGCACGGCGGCGCCTATCTGCTCGGACTGCGCCGCCTGGGCGTCGTCCCGCATGGGCGCTTCACGCGGCACGGGCTTCGCGCAGGCGATCCTGCGCGCCGAGCGCGGCGCGCGCGAGGACATCGTCGGGCAGACCCACGCGCGCGCTCGGCGAGGCCGGAGCGCTCAGGCGGGCGCCCGTGTCCGCGCCGGCCGCTAGCCTGCGCAGCACAGAATGACCGCTTCTCTGCGCCCCCGACCGCGTGGCAGCTGCATGTACCCGAGACAGGCCCGGGTCGCGCACCCGTTCGCGCAGTGCGCCGCGCGATGACGCGCGCACGACCGCGAGCAGGTGTTCGCGCTGATCCAGGCCCATCTGGCGGACGAGCTGGACGTCGAGCCGGACGCTGATCGCCGAGGACACCCGCTTCAAGGAGGACCTGGAGGCGGACTCGCTGGACCTGTACACGCTCGTGCAGGAGCTCGAGGACACCTACGGCGTGCGCATGTCCGACGAGCAGGCGGCGCAGATCCTGACGGTCGGGACAGGCCGTCGACTTCGTGCTGGCCCACCAGCCGCGGGACGGCCGATGTGGAGCGATGAATGCTGCTCGACGAGCTGCTGGACGAGTTGCCCGAGGAGCTCGCGCGCCAGGTGTTCACGCACGCCTCCTGGAGCGAGCGGCGCAGCGACTCCTACGCGCGCCTGGCGTTCCTCGGCGACAGCGTGCTCGGCGCTGGCGGTCACCACGCATCTGTATCCGCGCCTGGAGGCCGAGCGGTTCGGCGCCGGGCGGCTGACGAAGATCCGCGCGCAGGCGGTCTCCGGCGTGTCCTGCCGGGCGGTCGCCGAGCGGCTGGCGCTGCCCGAGCGGCTGCGCGCGGCGGCGCCCGCGGGCGTGCGGGAGAACGCGGCGGCGCTGGTGGAGACCGAGCGGGTGCTCGCGTCGGTGATCGAGGCGGTGATCGGCGCCTGCTATCTGCACGCCGGCTACGAGCGCACCGCCGAAGCGGTGGTGGAGGCGTTCAGCGCCGGAGATCGAGCAGGCGCTCGAGCACCCCGTGGACTTCAAGTCCGCGCTGCAGGAGCTGCTGGCCCGGCGCGGTGCGGTCGGTCAGCTACGAGATCACCGAGCGAGGACGGGCCGCCGCACGAGCGCACCTACATGGTGGTGGCGCGCGTCGACGGGCGAGGACCTGGGCAGCGGCAGCGGCAGGAGCAAGAAGCACGCCGAGCAGGAGGCCGCGCGCGAGGCGGTGGAGGCGCTCGAGGCTAGTGCCGGAGCGCAGGATGCCATCGCAGGCGGTCCGGCGTGCGCCTGAAGTCGCTGACGCTGAAGGGCTTCAAGTCCTTCCCCGAGCGCACCCGCCTGGACTTCGGCCCGGGCGTGAGCGTCGTCGTCGGCCCGAACGGGTCGGGCAAGTCCAACGTCACCGACGCGGTGCTGTGGGCGATGGGCGAGCAGTCGCCGCTGGCGGTCCGCGGCCAGTCGATGCAGGACGTGATCTTCGGCGGCGGCCGGGGCGTGCAGGCCACGCAGCGCGGCCGAGGTGGAGATCGTGCTCGACAACTCCGACGGCACCGTCGATCTGCCGCTCAGCGAGATCTCGATCGTGCGGCGCCTGGATCGCACGGGCGAGGGCGGCTACCGGCTGAACGGCGCGCGCTGCCGCCTGACCGACGTGATCGAGGTGCTGTCCGACACGGGCCTCGGCAAGGAGACCCACTCGGTCATCTCCCAGGGCCGCGTCGAGCAGATCGTGACCTCCAAGCCGCGCGACCGGCGGCTGCTGATCGAGGAGGCGGCGGGGCTGGGCAAGCACCGCAAGCGCCGGCGGCGCGCGCAGCTGAAGCTCGAGCGCACCCAGGAGAACCTCGACCGCGCGCTGGACGTGGAGCGCGAGGCGCGCACGCGCCTGCGCCCGCTCAAGCGCCAGGCCGAAGCGGCGGAGCTGCACGAGCGGCTGGAGCGCCAGATGCTCGAGGCGCGCTGGGAGCTGGCGCGCGACGCGTTCGCGCGCGCGGACCGCGGAGCTGACGGAGGCCGAGGCGAGCGTCGCGCGACGCGCGGCGAGCGCGGGCGCGGGATCGAGTCCGAGCTCGCAGGCGATGGTCGAGCGCCGGGCGCTGGCCGAGCGGGCGCTGCACGGAGCGCGCCGAGCGCCACGACGCGCTGGCGCGCCGCGTCTACGACGCCCGCTCCGCACGCGAGCGCCTGGGGCTGCGCGGCGAGCAGGTCGGCGCGAGCGCCGAGGCCCTCGAGGGCCGGATTCAGCGCGTCGAGCTGGAGCTCGAGTCGCTGAAGGACGCGACCGGCCGAGACGGCCAGGGCGGCGGCGGAGAGCAGGCGGACCGCTCGGCCGCGAGCGTGAGCGCGGCACGCATCGCGACGCTCGAGGCGGAGCTCGCCGAGATCGAGCAGAGGCGTCAGGGAGACGCAGGGGGAGCTCGAGGAGCTCGAAGGAGCGCGGGAGGCGGAGCGTGCCCGCGTGCAGGAGCTCGACGGCGAGCTGCTCGCTCGCCCGCCAGGCGCGCGAGCGGGCCGAAGAGCTCATCGAGAAGGCGCGCGCGGGCAGTGTGTGGTCCACGACCTGGGAGGAGGTCCGCCGGGTGCTCGCGGACGGCGTCGAGCGCATCATCGCCGGGCGCGATGAGGGCGAGCGCCGGGTGGCGGCGGGCGAGGTGGCGGCCCAGGCCGAGCGTGTCGCCCGGGGCGTGGTCGAGTACGCGCTGAAGGGCGTGCGGGCCGCCGAGGATGTTCGCGAGGAGGCCGATGCGGCGCTGCGCGAGGCCGAGCGCCGCCGCGCCGAGGCGGGCGAGCAGCAGGACCGCACCGAATGGCTGATCGAGCAGCGCCGCGCCGCATCCCAACAGGGGCCGCTGGCGGTGCGCCGGGCGAAACTCCAGGGCGAGCTCGACGCCGAGCGCCGCCAGGCCGAGCACATGGCGCGCGAGCGGGCCGAGCGCCTCGGCCGCGCCGAGCGGCTGCGTGCCCAGCACGCCGCGGACACCGCGCTGCTGCCGCTCGCGACCCGCCTCGCCGCTGCGCTGGCGGATGCCGCCGAGGCGGTCGAGCAGCGGATCGTGGCATTCGAGGAGGAGCTCGCCCGCGATCACGCCGCCGGCGAGGAGATGGCGGGAGAGCTGCGCGAGTGTGCCGGCCAGGAGGCGGAGATCCAGGCGCGGCTGCGCGGCGCCGGCGAGGTCGTGACCGCCGCCGAGGTCGCCGCCCAGCGCCTGCGCGACCAGGCCGGCGAGGCCGAGCTCGAGGTGAGCGAGCATCGCATCGCGGCTGGGCCTCGATGCCGCGGAGCCGCGCAGAGGCCCTGGATGAGGAGCAGACGCAGGCCCTGCGCGCCCGCGTGGAGCGCCTGGAGCGCCGGCGCGAGCAGCTCGGCCCGGTCAACCCGCTGGCGCAGCAGGAGTACGCCGAGGCCCTGGCGCACGTCGAGGAGATGGAGGGGCGCCGCGCCGACCTCGAGACGGCGCTGCGCGAGCTGCGCACCGTGATCCGGACACCGACCGCCAGATCCAGGAGACGCTTCAAGGAGACCTTCGAGCGGCTGCGCGCAACTTCGAGGAGCTGCGTCGGCGACGTCTTCCCCGGCGGCTCGGGCCGGCTGCGGCTGGTGCGCGAGGAGCAGGCGCCCGCGCCGGTGCTCGGCGGCCAGTCCCTGGCGGCGCGATGCGTCGAGCAACGGCGACGCCGCCGCGGTCGACGCCGGCGACGGCGACGCCGATGCCGAAGCGGCCGCCGAGGCAGAGGCCGAGTCGCTCCAGAACAAGCGAGGAGGACCTGCTGGGCGTGGAGATCGAGATCACGCCGGCCGGCAAGTCGACCAAGCGCCTGTCGCTGCTCTCCGGCGGCGAGAAGTCGATGACGGCGCTCGCCTTCCTGTTCGCGGTGTTCCTCGCGCGCCCGTGCCCGTTCTACATCCTCGACGAGGTCGAGGCGGCGCTCGACGATCTCAACCTCGATCGCTTCCTCGCGCTGCTGCGCCGCTACTCCGACCGGGCCCAGTTCATCGTGATCACCCACCAGAAGCGCACGATGGAGGCCGCCGACTGGCTGTACGGCGTGTCGATGGGCGGCGAACGGCGTCTCGAAGGTGCTCTCGCGCCGCCTGCCCGCCGAGCGAGGACGCGAGGAGGTCGCGAGGTGGCAGAGGTCGCCTGACGCCGCTGCTATCGTCGCCCGGCCCGTGGCGCGCGACTGGAGCGATCTGTTCATCACCGCCGAGGCCGCCGCGGCCCGGCGAGTCGCGGATGGCGCCGAGCGGCCAGGACGAGTCGGCAGCGGGCGCGGCGGCGCAGCGGCTTCTTCCGGCGCCTGCGCGAGAGCATGTCGAAGACCCGCCAGGCGCTCGGCTCGGAGATCCAGGCGACGCTGTTCGGCGTGCTCGACGAGCAGACCTGGGAACGGCTGGAGGAGGCGCTGATCATGGCCGACGTGGGCGCGAGCACGACCGCCTCGGTCGTGGGCGACGCTCGAGGCCGAGGCGAGCGAGGGCAAGATCGAGGGCGGCGAGGCGCTGAGCGAGCGGCTGATCGAGCTGCTGGCGGAGACGGCGCGCGTGGGCGACGGCGCGGATCGACCTGCGGCCCGAGCCGACCGTGATCATGGCGGTCGGCGTGAACGGCACGGGCAAGACGACCACGATCGGCAAGCTCGCCTGGCACCTGCGCCAGGAGCTCGGACGCAGCGTGCTGCTGGGCGCCGCGGACACGTTCCGGGCGGCGGCCGCCGAGCAGCTCGAGGGCTGGGCGCAGCGCGCGGGGTGTGAGATCGTGACCGGCCCGGAGGGCTCGGACCCGGGCGCCGTCGCGTTCGAGGCGATCGCGCAGGCGCGCAGCGACGGGGTCGACGTGGTGATCGTCGACACCGCCGGGCGGCTGCACACCCAGGACGACCTGATGGGCGAGCTCGGCAAAGGTGCGCCGCGTGATCGCCCGCCAGCTGGAGGGCGCCCCGCACGAGACGCTGCTGACGATCGACGCGACGACCGGCCAGAACGGGCTGCGCCAGGCGCAAGCTGTTCGCCGAGGCCGCCGAGGTCACCGGCGTGGTGCTGACCAAGCTCGACGGCACCGCCCGCGGCGGCATCGCGCTGGCGATCGCGCGCGAGCTCGGCCTGCCGGTGAAGCTGATCGGCGTGGGCGAGTCGGTCGAGGACCTGCGCCCGTTCGACGCGGAGGACTTCGCGCGCGCGCTGATCGCCGAGCGGACGGGATAACCTCAAGGCGCATGGACGTGGGTCATCTGGCTGGTGGCGGCCGCGCGTCCTCGGCGTGGGGGAGATGCACCAGGGCGGCTTCTACCTCGCCCCGTTCGCGCTCGGCGCCGGCGCTCGCCACGGTCGTGAGCCTGCTCGGCGTGGGCGCCGCTGCTCAGCGCGATCGTGTTCCTGGCCGCCTCGGGGATCGTGTTCGCGACGCTGCGCCCGGTCGCGCGCCGCCACCGCCGGCTGCCGCCGTCGATCCGCACCGGCGCCGCCGCGCTGATCGGCCGCCGCGCGATCGTGCTCGAGCGGATCGCCAACGACGAGGGCGTGGGCTGCGTGAAGATCGACGGCGAGGTGTGGACCGCGCGCAGCTACGACGAAGACGAGGTGATCGACGCCGGCGAGCGGGTCGAGGTGGTCGAAATCAGGGCGCGACCGCGCTCGTGATGCACTGACGCTCGACCGAGCTAGCTCAGAGGAACGGAAGGAACCGTCCAATGGTCGCTCTCATCGTCATCGCCGTGGTCGTCCTGTTCGTGCTGGTCGTGGCCGCGCGCACGATCCGCGTGATCCCGCAGGCGCGGGCGGGGGTGGTCGAGCGGCTCGGTCGCTACAGCCGCACGCTCGAGCCGGGGCTGACGATCGTCACGCCGTTCATCGACCGCGTGAAGCCGCTCGTGGACCTGCGCGAGCAGGTCGTCAACTTCGCGCCGCAGTCGGTGATCACCGAAGACAACGTGGTCGTGGGGATCGAGACGGTGCTGTACTTCACGATCACCGACCCGCGCTCGGCGACATATGAAATCGCCAACCCGCTGCAGGCGATCGAGCAGCTGACCGTGACGACGCTGCGCAACGTGATCGGCGGCCTCACGCTGGAGGAGACGCTGACCGCCCGCGAGAACGTCAACACCGAGCTGCGCGTGGTGCTCGACGAGGCGACCGGCAAGTGGGGGATCCGCATCAACCGCGTGGAGATCAAGTCGGTCGACCCGCCGGCGGACATCAGGACGGCGATGGAGAAGCAGATGCGCGCCGAGCGCGACCGCCGCGCCGCGATCCTCACCGCCGAAGGCGAGAAGCAGGCCCAGATCCTCACCGCCGAGGGCGCCAAGCAGGCGGCGGTGCTCACCGCCGAGGGCGCCCAGCAGGCCGCGGTGCTCGACGCCGAGGGCGCGCGCCAGGCCGCGATCCTGCGCGCCGAGGGCGAAGCGAAGGCGATCGACACGGTCTTCAAAGCGATCCACGAGGGCAAACCGAACCGCGAGCTGCTGAGCTACGAATACCTGCAGATGCTCCCGCAGCTGGCCGAAGGCGACGCGAACAAGGTGTTCGTCGTGCCCTCCGAGTTCGCCCAGGCGTTCGGCGGCATCGGCGAGGCGCTGGCGCGGCGGCGGCGAGGCAGCCGACGGGCCGCCGAGCCGTCCGTCCGCCGGCACCGCCGCCCGCCGCGGACGCCTGACGGCGGCCTGACCGCGCCGGGCACGCGCGCGGCGGCTGCGAGAATCAGACGTCCATGTTCGACTCGCTCGCCGAGAAGCTGCAGAGCACGCTCTCCGACGTCCGCCACCGCGGCACGCTGACCGAGCAGGACATCGACGCGGCGATGCGCGAGATCCGCCTCGCGCTGCTGGAGGCGGACGTCAACTTCAAGGTCGTCAGGGAGTTCACCGCCCAGCTGAAGGAGCGCTGCCTGGGCGCGGAGATCGATCGGCAGCGCTGAACCCCGGCCAGCAGGTCGTGAAGATCGTCGCCGAGGAGCTGACGGCGCTGATGGGCGGCGCCTCGGCCGGGCTGAGCTTCTCTCCGCGGCCGCCCGACGGTGATCCTGATGGCGGGCCTGCAGGGCTCGGGCAAGACGACCGCCACGGCCAAGCTCGCGCGGCACCTGCGCGAGGAGCACTCCTCGCGGTGGCGGTGGCGGCGTGCGACGTGTATCGCCCGGCGGCGGTCGAGCAGCTCGTGAAGGTCGGCGCCCAGGCGGGCGCGGAGGTGTACGAGCAGGGGACCGATCGCGACCCGGTGGAGATCGCCGCGTGGGCGCTGGAGCGCGCACGCGAGGAGGGCAAGGACGTGCTGATCGTCGACACCAGCGGTCGCCTGCACGTCGACGAGGAGCTGATGGCCGAGCTCGTGCGGATCCGCGGCGCGGTCAAGCCCCACGACGTGCTGCTCGTCGTCGACGCGATGACCGGCCAGGACGCCGTCAACGTCGCCGAGCAGTTCGCCGAGGCGGTGCAGTTCGACGGCGTGGTGATGAGCAAGCTCGACGGCGACGCCCGCGGCGGCGCGGCGCTGTCGGTCAAGGCGGTCACCGGCAAGCCGATCCTGTTCGCCTCCACCGGCGAGAAGCTCGAGCAGTTCGAGCGCTTCCATCCCGACCGCATGGCCCAGCGGATCCTCGGCATGGGCGACGTGATGAGCCTGATCGAGAAGGCCGAGCGCCAGTTCGACGAGGACGACGCGCGTCGAGCTCGAGCGCAAGCTGCGCCGCAACGAGTTCGGGCTCGACGACTTCCTCGAGCAGCTGCGGACGATCCGGCGGATGGGCCCGCTGACGAGCCTGCTGGGGATGATCCCCGGGCTCGCGGGGGCGCAGCTGCAGAACGCTGAAGGTGGACGAGCGCGAGCTCGACCGCATCCAGGCGATCATCCTCTCGATGACCCCCGAAGAGCGCCGCCGCCCCGAGCTGATCAAGGGCTCGCGCCGGCTGCGCATCGCGCGCGGATCGGGCACCAACGTGCAGCAGGTCAACCAGCTGGTCAAGCAGTTCGGCCAGATGCGCAAGGTGATGCGCCAGGTGGGCCGCGGCAAGATGCCCGACATCGGCGCGCTGATGCGCGACGCGCGCTGAGCGTGCGCAGGGGCCGGCCTCGGCGCAGGCGCACCGTCTAAGCTCTCTGCTTGCAGCTCGACGCAGGCAACCGGCCCAGAGAGGAAAACGTGGCAGTAAGGCTCAGGCTCACGCGAGTGGGCGGCAAGAAGGACCCGATGTGGCGTGTGGTCGTCGCCGACCAGCGCTCGCCCCGCGACGGTCGCGTGATCGAGACGATCGGCCACTACAACGCGCAGACGGACCCCTCGACGATCGTGATCGACGAGGAGCGCGCGCGCAGCTGGCTGGCGCGCGGCGCGCAGCCCTCCGACACGGTGCGCAAGCTGCTGCGCATCCAGGGCATCGACACCCAGCACCCGCGGCTCCCACGGGGCAGCGGCCTGAGCTGCCGCAGCGAGATGGGAAGCGAGACCCCGAGGCGGCTGCTCGAGTACCTGGCCGAAGGCCTGGTCGACGAGCCCGACGAGGTGTCGGTCGAGCAGTTCGAGGAGGACGACGGCACGATCGTGCTCGAGCTGTGCGTCGCCGACGACGACTACGGCAAGGTGATCGGTCGCGGCGGGCGCACCGCGCACGCGCTGCGGACCGTCGTGAAAGCCGCCGCCACGGGCGAGGGCTGCCACGTGCTCGTCGACATCGTCGATTGACGCGCCGCTCGGAGTCTCGGCAGCGAGGGCGAGCGTGGATCCGGAGGCGACGGTGGCCGGCGACGGCGGAGCGCCCGAGCTGCAGGCGGGTCGCGTCGGTCGCCCGCACGGCCTGGACGGCAGCTTCTACGTGACCGGCGCCCGGCCCCGCCTGCTGACGGTCGGCACGAGCGTGACGGTCGCCGGGCGGAGCAGCGGCGATCGTGCGCCGCGCCGGAACCGACGAGCGTCCGATCGTGCGCCTGGAGGGGGTCGAGGACCGGCCGGCGGCGGAGGCGCTGCGCGGCCAGGCGCTGACCGTCGAGCGGCGCGAGGCGCCGGCGCTCGCCGAGGGCGAGTGGTGGGCGCACGAGCTGGAGGGCTGCGAGGTGCTGGACGGCGAGCGGCTGCTCGGGACGGTCAGCCGGCTGATCGAGCTGCCCTCGTGCGAGGCGCTCGAGGTCGGCGCGAGCGACGGCGGCGAGCCGCTGCTGGTGCCGATGGTCAAGGACGCGATCCGCCGCGTCGATCCCGCCGCGGGGCGCATCGAGGTCAACCTCGACTTCCTCGGCCCTCGCCGAGGAGCCGCCGCGCGCAGGAGGATCGCTCCGCGTGACGGGGAGCGATCGTGAGAATCGACGTCTTCACCCTGTTTCCCGAGTGGTTTGAGTGGTTCTCCTCCCAGCGCCACGTGAGCAACGCGCTCGCGGCGGGATCGCGCGCTCGAGTGCGTGAACTTCCGCGATCACACCCCGCTCAGCGGCGGCCAGGTCGACGACACGCCCGTTCGGCGGCGGCGCCGGGATGGTGCTGCGCGTGGACGTCCTGGACAGCGCCCTGCGCGCCCACTACGGCGTCGACCCGGTCGAGCTGCGAGGCCGCCGGCGGGTGATCGCGCTGGCACCGGGCGGGCGGCTGCTCGACGACGGTCTCGCGAACGAGCTGGCGGCCGAGCCGGCGCTGACGCTGCTGTGCGGCCGCTACGAGGGCTTCGACGAGCGCATCATCGAGCACTTCGCGAGCGACGTCGATCTCGATCGGCCGCTACGTCCTCGCCGGCGGCGAGCTGGCGGCGATGGTCCTGTGCGACGCCGTGCTGCGCAAGCTGCCCGGCGCGCTCGGCGACGAGCGCTCGGCGGTCGAGGAGTCCTTCAGCGCGGCGCTCGGCGGCGCTCCGGAGTATCCGCACTACACGCGGCCGGCCGAGTACCGCGGCTGGCGCGTGCCCGAGGTGCTGCTCTCCGGCCACCACGAGCGGATCGACGACTGGCGGCGCGAGCGCAGCCGCGAACGGGGGGACGGCCCGCAGGCGAGCGCGGCGAGCCCTGAATCACGGCCGCCTGGTGAGGCGAGGAGCGCACGGCGGTCCGCTACCATTGCTGTCCGCGCCGGCCGCAGACACCGCTTCGCGACTTCCCGTCGCCAAGGCGCACCCTCCCTCCACGATCATGAGCAGCGTCATCGAAACCATCGAGCGCGCGCAGCTGCGCCGCGTTCCCAGCTTTGCGCCGGGCGACCGCGTGAAGGTGCACTTCCAGGTGATCGAGGGCACCCGCCGCCGCGTGCAGGTCTTCGAGGGCGTCGTGATCAAGCGCCAGGGACACGGCGCGCGCGAGACGTTCACCGTGCGCAAGCAGTCCTTCGGCGTCGGCGTCGAGCGCATGCTTCCCGGTGCACTCGCCGAAGATCGAGCGCATCGAGCTGGCCGCGCGCGGCGATGTGCGCCGCGCGAAGCTCTACTACCTGCGCGACCGGGTCGGCAAGCGTGCGCGCGTGCGCGAGCGCCGCTACATCGGCCCCGAGGAGACCGTCGAGCCCGGCCTGCTCCACGAGATCCCCGAGGCGACCGACGCCGACGGCATGACCGCCGGAGAGACGGTCATCGAGGCCGCAGACCAGGCCGACCTCGACGCTTCGGCAACGGAGACCGAGACCCCGACGCCCGAGGGCGCGGCGGCCCCGGCCGGCGGACACCGTGGCCGCCGGCGGCGACGGCAGTGACGACGCCGTCGGCCTCAGCCGCGGAGGAGGCGGCAGGCCCCGGACGCCGACGACACCGACGGCCTCGGCCACGCAGGACCCCGAGGCCTCGGACGCGATGCCGCCGCGGCCCCGAGCCACGGACGACGCCCGAGGCCTCGGCCGCGCGACGACGCCGATCCCTCCTCCGATGCCGGTGACGCCCAGGGAGGCGTTCCCGCCGGCGACGAGCCGGCGTGACGAGCGGCACAAAGCGCTCGAAGTCGACCACGAGCTCGATCGTCGAGCTGCGTCGTGATCGTCGCCGTCGCACTCGGTCTTGCGCTCGGCATCCAGGCGTTCCTCGTCAAGCCCTACCGCATTCCCAGCGGCTCGATGGAGCCGACGCTGTCGATCGGCCAGCGCGTGCTGGTCAACCGCATCGGCATGCACTTCAGCAAACCCCACGTCGGTGAGATCGCCGTGTTCCACCCGCCCGAAGGACGCCACCAGGAGGTCGTGCGGGCCGCTCGCCGCACGTGGTCAAGATCGGCGGGGCCGCGTGCTCGCAACCGGAGCCGGAAGAGGCCGAGCGTGAACTTCATCAAGCGCATCGTCGCCGGACCGGGCGACGTGATCTCGATCATCGAAGGCCACGTCATCCGCAACGGCAGGCGTGAGAAAGACTCCTACATACGCCAGTGCGGCTCGAGCCCCGAGTGCAACTTCCCCACGCCGATCAGGATTCCCGCCGGTCACTGGTTCATGATGGGGGACAACCGTGGCGAATCCGACGACAGCAGGTTCTGGGGACCGGTCCCCACCAGTTGGATCATCGGAGGAGCCTTTGCCACCTACTGGCCGCCCGACCGGATCGGGATCCTCTAGGCCGTCGCGCGGCCGCCGGCGGCGCTGCCGAGGTGTCCCGAGCAGGCCGGCCGTTCGTCACGGTCGCTCCTCGGCGCGCGCCAGACGCCGCGCGCGCCGGGCGAGCAGCGGGCGCCGGCTGTTCGCGTTCGACCGCCGCCTCGGCGTTCGCCTGGTCGCCGGCGCCGACGAGGCCGGGCGCGGCTGCCTGGCCGGGCCGCTGGTCGCGGCGGGCGTCCTGTTCGACTACGAGGCGCTGACCACCCGCGAGCTGCGCTCGCTGGGCGCGCTCAACGACTCCAAGCAGCACACCCCCGAGGCGCGCGAGGAGCTGTACCCGCTGGTGCTGCGCAGCGCCGCTCGTGTCGTGGTCGTCTCGCGCTGCGTGCGCGGGATCGACGAGCGCGGACTGCACAAGACCAACCTGGCCGCCCTGCGCGATGCCATGCTGCGGGGTGACCGCCGGAGTCGCCGGGCGACGTGCTGTGCCTCGTCGACGGCTTCTCGGTGGCGGAGTTCGGGCGCCCCCAGCGCGCGATCGTCGACGGCGACGCCACGAGCGCCGCGATCGCGGCGGCCTCGATCGTGGCCAAGGTCACCCGCGACCGCTACATGCGCCACGCCGACACTCTGCACCCGGGCTGGAGCTTCGCCGAGCACGTCGGCTACTCCACGCCGGTGCACCGCGAGGCGATCCTCCGCCAGGGCGTCTCGCCCCTGCACAGGATGTCCTTTCAGTCGCTCGCCTATCAGCAGCTGCCGCTCAACACCGCGGTCTGAGCGCCCGCCCCGCGCCGCAGGCGCGCTGCCGATGTGAGCGTCGCGGGCACGCGAGGGAGTTCAGGGCCTGAACGGGCAGGGGGCACATGACCCATTGCGGCTGGGGCTCGGTGCGGTGAGACTACTCATGCCTATCTGGCCCTACTCGACTGCATGCGACCGTCTTCGAATCCATCCAACCCTTCTCGCGTCGATCCAACAGTGGCGACCGCTGAGAGCCGATTCCGCGAGGCCCTCGAAGCCGGGCCGGCAGCGGGGGGTGCGCCCGCTCGCCGTCGCGCGGGCAGGAGACGGGCCGGGCTCCTCGCTCTGCTGTCGTGCGTGTTCGTGCTCGGGGCATTCGCGGCACCCCAGCTCGCAGGGGCCGCCGGCTACTGGACCGCACCCGTCAACGCCACGTGGCAGTGGCAGCTGAGCGTGCCGATCGATCAGACCGTGGACGCGTCGGTCTACGACATCGACCTGTACGAAAACGAAGCCCCGGTCGTGGCCTCGCTGCACGCGCAGGGCCGTCACGTCATCTGCTACATGGACGCCGGCACGTGGGAGGGATGGCGTCCGGACGCCAGCAAGTTCCCGGCGTCGGTCATCGGCAAAGCCGATCCCGGGTGGACCGAAGAGAAGTGGCTCGACATCACGAAGCTGTCGATCATCGAGCCGCTGATGGAAGCCCGCTTCAAGCTGTGCAAGGAAAAGGGGTTCGACGGCATCGAGGCCGACAACGTCGACGGGTGGCAGAACAACACGGGCTTCACGATCACGGCGGCCCAGCAGCTGACCTATAACGAGTGGCTTGCCAACCTGGCGCACTCGCTCGGGCTGTCGATCGCCCTGAAGAGCGACACCCAGCAGATTCCCGAACTCGTGCCGTACTTCGACTACTCGGTCGATGAGGAATGCGTCGAGTACTCGGAGTGCAGTCTGCTCGAGCCGTTCGTCAAAGCGGGCAAGCCGGTGTTCGAGGTGGAGTACGCGAAGACGCCGAGCCAGTTCTGCGCCGAAGCCAACGCGCTGGGACTGATGGCGATGCAGAAGGGCAAGAACCTCGAAGCCTGGAGCGCGCCCTGCTGGGCGCAGGGCAACTGGGTGGGCGCCAAGGGCGCCGCCGGCTACGACCTGGCCGGATTCAATGGATCCAGCGACCTCGATCAACATGCCGGGCGTCACGACCACGCTCGTCAAAGGCAGTCGCCTGGCGTGGGCGTCGGCGACCACCGATCCGCGCGCCCTGGAAAGCCCGAGCGGTGCCTCGCGCAGCGCGGACGCCTACTCCGACCCGAGCGAAGTTCAGGTGCAGCTGCACTTCGCCAACGCCTACCAGGGCAACCTGCACCTCTATGCGGTCGACTGGGACTCGACCGCCCGCCGCGAGACGATCACGGTGGGCGGGCAGACGCGCCAGCCTCACCGGCGGCAGCTTCGCGCAGGGCGCCTGGGCCTCCGTCCCGATCAACGTCGCCGCCGGGACCACCCTTCCGATAGACGTCAAACGCACGGCCGGTAGCACCGCTGTGCTGTCGGGGATCATGCTCGGGGACGCAAGCCCGCCCTACACGATCACGACGGCGCCCGAAGGCAGCTGGGTGGGCGCCTTCGGCTCGGCCGGCTACGACCTGGCCGACTGGGACGGATCCAGTGACGTGAGCTACCTGCCGGGTGCGACGGCCACGCTCAGCAAAGGCAGCCGCTACGTGTGGGCGCCGCAGACGACCGAAACCCGGGCTCTGCAGAGCCCCTCGGGCTCTGACACGCGCGGCGGCCACCTACTACGACCCGAACCAGATCGAAGCTGCCGCTGCACTTCACCAAAGAATTCAAAGGCAACCTGCACCTGTACGCGGTGGACTGGGACTCGGCCGGGCGCCGCGAGGTGATCTCCGTCAACGGGCAGACGCGCCACGCTGTCGAGCGACTTCAGCGCAGGCGCGTGGGTCTCCTTCCCGATCGAAGCCGCGGCCGGCCAGACCGTCCCGATCACGGTCACCCGCACGGCCGGTCCCAACGCCGTGCTCTCGGGCATCCTGCTCGGCAGACGCAGGCGCTCCGCCCGCACCCCACGGTGGAAAGCGCTCCGCAGGGCAAGTGGGTGAACGCCGTCGGCACGGACGGCTATGACCTGGCCGGCTTCGACGGCGCCAGCGGCGACATCGCCTACCTACCCGAACGCGACCATCGACCCTGCAGCAGGGAAGCCGCTGGCAGTGGGCCGGCGACAGCGCCGACGCGCGTGCGCTTGCAGCGCTCCGATGGCCTAACCCGCAACGCCGGCACCTACTACGACGCCAACGAAATCCAGCTGCAGCTGAGCTTCAAGGAAGCCTATACGGGCAACCTGCACCTCTACGCGGTGGACTGGGACTCACAGACCGGCGCGAGATCATCTCGGTCAACGGGCAGAGCGCGGTGCTCTCCAGCGACTTCGGTCAAGGCGCATGGGTGTCGCTCCCGGTCAGCGTCAGCCGCGGGGGGGACGGTGATCGATCACGGTCAGCCGCACTCTCCGGCCGCAACGCGGTGCTCTCGGGCGATCTTCCTCGGCGACGCGGGCACTCCCCCGGCGCGCCCAAAGTGGAAAGCGCTCCGCAGGGCAAATGGGTGAACACGTTCGGCTCCGCCGGCTATGCCCTGGCCGGCTGGAACGGGACGGCGGGCGATCTCACCTACATGCCGAACGCCTCGCTCACCGTCTCAGCAGGCGAGCCGCTATCAGTGGGCGCCAACACGACGGACGCCCGTGCGCTGAGCGACGCCCCGGCACAGCATCCGCAACGCCGGCACCTACTACGACTCAAACCAGATCCAGCTGCAGCTGAGCTTCAAAGAAGCCTATACCGGCGAACTGCACCTCTACGCCGTCGACTGGGATGCGGCGGGGCGCCGCGAGATCATCACGGTCAACGGTCAGACCGCCGTGCTCGGCAGCGACTTCAGTCAAGGCGCATGGGTCGGCTTCCCGGTCACCGTGGCCGCCGGGGGCACCGTCTCGATCACGGTCACGCGCCTCGCGGGCGGCAACGCTGTGCTCTCGGGCCTCTTCCTCGGCAACGCGGGCGCTCCCCCCGCCGCCACGCGTGGCAAGCGCCCCGCAGGGCACCTGGGCGGGCGCCTACGGCTCAGCCGGCTATGACCCTCGCCGGCTGGAACGGGGAAAGCGATCTGACCGAACTGCCCAAAGCGACCCTCACCGTCGAACAGGCAAGCCGCTACACCTGGGCGGGGCCCAACAGCAACGTGCGCGCGCTGCAGAGCCCCGACAAATCGACGCGCATCGCCGCCACCTACTACGACGCCAACGAAATCAAGCTGAAACTGAGCTTCAACGAAGCCTACTCGGGCACCCTGCGCCTGTATGCGGTGGACTGGGATGCCACCGGGCGGCGCGAGGTCATCTCTGTCAACGGGCAGAGCGTGGCGCTCTCGAGCGACTTCAGCGCACGGCGTGTGGGTCTCCGTGCCGGTCAGCGTCGCGGCCGGGGGCAGCGTCTCGATCACGGTCACCTGCCTGGCCGGGGGCAACGCTGTGCTGTCGGGGGTGTTCCTGGGATGAGGCGAAGGAGGAGATGCCTTCCTCGGAGCGCTCACCATGCGCCTTCGAGGTGGTCGATGCGCAGGAGCCTGTCCCTGTGGTCAACCGTGACGCCGATCGCGTCAAAGCGGATCGTGCGGGCAGCGGGGCGGATTCGTTGCTCATCGCTCAGCCACGCCGCCGCCAGGCGCCGCAGGCGCGCTCGCTGTCGCCCTCCCAGCCCGGCCAGCGGCTGCTGATCTGAGCGGCGCGGCCCCGCGACGGCGTTCATGCGGCGGGTCTTGACCTCGGCGAACACGAGCGCGGTTCCGTCGAACACGATCAGGTCGATCTCTCCGTGGCGGGTGCGGACGTTGCGGGCGAGCACCGAGTAGCCGAGGCCGATCAGGTGGGCAGCCGCCAGCTCCTCGCCGAGGCGTCCGAGCGTGCGGCGTGCATCGGTCGGACGGCCGCTGGACGGTGGGCGGGTGAATCGCTGTGGAGGCTGCGCGGCGTGCACGAAGAGGTCACGTTAGGGCGATGTTCGTGACCGGACAGCGCACTTTGTGACGAGACGGTGCACATTTCGTGGCCAACCTGTGGCAGGCGCATGCGCGGGAGCACCCCGGCCGCCGCTCGCGTAGCCTCTCACCGGTGAGCGAGACCGCTGCAGGCCCCGAGGACCGCGAGGACTCGGGCGATCAGTCGACCGGGGCATCGGATGGCTCGGGAAAGGCAGCCCGCGGTAGAGGCCCCGGAGCGATCGACGGGGTCACCGGTTTCATGGGCATGCGCTGGAGTGATCCCCAGACGGTCAGCCTTCAGATCCGCCCGGAGCTCATCAACGCCGGAGGACTGCTCTCGGGCGTGGTGACCTACGCGCTGGTCGACTACTGCATGGGCTCGACGCTGTGGGCGCAGACCACCAAGGACGAGCGCATCGCGACGATCAGCATCTCGATCAACTACATCCAGACGGCGACCGAGGGCGAGATCACCTGCACCTCGGAGCTCGACAGGCGCAATCGGACGACGGGCGTAATGAAATCCGCGGTCCACGCCGAGGACGGGCGACTGCTGGTGACGGCCATCGGGAGCTATTCGATCTTCCCGAGGCGCCCTCGCCCCGATGCAGCCCGCTGAACCTCCTCCACGGAGGTGGAGTTGCCTCACCCGGACCGACCCGCATCCACCCGCCCCAGCGCGACCGATCAAGGACCGGCGCGCACGCGCACGGCGCTGAGCATCGCCGGTTCGGACTCCGGCGGCGGCGCGGGCGTGCAGGCCGATCTGAAGGCGTTCGCGCGCTGCGGGGTGCACGGGATGACGGCGATCACCGCGATCACGGCCCAGAACACGGTCGGTGTGTCGGTGATCCACCCGCTGCCCGCGGACGTCGTCACCGCCCAGGTGCGCGCGGTGATCGAGGACATCGGCGTGGACGCCGTCAAGGTGGGGATGCTCGGCACGAGCGAGGTCACGCTCGCCGTCGCCCGCGCGCTCGACGAGCTGCCCGCTCACACCCCGGTGGTCGTGGACCCGGTGATGGTGGCCGAGTCGGGCGCGCGGCTGCTCGATCCAGAGGCCCACGAGGCTCTCGTCTCCGAGATCCTGCCGCGTGCCACGGTGCTCACCCCCAACCTGCTCGAGGCGCGCCTGCTGGCCGGTTGGCCGGGCGACAGCGATCAGGAGAAGGACGGGGAAGCCGAGGCCGTCGGCCGCGCACTGCTCGCGCTGGGGCCGAGCGTGGTCGTCGTCACCGGCGGCCATCGCAAGCGCGCGGTCGACCTGTTCCTGCAGGCGGGTGAGGAGAAACCGGCCGTTGAGATCGCGGGCGAGCGCTATCCGGACGGCGCGGCTCACGGCTCCGGCTGCACGCACTCCTCGGTTCTCGCCGCCCAGCTGGCGCTGGGCCACTCCCCGCTGCAGGCCGCGCGGACGGCTCGCGCCCTTGCAGGCGAGGCCGTGATGAACGGCCTGCGCGACCTCGGCCAGGGGGCGGGCCCGGTGGATGTTCTCCCGCTCGCCCGCATGCGCTCGCTGTAGGGCGGCCGGTCAGGACGCCGGCTGCTCCCCGATCAGGATCTCCGAGGGCTCCGGCGGAACCGCGCCGTGGGGGTGGGCGCTTGACCCCAGCGGCGAGAACCAGCGCTGCGCGATGGCGGTCGGGACGATCGCGGACAGCACGACGACGGTGACGAGCAGCGAGAACTGTGTCCGGTCGATGATGTGCGCCGTCAGGCCGTACAGGGCGCTGATCGTGCCGAACGTCAGGCCCGTGCTCATCAGGAGCGTCGTGAAGATCGCGTTGGGGCCGGTGTGGCGGCGGGCCAGCGGGTACACGAGTCCCAGCTTGGGCACCATCTTCGCGGCGAAGAGCACTGCGAGTATGCCCAGATTCGCGAACACCGCCGCCAGCGAGACGTTCATGCCGCCGCGCAGGAAGAAGAACGGGGTGAGGAATGCGAACGCCACGACCCGCAGGCGCCGCTGCTCCTCCTGGTGGCGCTGGTAGTGGCGCGACATCACCAGACCGAGGATGAACGCGGGCAGGACGGCCTGGCTGTTCGCCAGCTTGCCCAGGACCATCAGGACCAGCAGGATCGCGAACACGAGCTTGATCTCCGGCTCGATCACGCGATCGCCGTAGCGCGCGAAGAACCACGGCGAGATCTTGGGCAGCAGCACGATCAGCGCCACCGACACGGCGAGGAAGACTCCCAGCCATGCGGTCGGCTTGATGAAGATGACCGACAGCGCGATCACGGTGCACATGTCGGTCACGAAGCAGGCGCTCATGATCAGCTTGCCGACGCGGACCGTGTTCAGGCCCGTCTCCACGAGCACGGCATAGACGACGGCGAGGCTGGTCGTGGACAGGGCGGTGCCCGCGATCAACGAGGCTTTGGTCGTCCAGCCGAGCGGGCCGATCGCAAGGAGCGTGGCGGTCACGAACGGTCCGGCGAACGAGACGACGCCGATGCCGATCGAGGCGGCGAAGCGTTCGCGGAAGTCATCGGGGTCGACCTCCGCTCCCGCCAGGAACGTGAGCACGACAGAGGCGAAGCCGGCCAGGAACACGAGCCAGCCCTGGTTCGGATCGAGGTTGAAGATGTTGCCGAGCGCGACCCCGAATGTCAGCTCGACCAGCGCGACCGAGATGCCGACCTCGACCGAGATCATGCTGGCCAGCAGCGCTGCGCCGACGAGGATCGCTGCGAGTTGGATGGCTTCCACGGTGTACCTCCACGATGCGTCGTTGGACGTTGTCGTAGAGGCCATCAGCGGCACCGCCGCGGTTGCGGGTCTCAGACCGTGTCCTCGACCCAGGGAGCGAGCCTCATCGCTCCGCTTCAGCCTAGCTCAACGCGCGGCGCATGCCCGGGCCGCACTCGCCGTCACGGCGGGTGCCGGGCCGACGCGTCCGAGCCCGTTTGCCATAATCCAGAGCGATGAAGCTGCTGCGTCTGAAGCCGGGTCATGGTGAGATCGTGCTCGCGGAGGGCGACGTGGAGATGCCCGAGCAGGAGCGGGAGCTGATCGAGGCCTTCCGCCGCGAGCTCGACGCCGGCATGTGGGCGGCCGTTCCCACCGAGACCGGTGGTGGGCGCCGTGAGGCCGAGTTCGTGCGGAGCTTCGACGAGGTGCCGCGGGACGCCGAGCGCGTGATCTTCTTCCCGCGCGCTGCCGGCGGAGCGCCACGGACGGCGCGGTAGTCCTCGTGGCGCTCGCGCTGGGCACCGCCGCGATCGTCCTCGTCGCGCTTCTCTCAGAGCTCACCCGTCCCCGGCTCGCCGGTGCGGTGGCGCGTCGCCGCGCGCTCGCGTCGGCGCGCAGGCGCCAGGCCACCGAGACGGGCTATGACCCGGGCCGCGAGCGTCGTGCAGAGCAGCGCGCCCGCGCGCTGCTGCGCACGTGCATCGACGAGGAGGACTGGGCGATGTATCGCGACCTGGGCTTCCTGCGCGTGTGGGGCGGGCGGCGGCGAGCACGGACGGTCCCACGGTCCGGCTCGCGGACGCGGAGGGTGTGGGCGGCGAGCCGGCCCTCGAGGCGAGCGCGGGCGTGGGGGCAGCGCGGGCACGCCGAGGGCGCGTCCTACGCCTACCTGATCTACCCGCACCGCCCGATCGTCGCCTACGTGCCCGGCACGGGCGCGCTGCTGAACGAGTACTGCGTGGCGTTTCCCGATCACTCCAAGCCCTACGGCAGCGCCCGCCTGCCGGACTCCGACGATGTGCTGGCCAAGTGGATGGCGCTCACCGCCGACGAGCGTCGCCTGATCGCCGATGCCAACATGCACCTCCCCGGGCGCCAGATCGACCCGGAGACCGTCCGGCGCGACCTCCTCCGCCTCGCCCGCTGGGAGCGCGAGCGAGTCGCGCATCGGGGCCGACAGCGTGCGCGCCGCGTGAGCACCTCACCGGCCTTCGACGTCAAGCACCGCAGCCGCGCCCTCACCGAGGGGCCCGAGCGAGCCGCCGCGCGCGCCTACCTGCACGGGATCGGCTACTCCGCCGAGGACCTCGCCAAGCCGATCGTGGGCGTCGCGCACTCGTGGATCGAGACGATGCCCTGCAACTTCAACAACCGGGTGCTCGCGGCCAAGGTGAAGGAGGGCATTCGCGCCGCCGGCGGAACGCCGATGGAGCTCAACACGATCGCGATCTCCGACGGCATCACGATGGGCACCGCGGGCATGCGCGCGTCGCTGGTCTCGCGCGAGGTGATCGCCGACTCGATCGAGCTGGTGGCCAGCGCCCACCACTTCGACGCGCTCGTCGCGATCTCGGGCTGCGACAAGACGATTCCCGGGACCGTGATGGCGCTCGCGCGCCTGAACATCCCCGGCCTGATGCTGTACGGGGGATCGATCAGGCCCGGTCACTACAAGGGCGCCGAGGTGACGATCCAGCAGGTGTTCGAGGCGGTCGGGGAGTACGCGTCCGGGCGGATCACCGAGCAGGAGCTGCACGATCTCGAGGAGGTCGCCTCGCCGGGCGCCGGGCGCCTGCGGCGGCCAGTTCACGGCCAACACGATGGCGATGGCATTCGAGGCGCTCGGAATCTCCCCGGCCGGGTCCTCGATGGTGCCGGCCGAGGACGGGCGCAAGCTCGAGGTGGCGGTGCAGTGCGGCGAACTCGTGATGGACGTGCTGCGGCAGGGGGCAGCGCGTGGGCGACGTGATCACCAAGCCGGCGCTTCAGAATGCGATCGCGGCCGTCGCGACCAGCGGGGGCTCGACCAACGGGGTGCTGCACCTGCTCGCGGTCGCCAGGGAAATGGGCGTGCCCCTGGAGATCGACGAGTTCGACGCGATCTCCGAGCGCACGCCGCTGCTGTGCGATCTGCAGCCCGGCGGGCAGTACGTGGCGACCGAGCTGTATGAGGCCGGCGGCGTGCCGCTGGTGCTGAAGCGCCTGAAGGACATGGGCCTGCTCAACGTGGACGCCACGACGGTGACCGGGCAGGACGATCGGCGAGCACGCCGAGGAGGCCAGCGAGACCGCCGGGCCAGCGCGGTCGTGCGTCCCTTGGGGGAACCGCTCAAACCGACCGGCGGCTTTGCGATCCTGCGCGGCAACGTCGCTCCCGACGGCTGCGTGGTCAAGCTCGCCGGCCACGAGCGTCGCCTGCACACCGGTCCGGCGCGGGTGTTCGACGGCGAGGAGGCGGCGATGGCGGCGGTGCTCGCCCACGAGATAGTCGAGGGCGACGTGGTGGTGATCCGCAACGAGGGCCCGGCCGGGGGCCCGGGCATGCGCGAGATGCTGTCGGTCACCGCGGCGCTGGTGGGTGAGGGGATCGGTGAAACGCTGGCGCTGATCACCGACGGTCGCTTCTCGGGCGCAACCCACGGGTTCATGGCGGCGCACATCGCCCCCGAGGCTGCCAAGGGGGGCCCGATCGGCGCGCTCGCCGACGGCGATGAGATCACGATCGACGTGGACGAACGCCGCATCGATGTCGCGCTGTCAGACGAGCAGATAGCCGAACGGCTGCAGGCATACACGCCCGCGACCCGTGCCGATGAGCACGTGGACGTGGCGATCCAGAAGTACGCCAAGCTCGTGGGCAGCGCCGCCGAGGGCGCCGTTGCGCGCTGATCGGCGCCCCTGCGGCGCAGGCAGGGCGACGGGGGCCGGGGCGGCGAACTAGAGCCGATGGAGGCCGCCTGGCAGGTTGCGCTCGAGCTGTTCGAGCAGGACCAGCATCGTCGCGACGCGGCGGAGCGGACGAGGCGCGCATACGGGACGGACCTCAGGCAGTTCGCGGGCTGGGCCACCGCGAAGGGCCTCGAGCCGGGCGACGTCGGTCCGAAGGCCGTGCGCCGCTACATCGCCCATCTGTCAGAGCAGAACCTCGCCCCGACCACCACGGCGCGCAAGCTGGCCGCGCTGCGGGCGCTGTTCGGCTCCCAGCGTGAGCACGGGCGGATATCTCAGAATCCGGCCGACCTGGTGTCCACGCCGCGGCGCCCATCGCACCTGCCGCGCGTGCTCAGCGCCCGCGAGGCGGCCCAGCTGCTTGACGGCATCCCGGCCGCGAGCCCGCTCGAGCTGCGCGATCGCGCGCTGTTCGAGCTGGCCTACTCATGCGGCCTGCGAGCGGAGGAGATCGTCTCGCTGAAGCGCTCCGACGTGGACCACGACGCCGAGCAGCTGCGGGTGCAGGGAAAGGGGCGAAAGACGCGGATTCTGCCGGTGGGCGAGCCCGCGATGGCGGCCGTGGCGCTCTACCTGGACCGTGCCCGGCAGGCGCTCGCGGCGCCCTCGGCGCGTCTCGCAGGCTCGGCGCCGGCAGGCTCCCCCTCGACCGGTCCGGGAGCGCGGCACCCCGAGGAAGCCCTGTTCCTCTCGAAGACCGGCCGGCCGCTGGGCACGAGCGACGTCAGACGCAGGCTCAGAAAGTGGACCGAGCGCGTGGGAGTGGGCGGCGGATCCTCGCCGCACGCGCTCCGTCACAGCTTCGCGACCCACCTGCTCGACGGCGGAGCGGATCTGAGGAGCATCCAGGAGCTGCTGGGCCACGCGAGCGTGTCCAGCACCCAGATTTACACTCGGGTAGAGTCCGCCCGGCTGAAACGCGCCTATGCGCGCAGTCACCCTCGGGCCTGAACAGGGGGGGAATTTACCCTGGAGACGAATGTCAAACCGATCGAGCTGCGCGAACTCTGGCGGCGATACAAGTCCGACGGCGACAGCCGCGTTCGCGAGCGGCTGGTCGTCGCCTACTCGCCGCTGGTCAAGTACGTAGCCGGACGCACCGCCGCCGGGCTGCCTCCCGCATGTCGAGGAGGCCGACCTGATCTCCTACGGCCTGGTCGGCCTGATCTCGGCGATCGAGCGGTTCGATCTCTCGCGGGACATCAAGTTCGAGACCTACGCGATCATGCGGATCAAGGGCGCGATCATCGACGAGCTCCGCTCGATGGACTGGGTGCCCCGGAGCGTGCGCTCACGGGCACGCGAAGTGGAGCGCGCCAACGCAAAGCTCGAGAACACGCTCCAGCGGGCGCCGACCGACGAGGAGATCGCGGCCGAGATGGACATCACCGTCGACGAGCTGAACGAATCGCTGATCGCGATCTCGCACTCCTCGATGGTCGCCCTCGACGAGCTGTGGACCGTCTCCGATCTCAGCGGCGACCAGGTCTCGCTGATGGACACGATCGAGGATCCCGGTGCGCCCGACCCGGCGAAGGCGCTCGACGTGGGTGATCTGAAGGACAGGATCGCCGAGTCGATCGCAAAGCTGCCCGAGCGGGAGAAGCTCGTGATCGCGCTGTACTACTACGAGAACCTGACCCTCCGCGAGATCGGCGAGGTCCTCGGCGTGACCGAGTCACGCGTCTCGCAGATGCACACCAAGGCGGTCCTGCGGCTCCGCTCGCGCATGCAGGAGGAGTCCTTCGAGGACTGATTTCCGGGAGGCAATGTCGCCGGGTCGCCCGCATGAGGCCGGTGTCGCCGGCCTCGTCGCGTCGCTGGCGAGAGCCGCGGACGCGTATGTTGTGCGCATGGCGGTGGTGCCGGACGTCATCGACCTGGGTTCCCGAGACGCGGTATGCGCGCAACGGCGATGTGCACATCGCCTACCAGGTGTTCGGCGAGGGCGAGCTCACGTTCGTCGGCCTGCCGGGGATCGTCTCCAATCTCGAGGTCGGCATGGGAGGACCCCGAGCTGCGACGGTTCATGAGCGGTATCGCATCGTTCGCGCGCTACGTCACCTATGACAAGCGCGGCCAGGGCATGTCGGATCCGCGACGCCGGGGTGCCCACGCTCGACGACCGCCTCGGCGACCTCGACGGCGGTGCTCGACGCGGTCGGCGCCGAGCGGGTCGCCCTGGGAGGCGTCTCCGAGGGCGGATCCACGGCTGCGATGTTCGCCGCGACCTACCCCGAGCGCGTGAGCCATCTCCTCATGTATCGGCTCGTTCGCCTGGATCGACCGGGCGCTCGGTGACGCGTTCTTCCCGCGTTGGGCGGACGGCTGGGGGACTCCGGAGACGCTCACCGTCCGGCGCCATGGTCCCGAGCAAGGTCGGCGATCCTGACTTCCTGCGCTGGGTGAATCGCCTCGAGCGCCAGTCCACGACCCCGAGCGGGCTGCTCGCCTCGTGGCGGTGGATCCGCGAGATGGATCTGCGCCCCGTCCTCGACTCGATCCAGTGTCCGACGCTCGTCATGCATCGAACGGGCGATCGCCTCGTTCCCGTGGAGTTCGGCCGCTACCTTGCCGAGCACATCCCCGGAGCGCGGATGGTGGAGCTCGAGGGCGATACCCACCCGCCCGGATGGGGCGATCTCGAGACCGGTGCTCGTCGCTGACTCGAGGAGTTCATGACCGGCCACCACCCGATCCGCGACGCAGTCCGAGCGCGTGCTTTCGACGGTGCTGTTCACGGACATCGTCGACTCGACGGCTCGCGCCGCCGCGCCTCGGCGACAGCTGCCTGGAGGCGGCTGCTCGACCGCCATGACGAGATCTCCCGGAGCAGCGATCGCCGACTGCCGCGGTCGCCTCGTGAAGGGCACCGGCGACGGCGTGCTCGCCACGTTCGACGCGCCCGTGCGAGGACTCCGCTGCGCGGACACGATGCGCACGTCGCTCTCGGACGCCGGCATCGCGATCCGCGCCGGCGTGCACACCGGCGAAGTCGAGCTTCGCGGCGACGACGTCGCCGGGATCGGCGTGCACATCGCCGCCCGCGTCGCCGCGCTGGCCGAATCCGGTGAGCTGCTCGCCTCACGGACCGTGAAGGATCTCGTCGCCGGCTCGGACTACGCGTTTGACGAGTCGCGGGATGCACAGCCTGAAGGGCGTGCCCGAGGAGTGGGAGCTGCTCGCCGTCAGCTGATCGTGGCCCCCGTGGCGCCCCTGGCGCCGGCGTGCGCGGGGCTGTATGGTGGACGCACAGCTAGGAAGGAGAAGGCATGCGACCCAATGGGGACCGCCCACCGGCGGATCAGATTCGGAACGTCGCCCTTGTCGGCCATCGCGGGTCCGGCAAGACCTCGCTGCACGAGGCGCTGCTGTTCGAGGCTGGGGCGACCAGCCGGCTGGGCTCGGTACCCGACGGAAGCACCGTGTCGGACTCCGACCCCGACGAGCAGGCGCGGCAGATGTCGATCTCGGCATCGCTGAGCTCGTTTGAATGGCGAGATCGCAAGATCAACCTGATCGACACTCCCGGTGAGCCGAGCTTCGTGGCCGACGCGCTGGGGGCGCTGCGGGTGTGCGAGTCGGCCGTGTTCGTGGTGAACGCGGTGATGGGCGTCGAGGTCTCCACGAGCCGCCTGTGGGCACGCGCAGCCGAGCTGGACATAGCGCGCATGCTGTTCGTGAACATGCTCGACCGCGAGCGTGCCGACTTCTTCCGCGCGCTGGATCAGCTCAAGAAGGCATTCGGCCAGCACGTCGTGGCCACGGAGATCCCGATCGGCTCAGAGCACGAGGTCGAAGGCGTGATCGATCTCGTCGACATGAAGGCCTTTCGCCAGGATTCCGCCAGAGCGCGGGGGCTGGAGCGAGATCCCCATACCCGAGCCGGCGGCCGAGCTCGCGCAGGAGTACCGCGAGAAGCTGATGGACGAGGTGTGCGAAGTCTCCGACGCGCTGATGGAGCGCTACCTGGAGGGCGAGGAGATATCCCACGAGGAGATCGTGGGCGCGCTCAAGGAGGGCACCAACCACGGCAAGATCTTCCCGGTGGTGTGCGGCGTGGCGACGCGCAACCTCGGCACATCCCGCCTGCTGGATGCGATCGTCGAGGACCTGCCCTCGCCCGTCAAGCACGGGTCGCTGAAGGTCGGGGAGATCGAGTTGACGCCCTCCGAGGAGTCCGAGCTGTTCGCCTACGTTTTCAAGACCCGGGCGGATCCGTTCGCGGGGAGGATCAACCTGCTGCGGGTCTACCAGGGCGTGATGCGCGCCGACAGCCACGTTCTGAACACCCACGCGCATGCCAAGGAGCGCATCGGCCAACTCGTGGTGTTCGCCGGCAAAGAGGTCCGTCACGTCCAGGAGTTCGGTCCCGGCGACATCGGCGCCGTGGCCAAGCTCAAGGAGACCCGTGCGGGCGACTGGCTCGCGGCTCGCGATGAGCCGATCGAGATGCCACGCCTGGCGCTGCCCGCCCCGGTGATGGCGTTCGCCGTCGAGCCGAAGACCAGGGGTGACGAGGAGAAGGTCTTCACATCCCTGCGCCGCCTGCAGGAGGAGGACCCCACGATCGACCTGCATCGCGACCAGCAGACGCGCGAGCAGATCGTCGCCGGGCTCTCGCAGGTGCATGTCGAGGTCGTCGTCGACCGTCTACGCGACCGCTTCGGCGTCGAGGTGACGCTGAAGCCGCCGCGGGTCCCCTACCAGGAGACGATCCGCCGCTCGGCAACCGCCCATGGAAGGCACAAGAAGCAGTCGGGCGGGCGCGGCCAGTTCGGAGACTGCCACATCGAGATCGAGCCGCTGCCGGTGGGCGGCGGCTTCGAGTTCGTGGACCGCATCAAGGGCGGCGTGATCCCGAGCTCGTTCATCCCCGCCGTCGAGAAGGGAGTTCGTGAGGCGATGGACGTCGGCGTGCTCGCCGGCTACCCGGTGAAGGACGTGCGGGTGAGCCTGTTCGACGGTGCTCACCACAGCGTCGACTCCTCGGAGATCGCGTTCAAGCTGGCGGGAATCCAAGCGATGAAGCAGGCACTCGAGCAGGCCGACCCGGTCCTGCTGGAGCCGATCATGCTGGTGACGCTGTCCGTGCCCGAGCCCGCCGTGGGCGAAGTGATCGGCGACCTCAACAGCCGGCGCGGGCGGCCCCAGGGCATGGAGCCGGTCGGCTCGCTGACCGAGATCAAGGCCGAGGTGCCGATGGCCGAGATGCTCACCTATGCGCCCGACCTGCGCTCGATCACGGGTGGTCAGGGGGAGTACACGCTGGAGTTCCTGCGCTACGAAGAGGTCCCCGACCACCTCGCACAGAAGGTGGTCGAGCGGGCCACCGACGAGCGCGCGGCCAGCCACGCCTGACGCGCACCGGGACGCGCCTTCGAGCGCGCCCGGCTACCCTCGCATGATGGCAACAAGGTCGATCGTCACCTCCCAGCCCGATATCGAGTGCGATGTGTGCGCGCGGCGACTGCTGCGGGGCGAGAGCCCGGAGACGTTTCTCGCAGCGGGTCAGCGTCGCACCGTATGTGAGCTGTGCGCGCCGCGGGCCACCCACGAGGGATGGCTGCGCGAGACGGGTAGCCCGTCGGTCAGCCTGCCTCCGCTGCGCCCCCGGCGCGGGCGCAACCTGTTCGATCGGCTGCGTCAGGTGGGCAAGTCGAACGGCGCCTCGACCGACGCCCCCGCCAGGAGCCGCCCCGACGAGCGCGAGCCGCAGGAGTACGACTTCCTCGACGGCTCCTCGGGCGCCGAGGATGAGCCCCTGGGTCAGAGCGAGCCGGGTGAGCTTGACACGCGCGAGCCGTCCACCTCCGGCGCGGAGCGCACAGATCGCGGCCAGGCGCCGGACAGAGGCAGCCGACCTCCTCGTCGAAGGACAAGGCGAGATAGATCGGCACGCGCAGCCGCGCAGCCTGGAATTCCGGCACCAGCGCCAGCGCGATGGCGAGGAAGCTCTTCATGTCGGAGGTGCCGCGGCCATAGAGGCGGTTGTCGCGCTCGACGACGGTGAAGGGGTCGCTCTCCCAGGGCTGGCCGGCCACCGGCACGACGTTCGTGTGGCCGGAGAGCACGATGCCGCCGGGAATGTTTGGCCTGATCACCGCGAGCAGGTTGGCCTTCTTGCCGTCGGCGTCGAAGGTCAGCCGGCTGTCGATGCCGAAATCCCTGAGGTAGTCGCGGACGTAGTGGATCAACGCCAGGTTGGAGTGGACCGACACCGTGTCGAAGCCGACCAGACGGCGGATGAGATCGAGTGGCGTCTGGCTCATGGCAAGCCTCACAGATTTGGCAGTTGTGGGTTACCAGTTGCCGACGATGGAAAGAAACTCGCGCCGCGTCGACGGGTCGCTGCGGAAGGTGCCCAGCATGTGGCTGGTCACCATGCTCATGCCCGGCTTGTGCACGCCGCGCGTGGTCATGCATTGGTGCGCCGCGTCGATGACGACGCCGACGCCGCGGGAGGCTGCAGCACCCTCCTGGATGGTATCGGCGACCTGGGCGGTCAGTTTCTCCTGCACCTGCAGCCGGCGCGGCATAGGCCTCGACCACCCGCGCCAGCTTGGCGATGCCCACCACCCGCTTGTGCGGCAGATAACCGACATGGGCGCGGCCGATGATCGGCGCCAGATGATGCTCGCAGCGAACCGACCGGCGTCTACGAGATTCTAGGCCGTTGCCGTGGGCCGGGCGCCGGTGACCATGGGCAAGAGCCGGGTCGAGGCATTCAGTGACGGCGTGCTGGCCGTGGCCATCACCCTGCTCGTGCTCGACCTGCACGTGGACGCCAGCGCACACGAGAGCCTGGTCCACCAGCTGGGCGCCAAGCGGCCGTTGTTCGTCGCGTACCTGGTCAGCTTCGTGTACATCGGCGTGATCTGGATGAACCATCACGCCCTGTTCGCGCTGGTGATCCGGGTCGACCGGGTGCTGCTCTGCCAGAACCTCGTGCTGCTGTTGTTCGTCACGACGCTGCCATTCACGACGTCGACACTGGCTTCCTACGTCAGCCGGGGCGGGGCCGACGCCCGGTGGGCGGTCGTGCTCTACGGCGCGTCGAGCCTAGGCATGGCGTTGGCGTTCACGGCCATGCTGCACCGCATGATCAACCACGGGCTGCTGCGGCACCCGGTCGATGCCGAGACCGGCCGGCGGGCCGTGCACCGGTTCGGCCTGGGCGCGGTCGCCTATCCGGTGGCCACCGTGCTGGGCCTGATCTGGCCGCCGTTGATGCTGCTGGCCATCGGCGGGCTGGCGGCCTAC
Source organism: uncultured Alphaproteobacteria bacterium (assembly GCA_963831515.1). Classification (GTDB taxonomy): domain Bacteria; phylum Pseudomonadota; class Alphaproteobacteria; order Rhizobiales; family Xanthobacteraceae; genus Pseudolabrys. Next base: position 42,147 of record CAWHQL010000003.1, on the reverse strand, counting down.
TACGCCGTGGAACAGATTGACGGCGCCTGACGAAGATGCGCCCGAACCGGTCGAGAGCCCGTCGGTCAGCCCGGCAGGAAGCTGAGCCGCACCTCCCGGTCGGCGTTGTCGATGTTGGTGTCGACGAGGCACACCGATTGCCAGGTGCCCAGCTGCATCCGTCCGCCCAGCACCGGCACCGTCAGCGACGGCGGGACGAGGGCGGGCAGCACGTGGTCACGCCCGTGCCCCGCGCTGCCGTGCCGATGCCCCCACCGGTTGTCGCGAGGCAGCAGCGTCGTCGAGCGCGTTTAGCAGGTCGGCGTCGCTGCCTGCGCCGGTCTCGAGGATGGCCAACCCGGCCGTGGCGTGCGGGACGAAGACGCTCAGCAGCCCGTCGCCCAGCTCGCGCACGAATCGCGCGCATTCGCTGGTCAGATCGTGGACAGTGGCGTGCCCGCCCGTGCGGACGCGGAGGGTCTCGCTGCGCATAAGCAGATCCTCTCGCGTGGGAGAGTGGTCGGGTGCAGGTGGGGATCCTCGGCCCCCTCGAGGTGCGGGACGACGGTGACCGTCCGGTCGAGGTCAGCGGGGCGCGGCTCCGGACGCTGCTCGTGCGTTTGGCCCTCGACGCGGGCCGGCCGGTTCCTGCGTCCGCGCTCGTCGACGCGGTATGGGGTGACCGCCCGCCCGCCGACGAGGCGAACGCGCTGCAGACGCTGGTCTCGCGGCTGCGCCGGGCGCTCGGCGACGCCGCGCCGGTCGAGCCAGTCACCGGCCGGCTACCGGCTGGCGGTCGACCCCGACGACGTCGACGCGCATCGCTTCGAGCGGCTCGCCGCCGCAGGGAGCGCGCGCGCTGCGACTGGCGACGCCGGCGAGCGCCGGCGGCTGCTCGCGCGAGGCGCTGGCGCTGTGGCGCGGTGCCGGCGCTGCCCGACGCCGACAGCCCTTCGGCGGACGCCGCCGCGACCGGCTCACCGAGCTGCGCTCGGCCGCCGCTCGTCGACCGCGTCGACGCCGACATCGCGAGCTCGGCGAGGCTGGCGGCGTGCTGCCCGAGCTGGAGGCGCTGGCCGCCGAGCACCCGCTGCACGAGCGGCTCGCCGCGCCGCTGATGCGGGCGCTGGCCGCCGCCGGGCGGCAGGCCGACGCGCTGGCCGCCTACGAGGCGCTGCGGACCCGGCTCGCCGACGAGCTCGGCATCGACCCTGGCCCGCAGCTGCAGGCCGTGCACCTGCGCGGTGCTGCGCGGCGAGGCCGCCGCGGCGCCCGCGGCCGGCCGGCACGCCGCGCGCACCAACCTGCGGGCGCAGCTCACCAGCTTCGTCGGCCGCGAGGACGAGGTCGCCCGGGTCGGCAGGCGCTGGAGCGGTACCGGCTGGTCACGCTGGTCGGCCCCGGCGGCGCGGGCAAGACGCGGCTGCGCCGAGTCGAGGCCGGCCGCGCGCGGCGCGGCGGCAGCGGCGCTGCGCGGCTGGCCCGACGGGTGCTGGCTGCGCCGAGCTCGCGTCGGTCACCGACGCCGCCGACGTGCCGCAGGCCGTGCTCGGCTCGGTCGGGCTGCGCGAGTCGCGCCTGCTGCCGGACGGCACGCAGCGGCTCACCAGCCGCGACGCGCGGACCCGGCTGCTCGAGGGCCTCGCCGACGCCCGCGCGCTGCTCGTGCTCGACAACTGCGAGCACCTCATCGACGCGCTGCGCCCACCTGGCCGACGCGCTGCTCGCGCACGCCCGCGGCTGCGGATCGTCGCGACCAGCCGGGAACCGCTCGGCATCACCGGCGAGTCGCTGTTCGTCGGTCGCCGCCGCTGCCGGCCCGACAGCGACCGCGCGGCCGGCTGCGGCTGTTCGCCGACCGGGCGGCGGCGGTCAGCCCGGACTTCGCCCTGGACGACGAGACCCGCGCCGCTGGTCACCGACATCGTGCCGGCGGCTCGACGGGCTGCCGCTGGCGATCGAGCTGGCCGCCGCCCGGCTGCGCACGCTGCCGCTCGCCGAGATCTCCGCGCCGGCTGGCCGACCGGTTCCGGCTGCTCACCGGCGGCAGCCGCACCGCGCTGCCGCGGCACCGCACGCTGCGCGCCGTCGTCGAGTGGAGCTGGGAGCTGCTCACCCCCGCCGAGCGGCTGCTCGCCGAGCGGTTCTCCGTCTTCCCGGCCGGGGCGACGCGCCGCCGCGGTCGCCGCGGTGTGCGCCGACGTGGACGCCGACCGGCGCGGACGCGACGCTGGCCGCGCCGAGGTCGATGAGCTGCTGTCGTCCCTGGTCGACAAGTCGCTGCTGCAGCCGGTCGGCCGACGGCACGCGGCTGCGGATGCTCGAGACGATCCGCGAGTACGGCGCGGAGCGGCTGGCCGAGCGCGGCGAGGTCGGCGAGCTGCGGCGGCGGCACGCCGCGCACTACTCCGCGCTGATGCGACGAGGCGGCGCCGCGGCTGCTCACCCGCGACCAGCTGAGCTGGCTGGCCGTGCTGCGAGCCGACCGGGACAACATCGCTCGCCGCGCTGCGCTACTGGTGCGACGCGCGGGACGCCGAGGGCGCGCTGCGAGCTCGCGGTGTCGCTGGGCTGTCCTGGCGATGCTGCTCGGCAGACGACGTCGGACATGGCGGAGTGGACGGCGAGGCCCTCGCGGTGCCCGGCGAGACGCGAGCCCGCGGCCTGCGGGCGATCGCCGAGGCGCTGCACGTCGGTGACGAGCGCCGTGAGCCCGCGCGGCGACGGCGGACGACGCGGCGGCACGGCGCGACCGGCGCGGTCGTCGCCGACGCGGCTCGACGCCGTCGACATCGAGCGACTACCCGGTCGCCGGGCTGCTGCGGCCGGTGCTACGCGATGTTCGCCGAGGACGACGAGCGCGCTGCGCGCGTTACCTCGACGAGGCTGCGCGCAGCCCGGACGACCTGGGCTCGCGCGGCCGCGGCTGGCTGATGCGGCGCGGGCGTCGCCGAGAACGACGGGCGACCTCGACGAGATGCGCCGCAGCGCCGCGAGGCGGTGCGGCCGGTTCCGCGCGCTCGGCGAGCGCTGGGGGCTGTCGGCCGCGCTGCGGCGCATCGGCCACGTGCGCGATGCTCGACGGCGACCTGGACGGCGCGGCCGCCGCGTACGACCGAGGCGGGCAGCTGCTCGCCGAGCTCGGGCACGCGCGAGGACGACGTCCCGGGTCAGCTCCGGCTCGCCGAGATCGCCGCGCGGCGCGGCGACCTGGCGCAGGCCCGTGAGCTGTCCGCGGCGCGCCAGGGCGGCCGTGGCGCCGAAGCGAGTCGGCTCATCGACCGGGGCATCGCCGCGGCGTGGTCGGCGGCGTCGAGGTCACGCTGCGGGCGACGCCGACGGCGGCGCCGCCGCGCTGGCCGAGGCGGCGCTCGCGCGGCGGCTCGCGCGCGCCGGTCCAGCCACCTGCGCAGGCCACGCCGCCCGCGCGTCGCGCTCGCGCGTCGCCGGCGGCTGGACCGCCGCGACGGCGCACGTCGACGCGGCCGGCCGCCGTCCGCGTGAGGCGCTACCACGCAGGCGGTCGCCGACCGAGGACATGCCGCTCGCTCGCGCATGCGTCGGCGTCGCGGTCGCCGACGCTCGCCCTCGCGCTCGGCCAGCCGGAGCGGGCCGCCGAGCTGCTCGGCGCCGCGGCCGCGCGCTGCGCGGCACCGACGACCCGAGCCGACCCGACGACGGTGAAGCTGGTGACCGCGGCTGCGCGCCGCCCTCGGGCGCGGACCGCTTCGAGCCGCTGCCGAGCGGCGGGCCGAGCGCTCGGCCGGGCCGAGGCGATCGAGCGCCTCGACCCGGCGAGGCTCGACGCCGAGGCCGCGGTCAGGTCCGGCGGCGTAGCCGCGCAGCGCCAGCGGGAAGAACACCACGAGCAGCCCGGCCATCCAGGCGAACGTCCAGCCGACGTGCGCGGCGACCGGGCCGCCGAGCAGCAGCCCGCGCACCGCGCCGACCAGGTGGCGAGATCGGGTTGACCTTCACGAACGCCTGCAGCCAGCCGGGCATCGTCGAGGTCTGCACGAACGTGTTGCTGCCGAACGACAGCGGGAAGATGAGCAGGAACATGATGCCCTGCACCGCGCCCGGGTGCGCGACCGTCATGCCGACCCACACCGAGACCCAGCGCGAAGCACAGCGCGAAGCCGATCGACGAGCCGAGCGCCGCGAGCAGCCGCAGCGGGTTGGTCGCGATCCGGAAGCCGAGCAGGTAGCCGAAGCCCAGCGATGATCGACGCACAGGATCAGGTAGCGGAAGAAGTCGGCGAGCACCGCCCCGACCAGCGGCGCCGAGCGGGCGATCGGCAGCGACCGGAACCGGTCGAACACGCCCTTCTCGATGTCGGCGTTCAGGTTCTGCCCGATGCGAGATGCTGCTCATCGCGATCGTCTGGCCGAGCAGGCCGGGCAGCAGGAACTGCAGGTAGTCGTGCTGCGAGCCGCCGGCGATCGCGCCGCCGAACACGTAGAGAACAGCAGCAGGAAGATGATCGGCTGCAGCGTGACGTCGATGAGCTGCTCGGGCGTGCGGGTGATCTTGATCAGGTTGCGCTTGGCGAGCACGAGCGCGTGCCGCAGCTGCGCGCGCAGCCGGGTCGCCGTCGGCTGTCGATGGCGACCGGCTGCGCGGTCGGCTGGTCGCGGTCGTGGTCGTCATGCCGCGCCTCCTCGTCGTCGGTCGGTGCGCGTGCCGGTGAGGGTGAAGAACACCTCGTCCAGGCTCGGCAGGTGCAGCGAGAGCTCGTCGACCGCGATCCCGGCGGCGCGCAGCCGCGCCACCACGTCGGGCAGCACGTCGTCGCCGTCGACCGGGACGGTCAGCCGTGCCGCGCCCGTCGGCTCGTCCGGCGCCGGCGCCGGCGATGCCGGCGCAGCACGTCGCGCAGCGTCGTCGAGCCGGGCCGGGTCGGCCGGGCGGACGGTCGAGCCGCTGCCCGCCGACCACCCGCTTGAGCCCGTGCGGGGTGTCGTGCGCGATCACCCGGCCGTGGTCGATCACGGTGATCTCGTCGGCGAGCGCGTCGGCCTCCTCCAGGTACTGCGTGGTCAGCAGCACCGTCGAGCCGTCGCTGACCAGGCTGCGGACCACGTCCCACATGTCCTCGCGCTTGGCCGGGTCGAGGCCGGTGGTCGGCTCGTCGAGGAAGATCACCGGCGGCCGGCCGACCAGGCGACGCGGCGAGGTCGAGCCGGCGGCGCATGCCGCCGGAGTAGGTCTTGGCCGACCGGCTCGGCGGCCTCGGTCAGGTCGAACCAGCTCGAGCAGCTCGGCGGCGCGCGCCTGCGCGTCGCGGCGTGGGCAGGTCGAGCAGCTGGCCGATCATGACCAGGTTCTGCGTGCCGGTCAGGTCCTCGTCGACCGAGGCGTACTGGCCGGTCAGCCCGATGCTCTGCGCGCACCTGCGTCGGCCTGCGCGCACGACGTCGAACCCGCCGACCCGGGCGGTGCCCGCGTCGGCGCGCAGCAGCGTGGCCAGGATGCGGACGGCGGTGGTCTTGCCGGCGCCGTTCGGGCCGAGCACGGCGAGCACGGTGCCCTCGCGGGCGGCGAGGTCGACCCCGGCCAGCGCCTGGGTCGTCGCCGAAGCGCTTGGTGAGCCCGGTGGCCTCGATCGCGTATGTCATGGCGCCGATCGTGGCCGGCCGCTGCTGGCACGCTGACACTGCGCGACACGGCGCTGGCATGCGCTGTACACCGCGCGACTGGCTGCACGCGGCTGTCAGCCGCGCGCATCGCGGCGCTACGTAGGCTCGCCAGACATGTCTCGTCCCGACGGCCGCGCCGCCGACCAGCTCCGCCCGATCACGATCACCCGCGACTGGCAGAAGTACGCCGAGGGCTCGGCGCTGGTCGAGTTCGGCGACACCAAGGTGCTGTGCGCGGCCTCGGTCGCAGCAGGGCGTGCCGCGCTGGCGCAAGGGCAGCGGCCTGGGCTGGGTGACCGCCGAGTACGCGATGCTGCCGCGCGCCACCCTCACCCGCAACGACCGCGAGTCGGTGCGCGGGCAAGATCGGCGGCCGCACCCACGAGATCTCGCGGCTGATCGGCCGCTCGCTGCGCGCCGCGATCGACCTGTCCGCGCTCGGCGAGAACTCGATCTCGATCGACTGCGACGTGCTGCAGGCCGACGGCGGCACCCGCACCGCCGCGATCACCGGCGCCTACGTCGCGCTGGCCGACGCCGTCGCGCTGGCTGCGCCGAGCAAGGGCGCGCTCGCCCGGCCCGAGCCGCTGATCGACTCGATCGTCGGCGGTGTCGGTCGGCGTCATCGACGGCGAGCCGCGGCTCGACCTGATGTACGAGGAGGACGTGCGCGCCGAGACCGACATGAACGTCGTCGTCACCGGCGACGGGCGAGTTCGTCGAGGTGCAGGGCACGGCCGAGGGCGCGCCGTTCCGCCGCGACGAGCTCGACGCGCTGCTCGACCTCGCGGTGGCCGGGCTGCGCCGAGCTCGCCGCGCTCCAGCAGGACGCGCTGGCCGCCGTGACGTCGACGGATGAGCCGGCTCGCTGCTGGCCTCCCGCAACGCGCAAGAAGCTCGCCGAGCTGCGCCGCATCCTCGCGCCGCGCGTGCCCGACGTCGAGGTGCTCGGCCTCGACGACGTCGCGCCTACGACGAGGTGCCCGAGACCGGCGCGACCTTCGCCGACAACGCGCTGATCAAGGCGCGCGAGGGGCTCGCGCACACCGGCCTGCCGACCGTCGCCGACGACTCCGGTCTGACCGTCGACGCGCTCAACGGCATGCCCGGCGTGCTGTCGGCGCGCTGGTCCGGGCGGCACGGCGACGACGAGGCCAACCTGCGGCTCGTGCTCGGACCAGCTCGCCGACATCCCCGACGAGCGGCTGCGGCGCCGCGTTCGTGTGCGCGGTCGCGCTGGTCTGCCGGACGGCGCGGCGAGGTCGTCGTCGACGGTCGGATGCCCGGCCGGCTCGATCCGCGAGCCGCGCGGCGACAACGGCTTCGGCTACGACCCGATCTTCGTCCCGGCCGGCGACGACGTGCACCAGCGCCGAGCTGGCGTCGGAGCGAGAAGGACGCGATCAGCCACCGCGGCCAGGCGCTGCGCGCGCTGGCCCCCATCTGGTCGGCTCACCGCTCGGGTAGCGGCCGAGCGCGGCGTGACGGTCGGACCGCCTCAGGCCGCGGCCAGCTCGCGATCGCTGCGCACCGTGGCCCACAGCTCGCGTTGCAGCTCGTCGCGCGAGTAACCCCACGAAGCGGCCAGCCGGCGCACCACGTCCCACTGCCGGGTCGCCCCCGCGGTGTGCACGTGCCGCAGCGGCTTGCCTTTTCCAGCGACGGGTTCAACCGCACGGCGGCTTCAAATTCGGCAATGCTCTCGCGCGTTTTGCCAGTCGTGAACAAGATTATGCCCAGGTTGTTATGCGCTTCGGCGCTGTTGGGATTCAATCGCAGTGCATCGTGGAGTGTGTCGATCCCCTCTGACACTTTGCCCGTTTGCGCGAGTAAGAGCCCCAGATTAGTCCGCACATCCGCGTCCCCGGATCCAGGCGTGCCGCCTCGCGCAGCTCCATCGTCGCGGACTCGGTTTTTCTTTGGGCCGCGAGCGCCATGCCAAGTCCAGCGTGCGCCGGCGGCAATTTGGGCTCGGAGCGAATCGCACGCTCGTAGAATGGGATTGCCTCAGTGAATCGACCCTGTTTGGCCCGCGTCAGGCCCATGCTGTACAAAGCGAGCGCAAAATTCGGATCGAGCGCGAGCGCCTTTTCCAGATGCTCCACCGCCTCCTCATTTTTGCCGATGTCGGAAAATGCGAGCCCAAGATTATATTCGATAGCCAAACTTCCCGGCGCGATCCGCAGGGAATGTTCGAAAAGCGTAAAAGTATCGCGCCAGAGTTGAATTTGCCTGAAGGTCAATCCCGCAAGGGCGACAAGCGCAACCCCCGCGGCTGCCGACGCCCCGAGGCAAAGAGGCCGCCGGCGACCTACAACATCGGCAACCCCAAATACCAGCGCAGTGAAGAGCCCGATCGAAGGGATGTAATGATAGCGGTCAGCCATGGATTGGCCGCCCACCTGCACAATGCCAATTACCGGAACCAGCGTTCCCAAAAACCAGAGCCAACCGACGATCAGGAACGGTCTGCCTCTTCTTTGCGAAAGGCAGAGCGCGCTGATGGTGATCAGTATCACCGCCGCGAGCAGAACATGCCACACGTTTATATTGGTGTAAGGATAATAGAACGCGAGATTGTGCGGCCAGAACGTGTGCCAGAGATATTTTGCGTAGGTGATGATCGCGTTGGCCAGACGCACCGAGACCGGCATATCGACAAATGCGCGGACCGCCCCGCCGCGGGATTGCGCCACGAACGTCATCACCGACGAGAACCCAGCCAGGACAAAAAGCGGAATCTTTTCGATGAAAAGACGACCGGCTGACTTCTGACTTTCGCCACGGCGAATCCGTCCAACGGCGGATCTGACCTCTGATCGGTGATCCTCCACCCTTGCCGTCGAGAATCGGCGGAGCGGCCAATAATCGATCAGCAGCATCACGAACGGCCATGTCACCAGCATCGGCTTCGCCATCAGACCGAGGGCAAGCAAAACGGCGACGAGCACATATCGCTTCCACGAGGGCGATTCGGCATAACGAACGTAAGCAATGAGCGAGAGCAGCCCGAAGAACGTTGAGAGCGTGTCTTTGCGTTCTGCCGCCCATGCGACCGATTCCACGTGCAGCGGGTGCAACGCGAACAGAGCCGCCACAATTGCGCTCGGCCAGATGCTGCCGGCGCGGCCCGGACCCCCGGTTGCCCGTCGCAAGAACCAAAACACGAGCGCGGCATTTGCAGAATGGATCAACACTTGAACAAACAAATGCGCGCCGGGATTGAGCCCGAACAGCTGGCAATCAATCATATGCGCGATCCAAGTAAGCGGATGCCAATTCGCCGCATAAAAAGTCGTGAAAGCCCAGACAATGCCACTCAGGGTAAGGCCTCGATTCACCATCCTGTTGTCCCGGATATAAGGCATATCATCCAAATAGATGAACTGATGTCGGATGACTTGTGCGTAAATTGCGAGCGTGATGGCGACGAGCCCCATAACGATCCAAAAATCAATGCGTGTCGGAGATCGCTCTGCCATTGGGCCCAATTTCGACATGGGCGGCTACTGTAACCAAGAATTCAGAATCGAAAACCCGCCCTGGCACAGTCGAACGTATCGGCCATTACTCCAGCCGTGGGCCTAATCCTGGCGCAAGACCGCCACCGCCGCAGTCCAAAGTCCAACGGATCCGCCCGCGCCAGCACCACCAGCCCTGTGCAAGGGGTAAAAAACAGGCAATTCCAGCGCCTCAAAAAACTTAATTTTTTGCTTGCCTTTTTTAGACAAAATCACCTATAACGGACGCCAACATGAATTCGCTCTAGGCGCACGAAGGAAAAACGGCGCGAACGGCGAGTTCGAAAAACAGAAAAAACCCACAAAAAATCAGGAAAAATTTCCTTAAAAAACCCACCCAGCACAACAACGACAAAAAAACGAAAAGAACAAAACCCAAGGAAAAACAGAAACCATGAAAAAAACACTACTCATCGCACTTATTGGCCTGACGACCGCATTGAGCACGCTGCAGGCACAGACCAGTCAAAGTCTGTCAATCAGCGGAATTAACATGTGGAACCAAGGGCAGACAGGGATCACCTTATCGGTCACGGACACCTTCCAAGGTTACGGTTCAGGTTCGTGGGGTCTCGGTACTGGCTGGAACTGCAAACGGCAATAGCGCCGTTCATCAGCATTACCGGAGCGAGCTACTTCACGTTTACTGATCCAAACTATGCCCCAGCCCCCACATTCCCGGTCAACTTTACGGCAACGTCGGGTTCTGACGCTGGTTATCTGGGAACCCAGGAAACAGGCGGTCAGATGCGGACAGTTGATCTCGGCGGAACCGGTGCCCAGGTCACAGACGGCTCGTATCATATCACCGACGTTACATTTGCTGTCGCCGGAAATGCGCCGCTTGGGACCTACACCCTGCAGACCACCTTCCTGGATCCGCGTCAGGGACGCCAGGTTCCCTCGGACTTCAACGACTCGTCGGCCAATGCATTTGCACGTTCACCGTTTGTGTTCACGATTGTTCCGGAGCCGAGCACACTCGCTCTGCTGGGCTTGGCTGCCGTTGGTGCCGGCATCGTAGCAGTTCGCCGCCGCAAGGCCTAAGACGGAAGCATCCTCGAGAGACGGTTTGTTCTTTTCAGGCAGCTCCATCCGGAAACGGATGGAGCTGCTTTGTTTTGTGGGGCGGGGAAGTGGGAACCGAAGATGGGGATGTAGAGCATGCCTTCGGCTTGCTCTTTTGAACCCGCAAGCGGGATGCATGCGCTACTGATGCAGCGGATTGTTTTGGCGCGCTAATGATCGAAAAAAGCTATATCTAATCGTTTTTGTTTGGCAAGATGTGCAACGGTAAACGCACGCAAGGAAGCATTATGAAAGAAACGGTGGTTACGGCTCTAATTAGCGTGGTGGTGGCGACGAGCTCGCTCTTAGCCCAGACGCAGACATTGTCAATCACCGGAATTAACGTCTGGAGCCAAGGGCAGACAGGGATGACCTTATCGGTCACGGCACACCTACTCCGGTTACGGTTCAGGTTCGTGGGGTCTCGGTAATGGCTACAACTGCAAACGGCAATAGCGCCGTTCATCAGCATTACCGGACTGAGCTACTTCACGTTTACTGATCCAAACTATGCCCCAGCCCCCACATTCCCGGTCAACTTTACGGCAACGTCGGGTGCGGACGCTGGTTATCTGACGACCAGGAAACAGGCGGTCAGATGCGGACAGTTGATCTCGGCGGAACCGGTCCCCAGGTCACAGACGGCTCGTATCATATCACCGACATTACATTTGCTGTCGCCGGAAATGCGCCGCTTGGGACCTATACATTGAGCACGACGTTCCTGAGTCCGCGTGAATCGCGTCAGGTGCCCTCGGACTTCCAAGACACCAGCGCAAATAACTTCCCACGGGCCAACTTTGTCATCGGCTTTATTATACCTGAGCCAAGTACCATCTCGCTACTTGCCTTGGCCGCCATAGGTGCCGGCTTGTTGGCAATTCGTCGCCGCAAGGCCTGAGCAAAACCCTAAAAGGATCGCTGTTTTCTCGTCAGGAACTTTGCACGAGTCGCCTGACCAGGTCTTCAATCGTGACGACGCCGCTGAGCTTGCGACGTCGATCCAACACGCCGGCCAGACCGAGCCGGGCGGCGCGGAGCCGCTGCATTACTTGATAGGCCGGTTCATTTTCCATAGCGGTCACGATTCGGCGCGTTTGCTGGCCGACTGTCGGCGAGCGCTCTGTGCTTAACAAAAGATCGAGCGCATTCACCAGACCCATGCGGTTGCCCGTCGCGCCCGAGCACGGGGAATCGGTCGATCCCGGTCCTTCTGCTCAACTCAAGGATTTCCGACATCGGTGTGTCTGGCCTGACCGTGAGCGTTTTCTTCAACGGCAACATCACTTCGCGCGCCCGGACCGCTCGGAAATCGACAACGTTATGGATCATCGCCCGCTCGGCCGACGTCAGCGCGCCCTCCCGCTCGCTTTGGCCGTTATCTGTTTCAGTTCCTCGCGCGCGGCGAACAATCGGGCGCGTTCCTGTTTCCGGCCAGGCAGAATCAGTTGGCCGACCCAGGCCCCAACTTCAAACGCCGGCGACAGGATTGTCGAGACAAATTCCAGCAGCCGGGCCAGCGGCAGCAGCGCGCGAAACGGGAACCGGCGAAAGAGCGCCTTGGGAAGAACGGCGAGCACGAAGAGATAAAGCGGGAGCGCGATCAAAAATGCCGCAATGAACCCCTTGGCGCCAAAGGCCAAAACCAATCTGCGCGTAAGCAAAAGCAAACCGAGAATGTCGGCCAGGTTCGTGATCAGGAGAACGGTGACGAACAGTCGCTCTGGCTTTTGCAGCAAATGATTCAGCCGGATCGGCCGCCGGATTCCCTCGCTTCACATGGTGTCGCAACCGCACCGGATCGACCGACAACAATCCGGCTTCGATTCCGGCGAACAGGAACGAAACGAGCCAGCAACAGAAAATGATAGCGATATCCATCATGGAATGACGAATGCCAAATGCCGAATGCCGAATGAATGTCCAAGCTCGAATGACCAATTGCCATCTGTTTCCCCGGTGGACTCCCTGCCTATTCGCCTTCGGCGTTTCCTTCGTCATTCCGTCATTCGTCCTTCGTCATTATTGTTGCCGTTTTCTCCAGCAGCAGTTCCTGAATCCGTTTGCGTCCGGCGCGCCGCACCGTGATCGACAATGGCGGCATTTCCAGGCGCGCGCCTGTTTGCGGCAGATAACCGAGGCGATTGAAAACGAGTCCACCGATCGTGTCGATCCCTTCCGCTTCCAGCTCGAATCCGAGACGCTCGCTGAGATCGTCGAGGCGCGCGTGCCCGCTCACGAGAAATTTTCCATCTCCCAATTCCTCGATGTAAAGATCGGCGTCGCCCAGGGGCGCGGCATCGCTCAGGATATCTTCGACGATGTCGGCCATGGTAATGATGCCTTCGGTCCCGCCAAATTCGTCCACCACGATCGCCATTCCCTGGGGGTGGCGTGAGAAACAGTTTCAGCAGATCGATCGCCCGCATCGTTTCCGGGACAAACGACGGCGCGATCATCGTTTCGGTGTAATGCTCGGTCGGATCGAGCAGGAACATTTTCACATCGACAATGCCGACAATCTGGTCCGGCGTATCGGCATAAACCGGGACGCGACGATGCCGCTCCTGTTTCAGCCGCGCGATCGCTTCCTCGTTCGTCAAATCGTCCGGCAACGCGAACATATCGACCCGCGGCAGTCATGCAATCCTTGGCCGTCTTGTCGCCCAGCTTGATGATTTCCTGAATCATCTCGCCCTCGGCTTCCTGCAGCGTGCCTTCCTCTTCGCCAATCTCGACCAGCGTCTCCAGTTCCTCGTCGCTCATTCGCGGGCGAATCTTCAAGCTCGAGCCGGCGTGACAAGATCGACAACGGCGCTGCTGACGTTTTCCAAAGTTTGGCCAAGCCGATCGAGCAGCGGCATCGACGCATTGAGAGTGAACGCGCCGATGGTCGAAATCCGATACGAGGCCGAAAGTGCCAGCACTTTCGGAATCAAATCGCAAAGCAAAACGACGATGGCGAAAATGGCGATGGTCGCGAGCCATTGCGGAACGCGCCCGGCTAACGGGCCTTCCCAGAGAAAAAACAGGCAAGACAAAACGAGCGGCACTTTCACGAGTCCATCGCCGAGGAGAAGCACGTTGAGAACGCGGCGCGGATGTTCGCGCAACATCTGGGTAAACGGGCCGAGCGAGGGATGTTGCGCCTCGAGCCGGCGCAGTTGATGGGGCTTGAGCGAGAACAGCGCCGTCTCCAGACCGGAAAACAGCGCCGAGCAGAAAATCAACACCGCAATCGCAACCAGCAGGATCGACAATTCGAGCGCCGTCATTTTAGGAGCTGCGGCAATCCCGCAGTCGACGGGACCGCTTTCGAAGGCTCGCCGTGGCGAGTCCGTCTGGTGGCGGACGCGGACACGTCCGCGCACTCGCAAAAGTCTTCAGCCTGCGAATTTGCCCATCATCGGAGCCGCGATGAAATTATGCGCGTGCATGAACAAAGGCGAGAGGATTTCGCGTTTTGTCCGCGAGCTCGGAAGGCGAGAGCGGCGATGCTGGCGAACATCGCGATCTCGATCATCCGTACTATCGCGCCTATTTTCGCTGCTGGAACGAGCAGCAATACTACGAAGCGCACGATGTCCTGGAACAGGTCTGGTTGTCCCGACGACTCCGGGGACGACGATTTCTTCAAAGGCCTGATTCAGGCCGCCGGCGCGTTTGTTCATCTGCAAAAAAACTTCGAGCATCCGACGCATGCCAAGCACAGCCGGCGTTTGCCGCCGGCGGTGCGATTGTTTCGATTGGCCGAAAAAAATCTGTCCAACTTCGCTCCGCGGCATCATGGCCTGGACGTCGCCGTCTTCTGCAAGTTCCTGCGGACAATACGCCGACGAAATCGTCGCCTCCGATTACACCATCAATCCCTGGTCGCCCGAGACCGCGCCGAAGTCTCGCAAAGTCGTCTGCAAAGGAACGACGGCTTGGCAACCGTCGAACCGGACTTGACGCCTCGGCAGAGAGCCGTCACCACCTGAGTTTCTACTTCGTCAAAATCAATTTCGCGCCGGCGATTGTCAGAACAATTGCCAGCAGGATCGAAATCGTTCGAGCTGGAAAATGGCGGCTGCCGAGACGCGAGCCAATCGCGCCGCCAATGATCGCGGCCACGGAGAGAACAAGGCCGAGCGACGGGATCGAATGCTGTTTGGTGAAATAGCCGACCAGTCCCCCAATCGAATTGACCAGAATAAACAACGCCGAAACGGCCGCGGCCTGGCGAATATGCGCCCAGCGACAAAATAACAGAAGCGGAGTCAGAAAAATTCCGCCGCCAGTGCCGGTCAAGTCCGGAAAGAAATCCGAGACCTGCGCCGATCCCGATCGCTTCGGACGCGATGGAACGGTGGTTGTGGGCGGATCCTCCCGCGAAAAATCAAACGGGCCGCGGAAAAAAGGAGCACGATCCCGATCAAGATTCGCAAGACCGATGCCGATGGTTGAAGATAGCCGCCCAAATATGCCGCCGGAATCGAGAGCAGCGCGAATGGCCAAAATAATTTCCATGAAAAATGTCCGGCTCGCCAAAATTGAAACGAGCCGATTGAAGCGACCAGAATGTTGAGCACCAGCGCGGTCGGTCGAATGACCATGGGCGCGAGTCCGAACAAGGTCATCGTCGCGATATAACCCGATGCGCCGGCGTGCCCGACCGAAGAATAAAGAAACGCGATCAGACCGATGGCCAGGAAAAGAAGAGCGAGATGTGCTGTATCCATGTGTCTCAATGTCAACTTTTGGCCTGGCGAATGAGCGCAAATCCGGACGACTAATGACTGGTCATTGCTCATTTTCCGAGAGATTTCTCGACTTCGCCGGAATGGCAAGGATGGTATCGAGTGAAGCCCGCGTCTAGTCGCCGCTGAAATTCAACAGTCACACGCCGATCACACGAATCGGCTGGCGCAGGAAAAATCGCCCTACCTTCTCCAGCACGCGCACAATCCGGTCGATTGGTATCCGTGGGGCGAGGAAGCCTTCGCCAAGGCGCGTCGCGGAAAACAAACCGATCTTTCTCTCGATCGGTTATTCGACCTGTCATTGGTGCCACGTGATGGCGCATGAATCGTTCGAGGACGAAGCGACGGCCGCGATCATGAATCGCGAGTTTGTGAACATCAAAGTCGATCGCGAAGAGCGGCCCGACGTCGATCGCGTTTACATGACATTTGTCCAGGCGACGACCGGCGGCGGCGGCTGGCCGATGAGCGTCTGGCTGACGCCCGATCTGAAACCGTTTGTCGGCGGAACCTATTTTCCGCCGGAAGATCGATATGGTCAGCCGGCGTTTCAAGAAGGTTCTGGAGCGAATCGCGGCTGCGTGGAAAGAAGATCACGAAAAAATTGCCGAACAGGGCGACAAAGATTGTCGATGCGCTCCGCGAATCGCAGGCCTCGCAAACTGCGGCTGAGAGCAAGATCGACAATCGATGTTTTCCAAGAGGCGTTACGAACAATTCGACCAGAGTTACGATCCGCGCGAAGGCGGATTCGGCATTGCGCCGAAATTTCCGCGTCCGGTCGCGCTCAATTTTCTGACCCGCTTTTATGCGCGAGATCCGAAGAGCGAAGCGGGCAAGCACGCGCTCGGAGATGGAGTCTGTTCACCCTGCGCAAAATGGCCGCCGGCGGAATGCACGATCATGTCGGTGGCGGATTTCATCGCTACTCGGTCGATCGTTACTGGCACGTGCCGCACTTCGAAAAAATGCTCTACGATCAGGCGCAGCTCGCCGATCGCGTATCTCGATGCGTTTCAAATCACGACAGGATCGACGAATACGCAGGACAGTCGCGCGCGATATTCTCGATTACGTCGCGCGCGACATGACGTCGAAGGAGGGCGGATTCTTTTCCGCGGAAGATGCCGATAGCCCAGTTCCTGTAGCGGCGGTCTATGACCGCCGAGTGATCCCGGCAACCGGGAGCGGCGCTCATAGAGCGCCGCTACAGAAAACGCGAAGGCGCGTTTTACGTTTGGACCGAAAAAGAAATCGACGACGCGCTGGGCGACGACGCGGATATTTTCAAATTTCACTTCGGCGTTCAGCCGCATGGCAACGCGCCGGAAGGAAGCGATCCGCAAGATGAATTTCGCGGGAAAAATATTCTGATCGAGCGTCACACGGTCGCGGAGACGGCGCAGACATTTTGAAAAAAGCGAAGACGAAGTTCGACAATCGCTTGCGCGCAGTCGCGAAAAATTATTGTCGATCCGGGTCAAACGGCCGCGCCCGCATCTGGACGACAAAATCATCGCGGCGTGGAACGGTTTGATGATTTCTGCGTACGCGCGCGGCGCGCAAGTGTTGGATGAACCGCGCTATCTCGAAAGCGCGACTCGCGCAGCGACGTTCCTGCGGACGAACCTTTACGACGAGAAAAAGAAACTGCTCTATCGCAGTTATCGCGACGGTCGGAGCGAGATCGAAGGTTTCGCGGATGACTACGCGTTTGTCATTCAAGGGCTGCTCGATCTTTACGAAGCGTCGCTTCGATATCGAGTGGCTGAAATTTGCGGTCGAGCTTCAGGAAACGCAGGACCGTTTGTTCTTCGACGAAAAAAATGGCGGTTATTTCAGCACCAGCGGAAAGGACAAGAGCGTCGTGCTGCGGATGAAAGACGACAACGACAGTGCCGAGCCGGCCGCGAGCTCGGTCGCGCGCGCTGAATCTGCTTCGGCTTGCGCAGATGACGAGACGACAACGAGATGGCGCGAGCGCGGCGCAAAAAACGATTGAGGCATTTAGCGCCGACGCTTTCCATTTTGCCAGCGCCATGCCGCAGATGCTGGTCGCGCTCGATTTTAGCTTGAGCAAACCGCGTCAGATCGTGATCGCCGGAGAGATCGACAATCCGAGAAACAAAAGCGTTGCTCAAGAAGTGCATCGACATTTTCTGCCGAACAAGATTCTGATTGCTGGCCGACGGCAGCTGAAGGTCAGAAATATCTCGGCGAAAAAAACGAAGCGATTCGCGCGATGTCGCCGATCGATGGAAAAGCCGGCCGCCTACGTTTGCGAAAATTTCACCTGCAAAGCGCCGGTGACCGATGCACAGGCCTTGCGAAGCTGCTATCGGAATAACTGTGTCGCTCCTGGACTGTCTAGGCGCCCTTCGACCACGATCATGTTCGTGCGGCGGTGCGATGGCGCATCTTTCGCGGCTCGCGATATTCCTCGCAGTTGAGCCATTCCTTGGCGCGCGCCATCGAGTCGAATTCGAGGATGACGATTCGTTTCGGGTTCCAATCGCCTTCCAGAACTTCGGTCTTGCCGCCACGCACGATGTATTTGCCGCCATATTTCTCGAACGGTCGCGCCGGCCAGCTTCTTGTATTGCTCGTATCCAACAGGATCGATAATGTCGATATCGACGATGACGTAGGCGGGCATGTGCGTTGAAGCGGGAATTGTAAATCGTTCAATCGGAATTACGCGAGGCCGTTGCCGCCGATCTTTCGCGGCGAGTTCGGGAACTTTTCTTGCGGCGACGGAGGCGCAGCCAGTTGTTCCAGGTTTTGCGCAGGCTGTCGCGCGGGGTGAGATATTTTTGGTTGAGCTCGTTGCTCTTCAAAATCTGAGCGAGAATTCCTTTCACCGAAAAATCGTCCGTGTTCAGAATGGTGTAGGCGGTGCCGACGGCGGCGGCGTGATGAGCGTCGCTGGCCGCGGTCATGGGCAAGCCGCGGACCTGCGCATACTTGAACGCATAACGATTGTAGCGGCGCAAAGTGGTGGCGGCGTTGAAAACTTCGATCGCGTCGATCGGCAATGTTTCCAGTGTCGAGAAGCGAATCCCGGCGCGAAATAAGATCGTAGGGATGCGGCGGAATCGCGAGACCGCCGCGTTGGTGAATGATGTCGCAAACTTCACGCGCCGGTTTGCCTTTCAAATAAGGCAGCTCGGCGCCGATGCAAAGAAGGTGACCATCGGCGGTGGTCACTTCGACGCCGGGCAAAACGAGGAAACCATCGACCGGCTGGCCGTCGAGACGCATCAAACCTTTTTCGAGCAGATAAGTGACCGCATCGCAGGTGTTGTGATCGGTAATGGCGATGCCGTGCAGACCTTTGGCGCGCGCCGCCGCGATCAAATCTTCCGGGCTGGAGACGCCGTCGCCGGAAAAGAACGAGTGGGTATGCAGATCGAAATTGAACGGCATCTTGGGCAAGGTAGTTTGGCTGCGACGAAATGAAAAGCGTCGGATTCAAGGAATGGTCGGTGGTGTGCGAAGCGCTCGGGCGGGGATTGCAATCGATCATCCTGCGCAAAGGCGGAATTGCCGAGGGCCGCGCAGGGTTCAGTTTCCGGCATCGGGAGTTCTTTCTTTTCCCGACGTACTTTCACGAACAGCTCGAAAAAGTTCGCCAGATCGACATCGTAGTTCCGGAGCCGGATGATCGAGATCGACCTCAAATATTTTTCGCGAATCGAAGAGATGCGGTAATTCGGTCGTGGCCGGTAGCGGAGGCGCTGGAATCCCTTCACATTTTGCAGCGGGAAGTGGTGCAGGAACGATTCGAAGATGATCGCGTGCCGGGAATGCACGTTGCCTTTGTGCGCGATATTTCGGCTCGAACCGGTCTGGACGGTTTCCTGCGAGAAAAGGTACGGCGGTTGTCGCTCCTGGGTGCAGTTGCCTGGACCGCCAGACGAATTTGCAACTGCATCCGGTGCTCGTGAGGATGAGCATGAGCGTAATCGTTGCGCCTTTGCCGCGGCGATCTGTAGGGGAAACTGACAGCTTCCCCGCTCTCACGTGTGCGCTACGCGAGCGCATTCACGAGCACTTCCGATTTGGTCGCCGGCTCGTCGAGACTATGGAACTGCAGGTCGTAGAGGCGCCGATAATAGCCGGAATTCTCCAAGCAATTCCGCGTGCGTGCCGATTTCCTTGATCCGCCCCTTCTCCATCACCACGATCTGGTCCGCGGACAAAATCGTCGAGAGCCGATGCGCGATCGCGATCACGGTGCGCCCGCGCGCGAGGTCGCTCGAGCGCGATCTGGATCTGCTGTTCCGATTCCGAGTCGAGAGCGGAAGTCGCTTCGTCGAGCAGGAGAATCGGCGCGTTCTTCAGCAGCGCGCGGGCGATGGCAAGGCGCTGTTGCTGTCCGCCGGAGAGCAGGCAACCCTTGTCGCCGACGATGGTCTCGTAGCCTTTCGGCTGCGCCATGATGAACTCGTGCGCGTAAGCGGTTTGGGCGGCGGCATAAACCTCCTCCGGCGTGGCATCGAGCCGGCCGAACTGAATGTTTTTGAAGATCGTGTCGTGAAACAGGAACGTGTCCTGCGAACCAACCCGATTTGCGTCGCGCAGCGATTGCTGCGTCAGCGTCCGCAAGATCGTGGCCGTCGATCCGTCACCACGCCGCGGTTGGATCGTAAAGCGCAGAATGAGCGAAAGGACGGTGCTCTTGCCCGCACCGCTCGCGCCGACGAGGGCGTAACTCTTCCCCGGCTCGATCCGCAGGTTGAGACCGTGATGGCGTCGGATCCCACCCGTCGTAGCGAAATCTGACGTCGATCGAGCTCGATCAGAGCCGCGCGCACGCTTGGCAGGTCAACCGCATCGGGGCTGTCTGAACGGTCGGAGTCGGAATCAAGGATCCGAAAATTTCCGCCGTCGCCTGGATGGAGCGTTGCATGCGTGATGTGGATGCGGCTCAGGGTCTTGATCGGATCGTAGAGGAGGAAAATGCCCGGATCAGGCCAATGAACTTGGCCGCCGGGAGGTTTACGAGAGTAAACATAGAGCAAGGCCATGCCGACACCGACCGCGGCGATGATCTCGACGAGTGGGCCGACGGCCTCCGTCGAGCGGATAATTCGCATCGCGTTGTCGAACTGAATGCGGTTGCTGCGTCGAAAGGATTTTTCCTGATGTTCTTCGCGGCCGAAGGATTTGACCACCCGAATGCCGGCGAAGGTTTCCTGCATCGTCACGACCATTTGGCCGATTTCTTCCTGCTCACCCTGCACCGCCTCGCGCGCCCGTTTGCCATACATGCGGAGCGGCAGCAGGCAACTCGGGAAAAGGATGAGGGTCACGACGGTGAACTTCCAATCCATGTAAGGAGCACCCCCGTGACTCCACCTATGATCGCGACCGGTTGCTTGAAGAGATCGCTGCTGACGCTGGAGAGAGCCGTCTGCATCATCCGGGTGTCGTTGGTGATGCGAGACATGAGAAAGCCGGAACGCATCTTGTTAAAGAAATCCATCGAGTGGCTCAGCATCTTGCCAAAGAGCTGGGTCCGAATGTCGGTCAGGACTTTGTTGCTGACCCATTTCATGTAGTAGGTGTTGACGTAGTCGCAGAGACTGCGCACGGTCATGATGGCGGGAATGGATAGACAAACCACGGCAATGGAATTGATCTTCGGACCGTGACTGAGCAGCTCCGGGTGGGACCTAAGGACGACGGATTCGGCGCCGAGCCGCTGAAAAATAAAGGTGGTAACCTTGGCAACCGCGATTGGGAAAAAGAGAATTGACGAGGCCGAAGGCAGCCCAAAACCCAAGCCCAAACGAAGAGCCACTTGTAGGGCATCACATAAGCTGTAAAGCCGCTTGTACGGACCCCATGCCTGACGAATCACTTGCCACAGATTGGCTTGGGTTTTTTGGCCTTTCCCGCGCTCATGAGCTCATGAAACTGGCGTCGCTGCCGGAGCCGACAGAAGACAATCCATAGCATCGATCACCTGTTCCGTCGAGATTTGCTTCATCGGCAGCCGCTGCTGTCGCGACTCGAACTCGTTGACCGGGGTCTTTCGATCCTCCCTGTAAGATCAACGCGGGACTTTCACGTGGCCGCCAATGGAATGGATTCGTCGGGCCAAACAGGACGATTTGCGGCGTTTGGGTAGCAGCGGCCAGATGCATCGCCGCGGAATCGACCGTGACCAGCAGTCGCGCCTGCGCGATGAGTGCAGCGAACGTGAGCAGGTCCGTCCGGCCGCTCAGATCGACAACCCCGAAATGATCGGGGCTCGCGAATCCTTTCGGAGTCACCTCGCCTAGTTTCGTTTTGATTTGCTGAATATGCTCTTGCTCGAACTGCAAGCGCGTTCCGGTCAGGACAATATCGATCTTCGGGCGGGCACGATTGATCACCTCGACCCACCGTTCGACCTCCCAAAACTTTTCTGCGCGCGCTGCGCCGGGATGAAAAACCGCGAATTGATTGCCGATCTTCGCCTGGCGGAGAAGCGTCTGCGCCTTGTGCTGCGCGGCCGATGGTATATTGAGATGCAAATTGGTCGCCGCGTTTTCGATGCCAAGCGGCCGCAGCAACGCAAGGTGATAATCAATGCGTGTGTAAGCTGCCCATACGTTCGGTGAAATCGGTGTAAACGCGGGCTGCGCGCCTCCGGCTCGCCATGCGGCCGATGCGCGGCGATGCGTTTCTTCGCGTGGGACAAATACGCCAGAACGGCCGAGCGATCGTTGCGCGTGAAATCGACACAAAACTCGAACCGGTGCATGGCGACAGAAAGGAAAACCGGGATGTCTCGCCAGTTCCGGCGCACAATCAAAAGCCGATCCACATTTGGAATGGCCGGAGCCAGGTCGCGGCATTCACTCGCCACGGCGAGCGTGATCCGCGCCTCCGGAAATTTCTTCCGCACCGCGTCAATCGCGGGCGTGGTCAAAATCAGATCGCCGATCCGTTTTAGTTGGAGCAGCAGAATGTTCACGGTTGCCCAAGGTAGTGCATGCCTTTCGCTTGCAAAGCAGCCAATGATTTTCTGCTATATTGAGCGCCGTCTCAGCGCACGTTGTCTGTGCGTGATCGCGTGATCGATGTCCGCTGATGACGGCAGACGCTACGGTTCACGGCTAGAAACTGCGAATGAATCGACAAACAATTTCGTCGTCGCGGCGAGTCTGGCTTTGCGGCGGATTCGTGTTTGTGGCGGCGTTGCTCCTCTATAGCTGGACGCTCGCGCCGACTGTCACTTTGGTCGATAGCGGAGAACTGATCGTCGTAGCCCACGGCCTGGGAGTCGCACACCCGCCCGGGTTTCCTTTGTGGGTCTTGCTCGCCCATCTTGCATCGCTCGTCCCGTTCGGAAGCGTTGCCGTGCGCGTCAATTTTTCTTCCGCAGTTTTTGCCGCGCTTGCGTCCGCCATGGTGGCTCTCGTTGTGGCCGAGTTCATGATCATCGGTTTGTATCTCGTCCAGGCAAAACGAACAAAAAAAAGCACGGAACGGCGAAAAACCACACAGGATTCGACAACTGACGGAGTCTTGGTATTAGCGCCTGCGCTCGGTGCGGGGTTGCTGATGGCATTCTCCCGGACGCTTTGGTTTTACGCGACGATCACCGAGGTCTATGCCCTCAACACGTTGCTGATCCTCGTTATTTTCTTTCTGATGCTTCGCTGGCGGCGCTGCATCCTCGCAGATCGACAACGCACGAGCGGGGCAACGAACGTCGGTCGAGTCGTTGCTGCAAATACTAACCACGACCCTTTTCTTTATGCCGCTGCGTTGGTTTTTGGGCTCGCGTTGGGAGATCATCATGTCACCGTCGGGCTGACGCTTCCGGCTATCGCGGTGATCGTTTACCGGACGGAGGGCATGCGGTTCTTCCTGAGCAGGCGGCTCCTCTATGCCGCGCTCATTTCGATCGCCGGCTCTGGTGGCGGTATACAGCTACCTGCCGTTAGCGGCCTCTGGTTCGCCGGTCCTGAACTGGGGCAAGCCGACGTCACTGCCAGGAATATGGCGGCACATCACCGGCTGGCAGTATCACGTTTTCCTCTCCTTCACACCGAGGCTGATGGGCGAACAATTTGTTCAATTTGTTACGATGGTGGCGCGCGAATTTGGCCCGTGGTGGCTGCCGGTGCCGCTCGGTCTCGCCTTGGCCGGGGTCATGCGCGCTTTTAAGGCAGACCGCACCGCTTTCTGGTTTCTTCTGGTAATCGTCCTGGCCAGTCTTGCTTATAACCTCAGCTACGAAATCGCGGAGGACAAAGACGCGTATTACCTGCCGACGTTTGTCGCGATCGCGATCGCTTCGGGGTTTGGCCTTCGTTGGCTAATTCAGCTGATATCGTTTCCAGCGCCGCGGCGCCGGCGAGACGGTATCTAAGAACGACAATAGATTGTGCTTGGTCGCGCCTGCGATCGCGTTCATCGGCAACTGGCCTTTTAATAATCACAGACATTACTTTCTCGCGCACGATTACCTCGACAACATCTTCACCTCGATTGCCCCTAACGGGCTTTTACTCACTCAAGACTGGCAGGTCGGAGTCGCCGGCTTTCTACGTCCAGCAGATCGAACAGCGCCGGCCTGACGTAAAAGTTGTCGATGTTAATCTCCTGCGCCGGTCGTGGTATTTCGATTATCTGAGACGCGCGTATCCGGGTTTACTCGAGCGTTCGCGCGAGAAGGTTGATGCATTTGTTCAAGAGCTGAAAGAATGGGAACGGGATCCGGCAGCATATACCCGGGACAGGGAGCTGACTCTGAGGATCAATACGGCTTTTCTGGAGATGATCCAGTCGATGGTGCGCAACGAAATGAGGCTGGCGCCGGCTTACATGACGAATGACTTGATCTCGCGGGAGACACAAAATGGTGATGTGACCAACTGGCTCACGAAGGCCTATCAAGCTGTGCCGGAAGGACTGGTTTTTGACCTCGTCACAGACCGGGATTTTCATGATCCACCAGACTGGCATCTCCAAACCCGTGGCCTGGCTCATGGGACCTTGTCCTTTGAAAAAGATGACGTGATAAAATTCTGAAGGTCCTGCCAAGCTATGCCCGCATGTTGGTCAATCGCGGCCGGTATCTTGTGTTTTTCGAACAGTACGACCCAGCGATGGCTGCTTTTCGGGAAGCGCTCGCGCTCAGCCCCGGACTCGATGCGGCGCAACAAGGGAAACTGGAGGAATGCGCCGCAAAACTCCGACAAGAACATTAAACAGAGAACCGGGGCTCCTCCGTTGAGTCTCTTGAAGATGAGGTTCGGGCTTGCAACCGGGGCAATTAATTCCTAAACCGACACAATGCGTATTAGATCATTTTTTATTATCGGATTCGACCATACTGTTTTTGGAATCAGTATCGCATGGAGCGGCGATGATCAGGCCACAATCGTGCTCAAAGCGGCGCGGATGTTCGACGGCAAATCGAAGACGCTCGTCTCAAACGGCGTCGTGATCGTGCAGGGCGACAAGATTGTCGATGTTGGCAGCAATCTGGCGATCCCGAGCGACGCGCAGGTGATCGACCTCGGCGACGCGACGCTTTCGCCCGGGATTCATGGATGCGCATACCCATCTGACCCTGGATTTTTCCGGCGATTACAATCAGCGACGATTGCACGAGCTCGACCAGAATGTTTCGGAGCAGGCGATCAGAGCGACCACGTTATGCGCGCGCGACGGTCGAAGCCGGCTTCACCACTGTGCGCGATTTGGGCAGCCGTTTCGTCGGCAGCCGCGAGTTTGTCGATGTCGCGCTGCGCAACTCGATCAACAAAGGCGTGGTCGTTGGGCCGCGGATGCTCGTTGCCACCAAAGGAATCGGCGCGACCGGTGGTCATTTCGATCCGACCAGCGGGTTTCGCGATTTCCTTTTTGGACGCGAGCCGGATTACACGGACGGCATCGCGGATGGCCCGGAGGAGATTCGCAAAGCGGTGCGCTTCGAAGTGAAGAACGGCGCCGACGTGATCAAGGCTGCGGTCTCGGGCGGCGTCCTGTCGTTAGCCGACGAAGTGGATACGCCGCAATTGACTCCGGCGGAAATGGCCGCGCTGGTCGATGAATCGCATCGGTTGCGCAAAAAAGTGGCGGTGCATTGTCACGGCGATCAAGCGGCGCGCGAGGCGATCGAAGCCGGCGTCGATTCCATCGAACACGGTTCGTTTCTGAAACCGGATACGCTGAGCGCGTATGAAAACCAAGGGCACATATCTCACGCCGACGCTGATGGCGATCGGAATGGATCATGTCGCAAGATCGACAATTATCCGCCGGCCTTGCAGGAAAAAGCGAAAGCGGCAACGAGCGGCGCGCACGGAAATGTTCCGCAACGCGGTGAAGATGGGAGTGAAGATTTCATTCGGGACCGACGCCGCGGTTTTCCCGCACGGCCAGAATGCGAAGGAATTCAAATTGATGGTCGATCTTGGGATGACGCCGATCGAGGCGTTGAGATCTGCCACGGCGAATGACGCCGATCTTTTCGGCATCGCGCAAAAAGTCGGCACGCTCGAGAAAGGAAAACTGGCCGACATCATCGCCATGCCCGGCGATCCGACCGCCGACATCACCGCGACCGAGCGCGTCTCGTTCGTGATGAAAGAAGGCAAAATCATTCGCAACGGGCCGCCGACGCTAACACCAGCGCTCCGCATCGACGGATCGCTGAAGTTGCCTGAGATGCCAGTTGATTGACTACCGCCATTCGTGCTGACGGCGAGTCTTACCGAAGCTACTCGAGCCGCCGATGTAATAGAGCGACACGCCGCCGGCGCCGTAAACGGGATAAAGGGCGTACGGAACGCCTTCGATCGTGACCGGGCTGCTCCAGTCGATCGCCAGCGGGCGCGAAGCGGAATGTGAGCTGACTGAAACGGTGTCGCTGAAGTTGAAGCGGTCGTCTTTCAAATCGCGGCGGGCGTCGTAGGGAGTGAATCGGTGGCCGTCATTGTCGTAAGCAGTGAAGCGCTGGCGGCGGTACCAATCGCGCGAGCGACCGTTGTCCTGACCGAACGTTTCGTCTTCGCTCAAGCCGGCGGTGGGAATACTGCGGCTAACGACCGAGCCGGTGCGGAACTGGTCGATCATGACCGGCTCGACGATGTCTTCGCCAGCGGAGCGGTAGGAATAGAACGCAAGCTCGTAATCGTATCCGCCCCATTGGCTAAGATTGATCGGGTGGCCGAGCGCGACATCGAACACGTACAGTTTTCCCTGCGGCGTCTCGGCCATTGTCGATCCGACATTCTCGGCAGGATCGTGTTTCGCTTTTTGCTCGCGCGCTGCTTCGAGCGCCGCCGCTTCATCTTTCGGAACGACGAGATTCGGATTGCGCAGCGATTGGACGAGAGAATCGCTCGCGCCTTGCGCTTTCAGTTTGCTCTCCTGCTTGCGGCGTCAAGCGCGTGCATAAGTTTGCGCTGCGCCACCTCCTGCCTGATCGAGCTTTCGCTTTCACTGGCACGCACGAGAAGCGAAACTTCGCTGAAATCGATCGGACGGGCTGAGGCTTGAATGGCCGCGGCCAAGAAAGCGATGGCGAGGATTGACAGTTTATAAACAGTGGGGTGTTTCATAATCGACTGGTTTTACCAGGATCATTGTCAATTTTGCAAGGCTAAAATGCGGTTTTTCCGCACTCCGCCGGCGAAGTCTACAGCGTGCTTCTCGGACGATGCGCTCTGGCGATTTCGAAGTGTCGCGACTCTGTCGCATTCGCATAAAGAATGGTTTGACAATGCGCACCGACTGCTCTATTGTGCGCGTCCCGACTTCAATCGCAGGAGAGCATCCGGCTCGTTTGAACTGCTATCATCATGTCACAAAATCGCAGCAAACGTTATCGCGCGGCCGCCGAGCAGGTGGATCGCGCCAAGACTTACAGCTTCACCGACGCGGTCGCGACGCTGAAGAAATTTCCGCCGACCAAGTTCGATCAGACGGTGACGGTGTCGTTTCGGCTCGGGTGTCGATCCGAAACAATCGGACCAGATGGTGCGCGGCACGTGTCCGCTTCCGCACGGCAGCGGCAAGCAGGTGCGCGTGCTCGTTTTCGCCGAA
This sequence comes from uncultured Alphaproteobacteria bacterium, assembly GCA_963831515.1. Taxonomy (GTDB): domain Bacteria; phylum Pseudomonadota; class Alphaproteobacteria; order Rhizobiales; family Xanthobacteraceae; genus Pseudolabrys. The sequence goes on along the minus strand of CAWHQL010000003.1, from coordinate 15,140 downwards.
GGCGCAGGCGGCGCAGGCCGCGAAGGACGCTGGCGCGGAGTATGTCGGGTTCAAGGATTTGATCCAGAAATGCCAGGAAGGTTTTCAGGATTTTGATGTCGCGATCGCGACGCCGGCGGCGATGGCCGAAGTGCGCAAGCTCGGCAAGGTGCTCGGACCGCGCGGTCTGATGCCGAATCCGAAGACTGGAACGGTGACCGACGACACGGCCAAGGCCGTGCAGGAAGTGAAGGCTGGCCGGGTGGAGTTCAAGCTCGACAAGAACGGCAACGTCGCCGTGCCGGTCGGCAAATTTTCGTTTCGAAGAAAACGCGCTGGTGGAAAACGGGAACAGCCGTGATCGAGGCGGTCGTGCGGGCGCGACCGGCGACGGCCAAAGGGCGCTATCTCGAGGGGATGACTCTTAGCGCGACGATGTCGCCCGGCGTTCATGTCGATCCTTCGCCGTATCTGAGCGTTCAGCAGCATAACGAATCTTACATCGACAATATGCGACCAGAAAAAGCCAACATCGTTTCGGATCTTTCGGAGAAACTGAAGCGCTCGCCGTTTGTGCTCGTGACCGATTACCAGCGGATGAACGTCGAGCGATTTCGGCGAGCTGCGGAACCGGCTCGCCCCGACCGGCGCCGAGGTGCACGTGGTGAAGAACAGCTTTCTGAAGCGCGCGATGACCGAGTCCGGTTTGCCGGACGTCGCGCGACAACTGATCGGGCAGACCGCGGTCGTGACGGGCGAGAAGGATGTCGCGCCGGTGGCGAAGGTGCTGAAGACGTTTGCGACTGAATTTAAGATTGCCGCGCTCAAGATCGGCGTGGTCGACCAGAGCGATGCTTTCGACCGCGGAAGTGGAATCGCTCGCCGATCTGCCAGCGCGCGAAATTTTGCTGGCGCAATTGCTTGGCGTGCTTGCTGGCCCCGGCGACGAAGCTGGTGCGAGTGTTGAACGAGCCGGCCTCGGCCCTGGCGCGGTTGCTTGAACGCCAAAGCCGAGAAGGAAGGCAAAACCGGCGGAGGCGGCAGCCTAACGAACAAATTTTCGTAGGGCAGGCGCGTCGCCTGCCGTGGCAATTCGCCGGAGCGATGCCCTACAACAACAAGAACAACTGTCCGGGCCGATGGCTATCGGCTTTAATTTTCCGAAAGCTTTCGGGAGCGGCAATTGGAGGAAAATAAAATGGCAGATACAGATAAAATTGGTGGAGCAACTCAGCGGGCTGACCGTTCTGGAGATTGCTGGATTGGTGAAGCAACTCGAGGAAAAATGGGGCGTGAGCGCGGCGGCTCCGGTGGCGATGGCGGCAGGCCCGCGGCCGGCGGCGCGGCGGCGCAGCGGCTCCGGCGGCTGAAGAGAAGACCACTTTCGACGTGATCCTGAAGGAAATGGGCGCGAACAAGATCGGCGTGATCAAGGAAGTGCGCGCCGCGGTGCCTGGACTCGGACTGGCCGAAGCCAAGGCGCTGGTCGAAGGCGCGCCCAAGACGATCAAGGAAGGCGTGACCAAAGCGGAAGCCGAAGAGATCAAGAAAAAGATCGAAGCGGCCGGCGCGAAGGTCGAGATCAAGTAAGTTTACATCCCTGGGGCGCGGGCGCGTGGCACAAAAGGCGTCTTCGCGCTGCCCTGGTAACGATGTCCGGCTAACAAATTCTTGCGCCTGCGGCAGGTGGATATTTTCCCTGTGCTAGCACGAGTCGCCCGACGTATTTTTAACCCGCTCTCGAAGGCAGCATCCAAGATTGGCAACAAAACGGTGGAGGTCGATTTGACAGACCGCCGTTTTGCTGCCACTTTTTTCGCCCGCTATTTCCGGCGCAAGCCCGTAACCCTCAGATTCCTCGCGACCTGCATCCAGGGTCGCTGCAGGTCTTAAAACCATTGGAGATTGGTGCACCAGATTATGTCAGACCGTACTGCAACAGAACGTATCCACTTCGGGACCATCAAAGAAGCGATCGAGCCGCCAAACCTGATCGAAGTTCAGCTCAACTCCTACGTCGATTTCCTGCAGAAGGACGTCCCGCCGCCAAGCGGAAGAACACCGGGCTGCAAGCCGTTTTCAAAGAAGTTTTCCCGATCGAGAGCTACGACGAAAAAGCGATCGCTCGATTTCAGCCATTACGAAATCGGCGAACCGAAACTGAGCGCGCTCGAAGCGCAGCGCGAAGGCCAGACCTATAGCGCGCCGCTGCACGTCACCTTCCAGCTCAGGAAGAGAAGGGGACGAAGGAAGAAAAAGTTTACATGGGCGAAATCCCGCTCATGACGCCGTCAGGGCACGTTCGTCATCAACGGCGCCGAGCGCGTCGTGGTCAGCCAGTTGCATCGCTCGCCGGGCATCGCCTTCGAATCGAGCATCCACCTCAACGGCAAGGTGCTCTACAGCTTCCGGATCATTCCGGATCGCGGCTCGTGGATCGAAGTGCAATTCGACACCAGCGATCTGCTTTACATCTATCTCGATCGCCGCAAACGCCGCCGGAAATTCCTCGCCACCACTTTCCTGCGCGCCCTCGGTTACGGCCCGGACGAAGAAGTCATCAAACTTTTCTACAACATCGAGAACCTGAAGCTGAGCGAGAAGCTCGATGAAGAGAAGCCTCGCCACCAAGGTGCTGACGGCCGAAGTGCGCGACGGCGAAGTGACGGTCGCGCGCGCCTTCGAGCCGCTCACCCTGGCCACGGTGCGCCAGATCATGGCGCTCGGACATCAAGGAAGTGAAAGTGATCGATATCTCGACACGACGACACGGTCGTGAAAGCGCTCCGAGAAAGATCCGGCGCACGATCAGGAAGAAGCGCTCAAGGATATTTACCGCCGTCTGCGCCCTGGCGATCCGCCGACGGTGGCGAACGCTCGCGCGCTGCTCAAGCGGCTCTTTTTCGATCCGAAAAAATACGATCTCGGCCGGGTCGGTCGTTACAAGATCAATCAGAAACTCGGGCATCGATGTCGATCTCGGCGAGCGGATCCTGACCGACAAGGATTTCATCGCGGCGATCAAGTATCTGATCAATCTGCGCCGCGGCGAAGGCACGCTCGACGACATCGATCATCTCGGCAGCCGCCGCGTCCGCACGGTCGGCGAATTGCTCGCCAACCAGTGCCGCGTCGGTCTGGCGCGCACGGAGCGTCTGGTGAAAGAGCGCATGACGTTGTTCGACATCAACATCGACGGCATGACGCCGCAGAAGCTGATCAATCCGAAGGCGCTCAGCGCGGTGATCCGCGATTTCTTCGGTCGCTCGCAGCTCTCGCAGTTCATGGATCAGACCAATCCGCTGGCCGAGTTGACGCACAAACGCCGTCTGTCCGCGCTCGGGCCAGGCGGTCTGAGCCGCGATCGCGCCGGATTCGAAGTGCGCGACGTTCATCCGTCGCACTACGGCCGCATTTGTCCGATCGAGACGCCGGAAGGTCCGAACATCGGTCTGATCAGCTCGATGAGCACCTTTGCGCGGATCAACGAATTCGGTTTCATCGAAACGCCGTATCGCAAAGTCGAGAACGGCCGCGTCACCGACGAGATCGATTATCTGACCGGCGATCGCGAAGAGAATTATCATCGTCGCGCAGGCGAATGCGCCGATCGACGGACGCGGGCATTTCACCGGCGAAAAAGTTTCCGTGCCGTTATCGCGGCGACTTTCTCGAAGTCGAGCCGTCGAAGGTCCATTACATGGACGTGTCGCCGAAGCAGCTGGTGTCGGTGGCGGCGGGTCTGATTCCGTTCCTCGAACACGACGACGCGAACCGCGCGTTGATGGGTTCGAACATGCAACGCCAGGGCGTGCCGCTGATCGTTTCCGAAGCGCCGCTCGTCGGCACCGGTCTGGAAGCGAAAGTGGCGCGCGATTCGCGCGCGGTCGTGATCGCGACGGAGAGCGGGCAAGGTCGCGTCCGTCACGGCGGACCAGATCGTCGTCACGAAGGACGGCGAAATGCCGGAAGGCAAAACGAAGCTCAAGACCGATCCGGAAGAGGGCATTCACGTTTACGAGCTGCGCAAGTTCATGCGCTCGAACGCCGGCACCTGCATCAACCAGAAACCGATCGTGCACAAAGGGCAGCACGTGAAGAAGGGCCAGGTCATCGCCGACGGTCCGAACACCGAGCACGGCGAGCTGGCGCTCGGTCGCAACGTGCTCGTCGCGTTCATGCCGTGGAACGGCTACAACTTCGAGGACGCCATCATGATCTCGGAGAAGGTCGTGAAGGAAGACATCTTACACCTCGATTCACATCGACGAATTCGAGATCGGCGCGCGCGACACCAAGCTCGGGCCGGAAGAAATCACGCGCGACATTCCGAACGTCAGCGAAGAAGCGTTGCGCAACCTCGGCCCCGACGGCGTGATTCGCGTCGGCGCGGAAGTGAAGCCGGGCGACATTCTCGTCGGCAAGATCACGCCGAAGAGCGAGACCGAACTCGCGCCGGAAGAGCGCCTGCTGCGCGCCATCTTCGGCGAAAAAGCCGCCGACGTGAAAGACACGTCGCTGACGGTTCCGTCCGGGCACCTACGGCATCGTCATGGACGTGAAGGTTTCATCGCGCCGCGAAGTTCGACGCGAGAAACTGACGCCGACGGAGACGAAGCGCCAGCTCAAAGCAGATCGACGAAGAACACAAGAAGAAGAAGGACGAGCTGACGCGAGCAACTGACCGACGCGCTCTCCAACATCTTGCTCGGCGAAAAGATTCCGCTCGACGTGGTCAACGCCGAGACCGGCGAGATCATCATCCCGGCGAATCGCAAGATCACCAAGACGCTGCTGCGCAAACTGGCGAAGGTGTACGATCACATCGAGATCGATCCGAGCCCGATCCGGAACAAGATTCGCGAGATCATCGGCTCGTACGAACATAAGTTCGCCGAGCTGGAGCTGGAGCGCGAACGCTCGATGGACCGCGTCGAGAGCGGCGACGACATCGATCCTGGCATCATCAAGCAGGTCAAAGTCTACATCGCCAGCAAACGCAAGCTGAGCGTCGGCGACAAGATGGCCGGCCGCCACGGTAACAAGGGCGTTGTCGCGCGGATCGTGCCCGAAGAAGACATGCCGTTCCTGGCGGATGGAACGCCGGTGGAGATCGTGCTCAATCCGCTCGGCGTGCCGAGCCGTATGAACGTCGGCCAGGTGCTCGAAACGCACCTCGGGGTGGCGGCCAAGGCGCTCGGTTTCAAGGTCGCGACGCCGGTGTTCGACGGCATCAAGGAAGAGAAAATCCGCGAGTATCTGAAGGACGCGAAGAAGCAGGAGGGCTTCGCCTGGGTCCAGGAAACGGCAAGGCGCGCTTGTTTGACGGCCGCACCGGCGATCCGTTCGATCAGGAAGTCGTGGTCGGCTACATCTACATGATGAAGCTCGGCCACTTGGTGGCGGACAAGATTCACGCGCGCGCGGTCGGGCCGTACTCGCTGGTCACGCAGCAACCGCTCGGCGGCAAGGCGCAGTACGGCGGCCAGCGCTTCGGCGAAATGGAAGTCTGGGCGCTCGAAGCGTACGGCGCGGCTTACACGCTTGCAGGAATTGCTCACCGTCAAGTCCGACGACGTGCAGGGCCGCACCCGCATCTACGAGTCCATCGTCAAGGGCGACAACTCGCTCGAAGCCGGGACGCCGGAATCTTTCAACGTGTTGATCAAGGAAATGCAGAGTCGTTAGGCCTCGACGTCAAAGTCGGGCGGCCAGAGCGCCGAAGCAGACTTCCATCTGAGAACGTTGCCTGACCGATGTAGAACTTTGAAAGCACAGCATCTAGAGAAGATAGCATGAACGAACATTCCTGGCGTGAATTGGTGGGCGAAGAACGTCCGTAGGTTTCGATCAGGTCGCGATCGGCGTCGCGTCGCGCGACACGATGCGGTCCTGGAGCAAGGGCGAAGTCAAGAACCCGGAGACGATCAACTACCGCACGTTCAAGCCGGAAAAGGGCGGTCTTGTTCTGCGAACGCATTTTCGGTCCGACCCGCGACTGGGAATGCTCCTGCGGCAAATACAAGCGCATCAAGCACAAGGGCGTGATCTGCGATCGTTGCGGCGTCGAAGTGACGCTCGCGCGCGTGCGCCGCGAACGCATGGGCCACATCGAGCTGGCCGTGCCGGTCTCGCACATCTGGTTCTACAAGTGCATGCCGTCGCGCATCGGCCTGATGCTCGACATGACGCGCGCGCCAGCTCGAGCGCGTCATCTATTACGAGGATTACATCGTCATCGATCCGGGCAAGACGCCGCTCAAGCAAAACGCAGCTCCTACCGAAGTGGAATATCGCGAAGCGCAGGAACAATACGGCGAAGAGTTTCGTCGCCGGCATGGGCGCGGAAGCGGTCAAGAAGCTCTTGCGCGAGATCGATCTCGCACAAGCTCAACAAGAGCTCGAAGAGGCGATGGGCAACACCAAGAGCAAACAGATTCGCAAGAAACTCGCGAAACGTTTGAAGCTCGTGCAGGGCTTTCGCCTCCTCGCACGCCGTCCGGAATGGATGATCCTCGATGTGCTGCCGGTGATTCCGCCGGATCTGCGTCCGCTCGTTCCGCTCGAAGGCGGCCGTTTCGCGACCTCGGATCTGAACGATCTCTATCGCCGCGTCATCAACCGCAACAACCGGCTCAAGAACCTGCTTCAGCTCAAGACGCCGGACGTCATCATCCGCAACGAAAAGCGCATGTTGCAGGAAGCGGTCGATGCGCTGTTCGACAACGGCCGTCACGGTCGCGCGGTCACCGGCGCGGGCAATCGCCCGCTCAAATCGCTCAGCGACATGCTCAAGGGCAAGGGCGGACGTTTCCGTCAGAACCTGCTCGGCAAGCGCGTCGATTACTCGGGCCGTTCGGTCATCGTCATCGGGCCGGAACTGAAACTGCATCAGTGCGGTTTGCCGAAGAAGATGGCGCTGGTGCTGTTCGAGCCGTTCATCATTCGCCGGCTGAAAGATCTCGGCTACGTCCACACCGTGCGCAGCGCGAAGAAGATGATCGAGCGCCAGACGCCGGAAGTCTGGGACATTCTCGAAGAAGTCACCAAGGGCCATCCGGTGCTGCTCAACCGCGCGCCGACGCTGCATCGTCTGTCGATCCAGGCGTTCGAGCCGCAGCTGATCGAAGGCGAAGCGATCCGCATTCATCCGCTCGTCTGCACCGCCTACAACGCGGACTTCGACGGCGACCAGATGGCCGTGCACGTGCCGCTCTCGGTCGAAGCGCAAATGGAAGCGCGCATGCTGATGCTCGCGCCGAACAACATCTTCTCGCCCTCGAGCGGCAAGCCGATCACGACGCCGTCGCAGGACATCACGCTCGGCTGCTACTACCTCACGCAGAATCCGCGCGGCGCCGGGGCCAGCGGATGCGAACGCGTCTGCCGCTGTTCGCCGAATGCGACCGAAGTCGAATTTGCGATGGCCGAAGGCGCGGTCGAAACGCACGACCGGATTCGGCTGCAAGAATCCGGATTTCGGCAAGAAGACCGATTTACGGCGATGCCGACAACGAAGGTCATCGAAACGACCGCGGGCCGCGTCATCTTCAACGAGATCTGGCCGACGAAGCTCGGCTTCTTCAACAAGGCCGCGGGCAAGAAGCAGCTCAGCGACATCATCTGGCGTTGCTACCAGATCGCCGGCCACGACAGAGACGGTCGAGACGCTCGACAAGCTGAAGGAGCTCGGCTTCGCGGAAGCGACCAAGGCCGGCATCTCCATCGGCATTTCGCGACATGATCATTCCGAAGGAGAAAGCAGACCGAGCTCGACGAACGCTTACAAGCAGATCACGCGAGGTCGAGAAGCAGTATCGCAAGGGCATCATCACCGACGGCGAGCGTTACAACAAGATCATCGACATCTGGACCCACGCCGGCGACGAAATCTCCAACGTCATGTTCCGCACCCTCGAGCACAACGAGGGCGCAAGGAATTCAACCCGGTCTTCTCTGATGGTGGACTCCGGCGCGCGCGGCAACCGCCAGCAGGTCCGGCAGCTCGCCGGCATGCGCGGTTTGATGGCCAAGCCGTGCGGCGAAATCATCGAGCGCCCGATTACTCTCGAACTTCCGCGAAGGCCTGAGCGTGCTCGAATACTTCATCTCGACGCACGGCGCGCGCAAAGGTCTGGCCGATACCGCGCTCAAGACCGCGGACTCCGGTTACCTCACCCGCAAACTGGTCGATGTGTCGCAGGACGTGATCATCAACGAAGAGGATTGCGGCACGGTCAACGGCATCTGTGGTCCGCTCGATCTACGAAGGCGACGAAGAAGTCGTCGATCTCGGCGACGCGCATCATTGGCCGCGTCAGTTGCGAGACGGTCGCCGATCCGGTCGAGCCGAAGAAGAAGATCGTCAAGGCGAACCAGCTAATCGACGAGATCAAGGCCGCGGCGATCGACAAGCATCGGCGTCGAGCAGCTCAAGATTCGCTCGGTGCTCACCTGCGAATGCGGGCGCGGCGTCTGCGCGCATGTGCTACGGGCGCAATCTGGCCACCGGCCAGTTCGTCAAGCTCGGCGAAGCGGTCGGCATCATCGCCGCGCAATCGATCGGCGAACCCGGCACGCAGCTGACGATGCGGACGTTCCACATCGGCGGCACGGCGAGCCAGACCTTCAAGCAGCCGATCATCAAGGCGAAGAACGACGGCGCGGTCCGTTTCAACGATCTGCGCACCGTGCAGGCGCTCGATGGCAACTGGATCGTGCTCAACAAGAACGGCTCGATCACCGTGCACGACGAGGAGGGCCGCGAACTGGAGCGCTACAACATCGTCATCGGCTCGGTCATTTCCGTCAGGCGACGGCGGCACGGTCAAGAAGGGCGAGACCTTCGTGCAATGGGATCCGTACAACGTGCCGATTCTTTCCGAGAAAGCCGGCAAGGTCGAATTCCACGACATGATCGCAGGGCGTCACGATGAAGCGGAAGTCGACGAAGCGACCGGCCTGATGGGCACGGTCATCATCGAGCACAAGGAAGATTTGCATCCGCAAATCGTCATCGTCGACGACAAGGGCGAAGTGCGTCGCGAGTTACTCCGATTCCCGCCGGCGCGCACATCGTCGTCGAGCGAAGGCGACAAGATTCGTCGCCGGCGCGTTGCTGGCCAAGACGCCGCGCAAGAGTTGCCAAGACCAAGGACATCACCGGCGGTCTGCCGCGCGTGGCCGAATTGTTCGAAGCGCGCCGTCCGAAAGACGCCGCCGAGATCGCGAAGATCGACGGCATCGTCGAGTTCGGCGGGACGCGTCCGCGGCAAGCGCTGCATCATCGTCAAAGATCCAGCAGACCGGCGCCGAAGAGGAACATCTCATCCCGCTCGGCAAACACATCATCGTCTTCAAGGGCGACTTCGTGAAGAAAGGCCAGCAGCTGACCGAAGGTCCGGTCGATCCGCACGAAATTCTCGAGGTCTGCGGCCCGCAGGAATTGCAGGAGCACCTGGTCAACGAAGTGCAGGAAGTCTATCGCCTCCAGGGCGTCGAGATCAACGACAAGCACATCGAGATCATCGTGCGCCAGATGCTGCGCAAGGTGAAGCATCACCGATCCGGGCGACACCTCGCTTCCTCTGGGGCGATCAGATCGACAAGCTCGAGTTCGAGGAGGAGAACGCAGCGCGTCGAGAAGATGGGCGGCAAGCCCGCCGAAGCCGCGCCGGTGCTGCTCGGCATCACCAAGGCCTCGCTCGAAACCGACAGCTTCATCTCGGCGGCATCGTTCCAGGACACCACCCGCGTGCTCACCGAAGCGGCCACGCTCGGCAAGGTCGATCAGCTGCGCGGCTTCAAGGAAAACGTGATCATGGGTCACCTCATTCCGGCCGGCACCGGCTTTCCGGCGCATCGCGAGATCAAGCTCGTCGAGAAAGGCGAACCGATCGGCGCTCCGGTGATGGAAGAAGCCGAGCCGCAACCGGCGATTGCTGGTAAGGCGAGAGTCGTCGGCTGAGGTCGAGTCGAGGACTCTGGAGCTCATGAATTCGCCCACTTCGACATTACTGTCCCGATGTCGATCGTAACCAAGACCGGCGATCAGGGCGAGACCTCGCTCATGTATGGCCGGCGTGTGCCGAAGACGCGATCCGCGCGTGGATGCGTACGGCTGCGTCGATGAATTGAACGCCGCGCTCGGTCTCGCGCGAGCTGTTGCCACGACAAGTTTGTTTCGGAGCAAATTCTGGCTGCGCAAAAAGATTTGATCGTGGTGATGGGCGAGCTGGCGACTGCCGCGAAGATCGAGAACGCTACGTGAAGGATGGTTTTCACCTAACGACGCGCGGAAATGGTCGATCGCGTCACGGCGGTGATTGTCGATCTCGAAAAAGACAAATCGCTGTATCCAAAAGATTGGGTCATTCCGGGCACGACGCAGCTTTCGGCCGCTCTCGACCTTGCGCGGACGACTTGTCGCCGGGCCGAACGGCAGCGACGGGATTGATGACCTCGGAAAAAGATTTTAATGCCGAGATTCTGCGCTATCTCAATCGGCTCTCGGATTTTTGCTGGCTCCTGGCGCGTTATGCCGAGAAGCATCGGTCGGAGTGGCCCAGTCGGATTTCGCGTGACCGATGTCGAACGTGCCGCGCAAATTCATCCTGGCTCGCGCAACCCGCATAAGACGCGAGAATTTCAGGAGCTTCTCGCTCCGGCAATTCGCCGTCGGCGATCTTTCGGCATATCCGCAAATCTCTCCTGCCGCTCGAGAACGGGAGCACGTTCGAGGAAAACGCCGCGCTGAAAGCGCTCGGTGTTTCGCAACACCTGAGCGGGCCCATCATTGCCGACGATTCCGGTTTGGAAGTCGATGCCTTGGATGGCGAGCCGGGTATCTACTCCGCGCGATATGCCGGCGAGAATGCGACCGACCAGCAGAACATCGAGAAGTTGTTGCATGAACTCAGGCGCACGCCATGTTCCGGCCGACGCTCGATCGGCCCGGTTCAAGTGCTCGATCGCTCTCGCTCGCGATGGTAAATTGTTAGGCACTTTTACCGGGGTCGTGTCGGGGAAAATTGTCGATCATCCGCGAGGGCATCGGGTTTCGGCTATGATCCCGTCTTTCAGCCTGATGGGTTCGAGCTGACGTTTGCGCAAATGTTGGCCGAGATGAAAAACCGCATCAGCCACCGTGCCCGGGCAGCCAAGCAGTTGCGCCAGTTTCTCAAAACCGGACGCCCAAGAAGCGAAAATGTAATTGGGATTCGGATTGTTGCTGGCGCGCCCGGTTTGAACCGCCAGCGGCGAGAGCGCTGAGCGCGGCGGAATCGAGGGTCGGGCTGCCAATGCTTTCTCGACCTCGGCTGGACAACCGTGCCGAGCAGGATCGACCGTAACGACGGCCACGCCGCTGCCGGTCAAGGCTGTGATCGCTACGCGATTTCGGCCGCTTCCGCCGCGGCCCGATTGAGCATAGGCTTGTTCATAGGGCTTGCTCCTCGCCAAGAGAAATCAATCATGAGCGACTGGTCTAGCGACTTAGCTCGGGCTAACGATGCCGGCACGGCAAGCCGTCGGCCGCCCCTACAGCGTCACGGACGCGCGTTCTTTGACGCGGCGTTGCGCGACCGATAACTCTAAGGATTTGGCGGCGGCGGAGGAGCTCCACCCGGCGGCGCGCGCGGTGCGCCCCGGCGGTTGTGCGGCCCGGATTTGATAGCCGACTTTCTGAATCCCGACGCCGCGAACTTCGTCGAGCACTCGGATAACGTCGCCGTGTAACGCCATCATCTCCGCGCTAATGGAAACTTTGATGTCTGGATTGGCTTGATGCAGCCGGTATAACAGTGCCCCTCAGATCATCAGGATTCACATATTGACCATCGACATAGACGGCGTTCCCCTCGCGCACCTGAATCGAAACATAATCCTTCTTCTGGCTCGGAGGCGGGACGCTTTGCGAAGGCAGATTGACGCGAATCCCTTTCATGTGGGTCTGGCTGAGGCTCACCATCATGAAACTGGCGAGCAGAAAGAACATGATGTCGATCAACGGGATGATCTCAATGCGCGCGTGTTTATGAGCGAATCGGTGAAGGCAGTCTCATAACTAATAAGAGGCGCCGGTAAGGGTAAACGTGATTGGGATTCGAACCTTGGAAACGGTTCCAGGTTTGAACCGCCAGTTCCTAAATGCGCTGACGGCCGAGTTATCCAGAATGGAGCTGCCGGTGCCCTGGGCCATGGTCGCATCGGTCACGCTACCACTGCCGGTATCGACTGTCCACGACACAAACTCCGCTGCCGGTGACTCGACGCGAACGCGCTTCGTAGGGATAAGCCGGCCTCGGTGCGTATGTGGCCAGGGCTTTCGCGTGAGATCGACATTGGACCTACCCGACCCTGAGTCGGCGCCTTAATCGGCGCGACCTTTAGGACGCGGCACGCGCGGAGGGGGCGTAGTTTCTTCGTGAAACTCTGGCTGCACCTCCTCCGGTTCGGGCGGCGGAGTGGGCGCGACAACCTCTTCCGGTGGCGGCGTCGGCTCTTGCGTTGGTTCGAGTGTCGCCTCAACCGACGCCACGGGAATCTGTGAGAGATCCATCGGGGGCGGTTCACGCCTTGGCCACTGCGACCGCTGTGAGATGGATCAGGACAGCACCGCCAAGAGCCGCCCAAACATGCCACCGCGGCGAAGGCCGATACAGCACCAGTTTGGCCGATTGGAATCGTGCGGTTTCTGCCATGGCTGTAACTCGGTCGGCCCGGGTAAACCTTTGAGCGCCTCGCTCTTGATCTCGAACGAAATTTTCAGGAATCCAGCCGACGCAGACAGGTCGAGCAACCGGATGACGTTGCCGTGAACGGTGTCGGCATCGCCGCCACGAACAAATCTTTCGCATCGGGATCAGCCTGATGCACCTGCTGCGACTCGCTGGAACATTTGATCATAGGTGAGCTCGTTCTTATCGAAATAGAAGTTGCCGTCTTTATCGACCGAACAACTGATGTAATTCTCTTTCGACTGCGTTTCGCCGGAATGACCGGTGGGCAGATTGACCTTCATTCCTTTCATGTGAACCTGGCTCAGACTCACCATCATGAAGCTGGCCAGCAGAAAGAACATGATATCGATCAACGGAATGATCTCGATCCGTCCTTTCTTGTGCGGTATGGGCGAGGAAACACGCATGCGTCTTTAGATCGATGAACCTTTTCCGGACGGGGCCGCTCCACTGGTAATTCCATTTCCCGCGTCGCAGAGTGTGATCCCAACATGACTTCCAGGTTCGTCGCTGCGGTTTGCAGCTCGAACTCCAAGTTAGACACGCGGGACGTGAAAAAATTAAAGGGAATCAGGGCGAAAATCGCGATGCCCAAGCCGCATGCAGTCGCGATCAGCGCCTCCGCGATACCGCCCGTCACCGCACGACCGCGATTTCCTCGTTTCCGAGAGCGCCAAACGCCCTGATCAATCCGGTGACGGTTCCGAGCAAACCGAGCAACGGCGCCAGCGTAACCAAAGTGTCCATCACCACTAAGAAACGCCCCGCGCGCTTGATCTCGATGCCGGCCGAAACTTGCAACGCGCCTTGCAAGGAAGCGTGCTGGTGATTCAGCCCGTTCCACAAATGCGCAGGCACCGGGTCGCGCGAGCCGCGCGAAAGCCGCGAAGCTTCGGCGATGTCGTTGTTCTAACCGCGGTGAAAACTTTCTCGATCCGCTTCGGATCACGGCGGAACCACCGGCCCATCCACCAAAAGATGCGCTCGATCACCACCGATAAGCGCAACGATCGACACAATCAGGATCGGCCACATGATCGGGCCGCCCTGGTTAAACTTGTCGATGACGTAGTTGCCAGTCACCTTCGGTTTCGTCCAAATGCCCTGACGGTGTGGCGGATTCCGCCGCTGTCGCGGCGGGCGAGGGCTAGGCGTTACCGGAACACTTACGCCCGGAGATGGCATTGCCCCCAATGGTGACGTGCCCGGTGCGCCGGAAGACATTCCGGGTGCGCCCGGCGACATCCCAGGTGCGGTCGCCAGGCGACATCCCGAGAGCGGCCGGCGGCGCTGGCATGCCAGGTTGCCCGGCATGGCCGGCTGAGCGGGCGTAAGCGCGTTGCTGCGGCGCGCCGGCGGGCGGCAGGTGGCGGGTTTTGGCCTAACGAGGCGAACGTAAGGGCGAGGGTGCAGAGACAAATGAATAGCAATGTTTTCATAAGTGAGACAAAGATGGTATTACCAACCTTTTGCTTTTATTTCGAAGCTGTTATCCCAAATGATCGGGTCGAAAGTCGAGCAAAACTTTTTATCTTTTTTGGCCTGGCTTACCCGTTGGACATTGACGACACGACCCGGTTCATTGTTTTTACGACGAATACAAATAAATCCGCCGGCCGGTTTTTCAGACCGTCGCGTTTTTTACACTCACTCTCAGCGCCGGCCAATCCCCAATTCGCGCCTCCAGTTCGTCCCCGACCCGAATCGGTCCAACCCCCGATGGTGTCCCAGTTAGAATGACATCGCCGGGGAAAAGTGTCATTCCGCGGCTGATGAACGAAACCAGTTCTCGCGGAGAGTAGATCATCTGGCTCGTGCGCGCGCTCTGTTTCAATTCGCCGTTCTGTCGAAGTTCGATTGCGTAATCCCGAACATCGACATCGGTATAAACAAACGGCCCGATCGGTGTGTAGCTGTCGAATGATTTGCAGCGCCCAAATTGTTTTTCCGATCTCTGCAAATCGCGATCGCTGACGTCGAGACCGATAGTGTAGCCACAAACCGCTTCGCGTGCCTGCTTGGCCGTCACGTTCTTCGCGCGCTGGCCGATCACGACCGCGAGTTCGATTTCAAAATCGGTCTGATGATCGGGAAACGCGATTTCGATGTCGCCGAGTATGCGCGAGCATCGAGCTCGGCGCCTTGAACCAAATCAACGGCGTCCCCAGCGGTGTCCGCGCCATTTCTCTGATGTGGGCGGTGTAATTTAGCCCCACTGCGATCAACTTCCATGGTGCGACGGGAACATCGACAATCACGTCCGCCAGCCTGACGATCTCGCCGGTCGGCTCAATGTCGATCCAAAACGGCCGCGCCAGAACATGCACTTCACTGCCCACGACTTCGCCGTAGAAAAATTCAGTGCTCGATCTAAATCCACCGAGGTGTGCATCCCGCCCTTTGTAGCGGCAGTCTAGGACC
>CAWHQL010000002.1:0-7696 GCA_963831515.1 uncultured Alphaproteobacteria bacterium | reverse complement strand
ACAAGGCGAAATCGCGCATTTCGCTGCGGGGCGTCGTGCTCAGTTTCCTTGGCGTACGCGCAATCGACGGCGTCGATCTCGACGTCGAGGCCGGCAAAATTCACGGATTGATCGGGCCCAACGGCAGCGGCAAGACTACGATCCTCAATGTCATATCGGGTTTCTACAGCCCGGAAGCGGGCTCCATCGCGCTCGGAGGCGGGGCGCTGAAACCCGGCGATTCCGAATCCCGTGCGAGCCTGGGTATCGCGCGAACCTTCCAGACCCCTCGTATCGTGGGTGAGGCGAGCGTGCTGCAAAATGTGATGATCGGCGGCACAATCCGCGGCCAAAGCACATTCATCGAATTGCTTCTCTGTTTGCCCCGGCATCGCGGCGACGAACGAAAGCTGCGATCCGAAGCGATGACGGCGTTGTCCGCGGTTGGGCTGGAAAGTCTCGCGGACATTCGCGCAGACCGGCTGCAACATAGCGAACTGCGCTTCATGGAAATCGCTCGCGCATGTATGGCGCGGCCGGCCTTCATCCTGCTCGACGAACCCGCCGCTGGATTATCCGCTGACGAGATTCTGCGACTTGGGCAATTCGTCACGGCGATCAGCCGTCAAGGCACTGGCGTGCTTCTGGTCGAGCATCATGCCGATCTGATTTTCGATATCTGTGACTATGTGACCGTGCTCAATCTCGGCCGGGTATTGGCGCAGGGGACGCCGACTGAAATTCGCGTGCACAAGGAGGTCATCAGTGCCTATCTCGGCGGCTGAACCGTTGCTCGACATTCATGGACTGGAAGCCGGATACGGCAAGATTGCTGTGCTGCACGGCGTCGACATGACGATCGGCGCGGGTGAGGTCGTGACCCTGCTGGGCCCCAACGGAGCGGGCAAGACCACGCTGCTGCGCGCGATTTCCGGTCTGGTTCCATGGAATGCCGGCAGCGTGACCTTTGCCGGGCTAAACATTGCCGGCATCGGCCCGCGTGAGACAGCGCGCCGCGGCCTTGCACACGTGATTGAAGGACATCGCATATTCACCAATCAGACGGTGACCGACAATCTATTGTTGGCGGGCTACGATTTACCGCGGGCGGAACGCGATGCGCGCGTGGACGAGGCGTTGTCGTATTTTCCGGAAATCGCCGCCAAGCGCTACGATCGCGGCTCGACCTTGAGCGGCGGGCAACAGCAGATGCTTGCGGTGGCGCAAGGATTGGTGCGGCAGCCGAAACTCTTGATGCTGGACGAGCCGTCGGCCGGTCTTTCGCCGGTGCTTGTCGATCGCGTGCTGGCCGTCGTGACAAAATTGCAGAAAAACGGAACGGCAGTATTACTCGTTGAGCAACTCATCGAGAAGGCGTTGGCTGTCGCGGATCGAGTTTATGCGCTCGCCCAGGGGAAAATTGTACTTCAGGCCTCGACGGACGAAGCCGATCTGCCGCGGCGTTTGGAGCAGGCATATTTTGGTTCGGAGGCAGCCTAACGCGTCGACCACTCGCTGCACGCGGAAGTCGTTCTGACACAATTTACCTCAGCAGCTTTAGTTGGAAACCAAGCCCTCATGTCGGCTAGTCTGTCGGCACTGCGCAAGGGCGAGGGTAGGGCATGAGACGGCGGGAATTTCTCGGGCTTGTCGGCGGCGTCGTCGCGTGGCCCGCGGTAGCGCGCGCCCAACAGCAAACAGTGCCGACGATCGGCTTTCTCAGCAGCCGATCGCCCGAAGATTCCAAGCCACATCTCGAGGGTTTTCTGCGGGGGCTGGGAGCTTTCGGGTACGTCGATGGCAAGACCGCGAAGATCGAATATCGCTGGGCCAACGGACAGTATGATCAATTAAGGAAACTGGCGGGTGAATTGGCTGCACTGCAGCCTGCCATCATTGCAGCAGCCGGCGGCGCGCCGTCCGCGCGCGCGGCAAAGTCCGTCACAACATCCATCCCCATCATATTTGTGGCCGGCGATTCCGTCAGTGAGGGAATTGTTGCAAGTCTCAACCAGCCCGGTGCGAACGTTACCGGCGTTGACTTGATGAGCGGTGAACTCACCGGAAAACGGCTCGGTCTGCTGGCGCAACTCCTGCCACCCGGCGCTTCTGTTGGATTTCTAACCAACAAAAAAGGCGTTCAAAGCAGCTTGCATTCGAACGACTTTGAACTCGCGGTGGCGGCAATGGGTCGGGAAGCGGTGGTTGTCGGAGCCAGCGACGACGCGGAAATCGACAACAGTTTCTCCGTGCTCACTCAGAAACGAGTTGGTGGGCTGGTCGTCGAAAACGATCCCTTTTTCGACTCGCGGCGCACGCGCCTTATTCAATTGACAGCGCAGCGCTCGATTCCGGCGATCTATCACATTCGCGAATTCCCGCTGGCCGGAGGTCTGATGAGCTACGGGACGAACCTGGTGGACGCGTACAATCAAATGGGCGTCTCTGGTCGGGCGCATCCTCAAGGGTGCAAATATCGCAGACCTACCCGTTACACGCCCGACGAAGTTCGAGCTCGCTCTCAATCTGGGCACAGCAAAAGCGCTGGGGCTCACCGTCCCGACGACAGTTTTGGCGATCGCTGATGAACTGATAGACTGAGGTCCTAAAACCGTATTTTGGTTTGTCGCCATGAGGACAATCTATCGATCCAGAAGACTGCTCGGCTCTGCGGTCGCAGTTTTTGTGTTACTGGCGGGTGCCGCTTTGGCCCAGAGCATGCGGCCCGGACTGAACCTTACACCGGACAAACCGCCGTTGAGCCGCGAAGAGCAGGATCGGCGCAAGGCTGTCGACGACGCCTACAAATCGGCGATTGAAAAACTTCCCGACAAGAAAAAATCGGCTGATCCATGGGAAAGTGTCCGATCGGCACCGTCACAGTCGCGGCAGCGCGACGGTAAGCAGTAGACAGCGGCGGTGCTCCGGTGCGACCGCCCGCCAACACGCCCGCGTGAAGGTTGGAACTTCCACCGGGCGGCTCGCGTTGGAATTTCGAACCGACGCGAGGTACAAGAAAATGCCACTGTTGTTCTATTTTCCATTCATCGTGTGGATGGGCATGATGGAAATCGCGCAGGACGAGATGCGCGCTCCGGTCAGGGTCAAGGCGCAAACGCCGTCGCAACGTTAAACGCGATTACGCGGGTGCGCGCGCCACTTCGCTGATTCTAACCTGCGGTAGCAATCGCTGCACGTCTTCTTCGCGGCAGAGCTCGGTTCCGGGCGACATCACCGCGGCAGAACCCGCGGCCACCGCCACACGAAACGCATTTTCCAGCGGTTGCCCAGATGCGAGCGCGGCGACAAAGCCTCCGAGAAAACTGTCACCGGCTCCGACTGTGCTCACCGCGTTGATCGCCAGCGGCTGCGAACGAAAAACCCTGTCACGGGTCACCAACAAGGCACCCTGTTCGCCAAGCGTCAGCGCGACAATCTTGGCATGTCCGTCGTGCGTAAGCTTCCGGCATGCAGCGATGCGGGCTTCGTCGGTATCGAGTGCGACGCCGAGAAGGTCCGAAAGCTCGGCCAGATTCGGTTTGATGATCGATACTCCCTGTGCAAGCGCCGCCTTCAGGGCCGGGCCCGAGGTGTCGATGACACTTTGCGCGCCAAGCTGATTGGCGCAGCGAGCAACACGCGCAAAAAAATCCTCCGGTACACCCGGCGGGACGCTTCCGCTTGCAACAACGAACTTCGGTTTGTCCGTTAGTGTCGACAGTTTATCGAGGACTGCTTCCCACTCGGCGCGGTGAAGCGCCGAGCCTGGCAGAACGAAGCGATATTGCTCTCCAGTCGATTCCTCGTAGGCCGTGAAATTCTCGCGCGTTTCAACATGCGAGGGGGTTACCAGGCTAGGGATGCCTTCGCGCTCTACCAGTCGGTGCAGTAATTTTCCGATGGCGCCACCGGTCGGATAGATCGCTGCCACGGTGCCACCAAGTCGATGCGCCACCCGTGCTACATTTATACCGCCGCCACCGGGATCTCGCTTTGGCGCAGAACCACGCAGTTTGCGGGTCGGCTCGACACGTTCGACATTTACGAAGATATCGATTGCAGGGTTGATCGTGAGAGTGACGATATCCGGCACGTAAATTATCCGTTCCGTTAAGGGTGGCGTCGTTATCGCCCTAACCTAGCGAACGAATTGGGTATCATTTGGTTGCGATCCAAGCCCGCTAGTCAAAGAAATCCGCGGAACAGCTATGCCAATCGGGCGTTTTATCCTTTCGCCATGACGGCTGCGCGCGGCCATGCTTAGATTGCCGGTCGCCCGCACGTCGCGACGAGGCTGTCCTGAATGATAGACCCGCTTTATTCGCTTTCGGGCTTTGCGGTCGGCCTGCTGGTGGGCCTGACCGGAGTCGGCGGCGGCTCGTTGATGACGCCGATTCTCATTCTGTTGTTCGGGGTTCATCCCGCCACGGCTGTCGGCACTGACCTTCTATACGCCGCGGCGACAAAAACAGGCGGAAGCCTGGTGCATGGCCTCGCCCGGAGTATCGATTGGACCGTGGTGCGACGGCTGGCAGCCGGCAGTATTCCCGCGACGATCGCGACGCTGAGCGCAATGTCGCACTTCAATCTCAGCGGCGAAGCGGCACGAAACCTGATAACGCTCGTCCTCAGCGTTGCGCTTTTCGCGACGGCATTCGTACTGGTGTTCGGCAATCCGATCGTAGCGGCCTATCGCGCGCGCGTGGGCGAACTCGACGCGCAGCGCACTGCCAGGAATACAGTGCTTGTTGGCGTCGTGTTGGGAACGCTCGTATCGATCTCTTCGGTCGGAGCCGGCGCCCTCGGCGTGATCGCGCTGATCATGCTTTATCCGCGCCTACCCATGGCGAAAATCGTGGGGTCAGATATTGCGCACGCCGTGCCGCTGACCCTGATTGCCGGAGCCGGCCACTGGATGATGGGGTCCGTCGATTGGCACATTATAGGTTCGCTGCTGGCGGGCTCGCTTCCAGGGATTTTTGTCGGCAGTTATTTCGCGATTCGTGTCCCCGAGCGCGCGCTCAAGCTCGTCCTTGCGACGACGCTGTTCGTGGTGGCGAGCCGCATCGCGTACGACTATGCCAATACGGCCGGGTCGATCTTTACCGCCCTGTCTCGATGAGCGAAGCGGGATGGATATCTAATTATCTTGGTCCGAAAAACGGCGACCCCAGCAACACAAGAATCCATAGTGCCGCCAGTATCCCAAAGGCGACGAGCAGTACGCTCATTTGTGACCCCCTGGTTGCCGAATTCAACCCTGATCAAGCCTAGCATATCGGGCGAACGGAAGAATATGCGGCAAAAAAAGCCGGCCGCGCTGTGGAGGCGCGGCCGGCCTAATCCGCTTTCGTATTAGGTCAGTTGCCGTCGATGGTCTTGATGACGCTCGACATCGGTCGGGCCGCTTCGAGGCCGCCGCCCATCTCCTTGAGGACCGCGTCGACGTATTCCTTCTTTGGCTCGACGGGGGTCTTGCCGACAACCTGCACGACCTTATAGCCGCCATCCTTGAGTTTCTTGAGGAGGTCGGGCGCCGCCTTGGCGGTCGCCTGCTGGAAGTCATGCATCAGAATGATGCCTTTGCCGTGCTTCTCGAGCTTCTTCATCACCGATGAGACGACCTGCTCAGGCTTGCGCATCTTGAAGTCAAAGGAATCCATGTCTGTGGAGAAAATAGCAACGTTGCGGTCGCCCAGATACTTCACGAGCTCAGGCGGGTGCCGCAGTGCCGGGAAACGGAAGAAAGGACCGACAGGCTTGTTGCCGAGTGCAATGCTCACGGCGGCGAAGCCCTTTTCGATTTCGTCCTTGCCTTCCTGTTCGTTCACCTTCGACAGGTCCTTGTGCGACCAGGTATGCGAGCCAACCGTGTGGCCACCTGCCGCCACTTGCTTCATGATTTCCGGATGCCATCCGGCGTGCTTGCCGATCGGAAAAAATACGGCCCTGGTGCATTGGTCTGCCAGCGCCTTGAGCACCGCCGGCGTGTGTCCAGGCCACGGACCGTCATCGAACGTCAAAACGACTTCCTTATCCTTGAGGAAATCGTAGGCCTTGAAATGCTCAAAGCCGAAGCCGGGTCCGCCGGTGGTGTCAATTTCAACGACGCGCGCCACACCGAGTGCGTTTGGATTGTCGCACTTGGCGGCCGCTGCGGCCGGCGCAGGCGCCTGCGCATTCTGGGCCCAGGCGGTGGTGGCCGCCGACATAGAGATCGCAAAGGCGATCACCAAAGCACTGCGCATCATGTTCTCCATGCGAAGTAGATGTTGATTTTCGTAAGCACTATACATCACGGCTTTGACTCAACTAGTCAACGCCAAGCCCCGATACCGCCGAATCCCCGGGATTATATTGGATGTAGCATGTTTTATCTAAGGCGACGAAAAACCGCTGTGCGTTGCTTCAGGCCTGGAACAGGCTTATCTGACTGATAATCGCGATTTTCGAGGTGCTCATGTCGGCGGTCGTTTCGAATACTACGCTGTTCCGGCCGATGGTGCTGGTTGCGCTCGTGTGCGGGCTGATTTTCGCCGCAACCTTGGGGCTTTGGGCGTATTACGGAACTGCCGTGTTTCTCGAGATGGTGCGTGCCGGCTGGGTCGCGTGCTTTTGAAAGAGCTACGAAGCCATGACCGCACGAACGTCGCAGATTCTCTTGATCATTTCCGCTTTTGTGACGGGGCTGGTCGTGTTTTCAGCCGTGTTTGTGTATGCGACCGGGAACTTTGGCTCCGCGGGTACCGGCTCGTCGGCGATAGGCGGTCCTTTCAAGCTGATCGATCAGAACGGCAACTCAATCACTGAGACGGATATCAAGGGTCGGCCGTTTCTCGTGTTCTTCGGATACACGCATTGCCCAGACGTCTGTCCAACCACGTTGTTTGACGTATCTGAAGTCATGCGAGCGCTTGGCAAGGATGCGGACCGCACGGGTGCGCTCTTCGTCACGGTTGATCCCGAACGCGACACGCCGGCCGTGCTGAAGGATTATCTGTCGAGTTTCGATCCGCACTTGCGCGGCGCCACCGGTGATCGCGCCTCAATCGACGCGGTGGAGAAAGCGTATCGCGTCTACGCCAAGAAAGTTCCGACTGACAACGCCGAGTACAGCATGGATCACACGGCCCTGGTTTATCTGATGGACAAGCAGGGCCGCTTTGTTGCGCCGTTCAGCCTCAAGCGGCGGCCCGAAGAAGCCGCGGCCGACTTGAAACGCTATCTTTAGTCCTGAATCTGGGCGAGTTCGCCACGCCGCTTTAAATCTACGAGAAGACGCTCGAGTTCGAGCAGCGAGCGCGTGTTGCTCTTCTGCCGTGAGGCTTTGTCGAGCCCGTGTTCGGTCTTTCTCCAGCGAAAGGGCGCATAGATCAGTTCAAGCGCCGCCCACCACGCCGCGATCGAAAGCAGCAGCCAGTGCAGCGGCGTCAAAGCCAGGACTCCGGCCTGTTTAAGGAGGCCGCGCTGCGCCAAGCCAAGAGCGCCGATGGCCGCCGTCAGTAGATAACCGGGCGCGACGATAAGCAGACACAGGGCAAGAGCCGAAGCATTTTCGCGAAAATCCGGCTGCAGAAACTCGGAGATCATCCGCAGCATGAGAACGGGATGCACCAAGGCGACCAGCGCATTGCCCCCGACGATGAGTTGAAAGGCGAGAAAACCACCAGGGCCAAAGTCGCGGAAAAACCTGTACGGTTGGCGCATATGGACAAGC
>CAWHQL010000001.1:0-216541 GCA_963831515.1 uncultured Alphaproteobacteria bacterium | reverse complement strand
CACCTGGTCGAACCCACCGCGACCGACAATAGCGTCATTGCCGCCGCCGCCATCGAATACCTCGGCAATCGATGAGCCATTGTTGCTACCGAACAACGTATCGGCAAAGGCCGAACCGGTGACGGCGTTCACGCCACCTGTGATGGTGTCAGTTCCTACCGAGGTATCTCCGGTCACGGTTCCGGTCGCAAGATCGACTGTTACTCCGGACGTCGCGTTGATGAACGAGATCCGCGTATCACCATTGCCCGTGATGAGATCATTGCCGCCCAGACCCTCGAATTCGTTGAATGCTTCCTGGACACCGCCAACGGTGATGAACCCGCCATTGCCGCTGTTGGTACTTGAGGTGGTAAATCCGGTTGCATCGTAAACGTCGTCGAAGCTGGTCCCGCGGATCATTTCAATTGAACGAAGCGTATCGTGCCCAATCGCGGAGTCGGTGCTGGTGACGTTGCCGCCGGCAAGATCGACGGTAATTCCGCTCGTCACATCATTGTCTGTGGCAAACTCATAGAACACGCGATCGGACCCTGCTTTGCCGTCGATGAAGTCGTCGCCGCCACGACCCTCAAAGGCATCGCCGCTGTTGCTACCCAACAACGTATCATCGAACGCCGAACCGCGAACAACACTGACTCCGCCAAAAATTATGTCGTTACCTATGCCCGCATCTGAGACGGTCCCATGCGCAACTCCCGTGGAGCCGGGCATCCCAGCAGTCGGCGAAAGGAGATCGACCGTCACTTTGTCGGTAGCGCTGAGGTATGAAATGGCTGAGCGTCCACTGCCGGTGATGCTGTCGTTTCCTCCCATTCCCTCAAATTCGCTGAAGTTTGTCGTGATGCTGCCGATAGCGCTGGCCCCCAGGTAGCCGGCCGCCGAAAAAACGTCGTCAAAGATGCTGCCCCTGATTGATTCGACTGATGACAAGGTGTCGGCACCGACACCAGCGCCGGTTACGTTGTTGCTGGCAGCGGCCATATTCACGGTGATAGGTCCGGTCGCGTCGGTATAGATCGCCCGGTCAATTCCGCTTCCGCCTGTCAGTGTGTCGTTGCCGGCACCACCCGTGAACGTGTCGTTCCCGCCACGTCCGTCGAAAGAATTATTGCCGGCATCTGGCCCGATAATGTCGTCGAAATCGGACCCGCGAACACCGTTCACGCCGGAGAACGTATCGTGCCCGACATTCGCTGTATCGCCAGGCGCTGTACCTTGAGACGTGCCGGCGCCGAGAGACGTGAATGTCACCGTAACGCCGCCACTTGCGTTGTCGAAACCGATCTGGGTATTGCCATTTCCGACAATACTGTCGTCGCCATCGCGCCCTTCGAAACGATTGAACGCGTCGCCTGAATTCGCTCCGGCACTCCCCGCATTCGTGCTTGATGCCGTAAAGCCCTGAGCGTTGAATGTGTCGTTGAAATCGGTTCCTGAAATTCCTTCAACCGATCGCAATGTGTCGTGCCCGGTATTCACGCCGCCGAACACGTCGCCCGCCGCCAGTTGAACGTCTATTTTGGCGTCCTCATTGCCGTAGACCGCAGTGTCGAAACCACCGCCACCATTGATGAAATCGTCTCCGCCGCGGCCCTCAAAAAATTCGCCGGTATTGGCGGGGTTGCCGCTGCCAGCAAAGGTGTCATTGAAGTTTGAGCCGCGCACCCGGTTCACACCGCTGACAAAGGTATCATTTCCAATTCCTGCAACATCCCCGGGATCGATGCCGTGCGCCGATCCCATTCCGAAGGACGTGAATGTAACGGCCACGCCGGCCAGCGCGTGTACGTAGCTCACGCGTGTATTGCCGATCACGTTACCTGTAATAGTGTCGTTTCCGCCGTATCCTTCAAACTCATTCAGCGTGCCGTCCGATGCCGGCCCAGGGCCGATGCTGCCAGCATTCGTTGACGTGGCGCTAAAGCCCACAGCGTTGAAACTGTCGTCAAAGCTTGATCCATCGACGCGCTCGACAGAGCGCAGCGTGTCCACGCTATCGACAACCGTGTGCGTGGCGTCTGTAAATGTCGTCACTATTCCGGCAGCCAGCTGGACACTGATCGGACCGACGGCATTGACTTGCTGTTGCTCAAAAGGATGGAAATAAATCGCGCGATCCTGGCCATCACCGCCAATGATCAGATCGTTGCCTACTCCGCCACCTAAAGTGTCGTTGCCACTACCACCACTCAAGGTATCGTTGCCGGCACCGCTCAGGAGGAAGTCGTCCCCACTGCCGCCGTTCAGGGTGTCAGGCTGATCGCCGGCGTTGAACGTATCGGGCCCTGCGCCCCCGACGAAATTGAAGGCCCAGGTGCCGGTCAATGCATCCAGCAGCGGCTGCGGTCCGTTCGGGAAATTCGCGGCAGCCTCGAGCGCCGCGGCATACCAGGCTGGAGCACTGACGCCGACACCAGTGAAGTCAGCCAGTGCTGTCGGCGTTGGATCATTCGTAAGTTCATGGATAGCCGTAATGAGCCCGCCGGTCGGCGCGTGGGAAGCGTCGAAAGTGAACCCATATCCATCGAAGACGAACTTGCGATTGACGTCAGAATTCGCGATCGTGAACTCCGTCGATGTACCGCCTGGCAGGACCGTCCCGGAACCCATTTGCTGAATAGGATCGCTACCAGGCGCAAAGATCGGGTCAGACGTCAGTGCCTTGATTGTCAGTGTCGGCTGGTCGGTAATGCCGACCAGCGTAATCGTGACATCCTGCGTTGCGGTGCCGCCGTGGCCGTCACTGCACTGAACCGTGTAGACCTGCTGGATACGCTCACCGTTGTTCAGATTTGCCAACGCGGCATTGTCCACGGTGAAAGTCCACGACATCAGACCGGAAGGATCGGCATCGCCCGTGTTTTCCGAGATGGTCGGGGTAAATGTGCCGAGCCCACCCTGAACAACGAGGCTCGCCGACGCACCACCCAACGTGGATACAGCGACTCCCGTCACGCTTGCGGTATGTGCATCCGTCAGATCCAGGTCGGAGAACGAAAAAGAACCATGGGTCGAGAGAACGCCGGACGGAGAAACGCTGGAATTCTCCACGACTTGACCCGCGGTTCCGCCGGAGCGATCAAGGACAAAAATGTCCGCGGCGCTATTGCCATCGCCCGGCACGAGATTGGACGCTGCGCTGCCGAAAGCGACGTAAGTCCCCGTCCCGCCCCCGTTGATCGATGAACCGAGAGAGCTATCGCCGTTCGCTTGCGTACCATCGACGGCCACGGACACACGTTCGATTACCCCTGTCTGCAGGTCCTTCACGAACGTGTCGGGCTGGCCATTGCTGTCGCCGGAAACAAGATTGCTTGCGGTGCTCGCGAACGTTACGAAACGACCGTCCGGACTGATGTTGGGGCGAATGCTGTCGCCGTTTGCTACCCCACTGGGGACGCTTGAAACACGCTGGAGAGTATGAGCACTCGTGTCATACACAAAAACGTCGACGCTATGCCCGGTATCAGCCGGATTTGAATCAAGATTGAGATCGCTCTGGAAGACCACGAAATGTCCGTCGCGATTGAGAGAGCCCGACCAAAGGTCGTGGCCGGCTGTCGTCGTGCCCACAGGAAGCGCCGAGCTCGTCTGACGATCGAATACGAAAAGCGTAGCGGTCCCGGTGGGCTGGAAATTGGAATCCTGCGCAAAGGCCCAGAAACTGATGTATCGCCCATCGTTGCTGATCGACACGTCCTGGAAATGATCCAGCGTATCGGGAATTCCGGGATGGGCTGACGTTACATCGGTGATAAGAACGCCATCGCGGTTGTAGACGGATACGTGCTGACCGCCGGTATTGTCGCTCCGCACCATGACGACAAGTGAACCGTTACCATTGATCTGGACATTGCCGTCGGTACTGAGCGTGGCGTGTGTAACGGAATCGGTTAGCAGAGTGACCTTATCTGCCGCGCGATCGTAGATGTACACCTTGTTTACGGTGTGGGATCCGAACTGGTCGGTCACACTATATTCGCCGTTGATCACGGCGAAATATCCGTCTCCGCTTATCGAGAACCCCTCGTAACGTTCACCGATTTCGCGCAACCCAAATGGAATATGTTGCGCATCCGTGAGTGTCGTCGTCGTTCCCGTAAGACGGTCGAATAGAAAGATGTCGCCATTGGTAATGTCATTGTTGTCGCCTTGCGTCGGCACGGCTTCGGAGCTGAAGAAAACAACAAAGCGTCCGTCGCCGCTCATGTCCGGCGCGATAGCATGCTCGGCGAGTGGATCCGTACCCGGAACGGCGCCGAGCAGAACTTGGTCAGGCACCGAAACGCGAGTTAGCGTGTCGACGATATGAAACGTCGGCGCGTCGTTCACCGCATTGATGGGCTCCGAGAGCGCGACGGTGGTCGTGGAGATATGTGTTGTTCCCCCCGTCCCTGTCACGGTCAGGTTGACCGTCGCCGCCGTGGTGATCGCAAACCCAGTTTCGAGCAAGTTGGCGCTGAGCGCCGTTGCCGGGCCATTGTAGTTCGCCGCCGGCACGAACCGCAGCATGTCGGTTGCGCTCAAGGTGATGGCAGTCGTTGGCGTCGCCGTATTGAGCGCCGTCCAGTTGTTGCCGTTGTCGTGTGAGTATTGCCAAGCCCCTTTCGCTGCATCGATCGTGTAATTGCTGATTGCGATGCCAGCGAAAGCGTTGGGTAGCGAGCCGTTGGGCGGCTGGTTGTCCGTTGCATCCGAAAAATTGCCGCCGAACAGCGAAGTAATCGTCGCCCCAGGCGGATTGGCCGTATCCTCATTAATCGCGGCCAGTGTGGCGCTGCCGGTCGCAACAGGCGCATCGTTGACCGCCGTCACGGTGATGTTCACCGTCGCCGGGGTCGTTGCCTGCCCGTCGGTGATCGAAACCCCGAGCGCATCCAACCCGTTGAAGTTCGCCGTTGGCGCATAGGTAATCCCGGAACGGATCGCAGCCTGGATCGCGCTTGCGGAGCCGGTCACCGACAGGCTGCCATTACTCCCGTCCGGATCGCTTGAGGTCAGCGTGTGGTTCGCGATGGCGTCGAGGATCGCCTGGCTCGGGGTCAGCGCCCCATGCGCAACGCTGACCGTCATCGTCAGGGTGTCGTTGTCGGCATCCGTCACAATCGCCGACGCAGCCTGCAACAGACCCGAGCTGTCCTCAGCCACGAAAGCCGTACCGCCCACGTTCTGGATGACCGGCGCATCATTCGTGTTGCCAACCACAATGTTGAAGGTATCGGACGCAGACAGCGCGCCATCGCTCGCCGTCACCTTCACTGCAAACGTGCCAACATCGCCGTTACCCGGCGTGCCGCTGAAGGTTCGCGTTGCCGCTGTAAATGTCAGCCAACTCGGCAACGCGCTGTCATTATCCGTCGTCGCGGCATAAGAGAGCGTATTGCCGTCAACATCGCTGAATGTGTTTGACACGAAGGAGAAACTGAACGCACTGCCCTGCGTCGCGTTCTGGTCCGCGATTGCTTGCGCAACAATTGGCGCGTCGTTCGTACCGGTGATCGTGAACGTCAGCGTCTGTGTTGCGCTGTCCGCAGTCTGGTCATTGACCTTGACCGTATAGGCAATCTTGAGCTGTTGCCCGGCGGCCAGGAAATCGAGGTTCGCCGCCGCGGGATCGTAAGTCCACGCAATCGCTTTCACACCGCCATCCGACAGGACAGTCCCGCCAAAGCTCAGCGCGTTCGTGATCAGCGCGGCAGCCCCGACCGGCAGCAAAAACGGACCATTCAGAGTGACGGTGGGCGAGCCGACGACCGATGCCGAGAGGGTATCGCCGACGTCCTTGTCGGTGACCAAGAGCGCGCCATGGAGCACCAGATCCTGCGCCGAAGCATTTGCTGCTTCCGGGATGGCGGCCGGCGAGGCAACACCCGAGAGGACCGGCGCATCGTTCGTACCCGTAACGGTGATAACCAGCGGCTGGGTATTGCTGGTCGTCGTGCCGTCGCCTACCGCAACCGTGTAGGTCAGCGTCAATGTCTGGTTGGCACGCAGGAAATCAAAATTCGCCGCCGCCGGATCATAGGTCCAGCCGATCGTTTTCGTGCTGCCGTTTGAGGTCGTCGTGCTGTCGAAGGTGAGTGTACCGGCCGCTGCCAGTTCCGACGACCCTTGCAGCATATTGTCGAAATTGGCGTCGAAAACGATGTACTGGCCGTCGGGTGACCAGTGTGGATTCGTGAAGCTGGAAAAAATCGCGCCCAAGTTCGCCGTCGGATTGCCCTCGGTGCCGGCGGCATCGGTGGAGATGCGGGTCACGGCTCCGGTGACAAGATCCTTCACGAACCAGTCGGCGCCGCTCTGGGGCTGACCACTGATGGCGTTGGTGTCGTTCGAGACCAAATTGCTTGCTTGAGAGTAAAAGAGAACTTTAGTCCCATCGGGCGAGAAGCTCGCGAATGCGCTGGGCGCATTTCCCGCAATATGAGCAGCCGTTTCGGAGACGCGAGTCTGAGCGCTGGTTGCGAGATCGACGATGAAGACGTCATTCACCGTGTAGAAAAGCACTTTGGTGCCGTCCGGTGAAAAGACCGGTCCGATATCGCTGGCGCCCGTTCCGGTGGCGATGCGGGTCGTCACGTTCGTCGTCAGGTCTTTGATGAAAAGGTCGAGGCCGATGTTTGAACCTGGCGCAAGCGCGGCCTGGGAGGAAAAGACGACCTTCGTGCCGTCGGGAGAGAAAGCGGCATTGAAGCTGCCCAGCCCGCTCCCACCTTCGGCGCCATTGCTGTCGGTCGAGACGCGCGTGACATCGCCCGTCACCAGATCCTTGATGAAGATATCGGCAGCGTTGTTGTTATCGCCCGCGACCAGATTGGCGGCATCGGAACGGAACAGAACTTTCGTGCCGTCAGGAGAGAACACCGGATACACCCCGGTCAGGTGCCCGCTAACCTTATCGGTGACCGCTTCGATGCCCGTCTTCGTCACTGTGATCCGCTGCACGGTATTGTTGACGAGATCACGGACAAAGAGATCGCCTTCGCCGTTCGTGTCGCCCGCAACGAGATTGCTCTGCGTGGACCCGTAGGCAACCTTGGTGCCGTCCGGTGACCAGGCGAGCCCGAATTGCGGCAGCGCCTGACCGCCTATTTGTTGCAGCGCGTCGCTGGTCGAAATTCGGGTGATGGTGCCGGTCGCAAGATCCTTGACGAAGGTGTCCCACGAGCCGTTGGTGTCGTTCGGGCCGAGGTTTGACGCGACCGACGAGAAGACGATCTTCGAACCGTCGGGCGAGAAAATCGCATTTCCGGTTGACGCATTCGCGGTCAGGCTGCCGGTCGCCGTGCCGGCCACGAGTGATACGTCACCGGTCACCAGGTTCTTGATGTAGGACTGCGAAAGGCCGCTGATGACAGCGCCCGATGGTAGCGTGAATGGCTGCCCGTTGAGCTGAACCACAGGGCCACCGACAATCGAGGCCGTCAGCGTGTTGCCGATATCGGGATCCGATACAGACAATGTTCCGTGGATCGCCGCAATATCCTGCTGGAAAGCGTTGATGGCTTCAGCCGTGGCAGTGGGCGCCGCGATCGCTGCCAGCCCAGGCGCGTCATTCACCGCGGTGATATTGATGGCTGCGGTTGTGCTGTTACTCAGCGCCCCACCCGACCCCGTATTGCCATTGTCGTTGACCTGAAGCGTCAGGATGGTGCTGGCAGCCGGCGCATCGCTGTTGTTGATGTAGCTGACCGCGCTCGTGCCGTTGGTGTTGAGCAGCGCATTGATCTGCGCGACCGTTCCCGTGATCGTCACCGACGTGGTGCCGCTATTGGATACCAGGGCTCCGCTCGTGCCAGCGGTCACTGTAAGTACGCCCTCGCCCACCGACAGTGTTACCGTCACCGAACCGCTGCCGGCATCGATGTCACTGATCGACAGCCCGTTGTTCAGCGAAAGGCTGGTTTGCTCGGTCGCGCTGTACGAAGGAGGCGTGATAGTCGCAAGCGGTGCGTCATTGACCGCATTGATGGTTTGCGACAGAGCGACTGTGGCCGAGGAGATATGTGTCGCACCGCCGGTCGCTCCGGTGAGGTCGAGCGTAGCGCCACTGGTGATGGTCGGCCCAGATTTCGATCAGGTTCGCGCTCAGCGCCGTCGCCGGGCCATTGTAGTTCGCCACCGGTACAAAGCGCAGGATGTCAGTCGACTTGAGGGTGATCGCCGTTGCGAGGGTCGCCGCGTTCAATGGATTCCAGTTGGTGCCGTCAGTCGAGTACTGCCAGGTACCCTTGCTCGGATCGGCCGTGTAGCTACTGATGGCAATCCCGACAAAGCTGTTTGCCGAAGAACCCCCGGGCACGTTGTCCGCTGCATCAGAGAAGTTGGCGCTGAACAGAGAAGTAACCGTCGCTCCCGCCGGATTGGCCGTGTCCTCATTGATCGCCACCAGCGTGGCGCCACCAGTCGCAACCGGTGCGTCATTCGTCGCACTGACGTTGATCCCCACCGAAGCGTGCGTCGTGACCTGACCATCGCTGATCGCAACATCGAGCGCATCCGCGCCGTTATAGTTGGCCGTCGGGGCATAGGTGATCCCCGCCTGGATGGCAGCCGCAATCGCGTTGGCCGAACCTGTAACCGACAGCGTGCCGTCGCTGCCGTTTGTATCGCTCGAGGTCAGGGCGTGATTCGCAATGGCGTCGAGGATCGCCTGACTCGGGCTCAGCGCCCCATGTCCAACGCTGACTGTCATCGTCAGGGTGTCGCCGTCGGCATCCGTCACCAGCGCCGTCGGTGCTGCCAACAGCACCGAGCCATCCTCGGCCACCGGCACCGTACCGCCCACGTTCTGGATGACCGGCGCATCGTTGGTATTGCCGACAACGATGTTGAAGGTGTCGGACACAGGCAGCGCGCCGTCACTCGCGGTCACCTTCACTATAAGCGTGCCGACATCATCGCTGCCCGGCGTGCCGCTGAAAGTCCGCGTTGCGGCCGTAAATGTCAGCCAGCTTGGCAACGCGCTGCCGTCGCCTTTCGTCGCGGTGTAGGCGAGCGTGTCACCATCGACATCGCTGAATGTGTTGGCGCTAAACTGGAGGCTAAACGCATTGCCTTGCGTCGCGTTCTGGTCGGCAATCGCCTGCGCCACAACAGGTGCGTCGTTCACAGCGTTGACGATCTCTGACACCGCAACCGTACTGGCCGAAATGTGCGTCGTTCCTCCGGTCGCCCCGGTCAAGTTGATCGTGGCGCCGCTCGTGATCGACTGGCCGCTCTCGATCAGGTTCACACTTAATGCCGTCGTCGGTCCGTTGTAATTCGCCGCCGGGACAAACCGCACCAGGTCAGTTGCATTAAGCGTGATTGCGGCCGTCGTCGTCGCGCTTCCCAACGACGTCCAGTTGCTGCCGCCATTGCTCGAGTATTGCCATGCCCCCTTGCCGGCATCGGCCGTGTAACCGCTGATCGCAACGCCGGCGAAAATGTTTGCAGTAGAGCCGCCAGAAACCTGGTCCGTCGCGTCCGAAAAATTGCCACCGAACAAAGCAGCAAGCGTCGCGCCCGGGGGATTCGCCGCGTCCTCGTTGATTGCAGCGAGCGTCGCGCTGCCGGTTGCCAACGGCGCGTCATTACCGGCCGTCACATTGACGTTCACCGTTGCCGAGGTCGTCGCCTGACCGTCGGTGATCGAAATCTGAAGTGCGTCCGGCCCGTTGAAGTTCGCCGCCGGCGTATAGTTGAGCCCAGTCTTGATCGCATTGGTGATCGCGGTGGCCGAACCACTGACCACCATCGTGTCGTCGCCGCCTGGATCGATCACGGTCAGCCCGGGAACTACCGCCGCCGGCGCCAACGTGCCGTGACCGACGTGCAGCGTCATCGTCAGGGTATCGCCGTCGAGGTCAATGACCGACGCGTTTACGGCCTGCAGAAGGACTGAACCGTCCTCGGCGACCTGCACCGTGCCGCCTACGTTCTGGATGACCGGCGCATCGTTGATATTGGCGATCGCGATATTGAAGCTATCGGACACCGACGCGTTGCCGTCGTTCGCAGTCACTTTCACCGCGAACGTGCCGACATCGCTGTTTCCGGGAGTGCCTGAGAAAGTTCGTGTTCCCGCCGTGAATGTCAGCCAGCCCGGCAGCGGCGTGCCGTCGCCTTTTGTCGCCGTGTAGAGCAGTGGGTCGCCATCGACGTCATTGAACGTGTTCGTGGCAAACTGGAACGTGAATTGGCTGCCCTGCGTCGCATTTTGGTCAACGATCGCATTGGCTACGGTGGGCGTATCGTTGATCGCATTGACGGTTTCAGACAGCGCAACCGTCGCCGTCGAGATATGCGTCGTGCCACCGGTCGCCGCCGGTCAGATCAAGTATCGCACCGCTGGTGATCGCCTGCCCGCTTTCGATCAAGTTGGCGCTTAACGCCGTCGCGGCGCCGTTGAAGTTTGCCGCAGGCACAAAGCGCAGCAGGTCCGTTGCATTCAGTGTAATCGCAGCAGTTGTCGTCGCGCTTCCCAACGACGTCCAGCTGCCGCCGCTATTGGTCGAGTACTGCCATGCCCCTTTGCTGGCATCGACCGTGTAATTGCTGATCGCAATGCCGGCGAAAGTGTCCGGCGAAGAGCCGCCGGGCAGTTGGTTGTCCGCCGCATCCGAGAAGTGAGAGGCGAACAGCGAAGCCACCGTTGCGCCCGCCGGATTGAGCGGATCTTCGTTAATTGCGGCAAGCGTGGCGCTGCCGGTCGCAACCGGCGCATCATTCACCGCGCTGACATTGATCGTCACCGTGGCAGAGCTTGTGCCCCCGTGGCCGTCGTCGATCGTGAGGTCGAGTTCAGCCGGTCCGTTATAGTTGTGGTCCGGCGAGTAGATCACACCGGCCTTGATCGCATCGGTGATCACGGCCGCCGAACCACTCACCACGATGGTGT
Organism: uncultured Alphaproteobacteria bacterium; assembly: GCA_963831515.1. Lineage (GTDB taxonomy): Bacteria > Pseudomonadota > Alphaproteobacteria > Rhizobiales > Xanthobacteraceae > Pseudolabrys. The sequence continues at coordinate 205,656 of CAWHQL010000001.1, read as the reverse complement.
CGTCGCCGCCGCCATCAATGATGGTCAGACCCGGAACCGACCCTGCCGGCACCAGCGTGCCGTGGGTGACATGCACCGTCATCGTCAGCGTATCGCCGTCGGCGTCGGTCACCGATGCATTTGCGGGCGCCTGCAGCAGGACCGAACCGTCCTCGGCGACGATCTGCAGGAGTGCCGCCTCCCACGTTCTGAATGACCGGCGGATTGTTCTCAGGCCCGTCGATCGTGATCGTGACCTGGTGCGTGGCGGAACCGCCCTGACCATCGGTCACCACGACATCGAACACTTCGTGGCGCACCGTACCCGCCGGAAGCGTGTTCACGGTGTTGGCGTCGACTTGATATTCCCAGTGCGCCACACCCCCGCCACCGTTCACCGTGTCGTTCTGCTTGCTCGCATCAAAACTGCCGAGCGGAGCGCCGACATCGCTGGCGGAAGCGTTGAACTTCGATGTAACGGAGTGAGTGTCCCCGACATCGGTGTCGCTGAAAGAGAAATCGTTGGACACCGTCAGCGTGCCCGAACCGACGGGAGCACCGATGGGACCCGGATCCGGCACCTGCAACGGCCCGATCAACGGATTGGCATTGAAATGAGGCGGCTCGGGAGGCGGAATGAAAATGTCGCGGCGGAGGTGGCGGCGGCGGCAACAACGAGGAGTGACGACGACGATAACGATGTCGTGGTCGTCTTCAGAACGCCACCCGACCCCGTTTTTGTCGAGTCGTGCGTTCCGCCATTTGATGAGTCGGACACACCGCCATTGTCGGACGGAGAAAAGCTGATCGGTCGGGCGCCCTGCGGGAGCTCGAGATTCGGATTTGTCGTCGATCCGTTCGGGCCTGTGTTGGTGGGACCCTGAAATGCCGACAGGCCCATCGAATAGGTCTGAAGGACGTTCTGCTGAATGACCCTGAACTGGGCCATCTGCGCCGGACTGTTCGGAAATCTGACTGACGCTGACTTCCGAAGAACTCGTCAGGCGAAGCGCATATGTTACGCCGGGATCTTCAACCAAGATGCGGCGCGGGACGGCTTCTTTGGTGTCGAGCACGAAGCGGCCGTGCGGCTCTTCGCTGTAATCCTCCGCTATCTGCTCGTCATCGTAGTATTCATGTTTCGGAGGCAGGGCTTCCGCCTCCTCCATCGCAGCGAACAACAACGAGGCGAGCGACAGCGTGCCAATTCCGCCGACGGTCGTACGGCCGCGGATTTTTGCAAAAGGCGTATCGATTTCGAGACGATCGACCTTCGCAGCCTCGCCGGGGATAAAGGCGAAATCTCCGCGCTGAATGTCGACCAAGGCAGCCGACGCATCGCCGGCGCCCGGACATTCCTTGAGCACCATGCGCGCGCGATTCGAGACTTCGAAAGTCGTACCGTCGCGAAGATAAATGCACACCCGACCGTCGGCGCCGGTCTCGATGATGTCGCCGCGGAAAACAAGATCGCCAACTTTGAGCGAAGCAATAGTCTCACCGGACCGCGTGACCGTTGCAGAACCGGTCACCAGCGCAATCTTGCCGCCGGCCAATAGTGGATTCACTGGTTCAAAACGACCAGCCGCACCACCTTCCCCACCGGACGTATCGCCGGAATCACCGCGCAATCGTCCTCGCCCCCTTCTCTGTGTGCGGGCGTCTTCTTATTCTTGATTTCAGTACGAGACTTCCCGCTCGAAAAAAACCCTCAGTATTTCCAGTTGCAATAAATGTGTTGGCTGCGTCGACATCGCGTCGGCGCTTGATGCTCGCGCCGAAAATGCCTCTTGGCGCCGCCAGCAGGCCATGCCTGATGGCAGCCACCACACGCGATATCTTGCATAGAAGTCAGCCCCCACAACCCAAGGTAATGATGTCATGACACCTTTGGTTGTCAATAAACGCCGCGTAAACGTCACCATCTGACATTGTTAGTGATTAACGACCCGGCGCCGTCGAGAGTCGGCTCCGATAGCAGAGCTGGCGACCAACCCCTGTCCCGCAGGTCTGCTTGCTTAACGGGCCAGCCCATCCATCAACCGCTGCAGTACGGTTTTGTAGAATTTCGCATTCGTGGTCGTGAGGTGGCCGCTCGTCTCGTCGGTGGTCAGGATCAGAAAGAGCCGGCCATTCCTGATCTGCTTCATGACGCGGGTCATGACACTCGGCGGATTGCGTTCATCGTCCGTGGAATTGATCGCAAACACCGTCGCCTCGATCTTGTCCAGGCCAGACGCCGCGTCATAGTCGGCACAGGACGCCCATTGCCACAGCAGATCATTCGCGTCCGCCGTAACTGGCGCGGCCAACTGCAAATCAACGAACTCGTCGGCCTTTTCCCGTGCTGAAGCCAGACTCTGATAGCCGAGCGTCCCGCCGGTGGCTGCAATGCCGAACAGTACGTTGGCAACTTTGGTAAGCCGCGGCTGGGTGACGTAATTGCCATTTTGATAGCCGGGATCGTTGCGAACGATCTCAAGCATCATCCGCTGCAGCAGCCAGTTGCGGCTGGACATGGCCGTTGGTTGAGAAGCCATCGGCACCAACGCATCCATGAATTTCGGATATTTTTGTCCCCAGAGCCAAGCCTGCATCCCGCCCATCGAATTGCCGATGATCACTCGGATATGACGAATACCGAGACCTTCCGACAGCAGCCGATACTGCGCGTCCACGATGTCGGCATAGTTGTATCTGGGAAACTTCGCTTTCAGCCCGTCTGACGGCTTGGCGCTTTTGCCGTGGCCGAGCGCATCCGGAAGAATAATGTAGAATTTCGTCGCATCGAGCGGCTGGCCAGGACCAAACAATTCGCCAGCGAAAGTAGGCGTCAGCAGGCTGGCTGCACCCTCCCCGTTTCCGTGCAGGACCATGACCGGTATCCCGCTTGGCTCTCCAATTGTTGTGTAGTGCAGCCGGAGCTCGCGCACCACTTCGCCGGTGTGGAATTTGAAGTTGCGCGCAATCCAATCGCCTTCTTTCGGCGCAGGATAATTCGCCGCCCTCGCGGTGCTGGACAGCAACACCAACGCGAGCACGGCGATAGCTCTAAGCATCGTCATGGACGTCCCCCATTCTTTAGTCGTTATTCGCTTTAGGCTTCTTGGCCTCCTGATTCAGACAGACGAGCAATTTCGTTGGCCGAACCGAAAGCGACCGCGCTCCGTCCAAAGAGCGGTGCATTTCGGCGGCGGTGATTCACGGCTGCCAGATCCACTTGGCCGCCTCTGCCCGGGCCTCGGCCCGACCAAACGGCAAGTGATAGTCGCCAGGCAGCCAATCGTCCCAACCGCGAGACTGGCGTTCGCAGTCGGCGACGCGCGCTGAGATGGCAACCCGGCTGGTCCAGTTCACGAAATCCGCTGACATGGGGTGCCTCCAAACGGGGTAATTCCATGAATGGAAGGTAGAAGACCCCCTGACTCGTGGCTGTGATGGGAGTCACAAAACCGGCGATTTCCGGTTGGAAGCCCAAATCAGGAGTGCCCGCGCATTGCCCTTAACGCTTTGTTTTTGGCTGGTATTCCGCGGGCTGAGGATTTCAGGCTGGGGCGTAAAAATAGAAAGACCGCCGTCAGGCGGTCTCTCCCAGGTATTCGATCAGTCTCGGAGGTTACTAGGCCGCCGAGCTAAGCCGCATGCCCTTCGACTTCAGGAACGCGCGGAAATCGGCCGACAGCGTGCCTTGGGTCGTCGACGCTGTCGCATAACGTTTGCTTTTGGCTGCGCATTTCTAGGCTGAGGATTTCAGGCTGGGGCGTACGATAGCAAAGACCGCCGTCAGCAAGTGCTCATAAGGGAGATTGTCGATGCTCGATCGCGCGCTGCTGACAACCATCGTGCTCGCTGTTTCGGTTTCGATGACTGCAGCCAAAGATCAGCAGAAGAAAGAAGAATGCCCGACACTCAACCTCGGCGAGATTGAAGAGCTTGTTCGAAAGTCTGAACTGCAAAGGCGCTGGACATTACGATCCCGGACAAACTGTTTGTCACCGCCGATGAGGTGATCGAATAAGGCAGATGCGGCAGGCCATTCGCTAACGCCTGACCGCGCTTGCCGACGGATCTTTGTCCTGTCCGAGAAGGCTCGAGTTCGATTCGCGGTTTTGCGCCGAATTTCAGACGTAGCCGGTCGATCGGCAGAACCAGAAGCCGGTCGAGCAAGAAAGCAACGATGATCACCAGAATTATCGTGAGGATGTGTCGCGGCCAAAGTGGCACGTTATTCAATGGCGACCACTGAACCAGCCCCATGACGAATAGGTGGCACATATAGATTGGATAGGACAGTTCGCCGATGTTGGCATCGAGCGCATTGTCCTTGGTCAGCTTGAAAAGAAACGGGATGCCCGCCGCGATCAGGACATAAGGGAGTGTGTTCCAGATCAGGCTGCCGCGCACCAGGTAATCGATCGGCCAATAAATCACCGCAACAACAAGGACCATGGCCGCGATGCAGGCTTGGGTCCGTGCCGAAAAATGCAGATCGGGAATTTTCAAGTAGAGCCGGTAGGCCAGCACGCCCAGCAGAAAATATACGAGTTCGGACGGAAACAGTGAACGGCTCCACGGATAGCCGGAAAATCCGGCCATCATCATCGCGAACTCGAAACACGAGTGAAAAAACACAGAGCGCCACGATGAACCAAATCGAACGACGCACGATGAATGGCGCGATCAGGTAGAACAGCAGCTCAAGGCCGATGGTCCATCCCGGCGGAACTGGACTGAGGTCAACCACCGTCGTGCTGTTCGGAGCAAAATCGGGCGCCAGCGATAGTTGGCCCCCCACCCGAGCGAACCCAAGCCATTGTCCGGTATCAAGACCGAACATGGTCGAGACCGACAGCGCCACGTAGGCGAGGATTGAAAACGGCAGCGACCCAAGATCAAGCTCGCTCGCATTTGCGACGGGGCTGACGAGCTTGTGGAATTGCTGACCGTGCGGCACCAGCCAAAGCTCGGCTCCGATCGTCAGCAATCCAATGACCCAATAAAGGGGAAGCAGTCGTAACAATCGTGACGCGTAGAAATCCCCAACCGGCAGTGCGTAATAACGCGTGCTGATCACCAGCGCCATGTAGAAGCCGGAGATGATGAAGAACCCCTTCACGGCAAAGGTGGCACCGCCAAAAGCGCCGAGATGGGAGCCTACAACCAGCAACGCCAAAATGGTGCGCAGCAGTCCCACGTAGCCCCCGTCACTCGAGCCGCATTACAACATTGCAAACTAGTAGCGGCGCATCATTTCGTCTACGCCGGCGACAATCTCCTCCGGCGAGTTTGGAATTTGGCTGACGTGGTGCTGGTCCAGCAATTGTGTCCATTCCGCGGAGAAGAACGGTTCCTTGTTCTCTTCGTCCGCGCTGAGTAAGCGATTGTGGGTTTGCGACCACAGACGTTTCGGCAACGTGATCGTATTGCTGTACAGCGATTTGATCCCGATAGGCGCCCAATTGCTGAGAAGCGCCGGCACGCCGAACGTCCCCGCCACGAAAGACTGGACCAGAATTCGTGCCGATCATGAATCGCGCCGCGCCGAGAGCATAGACATCCAGCCAGTCACGGCGTGGCTCATGAGCGCAATCGATCACGTTGGGAACATCCGCAAGTTTTGTCATTGAAGGGTCGCCGATGCGGACGACCCAACCTCCGGACTGTGTAATACGATGAATTGCCGGAAGATAGTCAGCCAAATTCCCGTCTCGCCTGGACGCACCGACGCCCTCCCGGACGTGCAAGTAGACGAACCAGCAGTCGGGGGGCAGGCCCATAGTTTCAAGTTCACGCCGCGCACGATCTCTATGCGCGTCCTTCAAGGACAGAAGCGGACCCTTCCCGGCATCATGCCAGCGAGATTCCACCTCGACGGCCGCATCGTGAATGAACCGCCACTTTCCGCCGATCGAAAGGACTGTCGGATAGTCTTCCAGCAATCTGGTTGTAGGCGCCTTTTGGCGGATTATTTCCGGATCGTCGATGATATCGAAATGGTCACGCCAGCATTCAACGTAGGCGGCATTGCCGATATTGGTGCGATCAGCGAGCACGACATATTTTTCAGGGGCAAGTCCCAGAAGTTTGCGCTTGGCGAACGTATCGAAATAGGCGGTATGGCCGATCATCCGCGTGAACATCGTGCCGAGATAGCGCGTGTCCAATGAAAGTCCGGCCTCTCGGGCCAGTTCAGCCTGGACCTCCGCACCGCGGATCCAGACCTTCACTGCATCGCTGAGGGCACCGCTAACATGCTGGGCGGCCCCGAGGGCAAAGTAGAGATCGGGCTCGCGTGGGCGCGCGGCCAGCTTTCGCTGCAGCATCGCGATAGCTTCGGCAAATTGTCCGCGGTCGGTGAGATGCTGTCCCCGGGCCAGTCGGAAAGCGATCGCCTCGCGCGCGCGGCGAGCCGTTGCGAGCAATCCGATATCCCTGACCATTCTGCGAAATTTGGCGGCCCGCTGTTTCGCCGATCGCAGTTCGGAAAAGAACCAGCTGATGAGCGCACTCAGCCGCGTCGGATAAAACTTCGCCAACACTCCCGGCTCTCCCAGTACGACCGCGCCAAGCGAAATGAAATCACCGGTAGAAAACCGAGTTGGTGGGAGAGGCAGGACTCGAACCTGCGAAGGCATAGCCAGCGGATTTACAGTCCGCCCCCTTTGCCGCTCGGGACACTCTCCCCCAAAGCCGTGGCACCGTATTGATCTCGAAAGGCAATTCGGCTCCGCCCCGGGCTGTCGGGATTTGCGGGTTTTATGGGGAGGTGCCTCCGCGAAGTCAATGGAGCGCTTTCGGCTCGACGAGGACAATTTGCAAAGGCGCCGGACGCATGGGATTAAGCGCCGATGGCACGAAAATCCTGGCAGCCAAACCCACGCGCGCGACGCCAACACTCCAAAGGGCGACCCGCCGTACCACGTACGCGGTTCCGCCCTTCGGGCCATGGGGCCGATGGTCCGGCGCTCCTCTACGGCTGGCATACCGTCAAAGCGGCACTTGAAAATCCCGCCCGGCGCATCCGCCGGTTGCTGGCGACTGAGAACGCGCTGCGTCGCCTCGCCGACGATGGCGTGTCTCTCCCCGTCAAACCGGAACTGGTGCGGCCGGATGTCATCGATGCCCGGCTCGGGCCCGATGCCGTGCATCAGGGTCTTCTGGCCGAGGCCGATCCCCTCCCCGCTCCTCCAATCTCCGAGCTCGCGTCTGAGGGCATCGTGCTGGTTCTCGATCAGATTACCGATCCGCACAATGTGGGTGCCATTCTGCGGTCGGCCGCGGCATTTGCAGTCAAGGCGATCATCACAACCGCGCGCCACAGCCCGGAGGCAACCGGCGTATTGGCGAAATCGGCGTCCGGAGCGCTTGAGCTCGTGCCGCTGGTTACCGTGCAAAATCTCGCGCGCGGCATGGAAGAGTTACGACAGCACGGCTTTATGCTTGTCGGACTAGACAGTGGCGGTGACTCCGATCTCGCCGATGTTGCGCTGCGCGCGCCGCTGGCTCTGGTTTTCGGTGCCGAGGGAAAAGGTCTGCGTCAGCTCACGAAAGCAACCTGCGATCACCTTTCGCGCATCGACTTGCCAGGCGAAATCAAAAGCCTGAACGTGTCGAATGCGGCGGCGCTGGGATTGTACGTTGCGAGCCGCCAATTGCGCGGCGCTTGACGGAAAGGCGATGCGCTATTGCTCAGAGTCGGACGCGGCGGGTGCGCTGCCCGGTGAGAGTTGCGGAGCGAATACCGACGAAACCGACCAGTAGCGATAAAACTCCTGAGGCTTCTGCATGCGGCGTGTCGGCATCACCTCGCGACGGCCGACCTTCGGACGCTTGCCGGTGCGCGGGAAATAATGCCGATTTTGCCATGGAGGACACCAATAGCAGCGGACGATCACTCCCGGCTCGAAGTCATAGACAATGACCGGCTCCATGCGCGAAACAAGTGGCCCATAGGTTCCATAACCGCCACCATTAGCAAGGTCCGCCGCACTCGCACCCGAGGCAGCGACAATCCCCAGCAGAACTGCACCTGCAAACTGGCCGCGCATACGCGGTGACCTCGCCTTGAACCAGCCTTCACTTTATATGAAGGCTTTAGGTCACCACGCGCATTTGCGAGGTAACATTAATCACGGCGGCGGCATCCTCGATTTCGCCGCAAAACCCGCGCTAATAACGTTAATTGCCATGTCCCACCGCCGACCCGAAGCCCCTCCGAATAAGTCAGCGCCGCAGAAGCGGCAGAGCTTTCGTCAGCGTTATGACGAGCTTGAAAACCGTCGCGCCGAACTGTCGGTCCGGCTGCAGTCGCTTAGCGACTCCGCGCGCAAACATCCCGCCTACAAACGCGCACTGACTCTTATCAACGAAATCTATCGCAGAGAAAAACTGCCGCAGCGCGTGGCGGTCCTTCAGTCGGCAACCTGGCTGATCGACATACTGGAAAAGCTCGCCAGCTCACTGTGAGTTTCTGCGCGGTCGGCATCCTTCGCCTGGTGCCCGGCAAGATTTTGTTTCTTGTTTAAAATCATAATCGTAAGCACCCCACTTTCAACTTTCTGCCTACGACCTGTGGCGGACAGACGCATTTTTGTGCGCGGCGTATTTCTCGGTTGGGGCAGGTCTTTGAGAGCACGCAATTCTGCGCCCCCAAAAAGAAATCCAGCACGAGACGACAAAAGGGGAAACCCCATGACAGCAATGACTGCGAGCCAATACCGCGAGGGTGGAATGACGTCCGAAGAGCGGATGGTCATCTTCGCTTCTTCGCTTGGTACAGTATTCGAGTGGTACGACTTTTATATCTACGGCACCTTGGCGCCAATTCTAGCCGCGCAATTCTTTTCCGGTGTGAATCCGACAGCGGCCTTCATCTTCACGTTGCTCGCCTTCGCGGCCGGTTTCGCCGTGCGTCCGTTCGGCGCACTGTTCTTCGGCCGGCTCGGCGACCTTGTCGGCCGCAAATACACTTTCATCATCACAATGACGCTCATGGGCGTCGGCACTTTCTTCATCGGATTGCTGCCGTCCTACGCCTCGGTCGGCATCATCGCGCCGATCATTCTGATCGGCCTCCGCCTTGCCCAGGGTCTCGCGCTGGGCGGCGAGTACGGCGGTGCTGCGATCTACGTTTGCGAACATGCGCCGCGGAACAAGCGCGGATTCTACACCTCATGGATCCAAACCACCGCGACACTCGGGCTGTTCATGGCACTCCTGTTGGTGCTCGGCATCCGCAGTTCGGTTGGCGAAGCGGCCTTCGTCGGCAAGCCGGAAGTCTTCTGGGCAGCTTGGCGCATTCCGTTCCTGCTGTCGGCGGTCCTTCTTGCGGTATCGATCTGGATCCGGCTGCGACTGAACGAGTTGCCCGTGTTCCAGAAAATGAAGGCCGAGGGCAAAGGATCCAAGCGGCCTCTTACGGAAGCATTCGGCAATTGGGCCAATCTCAAGATTGCCATCCTGGCATTGTTCGGCGCAACCGCAGGCGAAGCCGTGATCTGGTACGGGGGGCAATTCTACGCGTTGTTCTTCCTCACCCAGACGTTGAAGGTGCCGGCGGTCAATGCGCAGATCATGATCGCCATCGGATTGTTGCTTGGTACGCCCTTCTTCATCGTCTTCGGTTGGTTGTCGGACAAGATCGGCCGCAAGCCGATCATCCTGGCGGGCTTCGCGCTCGGCGCGATCACCTACTTCCCGATCTTCCAGGGGATCACGCACTTCGCCAATCCGAGACTGGAGGCGGCGCTTGCCAGCGCACCGGTGACGGTCGTGGCTGACCCATCTGAGTGCTCGTTCCAGTTCAATCCAGTCGGCATCGCGAAGTTCACCTCGTCGTGCGACATAGCCAAGTCGGCGTTAGTGGCACGCTCCGTGAACTACCAGAACGTCGAAGCACCGAAGGGCACAAAGGCCGTAGTGAAAGTCGGCGATCAGACGATCGCGACCGACACGCCGAACTTTGCGCAGGTCCTTGGCCAGGCGATTACGGCGCATGGCTATCCCGCCGCCGCAAACCCGGCTGAAATCAACTACGTCATGACGGTGATCCTGCTGATGATCCTGGTGATCTACGTCACCTTGGTCTACGCGCCGATCGCAGCGTGGCTCGTGGAGCTCTTCCCGACCCGGATCCGCTACAGCGGGCTGTCACTGCCTTACCACATCGGCAACGGGTGGTTCGGTGGGTTCCTGCCCGCGACGGTGTTCGCCATCGTCGCAGCGACGGGCAACATTTACTCTGGTCTCTGGTACCCAATCGTGGTCGCGACGGTGAGCTTCGTCGTCGGCCTCATCTTCCTGCCCGAGACCAAGGATCGGGACATCACCAAGATGTAATCGGACGGCAGAGCGGCTTGCGCACAATCGCCCTGCGCTCAACTCAAGCCCCGCACCACCGGTGCGGGGCTTTTTTATCCAAATGGCTTGTTCTCGCGCCATCACGCGAAAGGACCGGTGCTCGCGCTAGTGACGCAGCCCGGCACGCACATTGCGAAGAATCATTGCAACCTTGAAACTTATTTTGAAGCCTCAACGTAGAGGCTTTCGCTGCTCCGATCGAACCTGTCTGACACCATTAGAGGATCGCAAGAATCTCCATATTGTTTCTGTTGCGCGTTTGTAAAACCCGCTTCAATGATCATGGCAATCAGGGTTTCTGCATCGTATGCATATTTGTGTTGGTTCCCTTGGCGAAACACCGCGTTGATGAATTGCATCTGCGTTGAGTAAATCGTGCCTAGCCAGCCGTCCTGCCATCCGCCATCAACCCTTTTCAGGGGACGCATCCTGGCGAAGGTCTCCCAATCCTTGCCATACGACCGAATGTATGCCCCGGCATCGGGGACCACTAACCTGAGAACACCACCGGGCATCAGACACCGCAAACATTCGCGAAGGAAAGGCATTGCTTCAGGCGCGACTTCGAGATGTTCAAATGCATGTTCGGAATAAATTGCGGCTACTGAATTATCCTGAAATGGCAAGCCGTGCCGACAGTCCCAGAAGTAGACCTCCTTAGACTGAAACAAATCTACGTTGATCCAACCCCCTGCGGGGCGACGGCCGCAACCAATATTAACCCGGCAGCCCCTCATCTTAGAGAGCCGCGCACGCGTGCCGCGATCATACCGCAGCCGTGACGCCGCAATTCTAAGCTCTCGCTTTAATTCTTGTTTGAGTCGCTTAGGTAGAAACGACAGCATTTCTCGAATATAGGTGGAAATACCCCACTGTCATGCGGCTTTCCGCTTTTTCGTACGTCTGCCTGCCGCCAAGTGCCGTCCGTGCCCAACACACCAGCTGGCCTCCCCTGGTTGACGGAGTGCCCTAAGAAGCGCCGAAGGCATTGCAGTCTGTGTGTCACCGGCCTGCGCGAAGGACAAAACGGCGATCACAACAGAGCAAAAAACAAAACAGCTATTTGGGAAAGGACGACGTGGGGCCACGGACGGAGGCACCCATAGTTCTCGCCCTTCCTCTCCATCACCACATCCAACCATAGAGTCTACCACCGAGCTCATCACAATGGGATCGTCGCAGATGGAGGGCCGGCAGTAGTTTGTCTCGCTACAAGCCGCGTTCGCTACAATTCGTCGCAAACAGAAAAATTTACGAGATCGTTATTCGGCTTCCGTGATCTTCTCTCGGTGATTTAAGATTCTTTCTGGGGGCACGAGGGGTGACAGAGAAAAGAAACGCGCCACGAAGGCGCGCACTGAAGACGGCCGCCATCATCATCTCAGAAAAGGCGCCGAAGATTCCGTGCAGCGTCAAAAGTCTTTCTGAGACCGGCGCGGCTTTGCAACTTTCCACCGTTATAGGCATTCCACAGAAGTTCGATGTTGTTATCGACGGCCAGCGCCAACGCTGCCGCGCTGTCTGGAGAACGGAGACGAAGATCGGCATTACCTTCGAGTGAGTAGCATCAATGCCGCACTACAGAGACCGCCTCAAGTCTCAAAGTGGTGGAAAGCAAATTCTCCCACCATGTCGAGATGCTGGTGCCCGAGGGAGGCTTTGGCCGGGGGTTAGGTGCAATACTCGCTTGGCACGACTCGAACGGCATCCCGGCCACGCCGGGTCGCAGCCGTCGAGAAGACGGAAAGGAATACATCCGCTGGTGTTTTGCCGATCCTGATATAGCGGTTGAATTTGCAGATCAGTTCAATGGTGTAATTGGCCGCCGGCACCGTAGCGACCAGAAGAAGTAGTCAATGCTTTAAATTCGTCTAGTGCGTACGCTATTAGCGGACATTAAGCGGACATTGAGCGGGTCCGGTTGGAATGTTTGTTTAACGCCAACACCGAACATTCGCTGACATTATGTGCGCATGCTCATGAGGTCTGCGCGCGCCAACTCATCTTGCGATGCCTGCGCGCTCTCCCGCTTGGCAACATCTGACATAGCGGGCCAGTGCGAACCATGTCGATAAACATGGGCTTCCCAGATCTGGCGGCCGAGCAGACGATGCATTTCAACTTGCAGGTCAAAATATTCGCGCCGGCGGCCACCATCAACTTCCCAGCTTTCGTCCTGGCCGGCTTGCTCGATCGAGCGCACTCGCGCGTATAGGTCGAGCATTTCCACGGTGGTCTTCTTCATCGAAACAACCCTACAGGTGCTGTTCGCGGATGGTGCGAAGGAACTCCCATGCGGCTGTCGCGCTCGATCTGCGACTGCACTATCGAACTGGTTCCTGCGACCCGATCAATTAAGCTCTGCCGGCAACTCCGCCCCCGCGTCGGCCATTAGCTGCTCCGCAACCTTCGCCAGGACCACTCTCTTCTTTAGCCATCTCTGCGCGGCGTCTCGTTGCTCCAGCGGGAAGTGATCTATCGCGTCGAAAAACAGGTCCTTCAACTCGTCATCCATTTGTGACCCCCTACTCCATACGTTGACCTGGATTCGCAATGTGCCATTCGATCTCGAGGGCGTCGTAACCAAGCGCGCTCAATTCCGCCCACAGCTCCGCTTCGTCCAAATTGCCGCGTGCGTACTCACGCACGGCGTTGACGTACTCTAATGGTATAATGTTATGTACGATTTCCACCGGTGCCCTACGCCCATGGCACGACACAAGGTGGGCAAAATTTTGATGCGTCGACTGTCAACGCATGGGACAGCGTCCGCTTTGGGTTGTTAGCAGACCGGACACTCGAGGGACGTCCGCGTGTCACCGCTCCAAAGCATAGAACCTGAGCGCGATACCTATTTCCAACCACGTGATATTGGTCACACACGGATCGCGGGCGAAGCTCTAGTGTCAGTATCGAACACTTATCATTGGAGCCACGAACATGAACAAGCTCGTACCGTTCATCTGGCGCGCTAGAGATCACACACGAAAAAGCCCGCCAAATCTCGCAGAAGAACCTAACGGCACGAGAGTGATGATGACGAGATTGCTTGGCGTGGCAATTGCCACCGGGCTATTGATCGCGTTTTCGGGAACAAGTTCTGGAGCACGTCAGTCACGGCACCTGTCGGGCACACATGCCCAAGCTTCGATGAAGGAAGACCGTGGCGTCGTTTCCTATCCGTCCCGCGTGCCAGCATACGATCCCAGGGGCACTTCGGCTTATCCGTTTGGCCCGGGGGTCAACTTCCCTTATCCGGACCGCCCGTATGGCGATCCCGACAAATGGTAGGCAAGTCGGATTTGTCCGTGACGTCGGGGTGATTGCGCGGGTGATTGATTATAGTTGGCGAGAGCATTGCCGCACTAGCCACCGGTGGGCTGACCGAATGTCCGCTTTGGCGGACAAACCGTCACTTCGGCGAAATGTGCGATTCACCCCCTGAAGCGGACATCCATTGCCTCCATGGTCGCCGTGTTTACGACGCTGCATGGTGGCCAATTTCTTAGGCGTTACGTGCCTAATGTTCGAAGGGGCGGCAAAATCTTAATTCACTCGTTCAGAAATCAGTATTCCGAACAGTTGTCGCAGGTTCGCGGTTGACGCTTGCGCCACGTGCACGACTAAACACGATTGTGCAAGCGGGACTAAGTTGCCTTTTGTTTTGGGCAAGACATAGGGCGACACGGTTTGCGTCCGGAATCGCACTAAAGCAAAGCCGCAAAGCATCCGGAGCGCAAGCATCTACATCCGCTTGGGTATAGGCGACTGTGGCGACGGGGGCCATCACCGTTAACACGAATGCACTGGCGATCACCGCGTACGATTTGCCCATGAAGACCTCCGAGAAAATGAGCCGGCGAGTACGGGGTATCTCGCCCGGCTCAAGAATCGATATGGAGAGTTTGTAGGGCGGCAGAATAAGAACGTCGTGATTAGAATCCAAAACAGATCGGCGTTTAAGGTTACTTGGTCAGGTTACTGACTGAATAAAACCCCACAGAGAATTTTACTCGATAAGTAGATTTCGCCTTACGCGACGCGCGCTTTGTCAGAAACGCGCGGCGTCCAACAAGCGCTGTACGGAAGGCAGTACGCGCTCGATAAACCCCAGGGGTTGATATGCGTAGACTTAAGTATGTGGCCGCTGTTTGCGCGGCTCTCATTGCCATGCCGTCGTTTGCGTCGGCTTACTATTGCCCGCCACACGTGGTGGCCCCGGCAGTTGTGACAACAAGCTCGGCAGCCGGTGTAGCCGCTACTGGTGGCTTCCTTGGTGTTGTTGCGGTTCTGGTGGGCTATGATTTGCTCCGCCGCACGACCTGCAGCGGTGATTTTTTGGGCCTCGGCGGCCCAGGATTCACCGAAAAAATGCCGAACGGCAATGTTATGACTCCTCAGTGTAAGAAGATCGTAAAACACCAAAAGGTGGTGCGCGTCAGAGGTTAGTCAACTTGAACTTTGCTCCCAGTCTGATTTGACAAGAAGGACCGCTGCAAGGCGGTCCTTCATTTTTCAAGTTTCTTTATCAACAGAAGTTAGAGCGGCGCGTCGAACGGCTGGCCACGCGAACTATGCGCGTACAATGCTTTCGATGTAGCCAATTTTAGTCCGGTTTGATCCGAAAATCACACACACGCGATGCAACAGCAAATGTCCGCTATGGGCCAACGGCGGACACCAGTCCAAGCAAAAATAAAAAAGTCAGCCTTGCATCGGCGTTTCCAATTGAGCGTTTGGACCTTAGCCCCTCGCCGCCACTATTCTTTTTTTCTTCACAATGGCGCACTGAGGAATCATGACATTGCTGTTCGGCATTTTCTCAGTAAAGCCAGGCCCCCCAAGATACAAGAAGTCGCCGACGCAGGTTGTGCGACGGAGCAAATCATAGCCGACCAGAACGGCAACAAAGCCAATAAAACCAGCAGTGGCACCGGCACCAGCTGCTGCAGATGTGCCGTGTGTAACGATCGGAGGGAGCGGAGGAGGAACAGGAGGTGGATACCACGCGGACGCCGTGGTTGAGAAAGTTGCAGTCAGCGCGACAGCGCACATCAGCGTGGCGGCTGTAAGGCGCAACATCCCGTTGGTCCTCACCTGATCAAGGACGAACAGGCGGATTGCCGAGGACAAATTGCCGCGATCGCGTGTCCCGTCGATCTTTGCGAGCAACGCCGGTAGTGTCGCTCCTTCAGAATGAGCAATTTCCTTCAGGCCGCTCCAGAATTGATCTTCAAGGCTCACGCTGGTCTTGTGACCATCAATCATGACGGAGCGTTTGACGACTAACGACTTCATGCCCGCCTCCCACAAGAGTTTTCGTGAAGTTATTCTTGTGGTGAGTTGGCGCCGCGAGGTCGGCAGAAACGTACCTTTAAAAAACATCCACCCAATTCTTGTCGCGGTATCAAAACACTATTCGGTCAACATTCTCACCGCGGCAATGCGCTTGTGATCTATCCCCAAGATCGAAGCCTGCAGTCGATTTAAACCGACATTGTTCGACGCGAGCACGGTGATTGCTTTGGGTCATTGGAGGACAACTTGTCACGTCGTCGGAATGTTCGATTCACTCCCAAAAAACGAACACTTCGAAACCCAGCCGGTCCATCATCAAGTGCGACCTGATCTACGTCCGCTTCGTCCCCAAAAGCAGGCACGTGCCTGTAGTTACGCAATGTCCGCTAAGGACTAGATATCGTCATTCAATTACTTCATCGGGGGGTTAACATCGGTTTCGCTCTAAACCTTAACCGTTTGTCGGCTATCTGAAAGTCGTCCATAGTCCAGATGGCCCTGCTTCGAACGCTGAAAACATGTACAGAAACCTAGCGGTCGTAACATCTTTAACGCTGGGATTGGTCTGCGGTGCCGCGGCCAAACATGCCATTTCCAATCACGTTCCGTTGCCGCCGAGCAATCCTTTCAAAAACGCTGAAGAGAAAAAGCTGCAGAATTCGAATGCAAGCGTTCTGTTCTCTGAAAAGAAACTGCCAACCCTCGGCAACGCCATGGCGATTGGCTACTACCCGGGCGGCTGTCTTCAAGGGGGCGTGGAATTGCCAACCACTGGTCCGACTTGGCAAGTGATGCGGGTCTCTCGTAATCGCAACTGGGGTCATCCCGAACTCGTGAATTTTTTGGAACGGTTCGCGCCAATTGCAGCCAAAGTCACCGGCTGGCACGGAATCTTAATCGGCGATATGGCGCAGCCTCGCGGTGGCCCGCTTCCGTTCGGACATAAAAGTCATCAAATCGGACTCGACGTCGACATCTGGTTCATGCCGATGCCAGATCGCGTAATGAGCAAAGAGGAGCGAGACAATATTTCGGCTAGCAACTTGGTTACCGCGGACGGAAAACATGTCGATAGTAAAAATTGGAGTTCTGCCGATGTCGCCTTTATTCGAGCGGCAGCCGAGCAGTCCGACGTAGAGCGGGTGCTAGTCAATGCGGTGATAAAAAAGGAACTCTGCCGCATTAAGAGCAATGGCGACAAATCTTGGATGTCCAAGGTGCGTCCTTGGTTTGGCCACGCCGACCATATCCATGTGCGTCTAAAGTGTCCGGCAGACTCGCCTAATTGTCGCGCTCAACCTGCCGTGCCGTCCGGCGATGGTTGCGATAAATCACTCAATTTTTGGTTTGCCGACTGGATTCTCCGGTTAAAGATTCCAGAAAATTCCGGATCGGCGAAAGGTTTGAAACTTAAGGATTTGCCGCCGGCATGTGTCGCCGTACTCAATGCGCCCGCAAGTCCAACCAGTGCCCAGGTGGGCGAGCCATCGGACGCGCGATGAGTTAGATCGGTTTGAATTCACTTTTCGCACCGGATATGCGCGGCTTTCAAAATCCGCGCGGTGGCCGTCTATAGTATCCCTGCGATTTATTGTAGAACGGACCGCCATAAGAGCGCCCGTAATAGCCACCGCCCCACTGCGGCTGAGCATAGTAAGTATTGGAGTTGTCCCACTGGCCGTAACGGGGTTCTGTCTCCCTGGCGACCTTATACTCGCCGCCCGGGGTCACGCCGTTCAGGACAACCTCGGTATTTTTCAAGCCAATCTTCTTCACCAGCGCAAATAGCGTTGCGGCATTCTCGGGCGAGATGCGCACGCAGCCATGCGAGGCGGGCCGGCCGAGATTTTTCACCTCTAAACTGCCGTGGATCGCATAGCCATCCTTCCTGAAGAAAACGGAATGAGGCATGGGCGCGTTGTCCCACTCCTTGCTGTACCAGATTTCGTTCATGGAGGTGGCAGTGTAGGTCCCTGATGGCGTTGAATATCCCGCTTTACCCGTTGAAACCGGCCACTGATATTTTTCCACCCCATCCAGGAAAACGGTCATTTTTTGCCTAGATTTGTCGACGGTGACGAGGATGGTGCCGCCGCTGCCTTGGCTCTCGGAGCCTCCATTGCCTTGGCGCGCGGAATTGGAGCTGCTCTGTGCGCTGGCAGGGACGGAGAACATTATTGCCAAGACAGGGATGATCATCAGGCCGCGGAGTTGTCTGGCGGTGTGAGCAACGCCGACAAGCCGCAGGGCAGATGGTAAACGCGCGCACATCGCATCCTCCCTTTAAGGACTTTCACGCAACATGAGAATTTATTAGGAAGCCAGACTTTAGACGATTGGACCGAGGGGCAATAGACCAACTAATCTCCGCTTTGCCTCCGTTAGAAACCCACCGCCGGTGCCAATTTTGGAAATAGCGTGCTAAAAGCCCCCGCATTGCCGGGTTAGCTCAGTGGTAGAGCAGCGGTTTTGTAAACCGTTGGTCGGGAGTTCAAATCTCTCACCCGGCACCAAATGAAATCAAACACTTAGTTGCGACGCTGTTCCTGTCCGTCGGAAATCGAGAACGTTGCACCGCCTTCGCCATCGCGTTCAGATTTCACGTTCAGCTAAGGCGTTAAACCTCTCCGGAAACAAACTCGACGGCGATACACCGGCCAGACGAGCCAACATCTCCTAAAGGTAACGACCGGAGCAAGATTTCCTGCGGCGGAAAATCTAAACTCTCGAGCTCGGCCTCACCTTCACGTCAGCTTGAAGCCATGCTGTCGGCAGAAGTTGATCCAAAAGTCATGAACGTTCGAGCGACGGCACCACTTCGACGGCCCGCCATTGGCGTCGTCGGTCACGGGCTCCTTGCCGTTGACGACAACTTACCAGCGGACTCGTTTGCCACGTCCGCTTTACCCTCGAAAGCGACATCAAATGCGTCAGTATGGGATGTCCGCTAAGGGCCATAAGCGGACATCGGCATCTTGTTTAGCGCGACGATGGACTGGGAGAGTTTGACCGTCTGGTCCCAACATATTTCATACAGTCATCGAATTGTTTGCTGCCGGGATAGAAACCATATTGTTGGCAGGCAAAGTCATCCCGCTCGGCCTCAGTGCCAAGTGTCTGTCCGGCCTTTGGAGCAACAACGCCAAGCAGTGCCTTAGTACCGGCGGATGGGGACCAGCCGACGCACCCGATCTGAAACGTTTGGGACTAATAAACGTAGCCAAGGCTACCAGCCCGCTGCAGGGCTGGTATTATACTAAGGCCAGTAATCACATTTCACTAGAATAGCCGACGACGAAGAAGGCCATTACTGACAAGGCTCGGGCGTCGCTGGCTCTCTACACGGCCGCATACATGCGTTGGCTTCAGATTCACGAACACCGCGACCCCCTACCCCAGGAAATTTACGGATATATCGCTCACAGGCTCGCCCGGCTGCTACGCGCGTAGGTCTATCGCGTGCGCGTGATCAAGCGCTGCCTTCGGTCCGTCAGCTGTTCTGGTTTGTCGAGCGGCTATAGCGCGCTCCTCCCTATCTCGCTGGCGCACCACGCGGCCACTATCTTCCAGCTAGCGGCCCTATTTTTTTCACCGCAAAAGAAAGAGCCGCAATGCCAAGGTCTGCGGCTCTCTCGATCGTCGATCCAAGGGGAGATTCAGACGAGAGAGATCGTTACCCGACGAGGCGAAGCTGCGACAATAAATTCCGACATGCTGACCGTAAAAACTCCGCCTACAAGGCTGAACCGATGGCCCGCGGGATTTTAAGAGCGGTTCCAGTTCGGATGCTGCCCTGAGTTTGTGCACCAGCGCAGGTGCCGGAAGTCGAAGTGCTTCGTATAGCGGAAGAAGTGTCCTAGCTGCACGAAGAAGCTGTCGGACACGTGCCGCAGCCGAAAGGCAGTGATGTGTTTGCGTCCGCACTGAGGGCACGCGGTGAATACAATGTATTCGTTGCCGGCTTTTACCGTTTCTGGCCAAACCGGCGAAGACTTCATGCGTGTCACTTCGCACATAGCTTGTCGAGTGTAGCGAGCGCCGAACCAACCTCAAGAGCCTCTTTTGAATTTGGGTCCATGTCCTCAATTCTGGTCATTAGTGCGACATACTCCGTGCCAAGTTTCGTTGCCAATTCGTCCATTTTTTTATTCAGTTCGTCGATTTTATTCAGATCTTTTTTCTGTTCGGCGTCTTCGACTTGGCTACTAAGCTTGCCTATATCGCAATAGGTTTGAGTCTTAACCTTGTCGCCGCTGATGATTTTGATGACCCTTTGCGCGGTGTCCGCTGGGGTCACTGGCGCGGCCGGCGCAGCTTTTGTGGGTCTCGTGGGCTTTGGTGCGTTAGGCGCTTGGGCCTGTACACATACAGGCATGGCCGCAACTACTGAAACAGCAATAATTAACTTGAAGCCCATAAACGCCCCTCTTTGATTGCGCTTGGACTCTATCAGATTAGAGCACCGCCGATAGGGCTACTGGGCGAAAGCGATGCTGTAGACAAGACGACCGCTGATTTCAAAACGGAGGGATAGTTCCGACGGTTAAGAGCTTCGCCCACTAAACCGATTTTAGATTACGACATATGCGCACAGAACACATAATGTCAGGACAAATACCAATACGGGTGCCCAATCTAGATAGATAGCGATAAGGATGGCCAATACGAATATCGCGAAGGCGACCCAAATATCCCACGGAAAAAACATTAATTTAGGCACGACAGCTCCGCGCTATTTCATGGAGCAATTGCCAGCTTTAGCCATTGCCCACGGTGAATGAGCGAAAATGCAGAAAATTGACCCGGCTGAATCATACCTCTCAGATGCCAAGTGACTCGCGGATCGTTCGTGATTGTCAATTAGGCTTGGTCAGAACAAATACGGAATCGCACCTAATTATTTTCTGGACTTTTTTGCGGGTGCGATTTGTTCTCATCAACTTGCTTCGACACATTGAGTTTAGCTTCGATGGCAAAGCGTTGCTTCGAGTATTGGATTCGCCTGGTGGTCGCATGTCGTCAATGCAACCAGTCAGATCTGGGTTTGGCTTTATGAGCTACAGCCCGGATCAACTTAATCACTCGTATTTTCTTACGCGACAAGCACGGAAGGTTGGTCCTAAGTAAGCCCGCTCCGCCAATGGAAGTTTCCGCGCCTCTGTTTACAACACGGGTTGTTCGGAAACGCGCGAAAAAGCGAAGCTGATTTCAAGCGCTCGGTTAGGTCATGACGTCCGCCGTGGACAAACGTTTCCGGCGGAACACGGTAGGACCACCCAATGACCTCGCACACCTACCGAAGACTAGAGATCGGTGAATTGATCGGGCAACCAATTACTTTCCACGGGAGTGTTTCTGCGACGGTTATTTATTGCCAGAGCCGAAGGCGTTTAGTGCAGATCCACTGAAATTTCTCAAATGACAGTCTTTTCGTGGACGACTCCGTCAGGATAGACATAATGGTGTCCTGGCAAGGAAGTTTCACATAAGACCGAGTATCCGATTTTCACCAGTTGTTTGTCCGCTCACTGTTGATGCGCTCATGTCTCGTACTAGTCGTCAAACTGAGATGCCATCGGTAAATGTCGTCGTGCCATTTTATGGCTTCGATGTTTCGGCACTGACACGATGTGTGGAAAGCCTGCTTAACCAAGACTATCCCAAAAATCGCGTTACCATCGCTATTGTCGACAACAATAATCCTGCAAAGCTGCCGCTCTCGGCATTTGGGCCACGCTGCAATATTTTTCACGAGCCCTTACCAGGTTCATATGCGGCCAGGAATCGAGGCATACGGGAGTCATTTGGCGACATCATTGCATTTACGGATTCGGATTGTGTTCCTCACCACTCCTGGATATCGGCGGGCGTAAGATCTCTCCAGACGGCAACGGAGCCCGTCCTTGTGGGTGGGTCCATTGTGTTTGATTTTGGGAATGAACGTCTGTGGAACAGTTACAAACTTTTGGATTTAATCGTTCATCATCGGCAAACAGAGTACGTTTTCTTGCATCGCTTCGCGGCGACGGCAAACCTCTTTGTTCCGCGAGAGCTGTTTACAATTTACGGTCCATTCGATCCTCGATTCTTAAGTGGCGGCGATCGAGAGTTCGGTCAAAGACTTTCCGCGGCCGGGGTTAGAGTCAGCTTTGTCGAAGACGCGGTCGTTCTGCACCCTGCGCGCGGGCGATTTATTGATCTGCTGCGAAAGAACCTGCGGGGCGCCGGCGGTGACAAGACTTTTCTGAGTCTTAGCGGAACATTTCGTCCGCTGGACTTATTCAAGGTTCAGTTTAGAAATTTTCTACATCGTCAACATCTGATTTCAGATCGGGCCCACACACTAGGGCTCACGCCTTTTCGACTGATCAAGGTTCGTGGCCTACTTACGTTGCTCTACATCGGTCGCTTTGTTGAAAGCACCCGCCTTATTCTCGGCGGGAAGCCGCACCGATTGTAACAGCCCACTCACTCAAGCGCATTTTAGATCGGCAAAAACAGACTTCATGGAGAGAACCTCCGCTAAAAGCCAAAGGCGGACCCTCCCGCCGCGAACTCGTCTGGAGTAGATGACCCGCCCGAGAACTGGTCCACTTCTTGATCACTGGGGGTCCCCAACAATGAGTGAGCGCGAACTGCAGGAGTCGTCGCCATTGCGGAGCAACTGACATGCAAGCGTCGCCTTCGGCAGGCGCTGCTGTCTCAAGTTGATATGGGATGACTGAATAGGGCGGCGAAGCGGCCTGCCGCTAGAAGCAGGCGACACTCTGGAGATGACGTGGGGCCTGCCCTAGCGCCTTTTCAGACTGCGGACCGCGAGCATTTCCCAAACGCGCGTTACTCGCCACACAAAACCGAAGCTTCCCGGGATAATTGCGCAATCGCATTGACCTACGTTAGGTTGTAAGACTCGCTCTCGTTGTATAGTCTTATTGAGCTACGCTTGGTTGCAACGCCAAGTGCACTTAGAATGGGGCAGCTGAGGTTTGTCGCGGCTCGCTTCGTTTCACAACGAAACTTTGGACACCAAAAACGCGGGGGCGCGCATATGGTTTCTATAGCAGTCGCAATAAGAATTTCTGTGAGCAAAATTTTTTAGCTCGCCGCGCCATGTCCTCTTTCAGTTGGACACCAACTGTAGGAATGTCCGCGGTAGACGATTCCGGAATTATCGGTCGAGCGGCAGCAAATCTCCAACGAGCGCTCGCGTCTGCTGATACTGCTCCCGTGCCGAAATCCGACGCGCGCTGGCTAGCCTATTCACAATGGGCGCGTCAGCAAATCCCACAACTTCGCACCGTCAGGGAGGTCGTCGCGTTCGCGCAACTTCGCTACGGGTTCGAAAGCAGGCCAACTGGCGCACGTCATCGCTCGTATCTGAAGGCAGTCAAGCAGACTTTGCAAAGGGAGTTCCCAGAAGCCCGCGAGCAAGTCAACGAGTTCACAGAGTCTCCGTTCAGTGCGAAGAAGGTGTGCCTGACGGAAGGTGGACGATTGATAAGCTCTCAACTTCTCAATTTGGTTCGCTTCCACTTGACCGCTGTAACGCACACGCCACCTGCAGACACGGTGTGTGAAATCGGAGGCGGGTACGGTGCCCCGGCGCGAGTTTGGATGACGAGTCCAATTAGACGACCGAAACAATACGTCATTATCGATCTGCCAGAGTCGCTGTTTTTCGCTGAAGTGTTCTTGCGCGCGCACTTCGGGGATGGGGTAAGCAATGTCGCGGAGAGCATACACAACGACACAGCAAAGATCGTCCTTTGCGCTGCCCCCCTAATCGACCGGCTACCTCAACTCAAGAACGCTCTTGTCATTAACACCTGGTCCATGCAGGAGATGAGCGATCAGTGGATTGATTTCTATATGAACTGGCTGGACAATTCGGGAGCTTTGTTTTTCTACAGCTACAATGCGATGTGTCGTCCGATAGATAAGCTCGGTGAAGTCACCAATTCCTACAGCCCTAGGCCTTCTATCGATTGGGTTAGCCGTATGATTGGGCAACCCGAAGGCGGTGGATGGCAAGGCCATGCGGTTTTTGAGTGCGCGGCCAATGACGGTACCCGAGCAGCGGCGTCTGCGCTGTTCGATTCACTATGCGTGGCCCCGATCTCGCTCCCAATTTTACCCCAAATGATTGACTGTCTGCGACAAACGGAGGACGTCCGCCGGACCTTCTTGCTTCTGACGCGTGCGGTGGAGGACCTTCAGCCGGTTGTGCCGAAGGAACTCGAGTATTTGTGCGAACGTATCAAGGTCAGCCCACAACTGACGCTCAAAGAGCGGGAGACCATCATGGCCTACCGCTCTCTAATCAACGCTCGACGAGCTCGTGGCCGAGAATTCTATCTGCCAGGTTTCATAAGTGCAGCCACGGGCGCGCCCATCTATCGACACTGGCGAACCAGGGCCAGCTGGCTCTTCGCCAAGATAGCTGGAACCTTTCAGTAACGAATCCGGGACTTTGTGCTACCGGAGGGCTCCGATGTCCGAAACGTCGCCACGGTTGAGCAGCCGACACGCAAGGAATTGGTGGGCTTAAGAACTCAATTCAAATCGTATCGACTGTTTGACGATAATATAAACGCAGACCCGATAACCTCGACTGATGTCGTCGCGAAGAGACAGAGACAAAGTCATCGGGATTTTTGTTCTGGTGGTGTGGGCCCTGCTCCACACTTATGCGAACTGTGCGACGTCAGAGCAGCGCGCTCTTATTCGTGAGTTGGAGTTGGCTGCGCTTGCGATCTTTATCGCCGTAACGCTCGTGCAGAACAAAATCAAATTTGGCGTATATCTTTCCCGGGCTAAAAAAGAAATAAGCGCAGAGGCACTGGCGCCGACCGCAGATCTTCAAGCGCTCTTTGCTCTCTTTTGAGAACGAACGGGACAAGCACGAATTGAAGGCGCTCATTCGTTTGCCGCTTTGTCCTGGACGCGGAATGGGAGTGCGATTAGAGGGCTCCCTCACCCCGAATAAATCAAAAATTGAGACATAAAAACGGCCAGGCCGGCAAAAATAAGCAGCAATCCGATAAGATGCTTTGTGCGCGAAGAAATGAGCGGGACGCCCAGTCGTTGGGTCTTCATTTCCCGATGAGAGATGAAAAGAAACAAGGCACCCATCGATGCAAGCAGCACAAGAAGAATAAGTCGTGTCACAAGGCGGTTCCGCTAAGGTCAGCGCAAAATTTCAATTCGATCCTTTATAGCATGCCGCAACAGCAGCCAAGACTGCTGCAGCGCAACTCCAATTTGCGGCCGGACGCCTAATATCCGTATATTTGGCTCGCCTGCTGCAGAGGGGACCGCGAAGGCGCATTGTCATGGATTTCTCGTTTTTCGTGATCAGCCTGAAACGGACACCCGATCGGCTGGAAAGGTTTCGTGCCAATAACGCTGGCACTGCGATAAATTTTGAACAGTTCGAGGCGATCGACGGCGTGACCATGGACAGCAGCGCGCGCGCCGCTGTCGTTGCGTCCCATGCAACAGGGTATACACCGGGCGCATTGGGCGTTGCCGCCTCGCACCGCGCTTTGTGGCTTCGCTGCAGCGAGCAGAAAAATCCATTTGTAATTTGCGAGGATGATGCGGTATTGCGCGAGGATACGGCCGATCAGCTGCCAAGACTGGTCAGCCGAGCCGATGATTGGGACATCATCATGCTCGGCTTTAATTTTGACGTGGGGCTTGAGACCGAGATCGTTCCGGGCATTCTCATGGGTGGCGGATTTTCAGTAAAATATCCGAGCCAGCAGGATCTGGACGCCTTCGTTCGCGGTCGCGCCCAAGTCGCGTTACAACGCTTGAATCTATGCTTCGGCATCTGTGCTTATGCCATCTCGCCGACGGGGGCGCGCCGCCTCCTGCAGAAGGCTTTTCCGATGGACAACAGGCCAACGGTCATAAAATCTGCCAACCGCAGCTTTCCTGCCTATGGCGTCGATTGCATGATGGCAACGCTCTACCCCGAACTCTCGGCTTATGTTTGCATCGCCCCGCTTGCGATGACCCCAAACAGCCAGACGACCTCGCTGACGCAGAGATGAAAGTGCCGGACCAAAGCCACTCTGCAGGTTTCCGTCGCCACGCCTATCAACACGTAGCGTCGGCGCGGCAACGTCGTACTGAATCGGACTTGCGCGGGATCTTATGAATTTCACGCAAACTGCGTTCTTTGTGCTGCTGGCGTTTGCGCTTGTCTCAGTCGCCGTCACCACGCGCGGTGAAATCCGCAAGCTGATAATCCTTGGATGCAGTTTCGTATTCTATGGATGGTGGGATTGGCGATTTCTCGGCCTGGTCCTCGTGTCGACAACGATCGACTTTCTAGCCGGCCTGCTCATTGAATCCGCCCGGCGAAACGACGATCCCTATACCGCAAAACTCGGCCTTGCCGTCGCAGTGAGCGCCAATCTTCTTATTCTCGGTGTCTTCAAATATTTCGACTTCTTTTCGTTGAGCATCGCGGCCGCTTTCGCTCAGATCGGCATCAAGATCGATCCTGTTCTCATTCACGTCGTCCTGCCGATCGGCATATCCTTCTACACTTTCCACGCAATAAGTTACGCGGTCGACGTCTATCGACGCGACGTCGCGGCATCGCGCAACTATCTAGACTATCTGAATTTCGTAATGTTCTTTCCGCAGCTCGTGGCAGGGCCAATCGCCCGCGCTTCGCACCTGCTCCCCCAGGTGAAGAAAGGCTTCACGGTCCAAATCGACGGCATCTATTCGGGTTCGCAGCTTTTTCTTTTTGGACTCGTCAAGAAGCTCATTCTTGCCGACAACATGGCGCCCATCGTCGATCGCATATTCTCCAATCCGAACCCGACATTCATCGACATCGTGTTTGGCGGGCTCGCTTTTATGACGCAGATATATTGTGACTTTTCCGGCTACACTGACATGGCGCGCGGGACCGCGCGAATGTTCGGCATTGCACTGGGCGACAACTTCAAATTTCCATTTCTTGTCGCAAACCCGCGCGACTTTTGGCACAACTGGCATATCAGCCTGTCGACATGGCTGCGCGATTATCTCTTCATCCCGATCGGCGGCAGCCGTGGTTCATCCTCGTTCGTGGCGCGTAATTTGATGATCACCATGTTGCTTGGTGGTCTTTGGCATGGCGCGAGCTGGAACTTTGTTCTGTGGGGCGCCTTTCATGGAACGTGGCTCGTCCTGCACCGATTCTATACGCAGAGCGGAATCGGGACAGCCATCGAGAAACGCACGGGAGGCTTCAGTTACAGGACAATCGCGTGGCTGACCTTTACGGCACTCACGCTCGTCGGCTGGATCATTTTCCGCTGCTCTCAGTCCGCCGAACAACTGACTAGCGCCTTGACTGCCCTCACCCATCCGAGCATGGCTTTCAACGTAACGGCGCCGAATATGCGTTGGATCTTCGGTGCATTCCTGATCGTCATCGGCTTTCAGCTCTGGCAACAAAAGGTCGGGCCGGAGCCATGGCAAGCCTTGAATCTCGGGCAATTAAGCGTGTGGTATGCAGTGTGCCTTCTGTGCCTTATGTGGTTCGACAAACAGCCGGTAAGTCCGTTCATCTATTTTCAGTTCTGACCGACCATGAACATCGTGACCAATCGATTGCCGCTTGCCGCCCTCCTCGCAATCATCATCGTGATGGGAGTGGAGGTCACGGCATGGCAATTCGGACGGGAATCACTGGTCGTCAAACGCTTGGAAACGCGGCTTTCCGTATGGTTGGGCCGCCCGATCGTTGTGCCGGTCGCCGACAATCGCACTGTCGATCGGCGTTATGACGACCGAAACCCGTTCTTCAATCAGCCGGGCATGCAGACTTTCATGCCGTTTGTCGCGATTGCTGGCGCAACCGGTTCGGGGACTTACACGCCGGACTATTTCGGATTCCGCAATCACCTTGGCGACAAGGTCTACTTCGCGCCACACAAGCGACCGGTCATCGTCATGACCGGCAATAGCGAGCTCGCCGGAACCCACCATACGAAAGACATCGCCCTGCTTCTTGAAGAAGAACTGCGACGGCGCGGCATGGAATTCGATGTCCTCAATCTCGCCGTCAACTCTTACACCCTGGCGGCTGAAATCGGCGCGTACGTTCATTTCGGAGACAAGGTTTGCCCGAGTCTTGTCATCGCTCATTCCGGCGGCATCGAGTACCAATATGGGATGGTCGTACCGGCAAAATTCAGGTGGCTCGGGCTTGCCTATCACCCGCCACTCGAAGAATGGGCTTATCGAATGTACAACCTGCGCGACTACACCGGACCGTCCGTCTGGCGACAGCGCGATCCAGATGCACGCTTGGATGAAACCGTCACTTCAACAGAATTGTTGCTTGATCAATACCGTTCAATCGTGGAGCGGAACGGGAAGACGAAATTTCTCTTCGGCGCACAAAAGATCGGCCCGACTCATTTTCTCTTTCCTTTCTGGACGAAGGAAACCAGAGACGATTTCATGACAAAGCTGCACGCAGCAATTGATCGCATCGGCATCAACTACGTCTGGTTCGACAATGATCCGGATATAAAGCTGCTGGATCCGATTCACTCAGACACCAAGAGCGCCGAACATATTGCGCACGTCTATGCAGATTGGATCGAAAAAAACCGCTCATCACTACGCTCTGAACCTGCCACAGAATGTCAGTGGCCCCGCGCAGAAGCTCCAGCCGCTACGAAATGACCTTATTTCCCGCACCCCGGTGCCGGCGCCTGACACGCGTGTGAAATAGTATAGGCGTTAGCCGCTCGAGCGCGGTTGCAGATCTCGTTGCCGATCTTTGATCCCAAAAACGTGGCAAGGCGGGAATTGTAGTGACCATCAGGGATTGTTTGCGACGGATAAAGGCCTAAGGCGCTCGCCTCGCCGTCAAGATCCACAAAATTCACGTTGGCAACGTCGCGCTTGAGCATATCGACGTCGACGTAATACATCGAACGCGCCCCCGGCAGAAAAACAACCGAGAAATCCGCTCCGAGTTTGGTCGCCTCATTCGCCATGTAGCGAATGAACTCGAGCGTCCACTCGCTGTTTCGGGAAATCGGCGGATGCTTTCGTCGAAATACCTTGTCCAATATCTTCTCGACCCTGTCTGCGAACCAAACCGCGAGATGACTCCCTGACAAAGGCGTGACCCACCAGGGGACCTGCCGAATCCAGCCATACATGAGGGTGTAGTACGGTCCGGATTGAATCTTGGTGTTCGGGTCCAGTTCCTGGCGCCATGTCGGATTGGTGTTGGTGTATATCTGAAGGACAATATGACGTGGCTTTGGGGCGGCTTCGGCGCTCTGGCTGTAGATCCGCCAGGATTGCGCATCGGTCATGCCTGGAAATGCCGCAAGGGAAATTTCAACCTGACTGCAGGCCGAACGAGCAGCCACCGCCGCAAATGTATCGCGATCGGGCAAGAAGGCGCCGAATGATTGGCTTTGGCCCCCGACCAACACGATCTTGATGGCCTCAGCACTGCTCGCCGAGGGTGGACTTCGAAACGGACCGCGAAAGCCATTCTCGTTCAGATGGTAGGGAATGTAGATTTTGCTTTTGGGTATGACATGCATGACCGAAGCAGAATTCGGACAGTTGAAAGTGAACCCTTGATCTGGCCTTTCGCAATATGGCCCGGGCGAAAAGGCTGAGGCGTAATCAAGCGAGGGATGCATGGCCAATCGCACGATCCCCTCGGCAGCCAGCGCTGCGGCGACGACGGCGGCGATACATGCGAACCAAACGCGGACCATGGGCCTAGAACTGGAAGTAGATGAAACGATATTCCCCGAATCCCACGGCGAATACGGCGAAAAACATCAGGGCGAATGCGCCCACGCGAATGGGTTGAGCGAGCTCGCTCATATTCGGCGCGCGCACCGGATCAAACTCTTCGATCCGCTGGATCAGCATCACGATCACGGAAAATGTGAGCAGCACCAGAAACGCCTGCATATCAGCGCTGGTCACCGGGCCGGCGCGCGTCAGGCGGCCGATGATATCGGCAAACTCCGACATCGAACTCGCACGAAACAGCACCCATCCGAACATCACGAAAAGCAGGGTCAAGGCCCATCCGCCCACGCTGCGTGCAGCGTTCGGAACCCAACCAAGGTAAGGCGACAACGTCCGCTGAATTGCAAGGCCGCATCCGTGATAGATTCCCCAGATCACGAAATTCCAGCTTGCGCCGTGCCAGAGGCCTCCAAGAGCCATCGTTAAGAGAAGATTGGCGTGTGTCCTGATGCTCCCGCGCCGCGAGCCGCCAAGAGGAACGTAGAGGTAGTCCCGCAACCAAAAAGACAGCGTGACATGCCACCGGCGCCAAAAGTCCTGAAAACTCGTCGCGAGATATGGAGCCAGGAAATTGCGCTGCAGCTGAAAGCCCATCAGGCGCGCGACGCCGAGGGCGATATATGTATATCCGGCAAAGTCGCCGTAGATCTGCAGCGTGAAACCGAGGATTCCGTTAAGCGCCGCCAGCGGTCCGCGATTTGGACCCTCGAGAATCGCAAAATTGTAGTCGACGATTGGCGCTACGCGATCAGCGATAACACACTTGAGAAAAAACCCGAGCAGTACCCAATAAATGCCTTGCAGAATATCGCTTGACGTCAAAGTTCGGGGTGCCGCGATCTGCGGCATCATGTTGTGCGCGCGCTCAATCGGACCGGCAACGAGCTGCGGGAAGAATGCCTTGAACATCGCAAACGTCAGCAGATCGGTCGTCGCCGGCCATACCCGCCGGTACACATCGATCAGATATGCGAGACTCTGAAATGTGAAGAATGAAACGCCGATCGGCAGCAGAATATTGAGCACCGTGGGATGTGGTGCGAAACCAACACGCACCAGCATCGCGGAAACTTCGGTGATGAAAAAGTTTGCGTATTTGAAATAGCCGAGAACACCCAGATTTACGACGATCCCGGCTATCAAATAGGCTTTGCGCCAAAACGGCGTGGTCGCGCGATCAATGCCAATAGCAATTCCGAAAGTCGCCAGCGTGTAAAATATAAGAAGTACGAGATATCTGGGAGCTGCCCAGGCGTAGAAAACGTAGCTGGCCACCAGAATTATGATGTTTTGCAGCACGCGCTCTCGCGCGAAGAGATAGAGCGCGTATACGATGGCAAAAAATACGACGAACTGTGTGGAATTAAACAGCATGGAACCCCTCTCGCATCGTAGCGCACCAATCACGCGGACTTAAAGGGCCTGCCGCCACGGACTAAAAGCGGACACAATAAGACATAAGCTTTGTTCCCGCGTAAGCGCGAACCACTGCGGTACCTTGCGTGTATACCGACCCCGATTTCGTTCCATTTGAGCCGCCTGAACGCCCACTCGGCCTGCTGGGCCTGCGCACCTTGATGCGCAACTATATCGAGACGGTTCCCCGCGCCGCCTATGATCAGAGCGTCACGCATTTCCGCACCCGGATGTCCGACGTCCTGATCGTGTCCGATCCGGATGTCATTCAGGACATTCTCGTTGACAAAGCAGACGCATTCGGGCGTGACCCCACGACACGGCGATCATTTGCTCCGGTCATCGGCAACACCTCGCTTTTTCTCGCGGAGGGCGCCGAGTGGCGCTGGCAACGACGCGCGGTGGCTCCGATCTTTCGGCACGAGATGCTGCTGTCGTTCGTGCCTGTTTTCGCTGCAATGGCACAGCGCCAGGTCGATCGTTGGCGGAAGGCGGACCGCACAGTCCCGACCGACGCCGCGGCGGCGATGACACGCACCACGTTTGAAATCATTGTCGAAGCGATGCTGGGCGGTTCGGCAAATCTCGACGCGGATCGGTACAGCCGCGCCTTGACGGACAATTTCGATACGATTCCCTGGCACATCATCTACGTCATGTTCTCGATTCCGGAATGGATGCCCTACCCGCATCGCCGCCGCGCGATGAAGTCGCGCGACTTCCTGCACCGGGACATCCGCCGGATCGTCGCTGCGAGGCATTTCACTCAATCCTCTCAGCCCGATCTGCTCAACCTGATGCGCGCGGCCCGCGATCCCGAAACCGGACGAAGCATGAGTGACGAGGAGATCGTGGCCAATCTTCTCACCTTCATCACCGCGGGCCACGAGACCACCGCTGTCGCGCTGACCTGGACCCTTTGGCTTCTGGCCAAGGACCAGGTCTCGCAACAGCGCGTGCTTGATGAAGTCAGATCGGTGGCGGGCGATCAGCCGATCGATGCGGCCCGCATCGAGGGTCTGGCATTTTGCCGTCAGGTCATCCAGGAGGCGATGCGGCTATTCCCGCCTGCCCCCGGGATTGCACGGATCTCGAAGGCTCCGGTTAAAATAGGCGACGCGCAGTTTCCCGCAGGTACGCGAATCCATATTCCCGTCTTCGCGCTGCATCGGAATGCCGGTCTTTGGGACAACCCCGATGCCTTCGATCCGGATCGCTTCGCGCCGGACCTGGTCAAGGCGCGACCGCGCTTTGCCTTCCTGCCGTTCGGTGGCGGACCGCGTGTCTGCATCGGAGGCGGTTTTGCGATGCTCGAGGCCGCCGCAATCCTTGCGACCATTGTGCGCGCGTTTCGCTTTGATCCCGTTGCCGGCCACAAACCGAAGCCCGTGGCGCGTGTGACCTTGCGTCCCGCGGGCGGAATGCCGTTACTTATTTCGGAGCGATGAATGCCGGCGGTTCCGGCATACCGCCTTTCCGTCTGCAACAACCGGTGCGCTTATTTGGCAGCTTGCTTGAATTGCCCTCGCGGCTTCCCATATGGCTGCCGCGACGTGTTGAACCGATCGGGGTGACGATGAGCTACTTGCGCACCGCAATTCTGCTCGCTGGGTTGACCGCCTTGTTCATGCTGGTCGGCTATCTGATCGGCGGACCAAGCGGTGCGGTGATCGCGTTCTTCGTCGCTGCCGCGACGAATTTCATAACGTACTGGAATGCCGACAAGCTCGTGCTGTCGACGCAGGGCGCCCAGGAGGTCGACGAGCACACGGCACCCGAGCTCGTTCATCTGGTGGCTGAACTCGCCCAGCGTGCGGACCTGCCGATGCCGCGCGTCTTTGTCATGGACAATCCGCAGCCGAATGCGTTCGCCACAGGGCGTAACCCGCAGCATGGCGCCGTCGCAGTCACGACCGGCCTGCTCGAAATGCTTTCGCGCGACGAACTCGCGGGCGTCATTTCGCACGAACTCGCTCACATCAAAAACCACGATACGCTGCTGATGACGATGACTGCCACAGTCGCCGGGGCCATTTCCATGCTGGCGCAGTTCGGGATGTTTTTCGGCGGAGGCCGTCGCGACAGCAATAGTGGCATGGGGGTGATCGGCACGCTGCTGATGGTCGTACTCGCGCCGCTCGCCGCAATGCTGGTTCAGATGGCCATCAGCCGTACGCGTGAATATGCCGCCGACAATATGGGCGCGCGGATCAGCGGAAATCCGGCCGGGCTGGCTTCGGCACTGGCCAAGATCGACGCGGGAGCGCATGCGATCGAGAATGCTCCAGCCGAGCAAAACCCGGCGAGCGCGCACCTGTTCATCATCAATCCGCTGTCGGGCGCGCGCATGGATAATCTCTTCGCGACCCATCCGGCGACACAGAATTGCATCGCGGCCCTGCAGCAGCTCGCAGCGGACATGGGCCGCGGCTCTTCCGCGCGGCCGCCCGCATCGCCTGCCGCCGGCGGACCGTGGGGACGACAAAGTCCTTGGGGCTAGTCAGGCGGCGACTGCTGCGTCGTAAATTCGCGCGACCGGTTCGGGCAAGTCTTGTCCAGCCGCTTGCTCGTAGCCGATCACCCGGAGCGCCCCGGTCGCCGGACACATTTCGACGGCAAGCCTGGTCTGCGAATTGAGGACCGGCGGCGAAACCCATGCGAATTCATCGGCGCCGAATGAAGCAGACGAAGCCACGATGTGCTTGCGTCTTGTGCGGCTGTTCTCCATCGCTTCAGAAGACGTCCGCGTCAACGTCGCCTCGGCAGCCACGCGCGGTTCCCAGGGCAACCCGCTTCGCAGCCAGTCGTTTGCGGCGACCGTATCGTCGTCCCGACTTACGAAGTCATTCTCCGTGCGTTCGATGACGCAGCGCTCGCCGGGACGACAGCCGACCAATACAAAAATTGCCGGCCGAGCGATCGGTGTGGTTTCCAGACGGTGGCGTGCCTCGCCAAACGTTTTGCACGTCTCAAAAACCTCACGCAGAAGATGGTCGGGGGGAATTGAGCGGATCCGCCACGTCCGCATGGCGTTCAAGGCAAGATCATAAGGCCGCAGCCACGGCTGGCGCGTGCGCCGCCACATCGGTGCCTGGTTGATGCAGCCCGCGAAGCGCCCGCGGGCCGACGCCGTGAGAACCCCCGCGTAGCCCGGCCAGCTCACGCTGTCGAAATCGCCGGCGCTGCCGCGCATCCGTACCACCTCAACATGGCGCCCTAGCCCCGGAAACGGCCAATCGAGCGTTCTGGCGAGCCAAGGCACGTCGCCCTGCTCGCGGGCCAGAGCTGTGCAGCCCCACTGATAACAGCCGTTGAGAAACCAGATCCCGGAGAAACCGAGTTCGGCCGCAATGGCATGAATCTCCGCGGCATAAGGCGAGCGGGACCGCTTGAGCCAGAGCCGCGTCATCCTGTCCATCGCCGGCAGCAGCCCGGCAGCGAGAGGCGGCAACCAGTCAACGCACGCGTCGCGCAGAGCCCGGGCACGCGCGCGACCTTCTGCGGCGTGGCGAACCGGGCCGCCATGGCGCACATCGACAACTGGAATGCGTGCAAGAGAAGCGATTGTCATTCGACGGTCTCACGTCACCAACGCTAAAACGGTTCTGGATACCTCTGGCGAACGTCGCGGGATAGCCCTGAATTTGGGCAGACGTGACCAATCGGGAACTCGGCTTATAGACCCCCGCTATCAAAGTCGACATGCGGACGCACCGATTTCCGTCGACCCCGTATTCTTGATGAGTCCGAAAAGGCAAAGATAGCCGCAATCGAAGCGGCTATTTGTCCCTCGTAAAATTCGTTAACGCGAAACGGGCATGAGAATCAGGCATTTCGAATCGCAAAAAATATCCCGAAAGTCGCGTGCTGCTGGTCTTGTTCGCAGCTTGAGGACTGTGGCAAACTGTGGCGTTTGGTAATACTTCGGAGATCTAGCATGCCTCAGGGCACCGTAAAGTGGTTTAATCCGACGAAGGGCTATGGCTTCATCCAGCCCCAAGAAGGCGGGAAGGATGTGTTCGTACACATCTCGGCCGTTGAACGCGCCGGACTTAGCACTCTGAACGAGGGTCAGACCGTTCAGTTCGAACTCGTCGAGAACCGCGGGAAGACGTCCGCGGAAAACCTCAAGGTCAAGTGACCTGAGACGTCCAAGCTGACTATTGGCTTGTCTGTCTAAATTGCACCGCCGAGCTACTGCAGCCCGGCGGTTGTTGCACATGCGCGCGCTAACGCGTGAGCCGTTCGAGTTCCGGAAACGGCGCGTACGCGACCTCTTTGCAGAGTTCACGGACGTCCCGCGGCGTATCGAAGAAACGGTCCAGCTTGCCACCGACAAAGATGGCGGCACCGTCTTTTGAACCCAGATATTTTCCGTCGGTATTGCGCGAGTCGTAGCGGACGCACGCCACGTAGCGATCTCCGGGACCGATATATTTGAGTTGCGGCTGCGACACCCCGGCGCCGCGAACATGCGACGGATCGTTGAGATAGGTGCGCAGGAAAGCGAGCAAGTCCTGCCGGTACCGTTGCGGAAAAACGTTCTCCGCGTCCCAACGCGCCTTCAGTTCGGAGGCGCTTGGCTCGATACTGGTGGTGCAACCGGCGAGCGCGGCGGCCACCAACAACGGCACCAGTCGCATGCGTCCAAGCCCCTACTGTCGTCCCACCATGACGCTAGCACCTTATCTCCCCGATGCGCCGTGCGCCCAACAAATGTATGCTCGTGTCCATAAGAATAACCCCGGGGAGGACGTCATGACACTCACACGCCGGACACTCGTGCTCGCCGGCATGACTGCGCCATTGGCCGCGCCCTTCGTGGCACGCGCCCAATCGTGGCCTTCAGGTCCGATGCGCATCGTCGTCGCTTACCCGCCCGGTGGGTCCACGGATGCGATCATGCGCCTGGTGCAGCCGGGATTGCAGCAGCGTCTTGGCCACCCGATCGTGATCGAGAACCGATCCGGAGCCTCCGGCAGCGTTGGAACCGCCGCGGTGGTGAAGTCGCCGCCCGATGGCAACACCTGGCTCGCGGTTTTCGACAACCACGCCGCCAATCCATTCGTGCTGCCGACGCTACCTTACGACAGCGAGAAGGATCTCGATCCGGTGCTGTTGATCGGCACCGCGCCCTACGTGATCACCACGGCCACAGCCAAGCCGTACAAGACGCTGGCCGATGTGCTCGCTTTCGCCAAGGACAATCCCGGTAAAGTGAGTTACGGCTCCGTGGGCAGCGGCAGCGTCGGGCATTTGGCCATGGCGCTTCTGTCGCAGCGCGCCGGCGTCAAGCTTACTCACGTGCCCTATCGCGGCGGCGGGCCGGCGATGAACGATGCGGTGGCCGGCCACGTGGAGCTTCTCGTCGGCAGCACCGCACTGTCGATGCCGCAGGTCGAGGCCGGCACAATTCGTCCGATCGTGCAGACCGGAAAAGAACGCAATCAATTTATCGCAAAAGTACCCACCGTCGCCGAGAGCGGCTTCCCCGGATTTGAAGCCTATGCCTGGTGGGGCATCTTTGCGCCGGCCGGCACTCCGAAAAACATCATCGAGCGTTTCGGCAATGAGATGGCTGCAACCTTGCGCGAGGAGCGCATCGCCAAGCAATTGGTTGAAACTCAGCAAGTAAGTTTGACCCTCGGCGGACCCGACGTCGAACGCGCCTTCGTCAACAATCAGATGCAGACCTGGGGCAAGGTTGTGAAAGACAACAACATCAAGGCTGACCAGAATTAACGCCGAATAAATTCGGCGACGCGGTGTTCCTGAGTGAGACCTGCCGAAAATCCGCCCTGCTCACGTGGGAGACGGGAGATCATGCACAAAGTTTCCCGCCGTTCATTCCTCGGCGCATCCGCCCTGGCTGGTGCCGCCCTTGCGATGCCGGCAAGCGCCGCCGTGCCTTTCGCCGGCGTGCAGGGCCCGGGCGCCTATCGTTTCAAGCTGGGTGATTTCCAGCTGACCGCGGTTTTCGACGGCATCTGGTACCTGCCCTTCGACGACAAATTGGTGCGCAATGCCAGCGGCGCGGACGTCAATCAGGCGCTCGCTGCAGCATTCCTGCCCCCGAACATTTTGCCGATATCCTTCACCGCGCTGCTGGTGAACACGGGAACGAAGCTGATTTTGATCGACACGGGAACCGCTGGTCAGATCACCGACACGGCCGGCAGCATGCTCGATAACCTCTACGTTGCCGGGATCGATCCCAAAGCGATCGATACGATTCTGATCTCGCATTTTCACCCGGATCATATCGATGGCATCAAGACAATTGACGGTGCCAAGGTTTTTCCGAATGCGGAGATTCTCGTGCCCGAGCCCGAATGGGCCTTCTGGATGAACGACGCCAATATGGGGCCGGCACAAGGCGCGGTGAAACGCTACTTCCTCAATGCACGGCGCATCTTCAAAGACATTGCCGGCGAAGTGCGACGCTTCGCTCCTGGTGCCGAGGTCGCGCCGGGGATTGTTTCGGTGCCCGCCTTTGGCCACACGCCAGGCCATACGGCTTTCACCATCAGTTCAGGCAACCAAACGATGCTCGCGATGAGCGACACCGTCCGCAATCCCTATCTCTTTGCGCGGCATCCCGACTGGCAACCGACCTTCGACATGGATGGGCCGCAAGCCGTCGCGGCGCGCCGGCAAATGCTCGATCGCGTTGTCGCCGACCGCATGCTGGTCCAGGCCTATCACTTCCCCTTCCCTGCATGCGGCCACATGGTCAAGACCGCGACCGGCTACGAGCTCGTGCCGGTCGAATGGCAGCCGTTGTGACCCCTAAAAGGTTGCTCCTGCTCTGAGCACAAAGGTTCGGTTCGGCTGCGGGTAAGCGCTGAAGAATCCCTGGGTGAAGGCGCTTGCGATGGCGTAATCGTAATAATTGGTGTTGAAGACGTTCAACGCTGCCAGCGACCAGAAAAACTGCTTCCACTCACCGCCGAGTTTCACATTCATCGTGGCGTTGGCCGGAATCTGCGGCTGGATATTCGACTGGTCATTGTCCATGCGACGATCGCTCCAGAACGTCGCGGTGACATCGAGAACGAGAAGTTTCTTCACGATATCCCAGGTCAGCCCGGTGTAACCGCTCCAGGGAGCGACCAAGGGGATTTCTTTTCCCGCGAACTGTCCTTCGCGAAAGGTCGCGCGCGTATAGGCAACGCCGGCACGCAGACGAACGTCATCCGACAGTTGATAGGTTGCGCTGTTTTCCCAGCCGATCCGCTGCGTCGGATCAAGATTCACATTGGCAAAAATCGCAGGAATAAAATGGATCTCGTTGTTGAGCTCCATAATATAGCCGGTTGTCTGAAAATTGAATTTTCCCAACGTTACGCGCAGACCATTTTCGACGTCGTAAGACGTTTGCGTTTTCATGTTCAGATTTGGCGGGACGACGACGCCGAACGGATTGCCGGCTCCCACGCGTTCATCCGCGTTGGGCAGACGGAAAGCCCGCGCGGCGCGGCCGAACAAGGCCAAGGTCGGGTTAAGACGGTACTCGTATCCAAGATGCAGAGCATACTGCCATTCACTGCTGTCGGCGGGCGCCGCCTGCGGATCGCTGGCGTAGAAGCCGGCATTGGGATCGACGGCCGGATTGTAGACATCCTGGCCTTTGACGAAATTACGTTGCAGACGCCCGCCATAAGAAATGTCCAGCGCCGGCGTCACGGTGGTCGTATTCATTGCGTAGATAGAGGCCGTCGTTTGCCGAATACTGTAGCGATGAATGTCGGGCAACCCCTGCGCCTGCGGCCGATCTGAATCATATTGCGTGTTGTAGAAATCGATACCGGTCAGGAGGCGGTTCGGCACACCGAAGAGTTGATGACGCATATCGATTCGCGGCGTCACCGACGACGTCGTCATGATCGTATCGACGTAGTTCGCGGGTCCAGCGGTCGACGGATCAAAGACAAAGAACGGGTTGTTGAAGTAATTGAAGAACTGACTCTGCTGGAACTTCCGCCGCACGCCACCGTCGACAATGAGGTCGACGCCCGAGCCCAGTGTACGCGTGAAACCGGCCGTAACACCGAAGTCCTGTTTGTGTCCCCAATCAAAGGGTGTGACCGAAGCCCGCGGGGTATCAAGCGTAATCGGATAGACCAGCGGCAGATTTTGCAGAGCGCCAGGAAAATTCTGGCGTTGGGAATCGGCGATAATGTTCACATAGCCGGTCCACTCGGGACCGCGGTAGCTCAAATTGCCAACGGCATTTTGCTGGCTCAGCTGGCTGTTCTGGCGATAGCCGGACGACGTCGCGGCGTTGGCGTAGACGGCCGTCGACCAGGGTCCCGACGTGGCGCCAGCGGATACGCGCCCTTCCCCGAAGCCGTAAGATCCGACTGCACCCTCGACGCGACCGGAGAAAGGTGCACCTGATGCTGTCTTCGTCACGATATTGATCACGCCACCGACGGCGCCATCGCCGTAGAGAACCGTGCCGCTCATGCCCCGGGTGATTTCAATTCTTTCGATGCTGTTGAGCGGGATCTGTGAGAAGTCGAAACCCTGGAGGTCGAAATCCTGATAGCGCCGTCCATTCACCAGGACGAGCACGTTCGATTGCGCGAATGCACCGAAGCCGCGCAGATCGACCAGATCGCCATTGCCGTTCGGGCTGCCGGTGACGTGCATGACCTGCACGCCGACTTGCTGGGCCAGAATATCCGGCAAGGATTGCGATGGAGAACGTTCAATGTCCTGAGCGGTGATCACGCTTGTTGATGCGCCGACAATGCCCGCGGTACCGGTCCGGCTCCAGGACACATCGATCGGCGGCAAGACCACCGCACTGTTTTGTGCGGCTGCATGCCCCGCAAAAAAAGTCACAAGCGCCAGCGCGGCGCCCTGACCGCGTAGTGTAAGTCCCATAACTCACGTTCCTTCGTTTGCGTTCGCGCAATGGCGAACACATCGGTGAAGACCACGTCCGATGCGAAGGGCACATTGATCCGCCAAACGACGGACTTCATGTGCGGAATGTCGTGGGAGAATTTCCTCTCACGGCCTTCGCCCCGGCATTGCCGTCACCGCTGCGAAAGACCGCTCCGTATGGACGCCCCGTCCACCGGTTGGGTGACTGCGCTGGCAGGTCTCCTGGCTCGCGGGTCGTTGCCTTGTCGGTCCGGCCTTCCCAGTTTCCCAGTGGCCGTATTGGACCTAAGGCTCGCCGCTCACAGTTGCGGGGGCAGCCACGGATTACTCCAAATTCGAATGCTCGAATCTGTAGGGTCCGTGTTCCCTCTTTCGTCCCCGGAATCACCCGGGGAACCAGCACGGTAAAATGTTCTCTTGATCGTGTGGGCAAGTCAAGCCACGCGCCTGGCGTGCTACGGGGTGCCCCCGTTTCACGATCATGTTATTCTTATATGTCAGGGACTACACGCCAATCACGGATTGTTTTTTTCCTATCCGCCGGCTTTGCCGTATTCTAACGCCGGATTTTGCAGGAGATCGCCAATGACCTTGATCCAGGCCCTTCGCCGCGTCGGTACGCTTGCCGCCGCAGCGCTGCTCGTGACCGCCGTCAGCATGAAGCCGGTGACCCTCTATGCAATGGGCACTGACAGTCCGCCTCCCGCCGACGACGGCAGCAAGAAGAAAAAGAAAAAGAAGGACAGCAGCGTCATCGAGCAACAGCAACAGCAGCAGGCCCAGGAAAAATTCCTGCGCGACTATCGCGAGGCACGTCAGCTTATTCTCGACGGCAAGTACGAAGCCGGCATCGCCGCGATGCACGCGCTTGGCCACGATGAACACCCCGACGTCGCCAATTACATCGGCTACGCCAACCGCAAGATGGGTAACTACGAGCAGTCGAAGATCTGGTACGAGGCCGCGCTCAAGGCCGACCCGAACCATGTACGCACATGGTCGTACTACGGCATGTGGCAGATGGAGCAAGGCAATCGACTGAAGGCTCTCGAAGACCTGCAGAAGGTCCAGCTGATCTGCGGCGACACAAACTGTGAAGAGTATCGCCAGCTGAAGGCCGTGATCGATGGCACGGCGTCATACTGACAGCGAGACGCAGCTTTCCAATTGTCATGCCCGGCCATGTGCCGGGCATGATGCTATTTGGCAGTCTCTGCCACGATCCATGCGTGATAGTCGCTATCGAGGTTCTCCACCGGCAGGACCATGAAAGCCGGCGTGGTATAGGTGTGCAGTTCTTTGACGGCCCCGCGCACGGGCTCCGCCATCGATGCGCGGGTCTTGACGAACATGACGACCTCTTCAGCCCGCTCGATTTTGCCTTCCCACCAGTAATGCGAGACCATTCCGGGCAGAATATTAACGCAAGCGGCCAGCCGGCGTTCGACGATCGTGCGCCCGGCCCGCTCCGCCTCGACAATCGATGGCCAAGTCGTATAGACGAGCACCGCGCGTTCCATCGTCAGGTCCCCTTATGAGCAGCCAGCTCAAGCGATTTCAGCATATCGCCTTTGTCGCGAGCCATACGCCGGAAGCCCGTGAGGCCTATGGCCGGCTTGAGAAACGCTACGGCAATGCCGACCCTGCGAAGGCTGATGTCATTGTCGCGCTCGGCGGCGACGGACTGATGCTGCAGACCCTGCATAAGTTCATGAACTCGGGCAAGCCAATCTATGGCATGCACCGCGGCACGGTCGGTTTCCTGATGAATGAATTCGTCGAGGAAGGGCTGACCGAGCGGCTGTCGAACGCGCACATCACCATCATTCATCCCTTGGTCATGCAGGCCCGCGACGCTCAGGGCCGCAACCACGAGCACCGGGCGATCAATGAGGTGTCATTGTTTCGCCAGAGCGCGCAGGCGGCGCACCTGCGGATAATGATCGACGGACAGGAACGGCTTGCCGAGCTCATCGCCGATGGTGTCCTTGTTGCAACGCCGGCCGGCTCAACCGCTTACAATTTGTCTGCGCAAGGCCCGATCATTCCGATCAACGCACCGCTGCTCGCGCTGACAGCGATTAGCCCGTTCCGCCCACGACGCTGGCGCGGCGCGCTGTTGCCGAACAAGGCGAAAGTCACGATCGAGATCATGGACGCCGAGAAGCGTCCGGTCGCCGCAGTCGCTGACCATGATGAAGTGCGGTCGGTGCGCAGGGTCGATATATCCATGGATCATAATATTTCACTCAACTTGTTGTTCGATCCCGGCCACAATCTCGACGAGCGCATCCTTCGCGAGCAATTCGGATTCTAGGAGCGCGCGTGTCGAAGGCATTTGATTTTTCGGTCAACGGCAAAGCGGTCAGCGTGTCGCTCGACAACGAGGACACTCCGTTGCTCGATGTGCTGCGCAACGAACTCGGCTTGATGGGCACGCGTTTCGGCTGCGGTCTCGAGCAATGCGGCTGCTGCATGGTGTTGATTGACGGCGCGCCGGAGAAATGCTGCACCAAACCGACATCGAGTATTACCGGAAAGCAGATCGTCACCGTCGAAGGTCTCGGCAGCGCTGCGCACCCTCACCCCTTGCAGCAGGCCTTTCTTGACGAGCAGGCTGGCCAATGCGGCTATTGCCTGTCCGGGATCCTGATCTCGGCCAAGGCGCTGCTGGACAAAAACCCCAAGCCATCACGCGCGGAGAT
The DNA here is from genome assembly GCA_963831515.1 of uncultured Alphaproteobacteria bacterium. Classification (GTDB taxonomy): domain Bacteria; phylum Pseudomonadota; class Alphaproteobacteria; order Rhizobiales; family Xanthobacteraceae; genus Pseudolabrys. The sequence goes on along the minus strand of CAWHQL010000001.1, from coordinate 163,198 downwards.
TGCGCAGGCGCTGGATGGCAACATCTGCCGCTGCGGATCGCACAATCGCATCATGCGTGCCGTTGAAAAGGCGGCGGCCGTCATGCGCGCGGGAGCGGCACGATGAATGCCCCTCTTCCCGGCCCGCTGAACGACAATCCCAGTCTCGATCGCTGGGTCGCTTTTCCATCGGCAGGCAAGATAACGGTGCTGACCGGACGCGTTGAACTCGGCCAGGGCGTGCTCACCGCGATGGCACAGATCGCCGCCGACGAACTCGACGTCGCGATGGAACGCATCACCATCCGCTCAGGTGACACGGAACTGGCCCCGAACGAGGGCTACACCGCCGGCAGTCAATCGATGCAGTTTGGTGGTGTGGCGCTGCGGCAGGCGCTCGCCGAAGTTCGCGCGCTGTTTCTCGATCAGGCAGCGAAAGTGCTGGCCTGCAAGGTCAGCGAACTCTCCATTCGCGACGGCAGCGTCTATCGCAACGGCAAATCGACCGGACAAGACTACTGGACGCTTGCCGGCGCAGTCGATCTTGCAATCAAGGCAACCGGCGCCGCCACGCGAAAGCCCGTCAGCGATCTCAAGACCATTGGCGCGAGCAGCGCCCGCCTCGACCTCCCCGCGAAGATTTTCGGGCACGGCGTTTTCATTCACGACATGCAAATTGACGGCATGGTGCACGCGCGCGTCGTTCGTCAGCCGAACCGTGGCGCAACGATCGGTGCGATCGACGAAAACGCAATTCGCCGTGCAGCCAAAGGCCCCATCGAATTCGTGCGCAACGGACATTTTCTGGCGATCCTGGGCAACATCGAGACCGCTGTGGAAGCGGCGGGCGCTGCCGCGGTGAACCACGTGACCTGGCAGAACGTCGAAGCTCCGACCGCGATCCAGCAGGAGGCCAACTGGTTGTTGCAACGGCCGGCGGTCGATCGACCCTTCGGGGCTGAGCCCGCTGATCCGCAAGGGAGGGAGCGCTTCGAAAGAACATATACGCGCGGCTACCTCGCGCACGCATCAATCTCACCCTCGTGCGGTCTGGCGCTCTACAAGGATGGTCAGCTGACGGTTTGGACGCACTGCCAGGGCGTGTACCCGCTGCGCGCAGCCTTGGCGAAGACGCTGAAGCTCGAACCATCCTCGATTGTCGTTCACCACGTGCAGGGCTCCGGTTGTTACGGCCACAACGGCGCCGACGATGCGGCGGCCGACGCCGCGATCATCGCCATGCAGAAGCCGGGTCAGCCAATCCGCGTGCGCTGGCGACGCGAGGAAGAATTCATCTACGAGCCGAAAACACCGGCGATGATCGTCAAGGTCCGCGCGCTGCTTGACGAGGCCGGCAAGCCCACCGACTGGACCCAGGAAATCTGGAGTCCCACGCACAATCAGCGTCCCGGCGGGGGCGGGAATCTGCTCGGCGCCCTCGCCTTGCCCGATCCACCGCCAGAGCCGGCACCGAGCGACGTGCCGGAGGCCAACGGTGGCGGCGCCACACGCAATGGCGAGCCGCTCTACAATATTCCGACCAAACGCATGCTCCATCATCTGGTGACAGAAGCGCCCGTGCGCACTTCGGCGCTGCGCGGCCTTGGTGCGACGTCCAACGTATTCGCTCTCGAGTGCTGCATCGACGAACTTGCCGAGCACGCCGGACAGGATCCCGTGCAATATCGCCTCTCGATCACCTCCGATGCGCGCGCCCGCGCCGTGATCGAGAAAGTTGCCGCCATGGCGAAATGGACGCCAGGTGCTGCCGGCGGCACAGGCCGCGGTCGTGGCATTGCTTTCGCCCGCTACAAAAACCGCGCCGCCTATTCCGCCGTGGTCGTCGAGCTTTCCGTCGACGAGGCAATCACCTTGCACCACGTTTGGTGCGCGACCGACGCTGGCCTAGTGATCAATCCGGACGGCGTGATCAATCAGCTCGAAGGCGGGATCATTCAGGCAGCGAGCTGGGTGTTGAAGGAACAGGTCCGTTTCGACAACGGCGTCGCCTCGTTCGACTGGGAAACCTACCCGGTCCTGAAGTTCAGCGAAGTGCCGGAAATCGACATTGAGCTGATCAACACCAAAGACGAAGTTCCGCTCGGCGCCGGCGAAGTCACCGGCGGACCAACTGCTGCGGCCATCGGCAACGCCGTTTCGCATGCCCTCGGCACCCGTATTCGCGAGATGCCGCTGACACGCGAGCGGATCATGGCGGCGCTGCTGAAGGAATAGCCCGCGCCGGATGCGCGGCGACGCTATGCTAAACCATTCGTTAACGACGCCCCGGTAGCTTCATGCGGTGGTATCGGGCTCCAAGGGCGCCCGAAGCCGGGGCGCCATGGTTCGCATCGATTTCAACCGTTTGCGTTTCCTCGTCATCGACGACAACGCACATATGCGCCGCATATTGCGCACGCTGCTGCATGGGTTCGGCGCCCGCGAAGTCTATGAGGCCGAGGATGGCGCGGCCGGTCTTGAAGCCTTCACGCATTACATTCCCGATATCGTCATCACCGATTGGGCAATGCCGATCTTCGACGGCCTCGAGCTGATGCAGATGATCCGCCAGCCCGGCGCCAACGCCAATCCTTACGTCGCGATCATCATGCTCACCGGTCATTCCGAGAAGAAGCGCGTCACCGCCGCGCGCGATGCCGGTGTCACCGAATTCCTCTGCAAACCGATTTCAGCGAAGGGACTCTATCAGCGCATCATCAACGTGGTGGCTAATCCGCGGCCATTCATCAAGACAAAGACCTATTTCGGTCCCGATCGACGCCGGAATATCACCTCGAACTATATCGGCCCGGAACGACGCAAAGGTGGCAAAGCCGACGTCATCCGGCAGACCCCGTTGCTGGATAAAGCCCGCGCCCCGGTCTGACAAAGGCTCAACGCCATGCCTCGCCCGAAAGATACGACAGCGATCGTCACCTACGGCGATCACGAGATCATTACGCCCGAAAACAAATTACGCGGCGTAGTTTCCAAAGCATCCGGCCAAACTGGCGACGATCCTATCGCGCGGGCCGAGAAGGCGCTGGCCGATCTCTCAAATCAGTTCGCGAGCTGGATGGACGCCGAATGCGATCGGCTCGACAAGGCCCGCCTCGAGCTTGCCAAAAATCCCGGCGCGTCAAGCAAGGACGCCCTGTTCCACGCTGCCCACGACATCAAGGGCGAGGCCGCGACTTTCGGCTTTCCGGCGGTTGCATCCGCGGCACAGAGCCTGTGCAGGCTGATTGAGCACGCGCCGGACATTGCGCGTGTCCCGTCGCAACTGATCGACCAGCATGTGGACGCGGTGCGCGCGATCCATCGCGAGTATGCGCGTTCCGACGCGAAACGGCTCGCAACTACGTTGACCAAACGGCTACGCGACGTGACAGAAGAGTTTCTGGCTCACGAAAATCGCGATCGTCCCGAAGTCCTCGAGCAGCTCAAGGCGCCTTCGATCGCGCCTGAGTGAACTTCGGCTAGGCTGCGGCGAGCCTTGTCCCGGTGTACGCAGGATCGGTCGGGATGAATGCCGGATCAATTTCAGCGTCTTGATCCACTTCGAGCGGCGTTGGCTCCAGAGTTACGCAAGATTGGTCCGCCTCAATAAGCGCCGGCTCTGGCATTGCGAAGGATTGATCCTCTTCGATAAGCACCGGCTCCGCCGTTGCGGAAGATTGATACGCCTCGATAAGCGCAAGCTCCATCTCTAAGCAAGACTGCTCGTCGGCAATGAGTACCGGCTCAGCCGCAGCGTAAGATTGATCCGCCGCGATGATGTCGGCTTCCGCGACGAGTTCGTCACAGAACAGCCGGGCTTCCTCGCGCGCGGCCTCGACTGAAAAACGTCTGAGCAAAGCCAGCAGCGAAGCCGTCTCCTCGCTCCGTTCGAGCATGCAGGCATCGAGCACGCGCTCGACCATGCGCCGTTTGAGCCTCGACGCCCCTCCCTGCTCGCCGACCAAAAGGCCCGCGCGCATCGCCGACAACGCTTCGCGGAACGCCGGATAGGCGACATCTGGTAGCCCAGCCTCGCGGTAGAGCGCGCGAAAACCGGAGATACTCTTGTCGTGGATGTAAGCCGTCACGCGGTCAATCGACATGCCGGACAGTTCGGTCAGCGCCTCTTCAAAGAGCACCACATTGCCGGACAACAACGCGCGCAACAGCATTCCCGCCGTGAGTTGCCCCGTCTGGCGCAAATGCTGCACCAGCGCCCCTACCTCGTCGTAGCTCGTGTCTGCAGCAAGCGCGACGGTTGCCTTCTCGCACGCTTCTCGGGTCGTAAATTCTGCGTGCTCCGCTCCCAGCCAGTGTCGTGCGGCAACAAAGCCGGCGAGCGTCTGCGACAATTTCGTGAGCAACGCATGGCGCATCGCCATCGAGAGGTCATCGCGCGCCATGAGATTTTCGCGGATCGGCGCCAGATGACCGAAACGCTCGATAATTCGATCCAACGAGAACGGCGCGGCGTCGAGCTCGGGATTTTCGAGAAGCGTGAGACAGGCTTCTGCCGTACCGACCTCGGCGATAGCGGCGGCAAGTCCACGTGTTACGAAACACCGGCCGGCAATGGCAACCTGCACAGCGGTTTCGCCCGTCGCGATCAAGTCGACCAGATCGTCTTCAACCAGCAGCGGCGAATGCGCGAGTATTGGAAGAGCGACATCCGGCTGATCCGTCGCCAATGCGTGCACGACGACCTGCGGTGCACCCTCCGCGGACGCAAATGCCTCGGCCATCGCACGGCGGACGAGCGGCGACGTATCGTCCAGCAGCATGATCATCGCGCCTTCGGCGGCGGCGAGATCATCAGCCGACAAATCGGAGTAGAGATAGGCGCGCGCAAGCGCCGACGTGGCCTCCGCCCGCTCCCCGGCCGGCGCCTGGCGCACCCATTGCAAAAACTGACGAACGATCATGGCAGACCGACGCGACGTAACCGCCACCCACCTGACGGCAGCATCAGGCTACCGAATGAGCCTTAACAAAGCGTTCACCATAGAAATTGATCGGCTGTTAAGCATGAGCAGCGCGCGCCGCCGGAAATCAGGCCAAGATTCAAGATCAGGCCAAGATCAGACCTTGTCGCCCAATAGCTTGCGTTCGTTGGGCTTGGTGTCACTGAACAGATCGAACACCTTCACGGCCGGCGCCTGGGAAGAATTGGCGCTCGCGGGCGGCCCCCAAAGATTGTTGACGGTCTGCGCCAGAGGCTGGCTGACCCGATCCGAGAACATCGACTGGAAAGACTGCCGCGCCGGAGGCGGCGGTGGCAGTTTCTCGCCAGCCTGCGCAAAAGCTTGCGTGACACCGGCAGTATCGGGCGGCGGAATTGTTGCCGGCGAGGTCGGAGGAGTCGGAATTGACGCCGGCGGCACAGGCGGCGGTGAGATCGACGCGGTGCGGATCGGACGTTCACCGGGAACCGATTTCACCGGCGCGACCCCGATAGTCACCGGTGCGGGCAACGGCGGCGCCAGTGAAGACGGCGCCAGCGTAGACGGCGTACTGCCTTGCGTGTCGGCCCCGCCCCGTTGCGCGACGGCAACGTCGCGCGCCGAATCGAAAAGTCGCGTCAGTTTTCCGTAGACTTCGCCGACACTGCGCGCGCGACCGGACGTGTCGTAGAAAATGGTGCGGTTGGCCGCCGCGGCGTGCGGAAACATGGACGCAGCGCTCGCGCGCGGATTTTTCGATGCACCATTGATCAATTTGCCGGCGCCATCGGCGCCCAGAAAATGCGCGATGTAGAGTTCGCCATTGGTCGGTTGCCGGCCAATGCTCGTGCTGACCAACGCCGAATTGTTGCGTGTGAGGGCACCGGCCAGCATTGCGCTCGCCTGCGGATCGCTGCGCAGACGCAGGATTTCGGAGCGTATCCTTGGATCCGACACCGCGTACCGACCATCGCGCTGACGCTCGATCGCGTCGGCGTAGCGGCCTAGCCCCAGGGCCGCCCCGTCCTGCTTCATGGTGCCGAGCCAGGTCTGGTCGATGAACTGATAGAGACCTTTCGCTGACGAGGTCGAAGCCTGCGCAGACGGGTTGAAATTGGATTCGATTTTCGCGGTGGTGAGCAGATATTCAAAGCTGATGCCAGTCGATTGCGCCGCCTGGCGGATCGCCCCGGTCACCTGTGGTGCCGAGCTGGCAGTAGCCGGATGAACGGCCATCGTATAGCGCCTTACGAATGTCTCGTCTTAGGGGTGGTGACGCGGACGCAAACATTCCCGGCCAGCCTGCCGAGCATGGGGGAATTATGGTAAACGAATGGTAAAGAAGGTTCCCAAACCTCTCTTTGCCAAGGATTTTCCGGAGGAATCGATGGTTGAAACAATCCAGCGGCACAAACGCGGCGGCCTCTTTTTCGAGGATTTCGAGGTCGGCAAAACATACGAGCACCGCTACACGCGCACCGTGACGCAGATGGACAACATGTTGTTTTCCAACATGACGCTCAATCCGCAGCCGCTGCACATCGACCGTCATTTCTGCGAGACCGAGACCGACTGGGGCCAGCCGCTGATGAACTCGCTGTTCACGCTCGGCCTCATGATCGGCATCCAGGTGTCGGACATGACGGTTGGCACCACCATCGCCAACCTCGGCATGACCGATGTCAAATTCCCCAATCCGCTGTTCGAGGGCGACACCATTCACTGCGCGACGAAAGTCATCAGCAAGCGGGAATCAAAATCGCGGCCGGGCGCCGGCATCGTCGAGTTTCATCACCAGGCCTTCAAGCAGGACGGCACGCTGGTCGCCGAATGCCACCGCCAGGCCTTCATGCTGATGCGTCCGAAATAGAAAGAGGCCCGGCTTTGATGCCGGGCCTCGGATTTTTTCCTCGCGTGATCGTTCAGATGCCGCGGCCGTAGTAGCCGCACCAGCGGTGAACGTTCCACTCGATGTTCTGTTCGTATTGGGCGAGCGTCCCATATTTCGGCACGCGCACTTCCTTCGTTGCCGGGTCAAAGCATTTGCCGGCATCCGACGCCTTCTTCACTTCGGCAGCAAGGTCCGTCATGAACGCGATCTGCTCTTCCATGTCCTTGCGGGTGCCGAGACGCCCGTTCGGACCCGGATGGCCGGGAATCATCCGTTCCCAACCGAGCGCCAGCGTCTTTTTCAGCGATGCTTCCCACTCGGTCGGATAAGAGTCGTTCACCGCGAGCCGCGACGGAACAGCGCCGAGCGAATTGAAGTCGACCGCAAAAAGGACCTTCTCCTTCGGCAGCAACATCACGAGCGAAGAGTCCGAATGGTTGCGACCCGTGAAGATGAGGTCGAGGGTCGTGCCGCCGAGTTTGATCGTACGCTTGCCGTCAACCACCTGGTCCGGAATGATGACGTCGGGCGCCTTGAGTTGCGCGAGGCGCTCCTTGGCGCGGCGGTGCGAAATCACGGTTGCACCGGCATCCTTGAACACTTTGCCGCCGGCAATGTGGTCGTAATGGTGGTGGCTATAGACCAGGTACTTGATCGGGGCCTGGGTAATCTTGCGGATCTCATCCAGGTAGGCTTTGGCCGCCTGCGGCCGGCCGTAGCTGATCGGATCGGTGACGATGACGCCGGCGGGCGTCACGACGAACATCGACTGATGGTTCTGGTAGCGGAAAATATAGACGTTATCGGTGCCCTCGACCTTGGTGGTCGCGAACATCGGTTGCTGCGCCGCCGGTTGTGCCGGCGCTTGGGCCGGCGCTTGCGCGACCGCACTGGTGGCGAGACCGGCCGTGAACAGCACAGCCGAAAGTGTTATCAGCATCTTGTTTTGCATGGGTAATACCTCCCCTCAATCCGTACCCCAACATGCTACTTTAATTCCCGCGCCAAAACCGCGCACCCCCACAGGGGCTAGCTAAATTTCGACACTCAGCAAGGACGGCCATATGCGTTCGCTTTTGTTCGTACCCGCCGACGGCGGCTCCAAGCTCGAAAAAGCAATGGCAAGCGGCACCGATGCCGTCATCATCGATCTGGAGGATTCAATCACCCCGGAGCGAAAATCTTTTGCGCGCACGGCGACATTGGAGTTTCTCAAGCAGGCCTCGGCGACAAAGCAGCGCCCCCGCCTGCTGGTTCGCATCAACGGTCTGGAGACCGGAATGGCGGATGCGGACCTCGAGGCGATCGTACCAGGCCGGCCAGATGCCATTGTCTTTCCCAAGGCCGAGGGCGCGACAAGTGTCGTGCATCTCGATGCCAAGCTGACGGCGCGCGAAGCCATCGCAGGATTGGCTGAAGGGCAAATCAAGATCCTGGCGCAAGCCGTTGAAACGGCAGCGGGTCTTTTCGCCGCCGGGACTTTTCGTGGGGCCAGCGAGCGCCTGATCGGCCTCACCTGGGGTCCGGAAGATCTATCGTCTGAACTGGGCGCGACCGCCAATCGGGACGCTCAGGGCGAATTGACCGAGCCCTACCGTCTTGCGCGATCGGTCTGCCTCTTCGCCGCGGCGGCAGCAAAGTTGCCAGCAATTGAAACCGTGTATGTGGATTTCCGGAATTCGGAAGGCTTGCGCCGTGACACCGAGGCCGCCCGCCGCGATGGATTTGTTGGACGCCTTGCCATTCATCCGGCCCAGGTGCCGGTGATCAACGAGGTGTTCACCCCCACGGCGGCGGAAATCGAGAAGGCAAAAGCCGTCGTCGCAGCTTTTACCGCCCAGCCCAATGCTGGCGCCGTCGGAATTGACGGAAAGATGTACGACCGGCCCCATCTTGTGCGGGCGCAGGCATTGCTGGCGAGCCACAAATCGTGACCGTTCGCGGATGACGAAAAACTATTTCTTGTAGACTGCTTCGGGGTCGAATTTCTTGTCCGCGTCGCGGAATTCGAGCGTCACTGTGCCGCTCTTGCCGAGCGGCACCGCGCGATAGAAGCACGAACGCCTCCCGGTGTGGCAAGCGCCCGCCCCTTGCTGGTCGACCTTCAGCCATATTGCGTCCTGATCGCAATCGACCCGCAACTCAACAACACGCTGGACGTGACCGGAGGTTTCGCCCTTTTTCCAGAGCGTCTTGCGCGACCGGCTGTAGTACCAGGCCTCTCCATCGGCGATGGTCTTGCGCAGCGCTTCGTCATTCATGTGCGCGACCATAAGCACGTCGCCCGATTTGGCATCGGTCACGACCGCCGTAATAAGTCCGTCGGCGTCAAATTTGGGTTTGAACGCCAGACCTTCTTCGATGTCGTGCGCGGATGAGGCCAAGGACGGCTCCTGCGTTCCGCCATCTGCGGCGCGCGCCTCAGGACGACGGAGAATTTCAATAAACGGGGTCGTGAACTATCGCTGCGCGCCGCGCAGCATGGTCATGAAACGCACCTGCTCGCCGGCATCGTCGCGAAACGCACCCGCAAAATGCGTGGTCACGGTCAAAGCGCCGGGCTTCTCAACCCCTCGCAAAGACATGCACATGTGCTCGGCTTCGATCATCACCGCGACGCCACGCGGCTTCAAAATTTCGTCGATTGCCGTGGCCACCTGCGACGTCAGGTGCTCCTGCGTCTGCAGGCGACGTGCATAGACGTCGACCAGGCGCGCAAGCTTCGACAGGCCTACGACGCGATCGACCGGCATGTAGGCGACATGCGCCTTGCCGTAAAACGGCATCATGTGGTGTTCGCAGTGCGAGTTGAAGGTGATGTCGCGCACCAGAACAAAATCATCGTAACCGCCCGTTTCACTGAACGTGCGATCCAGCACCTCGACCGGGCACTCGTTGTATCCCTGATAGATCTCTTCGTAGGCACCGATTACGCGCTTGGGTGTTTCGAGCAAGCCTTCGCGCAAGGGATTATCGCCGGCATAGGCAATCAGCGTGCGAACGGCGGCTTCCGCCTCCTCACGCGTCGGCCGCGGCTCGACCGGCGCGGGCGCCGCCCGCACATGGTCGGACAAGCCCTGCTTCGGCCACGGCTTTACATTGGTGTTCTTGGCGTCCATGACGGGTCGCTCCGTTCGACCGGTACGCAAACGGCACCGGGTGTGTCACCGGGTTGGCCGCGTCAGTTAAACCGATCCGGACCTTTTCTGGTCCATCCGGGCGCCTGGACGCTGCATTCCCACTCGTGGCGCCGAGAACCCTTCTCCCAGCGCCGCATCAGTCCCTATATATTCATTTGCGACGCAGAGGCAAACCGCCAGACCTGGACATCGAAAAAACGGCAATGCTTAACGAGGTTTACAACGCCCGAATTCTCGAACTAGCCGGAAATATCCCCCGTCTGGGCCGACTTCCTGCGCCTGACGCCACCGCTACGGCCCACTCGAAGCTGTGCGGCTCGACGGTCACCGTCGACCTGAAGACCAATGGCGATGAGGTCACCGATTTTGCCCATGACGTGAAGGCGTGCGCACTCGGGCAGGCCTCGTCGTCTATCATGGCGCGCCATGTGATCGGGTCAAAAGCAGCCGAACTGCGCGAGTTGCGGGAAACAGTTCGCAAAATGCTTAAAGAGAACGGCCCTCCTCCTGAGGGTAAATGGGCCGACATCGCCGTCCTCGAACCCGTGCGCGACTACAAGGCGCGGCACGCCTCGACTTTGCTCACCTTCGATGCGGTGGTTTCAGCGCTCGATCAGATCGAGGCGAAGTCGCGCGGCCAAGCGGCCGAATAACTATTTCGCAGCGGCAAGCCCGCCCGTCTTTGCTCTCGACAAATCGGCGCGCTCGCCGACCGGCCTGTTGCAACTCGCCGAGAGCCGCGGGAGGTTCTGCGAAGCGCCGGTGTTGCCGAGCCTAATCCCGGTCACGAGCTGCGGCGTTTCAGTCTTGACCAAAATCGAGTGCGCGCCTGCAGCGGTAAAGGCACTCATCAGCGCTGTCGGCACCCGCCCCGCCGCGTAGGTCACGAGCTCGTCGGGCGAAGTGCGACGCTCGGACGAAACAACCTTGAGCGAAGCGGAATTCCCGGCGACCCGCAGGATGATAGCCTTCAGCACTTCGGGCAGCGGCTTTTGATCGACCGCGTGACGGCGCTCTACGTAAGTCACGTCGTAGCCGTCGCCGCCCGGAACACACGCTACTACCAGATCGAAGCTGCCGATCTCCTCGCCTTCGACCGTGAGTGGATGGCGTCGGGCGAGTGTCGCAACACCCGAGCGGTCGACGAGAGACCATCGCTGCTCGCTGATTGCCGTGGCGCGCACTCCGTTCGTCACACGTGGCGATGGCTGTGGTGGCGGGGGCGGTGACGAAGCGGCAACGGGTCCGCTTGTCGGCATTTCCGGGTCGTCAACCGTCGTCAGACGCGTGCGCTTCAGCTCAGCGCGTGTCAGCGCATGCATCGGCTCCCACGGAGGGATGCGCAAGGCGAGATCGAGCAGATCGGCAGTTGCGCCCATTTCGGCGGTGTACTGCGCAAGCCTGCCGATATCGCGCTGGATAAGCACGAGGTCTTCGGCGGAGTAATTGGCCGCCGTCGGATCCTCGCGGCGGTCGCCAAGCCATATCTGGTGGACCATCACCCGCGCATCCGCCGGGACCGATCGCGCAATGCCCCCGAGCAGAACAAAGGCGCACATCGACTCGCAGTCCGCGTTCGTCGAAAGGCTGGCGCGTCCCTCATCTTTGCCGCCCGGAACGTCGACAAGGCGACCGACCGTCGTCGTCAATTTGAGCTTTCTGATTTCACGGCCCAGGGCGATCGCCCCAAGCACGGAACCTCCGTCTGAAGTCGATCACCAGAGTTGCGCCGCTCAGGTCATGGTTCTGCGCAAAGAGCAGGAAGTGGCGGGGCGTTTCTGCAGTAATTGCGCCGGAGGCCGAGATAAAGACCTTGCAATCGGTGTTGCAGGCCTCGGCAGGCCCCTTGCGCAATTCGAACCGCATCGGCAGCGCCCTGTCGGACGCGCGCGGCGAGCCGGGCACCAACAAGAGAGGCGCCGCTAAAGCAAGCGCAATAATACGCAGATGGGAACGACCCATTCTTCCCCGAATCTCACTGCCGAGCCTTTCTTCTTGGCGTGGTTGTCCACGTTCTGGTTAGGCTTCGGCGGTGCTCATGCCCCCGGCGTTGGTATTTTTTAGGGCAGTTGCGAGATTCGGGTCTAGTGTAAAAAAGTCGCTATCACCGCGATTAAATGGCCAAATTGTTCCAGTCCCCGGTTTGGCGGAACATTCGGCTTAAACTTTCAGTGGAACTTGAATTCAGGGAATGCAGGCAAACAGGGCCCCTTTTCTTGAACTTGCAGGCCTGCCTCGCCGCGCCGGGCGGGGTTTGGTCACGCTCTACCGCTATACGCTTTCGCCCCTAATCGGGCCGCGTTGCAGGCACCTGCCAAGCTGTTCGGAATACGCCGACGAGGCGATCGGCCGTTTCGGGCTTTGGGCGGGCGGATGGATGGCTCTCGCCCGCATTCTGCGGTGCCATCCCTGGGGAACGGCCGGGCTGGATTTCGTACCAACAACCCTGCCCGAACCCTCGCGCTGGTTCTTGCCTTGGCGCTACGGGCGTTGGCGCGGCCGCAATGACACGCCGCCAGCCTAGTTGCACGGTCGGATTTGCCTGCTATATCGAGTTCCACGCTTACCTGCGTTCGTAGGCAGCGAGTGAGCAACGGAGACGCTGATGGTCGCGCTGACCTTTCCCGACGGCGCACGCCGCGAATACCCCTCAGGCACAACCGGTCTTGATATTGCCAAAGGCATTTCGCCCTCGTTGGCGAAGCGCACGGTCGCAATGGCGCTCGACGGCACCCTCGCCGATCTCTCCAGCCCGATCGACCACGACGCGAAAATAGAGTTCATTCCCCGCGAGGATCCGCGCGCCCTCGAACTGATCCGGCATGACGCTGCGCACGTGCTTGCCGAAGCGGTCCAGAGCCTGTGGCCGGGAACGCAGGTCACCATCGGACCGGTGATCGAAAACGGATTCTATTACGACTTCGCGCGCAATCAGCCCTTCACGCTGGAAGATCTTCCGGCCATCGAAAAAAAGATGCGCGAGATCATCGCGCGCGACAAACCCTTCACGAAGGAGGTCTGGTCGCGCGACCATGCGAAGAAAATTTTCCGCGACATGGGCGAAGGCTTCAAGGTCGAGCTGATCGATGCCATCCCCGCCGATCAGCAGATCAATATCTACAAGCAGGGCGACTGGTTCGATCTCTGCCGCGGCCCGCACATGACATCGGTCGGCAAGGTGGGGAACGCTTTCAAGCTGATGAAAGTGGCCGGCGCCTATTGGCGCGGTGATTCCAAAAATCCGATGCTCACCCGCATCTACGGAACGGCTTTCGCCAAACAGGAAGAGCTCGACGCATACCTAAAACAAATTGAGGAAGCCGAGAAGCGCGACCATCGCCGCGTCGGTCGCGAAATGAATTTGTTTCACTTCCAGGAGGAAGCGCCCGGTTCGGTTTTTTGGCACCCCAAAGGCTGGACGCTGTTTCAGGCACTCGAAAACTACATCCGTCGCGTGCAAACCGCGGCGGGTTATGTCGAGGTCAACTCGCCGCAGCTGATGGACAAGACGCTGTGGGAGACGACAGGTCATATTCCAACTTATTCCGACATGATCTTCCTGACGCAGAAACGCGAGGAAGACGAACGCGTCTACGCCGTCAAACCGATGAACTGCCCCGGCCATGTGCAGATTTTCAAGAACGGTCTGCGCAGTTATCGCGAACTTCCGGTGAAGATTGCCGAGTTCGGGAAGGTGCACCGCTTTGAGCCGTCGGGAGCGCTGCACGGGCTCATGCGCGTTCGCGCCTTCACGCAGGATGACGCGCACGTATTCATCAGCGAAAGCCAGATCGCTGAAGAAGCACTCAAAATGAACGACCTAATCCTCTCAATTTATGAGGATTTCGGGTTCTCGGATGTCCGCATCAAATTTTCCGACCGGCCGGACAAGCGCATTGGCGACGACGCGGTCTGGGATAAGGCCGAAGCAGCACTGATGGCGGCCCTGAAAGCGTCGGGCCGTCCGTGGACTCTGAACAAAGGTGAAGGTGCTTTCTACGGACCGAAGCTCGAATATGTCTTGCGCGACGCGATCGGCCGAGACTGGCAATGCGGCACCGTCCAGGTCGACCTCAACCTGCCCGGCCGGCTCGGCGCGTTCTATATCGACGAGCATTCGAACAAGGTGACGCCCGTGATGCTTCATCGCGCCATGTTCGGCTCGCTGGAACGCTTCACCGGCATTCTCATCGAGCACTACGCCGGCCACTTGCCACTCTGGCTGTCGCCCGTACAGGCGGTGGTCGCGACCATAACGTCCGATGCGGATCAGTTCGCCCACGAAGCGATCGAGGCGGCGCGAAAACTCGGCCTGCGCGTGGAAGGCGACCTGCGCAACGAGAAAATCAATTACAAAGTGCGCGAGCACTCCCTCGCCAAGGTCCCTGTCCTGCTGGTGGTCGGCAAGAAAGAAGCGGCCGACCGCACGGTCTCGATCCGTCGTCTGGGCAAGGAAGGCCAGCAGGTCATGTCCCTCGAGGCGGCACTTAAAGCGTTGAGTGAAGAGGCTGTGCCGCCCGACATGCGTCGGGCCAAGACCGCGTAAGACCTGTTCAGCCCACCACGCGCACCAAAGACGGCGACTCAATTTCATCCACGGGTGGTTCAAGCATCCGCAGGAAGCGCCCGGCCCAATGGCCGAGATCGTTTCGCACCAGCACCTTGAAATTGGCGGAATACCGCTGGCGCCTCTCCTCCAGCGGCATCGATAGTGCACGATTGATGGCGTTGCCGACGCCTTCCGGATCGTACGGATTGACCAAAAGCGCGGCCGCGCATTCGTGCGCCGCCCCGGCAAAGCGCGACAGGATCAGAACGCCCGGGTCGTCCGCGTTTTGGGCCGCGACAAATTCCTTGGCCACCAGGTTCATGCCGTCGCGCAAGGGCGTGACCAATCCGGCACGCGCCGCGCGATATAGCCCGGCGAGCGCGGTGCGGCTGTGCGCCTTGTTGATGTAGCGCACCGGCGTCCACGACGCCTCGCCGTACGCGCCGTTGATACGCCCGACCGCTTCGCCGACTTCACGTCCCATGTCGGCATATTCCGGAATGCCGGTCCGGCTGCGCGGCGTGATTTGCAAATAGGTGACCTTGCCGCGCCAGTCGGGGAAATTGGCAAGGAAGCGCTCAAACGCGCTCATGCGTTCGGGAATGCCCTTGCTGTAGTCGAGCCGATCGACGCCGATGATCATGGCGCGGCCGGACAGGCTGTCCAGCACCTCGCGCACAAAGCGGGTCTCGACCGCGCGGCGCGCCAGGCGCGCGAAAGCTTCCGTTTCCACTCCCACCGGGAACGTGCCGATGCGAACGATACGATTGCCGAAATGAAAACTGTTCCCAGTCGCCCACGGCAACCCGCATTCATTGGCGATGTAGCGGGAAAAATTCGCCGCATCGACTTCGGTCTGGAAGCCGACCAGGTCGTAGTGACAGAGCGCCGGGATCAACTGATCATGATTTGGCAGAGCCGTGATGATTTCCGGCGGCGGGAATGGAATGTGGAGGAAGAAACCGATCTTGTTCTGATGCCCGCGATCGCGCAATGCTTTGGCGAGCGGCATGAGATGATAGTCGTGAACCCACACGACGTCGTCGGGGCGCAGCAATTTCTCTAGGTGGCTGGCGAAATACTGGTTGACGCGAACGTAGCCACCGAGATCGCGGCGCGTGAACTCGGCGAGATCGAGCCGGTAATGCAAAATCGGCCACAGCACGCGGTTCGCAAAACCGTTGTAGAATTCCTGATAGTCGTCTTTGGCCAGATCGACGGTGGCGTAGGTGATATTGTCCTGCGGTTCGATCCCGACCGTTTGCGGCACACCTTCTTCGGCAACGCGACCGCTCCAGCCAAACCAGAGCCCGCCGTGCCGCTTGAGCGCAGGGCGGATTGCGACTTCAAGTCCGCCAGGTCTCGCGCCGCGGTCGGGAATGCCGACCCTGTTTGATACTACGACGAGCCGCGCCAATACCGGTCTCCCCAGCTTCGCGACAGCTTGATTGCCGTCAACGTCAGTCCTGACATCGAGTAGGTCTGCGGAAAATTCCCCCACAATTTTCCAGTCACTGGATGTACGTCCTCCGACAAGAGGCCGTAACGATTCCGTAGCCGAAGCGCGTCGACAAACATGTCGCGGGCCTCATCCTGCCGTCCAATTTCCCACAATGCATCCACCAGCCAGAAGCGGCAAATCAAAAAGGCTGACTCCGGGCTGCCGAAATCGTCGGCAGCGACATACCTCATAACGTTGAAACCACGTCGAAGTTCATGACCAATGGCCTCGACGGTAGACACAAATCGGGGGTCATCGGGTGCGACCAGGCCAAGTTCGGCCAGCAAAAGGGCACTGGCGTCGAGATCATCGCTGTCGAAAGCAGCCGAAAAAGCCTTGCGTTTCGGATTCCATGCGCGTTTGACCACCTCCTCACCGATACGCCCGGCAATCGCGCCCCAATAGGTCGCGCGCTCAGGCAGGTTGAGGTGGTTCGCAATGGCTTCGAGCCGCTGGCAACCGGCCCAGCACATCGCTGCCGAATGTGTGTGCACACGCTGGCGGCCCCGGTATTCCCAGATACCGGAGTCAGGCTCGAGCGCAAGCTTGGCCGCCTGTTCACCGAACGGCTCGAGCGTATGAAAGAGGGCCGCATCGCCCGGCCGAGGCAGCCTGCGATCGAAGAACATCGGCGTGGCGGCCATGATGATGCTGCCATAGACATCGTGCTGGTTCTGATTGACCGCGGCATTGCCGATCCGCACGGGTCCATCGCCGCCATAGCCAGCAAGCGCGGGGGCCGTCCGTTCCTCGAGGGTATCCGTGTGCACGACGCCATAGAGCGGCCGCACCTGTCCGTCGCGGCCGCCAGCAACGCTCAAGATGTAGGAGATGAAATCCTCCATCGTGCGTGTCGCGCCGATGCGGTTAAGCGCACGAACGACGAAAAAAGCGTCACGCATCCAGCAATATCGATAGTCCCAATTGCGTCCCGAGCCCGGCCCTTCCGGAATTGACGTGGTCAGCGCCGCGACGATTCCGCCGGTCTCTTCGTAGTTGCACAGTTTGAGCGTGATGGCGGCGCGGATGATTTCATCCTGCCAGTCGATGGAAAAGGCGAGCCGTCTCACCCATTCCAGCCAGTAGTCGCGTGTGCGGTCGCAAAAATCGCGACAGGTGCTCTCGAGCGATCCTTCGAATGGCTCGTCGGTGCCGAACACCATGTGGACCGGCCGCGTCAACACGAACGACGCCTCGTTCTCGACGTAAGAGAGCGGCGCGTCGGTGGTGAGCCGCACCGGGACCTCGTCGCGCCAGTAGCGAATGTGATTGCTGCCGGAAGATCGCGACGCAACCGGTTCGCCATAGCGATGGGTCGTGCGAAAGCGAATTGTAATCCGCGGCATGCCGCCGATCGGCTCGATGATGCGGATGAGCTGTGGCGGACGGAAAGTCCGGCCGTAAATCTGGAATCGCGGTGCGAAGTCGGTGACGCGGACAGCGCCGCCCTTGTTGTCGATCAGTTCCGTGACAACGGTCGCGGTATTGCGGACATAGTCCGAGCGCGTCTCGACCTGGCCTTCGAGAACGACATCGGTGAACCCCTTCTCGTCACTGCCGGAGAGCAAACGGCAGAACACGGGATCCCCGTCGTACCGTGGCAGACACCACCACGTGATGCGCGCCGAAGGATCGAGCAGCGCCGCGGTACGGCCGTTGCCGATAACCGCAAGATCGAGTCCGTAATCTGTCATGCGGCCGTCTGTCCATTGGCAACGAGCGTGTTCAGGGCATCACGCACGTGTGCCGGATTTTTGAATATCCCCGTGAGGCCCGGGAAGTGACGATTGACGCTGAAGCCTTTGCCGCCGATCTCCGGCAAAATCTCGAAGACAAATTCGTCGGTAACGTCGTCGCCGATGAAAACAGCCATCCGGCCGCTGAAGGGGGGATGCGACATTAATTTGCGGATGCTTTCGCCTTTGCTGATGCCGGGGCGCAAGACCTCGATCATCGCCTTGCCCAACAACAACTCGGTCGGCTCGCCGGGAAACGCCGCACGGCACGCCATGACATGGCGGCTGAGACGCTCCTCTTCTTTTGGGGCGCCCCGGTAGTGTAGCACAAGCGAGTACTTTTTATCCTCCACAATGACGCCAGGACTCAGCACGGTCGGATCGGCAAGACGACTGCGCAAATCGTCCGGCAGCGGTTTTGCCCAGTAGAAGACCTTGTTGTCGTCAAGACGCATTTCAGCGCCATGCCCGCCGACCGCCGGCAAACGTAACGGAGAAAACATGCGGTCAAGATCGGCGATCGGGCGGCCACTGACCAGCGCGACGGCTCCGCCGGTCAGATCGAACAGGCATTTGAGCGATTGAAGCAGCGCGTCGGAAACATGCACTTCTCTTGGAGACGGACCAATATCGATGATCGTGCCATCCACGTCGAGCAAAAGCGCAATGGTTTTCAAATCAAGCTTGGCAAAAACATCCATAACTGGGTCGTTGGCAATGGGCGGCACTACTATAATCCGTACGCTGCGAGAAAGTTCGGCAGAACGGCCGTGTTCAGCGCGCCAGCACCTCGACGTCGCCGTCGACGCCGGTAACGACCTTAAATTCGCGCTCGTAGACTTTGCCTTCATTGCGGGCAATTGCGCGATATTCGCCTTCGGCAAGAATCACACGCGGAAACGCACCGATCGATTCCTTGATGACGTCGCCGCCCGGCGTCAGCACAGACCAGGCAGTGTTGGCGAGTGCTTCACCGCCCTTGTCGCCGACCAACTTGAGCGTGATTGCAGCTGCGCGGTGCGTCACAGTGATGTCGGTCAGCTTGCCCGGCTGCACGCGGATATCGGAGCGCACGACGGAATTGGCATCGCCGTAATTCGACACGATGTAGTACGTCCCCTCCGGCACCACGACGACGTCGCTGGTCGTGACATGCTCGGCAATGGGACGCCGGTCGCCGGCTTCGAACTGGCTGCCCCTGTAAACATCGAACGAGATCTGGCTGCCCGGAATGCGCACGTCGCCGACCTTGCCCTCGATGCGTAATCCACCGGCCGGCAGTTCGAATTCTTCGTGAACCGTTGTCCCGCGCAGGTCGATGGGCTTGACGGCGGTGGCAAGTCCGAATCCGACATGCACGATGTAAGTGCCGGCGGGGAGCACAAGTGTCGGTGTCGGAGACTTTTCTTCCTTCACCAGCTTGAAATTTCCATTCGTGTCGGCTTTGGCGCCATACACCCGCCAGGTCAGGCCGCCGCCGATCGGCAGCGCGTCCTTGCCGAAGCGCGCACTGAGTGCCAGCGCCACCTGCCCTGCGGGCACGACGGGAATTGAGGCAGTCGTGTTAGCCGCGTTCGGTGCCTGCTGAGGCTGCGCGGGCGGTATCGAGGGAATCGAAAGATTGCTCGGTCCGAAAATATCGCTGCGCGTCGCCGGGACCGGCGAGATCAGGCCGGTCGATGGCGTCGCCGAAAACAGCGAATTCTGCGCCGAAACTGCCTGCGGTGCGATTACAAAGGCGGCAACCACTAGGGCCGGCCATAGCCGGCCGCACGAGGCGGCGGTTGTGGATGCCCTGGTCATGACGCGGATGTTTTCGGCTGAAATCGAGGCGATTTCAAGCCAGGAGAGCAAGCCAGTTTGTGGGCTGATTAACGCTGTGGTAGCGCAACCGGTCCCGATTTTCAGAGGTTGCCGATGCCCGATGCCCTAGAACTGCTCAAGACCCGCCGCTCGGTTAAGCCAATCGAACTGGCGGGGCCCGGCCCGACCGCATCCGAAATCGAGACACTTCTGAAGGTTGCCTCGCGTGTACCCGACCACGGCAAACTCGCGCCGTGGCGATTCATTCTGTTTGAAGGCGATGCCCGGGCCGCCGCCGGCGAAACAATCGCTTCCGTATTTCGCGCCGATCGCCCCGATGCGACCCCCGACCAGATAACTTTCGAGCGCAATCGCCTTGCCCGCGCGCCATTGGTGATCGCGGTGGTGAGTCGCGCCGGTCCGCATGTGAAAATCCCGGAATGGGAGCAGGAGCTTTCCGCCGGCGCCTCCGCGATGAGCCTGGTTTTTGCCGCCCACGCGATGGGCTACGCCGCCAGCTGGATCACCGAGTGGTATGCCTATGATCGCCGTGTACTCGACGCTCTCGGACTTTCGTCGAATGAACGTATCGCGGGCTTTGTACACATCGGGCGCCCCGCAAAGCCGCCGGAAGACCGCGAACGTCCAAATCTCAGCTCCATCGTCACGCGATTTGGGCGGTAGGAACCAATCCGCCGGTACAACATTTAACCTTTATGTAAGGCCGCGGGCGCACGCTCCCTTGTCACGTTTCGGTCACAAGACTCCGCCAGCACTCTGGTCATGTCAGGTCTGACGAGCTCGTGCGGGGACCTTCCCTGAGCTGAGCGCGGACAAGGAGAGAGCTTTTGGTATTCGAGGGTTTATTCGCGCGAACGCGCAATGGCGACCGTGCCGCGGAAGCCACCCCGCAAGCGCAGCCGACCGTTTCGCGCCCCACTATCGGCCTGGCCCTCGGCGGGGGCGCCGCGCGCGGCTTCGCGCATATCGGCGTCATGCGCAAATTGCTCGAGCACGGCATCGTGCCTGACGTGATTGTCGGCACATCGATCGGTGCCGTGGTCGGTGGTTGTTATGCCGCGAAGGAAATGGACAATCTCGAAGCCTGGGCACGCACCCTCACCGTTCGCGGCGTGCTGGGTTATCTCGACATCAGCCTCGCCGGCTCCGGCCTCATCGGCGGTGGGCATCTCGCCAACCAGCTCGAAACCGGACTCAAAGACACGCGCATTGACGATCTGCCGACGCGCTTTGCCGCCATCGCTACCGAATTCAACACCGGTCATGAAATCTGGTTGACACGCGGACGGCTGAGCGAAGCGCTTCGTGCCTCCTACGCCCTGCCGGGAATTTTTCCGCCTGTGCTGATCGGCGGCCGCTGGTTGGTCGACGGCGCATTGGTCAATCCGGTGCCGGTCTCGGCCGCTCGCGCTCTCGGCGCGAGGCTGGTGATCGCCGTCAATCTCAATGCCGACCTGTTCGGACGCGGCACGATCATCGCAAGCCATGGCTCGGACGAGTCAGACGTCCCGCCGACCGTGCCAGCCAAATCCAACGGGTTGCGCGGGATGTTCAAGGGCGACCGAACCTTGCGCCGTCAATTCATGGGACGACGCGGACGTCCGGGCTTGCCGACCGTCATGGTCGAAGCCTTCAACGTCATGCAGGACCGCATCACCCGCGCGCGGCTGGCAGGCGATCCGCCGGACGTCCTGATCAGCCCGCGCCTTGGCAGCGTCGGCTGGTTTGAATTCCATCGCGCCGCCGAAGCGATTCAGATCGGCATGGATGCTGCCGAAAAATCGATCGATGCGGTCAACGAAGCTGTTGCCGCGCTGTCGCAGCCGACCAACGGTGCAAACTAGCTCCGACCCTCACGCGGTCCGGATGTAGTCGCGCATCGCCTCGGATTCGCTCTCGACCTCCTCGACGCGTTGCTTGACCACGTCGCCGATCGAGACAAGGCCCACCAACTGACCATCGGCGATGACAGGCAGGTGACGGAATTTCCCCGTCGTCATGCGCTCCATGATGCTGGCGCACGAGTCCTCCTCGCCACACGTTGCGACCTCGCGCGTCATTACTTGACCGACCGGCAAAGCCAGCGCATCCGCGTCGTGCTCCGACAGTGCACGTACGATATCGCGCTCAGACAATATTCCGGCAAGGCGCCCGCCCGGACCGCGGATTAATACGGCACCGATGCGGTGCGCCGAGAGCAATTTCGCCGCCGCCGCGAGATTGGCCGTCGGTTCGATGGTAACAATGTCGCCGCCCAAGTTACGTTTCTTGGCGGCCAGAATCGATTTGACGTTCATGGCAGCCTCCCTGGCACGCATGATTATTTTTAGATCGCTCATGCGCGCGAACATACGCCCCGGTCCATGCGCCGAGCATGGCCGGGCATAGTCAACGATCCCGCCGCAACACCAGTTCCGTCAAGACGAAACTGTGTGAAAGCAGACCCGCATACCTCAGTGAGTTTGCGGCGTTGCAGCAGCGTCGTCGCTTTGCGGTAGATCCGGCTTGGGATCGAACCAGGAAAAAAGAAACAATCCGGCGAGGAAACCGCCGATATGGGCCTGCCAGGCGACCGATTGACTGCTGCCGGTTAACGGAAACGACCCCACCCCGAACAGGATATTGATCCCGAACCAGACCGCGACAAAAAGCACCACGCGTGCATCCGACAGCACATTGCGCAGCGGGATGGCCGGGACGCGGTAAGCGCTATCGTCGGCCCGTCCGAGCAGTGTAAGTGGTCCGCCACGCTGGAACGAAAAGCGCATCGCCCCTGCCATCGTTCCGGAGATGGCGGCCGACGCCCCGATCATCGGAAATTGTTCGCCGGCGTGCGTCGCCAGATGCAGGGCGGCGCCCGCGGCAGCGGTCACGGCAAAAAAAGCAAGAAAGCGGACCGTGCCGAAGCGGCGCGCAACCGCGCTGCCGAAGGGCAACAGCCAGATCGAGTTGACGAGAAGATGTGTCCAGTCGGCGTGGATGAAAGCGTAGGTCACAAAGGTCCAGACGTCCGCGCCGCCCCCGGGGAGCGCATCACCAAGCATGACCGAGCTGTCGTAGCGCACGGGGATGAACGCGAACGTCAACAGAAATTCGACGTCCTGCTGCTCACTCAGCAAATAAACGCGCACGACGTGAATGAGCACCAGCACGGCCAGCACAGCAATGATCACGGGCGGGATGTTGAAGATAGGTTCGCGTTTCACGGGAGGATCCGATGGGACATTTGGAGTTACGCAGCTTCGCGCGTCAGCGCAAGGCAGGTCGGTCCAAAAAAAAGGGAGGGCTTTCGCCCTCCCTGAGCCACGTTGCGGGGGTTTTGCCACCCTTACGGGCTGGTCACATCCCATCGCCTCCCCGAGGCTCTCAATAAAAACCGGTGCGCCAAGATTTGCACCGGCTCAGTCACATGGATGAGCGGACCCTAACTGCCAGGGCACACCACGCCAACCCGACTCTCATTTTAACACTAACTGCAATTCCCTCCGCCTCCGCACATGAGCAGGCACAGACCCTGCACCACACGTGATGCCGCGCCGAAACAGGCGGTGTGTCTGTCCCGTCGAGGGACAACCGCGACATCGCCGGGACGTGGCGGAACGGGTTTTGGGGATAATGAAGCATCACACGACGCAGGCACTGTTCAAGTATTGGACGAGGAAGCGTGGCAGGCGCCGCGCCCCCGTGCGCTCCGATATCGATCCGGCGGATATTCGCCATATCCTGGCCGATACTTTCATTCTAACGGCTGACTTCGTTAACGAGATCAGGGTCCGTCTCGCCGGCACCCGCATCTGCGCGCTGTTCGCCCGTGAGATCAAAGGCGAGGCCTTCGAAGATCTTTGGAGCGAGGTGAGCCGCGAACAAGTGCGCGAACTCGTTGCTGCCGTCGTCGACGAAAATATTGGCGTCGTTGCGGGCGTTCATGGTCGTACCGAACAGGACGCCGAAATCGATTTGGAGCTCCTTCTGTTGCCCCTCGCCTTCGATGGCCGGACGCGCGTCCGCGCGGTTGGCGCGCTGGCTCCCGTGGCAACCCCTATTTGGCTGGGCATCAGACCGGTGGCGGCACTCGAACTGGGCACCTTTCGGCATGTCGGGGCACCTCATTCGATCGCCGGCGATGCACAATTCGGACCTGCCGGCGAGGAGCCTCGGTTGCGACACGGCTTTCGCGTCTATAGCGGGGGCCTCACATCGCCCACGAGTAAGCTCAGCGGCTAACTCATCATTAACGATAGGCTAATAGGCTTGGTGATCGCGGAAATCATTTCCGATCCCGACAAGTATGGCGCTGCCACTGACCAAACCGGTGATCCTGCCTCTGGCCGAGGAACGCCGGCGGCATCAGCGCGTCAAAGTTAACCTCCTCGGGCGCTACATGCTGGCCGACCGGCGCGAGTTTCCCTGCCAGGTCATCGATATGTCGCCGGGTGGCATGGCCCTGATCGCGCCTATCGCCGGGCAACCGGGTGAACGGGTGATTGCCTACGTCGATCATCTGGGCCGGATCGAGGGCAAGGTCGCGCGCGTCCTGGAAAATGGATTTGCGATGACCGTTGCGGCGACGCTGCGCAAGCGGGACAAGCTCGCGGCGCAACTGACCTGGCTGGCCAATCGGCAGATCCTCAATCTGCCCGAAGATCGCCGCCATGACCGTTTCGCCCCACGCAATGCCACGGCGCGATTGGTGCTGCCAAATGGCACCAATGTCGCCTGCCGCGTAATCGATCTTTCGCAGTCGGGCGCCGCGATCGGCATCTCGCCGGATCTGCGACCTGCCGTTGGCGTCGTAGTGATGATCGGAAAAACTCAGGGCCGCGTCGTGCGCCACATCGAAGATGGCTTTGCCATCGAATTCATGCGCCTTCAGCACCCTGATTTCGTCGAAGACAACCTCACCGGCGAATAACGTCACCGCTCCGTAAATTCTGCCCTCGTATTTTCCGACAATAGATCAACAGGCGCGCAGCCTGTGGCAGCGGTTCGACCCTGAATTGGCGGGACGATCAACCGTAAACGGCGGCCCAGAAACCCCCGTGCGCCTGTATCTTCTTACCTGTGATCCGTTAAATATAAAATTTGAACTAAATTGTACTGTCTAAGCTTTTAGGCAAACTTGAATTCAGTTTTATTAGTATTCGTGTCTCGTTTTACTTTGATTATACTAAAATTGACTTCCCCGATTTAGCGCCAATACAAACGCTTTGTGGGAAATGTGGCCCCGACACGACGGGAAGGGGCCGCAATGGCCAGGCGTTTCAAACAGGCACTTCGGGTCGCCAGCGTGCTGGTGTTCGCCAGTGTTGCGACTATGGCCGTATCCACGGCCGTGGCCGCCGGCGAATACACGGCTTCGCTCGGGCCGTTGGAGCCCGAAAGCCCGGGTTACGCGACTGTCGGGGAACCGACCCGCCCGCCGATCGGCTGGGTCGAATTCTGCATCGAATATCGCTTGGAGTGCGCGACCAGGCCATCCGAACCGCGCGACGTGGTCCTCACTGCCAAGGCGTGGACCGACATGCTCAAGGTCAATGCCTGGGTGAACGAGTCGATCAAGCCAATGACCGACCTCGAACACTGGGGCGTGGTCGAGCGCTGGAATTATCCCGACGACGGATACGGTGACTGCGAAGACTACGTGCTGCTCAAGCGCCGCATGCTCATACAGGCCGGCTGGCCGCGCGAAGCTCTGCTCATCACCGTCGTGCGCGACAAGAAGGGCGACGGTCACGCCGTGCTCACGGTCAAAACCGATCGCGGTGAATTCATTCTCGATAATCAGGAGCCTGAGGTCCTGCCGTGGACCAAGACCGGCTACCGCTTCGTGAAGCGACAATCACAGTCCGATCCGAACGCGTGGGTCGCGCTTGGTGAACCACGTACCGCGCCCGCCACGGTTTCGGCGCGCTGACAGAAAGGAATTCGCGCTCCCGGTCACGTCCCCACCCCTCCCCGTCCCCAGACCGGGTTCGCGAGCGGCCGGGCCTCCCCCAAGGCCCGGCCGCAACATTCTTGTCGGGAAATTGCAAAACCTAGCGCGACCGCGTGACAGCGGATGATGGCTCACTTCCTGTTTTGGCGGAAATATCCTTGGCCTGTTGGTCAAGGTCCGAAAATTCTAATCAACTTGTCATCCGACAATTGAAACGACATGCTCCCATAGACCCACACTGTTACTTTTTTTCCATCTCGCGTGATCACATCAGACGTTCGTTGTGGTCTTCGCTCGCAAATTGACAATATTTGCGCCGTTGCCATCCCAACCTGCAATTCAGTTGCTTTTGCGCACGCCGTGCTTTGTTCTGGTGCGCTCGCCTGTTGGCTTGTCTCTGCGTCTGTGGACGCGTGGTCGATGATTTGTGCGCACGCACAAAGGCACATGCATGCCGCAACGATAACCGCCAGGTTTTGGACTATCGGCCCGCAAGAAAGGAATGGGAACAAATGTACGAGCCTTTTCAAGCTCACTCCTGACGCTGTTCCCATTCGATGGGCTACGGGCGGCTATTCGCTCTACTTTAGCGCGACAATTTTCGATTGGGCAACGACGCGAGATTGGTACGTGCTTACTGCGCTGCCTCTGCGTGGCCGAGATAGGCGGCCTCTAAAGCCGGATCGTGCGCCAAAGCTTCCGCTGCGTCGTCGCGCACGATGCGGCCCGATTCCAGAACATAGCCACGATCGGCGACGGTTAATGCCAGCGCGGCCACCTGGTCGACAAGCAGAATGGTCACACCATCGTCGCGCAGTGTTGCGAGAACGTCGAACAATTCATTGATCATGGCCGGAGCGAGACCAAGCGACGGCTCATCGAGCAACAGGATGCGCGGCTTCGCCATCAGTCCGCGCGCGATCGCCAGCAATTGTTGTTCACCACCCGAGAGAAGCCCGGCGCGGCTGGACAGCCTGTCCCGCAAGCGTGGGAATCGTTTCAATAGCGCTTCGACTTCGGCCTGACGATCAACGTCGGATCGCGTGTATGCACCAAGGAGAATATTGTCCAGGACTGTCAATTCCGGAAAAACCTGCCGTCCCTCCGGGACCAGCGTCAGTCCGCTCGCGGCGATCTTGTGTGCGTCGAGGTTTTCAATTCTCGTGTCCTGCAGGACGATGGCTCCGCTCACCGGGCGCAGCAGGCCCGTTACAGCCCGCATCGCCGTCGATTTCCCGGCTCCGTTGGCACCAAGCAGGGCAACCATCTCGCCAGGCTTGACCGCAAACGAAACGTCATCGAGCACCGGCGCCGCACCGTAACCTGCGGTCAGCTTGAGACAGGACAAGATGGGATCCTGCGAACCTGACCAGGGTGTGACTCGCGGCCTGGCGCGCATCTCGCCATCACCGAGATAGGCCTTGAGCACGCGTGGGTCCCGGCGAACTTCAGCGGGCTTGCCCGCCGCGATGATCCTGCCTGCATCAAGCACGACAATGTGGTCCGAAATATTCATGACCATCGCCATGTCGTGCTCGACCAAAATGACCGCGATGCCGAGATCGGCGATGCGACGGATCAACTTTGCCAGCGCGACCTTGTCCAAGCGCATCAGACCTGCCCCCGGCTCATCGAGCAGGAGAACCTGAGGACACGTCGCAAGCGCACGTGCAATTTCGACAAGACGGCGATCCACGTGCGGCAGATCGCCGGCAAGCGCCGCCACCGGTCCGTGATATCCGGCGAACACAAGCAGAGCCTCGGCCGCGCGCCGGTCTTCCTCGATTGCGATGCTCCGAAGCGGATTGCCGAGTTTCCCATCGCGCAATGCGATGAGAACGTTGTCGAGGACGCTCATCGCGCCGAACAGCTGCGTCGTCTGGTACGTTCGCGAAATTCCAGCACGCGCGATGCGCCAGGCTGGCGCGCCCGCCAATTCTGTTTCGCCACTGCGAATCGAACCGTTGTCGGGGCGATAAAAGCCTCCGATCATATTCAGGACGGTAGTCTTCCCCGCGCCGTTCGGGCCGATCAAGGTCGTGACGGCGCCCGGCTGCGCGATGAAGCTTACATCCGCCGCCGCCTTTATCCCGCCGAACGAAATACCGATGTCGCGCACTGTCAGTTGCGGCCGTGCGCCATCGGTTGCGAAGAACGCCGCGAGATCAAAATTACTGTCCTTTGCCACGGCAGGATCGGTGCGCCGCACGAAGCGGCCAAGCGTGCCGATCACGCCTTCGGGCGCGATCCAGAGGACCACCAGCAGCAACGCCCCGACGAATAGCAGGCGGTATTCGGCAAGGCCTGACAGAAGCTCAGGCAGCATCACCGTTACGACCGCCCCCACCGCCGGACCCAAGACCCATCCGGAACCGCCGACGATGACTGCAAGGAGGAACAGGATCGACTGCGAAAACGGGAACGAGTCCGGCGCAACAAACATCATCAGCGGCGCAAAGATCGCACCGGCCAGGCCGGCGAACACCGCCGATATGGCAAAAGCCGCTGTCTTGATCGCAACCGGATTGAGACCGATCGAGCGCGCGGCGATTTCGCTGTCCCGTACGGCGACCATTGCCCTGCCCCAGGCACTCGCGGCAAGGCGTTGAAATAGAAAGAACGAAACCCCCGCAAGCACCGTCGCGAAGATCGCCATCTCACGCTCGGCGAATGGATGTCCGGCGACTGTTGGCGGAACGAGACCCATCAGTCCGTTCTGACCTCCCGTCAGAGTTTTCCATTCAATGGTGGCGTGCTGGACGATGAACGCAAATGCGATCGTGATCATCGCGAGATAAGGGCCACTCGCACGCAACGCCGGCAACGCCAGCAAGGCCCCGAGGATGCCGGTGATAAGGCCGGCCAACGGAAAAGCCACCCAGAAGCTCACACCGTGCACTGTCAGGATCGCTGCCGTGTAGGCGCCGATGGCGTAGAAGCCGACATGGCCGAGCGAAACCTGGCCGGACAAGCCCAGCAACACATTCAGTCCAACGCCGACAACTGCCGTCAGCGCGACCAATGCAATGATGAAATGCGAATAGCCCTCGGACCCGAACACGAGCAGCACGCCCGCCCCGGTCAGCGCGACAATCGCCAGCGTCATCGGCGTTGGTGTCAGCCCGCGAGCGAGCATCATTACACCTTCTTCGTCGCCGCACGGCCGAGCAGACCGTTCGGCATCACGGCAAGTGCGGCAATCACGACGGTGAAGGCGACGATCTGCGTGTAGGTTGAGCCGGCGAAAGCAGTGACGAGCGCTTCGATCAGTCCGTAAAGGAATCCGGCCAGCATGACGCCTGACGCGGATGTAATGCCGCCAAGAATTGCGACAGCGAAGGCTTTGATGCCGAACAGCGTGCCCATATCAGAGTGAATGCTGAACAGCGGCGCGATCAGAAGACCCGCGAGACCCGCAAGCGCCGTCGAGAGTGCAAACGACAACGCGATTGCGACCCGCACGTTGATGCCCATCAGGCGCGCGGCATCTTTGTTCTGCACGACTGCGAGCAGAGCCTTGCCGCGCTTCGTATGATGGAATGCAAGGGACAACGCGAGCGTGATTCCGAGTCCGACCAGCGGAATGACGAGCTGCAGCGGAAACACGCCGGCGCCAAAAAGCAAAATCGGCTTCTGCGCGAGAATGGAAGGAAAGGCGCGCGGCTCCTTGCCGAAGGTGAACAGCACGATGTTGTCGAGCACGATGCCGCCCGCGACCGTCGCCATCAGCCATCCATTGGAGCCCCGTTCGGCAAAAGGCCGCACCAGGAAACGTTCGACCACGAGACCGAACAGCGCGCAGAGCAGAAGCGCCATGGCGACAGCAAGCGGCAACGGCCAACCAAGCCGGATTGCGAAGGTGTAACCCAGCACGGCTCCAAGCATCATCGAGGAGCCCTGCGAAAAGTTGACTGTGTTGGATACAACGTAAGTGACGTGATACCCGAGCGCGATCAGTCCATACATGCTGCCGACGGCAAGGCCTGTCACGATCGCAGAGATCAGCAGCATGATTTCCAACGCCCCCGGAAAACGAACAGCGGGACACGGGAGTGAACCCGCGTCCCGCTGCGCTTAGTCATCGATTCAGTTCGTCAAGGGAAGTATCTGACCTTCCTTGAAGTGTGTGAAGATGTAATCGTTCGAGGTCAGCGCGTCGTGCTCGGTCGGCGAGAATGGCTTTTTGTAGTTCTTGATCAGGCCGTCATACGACTCGATCTGCTCGAACGCCTCGCGGATCTTGGAACCGTCGGTCGAACCGGCCTTCGCGATGGCGAGGGCCGTCAGGTTCATCGCGTCATAGGCATTGGCGATCCCGACAGCCGGCGTGACATCCGCCAGCGACTTGATTTCCGGATATTTCTTTTTCAGCGCGGCCAGAACGGCTTCGGCTTTCGGCGAAAGCTTGCCGGCGAAGCTGAAGGTCTGGATGAAATGCACCTTGGCACCGCTCGGTCCGGCAAGTTCGCTGAAGCGGCCACCGGCGGGTCCCCAGTGCGATACGATCGGAACATCCCAACCCATCCGGTCGAGCGACTTCACGACCTGCGAGGACGGCGCGACGTTGGCGACCATGAACAGAACATCCGCACCTGACTCTTTCAGTCGCGTGAGCTGCGGCACTACGTCGACATCGGCGTCCTGGAATTTCTCGATGCCGGCAGAAGGCATACCCTTCTCTTCCAAAGCGGCCTTGAGTCCTTTCTCGTTCGACTCACCCCATGGATTGTTGATGAGGATCATGCCCGGCTTCTTCGCGCCGTATTTTTTGATGGCGTAATCGACGAGCGCCTTGTCGACGAGCACATCGACGGCGGAAACACGGAACACGTAGTTCTCCGGCGCGCCGTTGCGCGTAATCGGCGTCCCCGCCGCCCAGACACCCATGAAGGGAACCTTGTTCTGGTTGGCGAACGGCACGATCGCCATCGATACCGGCGTATCGAGACCGCCGAAGAGCGCGGCGACTTTCTCGCGTTGCACGAGTTCACGCGCGGCCACGACTCCCTTGGCCGGATTGCTTTCGTCGTCGCGAACAATAAGCTCGACTTTTTTTCCGAGCACACCGCCCTTCGCATTGATTTCGTCAACCGCGACGGACAGGCCGCGGACGATTGCCTCTCCCGACTTGGCTGACTGGCCTGACATTGCCGCGACAAGGCCAAGCTTGATGGTGTCTTCAGCCATCGCGGGAAGTGCGAGCGTCGCGCTTGCGGCCGCCGCCAGAAGGAGGCGTCGCGTGATCTTCGAAATGCTGTTTTGGAGGGCCATGGCAATACCTCTTCGAGAGTGATCCGGCCTTTTCATTCGCAAACCGCGTGCCACCGAGACAGCCCCAAAACACCAAGAAAATCGGCGTTACGGAGATGTCAGCGCCTATTTAAGAGGCAACGTGTGAATGCTTTAGGCATATTGTATTCATCAGTGTATACAATCAACCACTCTCTTCCGTGCCTGTGATTTGGCCGGAAAAATGCATGGCTGGTGAGGAATCGTTCGGCATCGCCAGCTTTTCTCAAGGAGATTTCACCATGGCACCCGCGCAAGCCGCTCTCAAAGCCTCCGTGATCATGCCCACCGACGAAACCGCTGAAGCAGCGGCGATCGTCGAGAAATTTCTGGTGGCTTCGATGGTGCCGGATCCTGAAACAGCGGCCCGCTACGTTGCCGAACCGCTCAAACTCACTTTCACCGGAGGCCGGCGATTCAGTCATCCGCGCCAAAGCACAGCGTTCAATGCAAAACGCTACAAGTGGGTCAAGAAGGCCATGGAACGTTCCGACGTGGTGCCCGGACATGACGAGACGATCGTCTACAACATCGGAACGTTGTACGGCGAATGGCCGGACGGCACACCGTTCGAGGGCAACCGCTATGTCGATCGCTTCGTCGTTCGTGGCGGAAAAATCGTACAGATGGATGTGTGGAACGACAGCGCGGAGCGCTTGCTGACGCGTAACGGCATCGATGCCTAGCTAGCGCCGATGGCGCCCTTTGCCGTTGGCGCTGCCGTTCGTTTCCTTGTCCGTATATGCAGTCAGAATATCCTTGAGGTCGCGGTTCCTCTCAGGACGCGCGACGATCAGCGCACGCCCGGCAACGGCCTCGAGATGCTTTTCCATGACCGCGGACGCACGCTCGATATCACCTGCTGCCAGAGCGGAAATAACTGCGCGGTGTTCATTCACGGCGCATTCCGATGAATGCGGACGGCTGTAGAGCGCGAGAATGAGCCCGCAGCGCGACGACAGTTCGCTGACATAGCGGGTCAACACCGGACTCCCGGTCATTTGCGCAAGCAGGATATGGAATTCCGTCGCAAGACGAATCGATAGCGGCTCGTTGTTGCCCCTCGCGCGCTCTTCCTGATCCACATGCGCTTCGAGCGTACTGATCTGTTCTTTGGTCAGACGTCCGGCGAGCCTCGACATGACAAGGCATTCGATCCCAAGCCGGACATCAAAAGTATCGCGCGCTTCTTCCCATGCCGGCGACGCCACCGCCGCTCCTCGATTGCGGCGCAATTCCACAAGTCCTTCGGCGGCAAGCTGACCTAACGCGCTGCGCACGATCGTACGGCTTGCGCCGAAACGCTCGCCGATCGTGTCTTCAGGAAGTTTTGCGCCCGGCTCGAGCGCCTGCTCGATGATCGCGTGGCGGAGCGTTCGATAGATCGACCCCGCTCTGTCGGCGTCGGGTTTTGCCTTCGACCTGGCCATGGCTCGGAGCTTTCGTTGCGCGACGCCCTTTTAAGCGTATCGCCGGCACACGACAACGGCGGCCCGGTTCGCGTCGTTAAGACGCGAACGCGCAGTGGCGTTCATCGCGCGCGCAATCAGGCGGCAGGTCTACGCTCGGGACCGGCGGCTTGCCCCTCTTCCACTTCGGCAAGATGGGTATAGGTGCGCTGCAACTGTTCGCACCTCTGCCGGCTGTCCTCGTCGTGCGTACGCTTCGCCAACTCCGCGCACTTTTCGGCCTGTCGTCGCAAGAACTTCACAGAAGCCATAGCTTGGACTCTTCGAATTCCCGGCTTTTGCATTGCAGCATTTCTTATTTTGCGATGCAACGAGAATTATATGCCCCCTCAACAGGTTTCGATGGCCCTGGCCGCGGCCCGCTCCGCGAGCCTCCGGGGCACGGAAGAGGCAACGTGCCCAAAGTCTGAACGCGCCACCGCCCAATAAATATGCAGCGGACGACATGGCGCTCGATTTTCCCTGCTTCAGACGCAGATCAACCCGGGCGGCGATGCCGGATCAACGGATTACGCCGGCCCCTGTTTGGCACGCACCTTGCGACTTGAGCCTTGCGAAACGGGTCCGGGCCCGATTTTGCGGACGTCAACCAGGGGAAAAAACGATGCTCAACATGAACAGGGCGGTTTTTGCGCAACCGCATGCCCAACGCTGGCTTTCAGCCGCGGCGGGCCTGGCATTTGGTTTCGCTGCCACCTACCCCGCAGCCGCTGAAGATACGATCAAGATCGGCATTCTTCACTCGTTGTCGGGAACGATGGCCATCAGCGAAACGACGCTGAAAGATACGATGCTGTTCCTCATCGACGAACAGAACAAGAAAGGCGGCTTGCTCGGCAAAAAGCTGGAAGCTGTTGTCGTCGACCCGGCTTCGAACTGGCCGCTGTTCGCCGAGAAAGCGCGCGAACTGATCTCGAAAAACAAAGTCTCGGTCGTGTTCGGATGCTGGACCTCGGTCTCGCGGAAGTCCGTCCTGCCGGTGTTCAAGGAACTCGACTCAATTCTTTTCTATCCCGTCCAGTACGAGGGTGAAGAGTTGGAGCGAAACGTCTTCTATACCGGCGCTGCGCCGAACCAGCAGGCCATCCCCGCAGTCGACTATCTCATGAGCAAGGACGGCGGATCGGTGAAGCGATGGGTGCTGGCCGGTACCGACTACGTCTATCCGCGCACCACCAACAAGATCCTCGA
The DNA here is from genome assembly GCA_963831515.1 of uncultured Alphaproteobacteria bacterium. Taxonomy (GTDB): domain Bacteria; phylum Pseudomonadota; class Alphaproteobacteria; order Rhizobiales; family Xanthobacteraceae; genus Pseudolabrys. The sequence continues at coordinate 129,754 of CAWHQL010000001.1, read as the reverse complement.
GGCCTATCTGAAAGCGAAAGGCGTCAAGGACGAAGACATCCTGATCAACTACACGCCGTTCGGTCACTCCGACTGGCAGACCATTGTCGCCGACATCAAGAAATTCGGATCGACCGGCAAGAAAACGGCGGTCGTGTCGACGATCAACGGTGACGCAAACGTTCCCTTCTACAAGGAGCTCGGCAACCAGGGCGTCAAGGCGACCGACATTCCAGTCGTCGCGTTCTCAGTCGGCGAGGAAGAGCTCGCGGGCCTCGACACAAAGCCATTGGTCGGACACCTCGCGGCCTGGAATTACTTCGAGTTCGATCAAGAATCCGTCCAACGCCGAGTTCATCAAGAAGTGGCAGGCCTACACCAAAAATCCGAAGCGCGTCACCAATGACCCGATGGAGGCGCACGTGATCGGCTTCAACATGTGGGTGAAGGCCGTTGAAAAGGTGAAGTCGACCGATGCGGACAAGGTGATCGACGCACTGCCCGGCATCGAGGCGACAAATCTCACCGGCGGCACGTCCAAGATGCTGGCGAACCATCACATCACCAAGCCAGTGTTCATCGGTGAAATCCGCGGCGACGGCCAGTTTGACGTCGTATGGAAGACCAAGGGGCTTGTGCCAGGCGATGCGTGGTCCGACTTCCTGCCCGGCTCGAAGGATCTGGAAGCTGATTGGGTGACCCTGAAATGCGGCAACTACAACAAGGTCTCCAAGAAGTGCGGCAGCAACCCGTCGTGAGCTGCGTTTGACGAAACCGGGGACGGCGGATCACCCCGCCGTCTCCTTCCTTGACGTGCTGCCGGGGCGGAATGACATGCATCGCTTCCACGAACGCATCGTGGCGCTCGTATTTGCCGTCGGGCTTCTGTTCGCCGCGGCGAGCGCGGCGCATGCGGGGGCCTACGAAGACGCGCTCGCAGGCTTCACGACGGATTCATTCGCCGACACTGCCGACGCAATCGACGCGCTCGTCTCGGCCGGTGACTCCCGCACTGGCCCGTTGCTGGAAGCGCTCAAGGATCAGCGTCTGCTCTACTCGGCAGAAGCTAAAAAAGTTTTCATCAAGGATCAGTCCGACAAGCTGATCGACGCCGCCACAGGCGAAGCGGTTACAACGCCACCTTCGGACATCGACAGCGTTCGGCTGAACAACCGCGTGCGCGGCTTGATCGATGCCGCGCTCGGTTCACTGACGTTGCTGGCGAAGGAACCGAGCCGGCGCCTCGACGCCGCGCAAGCCGTTTTCAAATCGCGAGACGCCAGTGCGTTGGCTAACATCGACAAGGCGCTCGAAAAAGAAACTGACCCGCGCGTGAAAAAGGCGCTCACCGAAGCGCGCGCCGCAATCATACTCATCTCCGCAAACTCCAGCGCAGAAGACAAGATTTCCGCGATCGCCGTAATCCGCGACCGCGGCGACCAGGACGCGCTCGGTCTCATCGAAGGGTTGCCTTCCGATCTGCCGCCAGCCGTGAAGCAGGCGGCGACATCCGCCCGCGCGAAAATCCAGAACAATCTCGTGCTTTGGAACGCGCTGCAGAACGCCTGGTACGGCCTTTCGCTTGGATCAGTATTGCTGTTGGCCGCAATCGGCCTTGCCATCACCTTCGGCGTGATGGGCATCATCAACATGGCGCACGGCGAAATGGTGATGCTCGGTGCCTACACTACGTTTGTCGTGCAGGAGCTTATTCGCAACTACAATCCGGCGCTGTTCGATTACTCCCTCGTTATTGCCGTGCCGCTCGCCTTCGTTGTGGCGGGCGCGGTGGGGATCGCTGTCGAACGCAGTATCATTCGCTTTCTCTACGGACGTCCGCTCGAAACTTTGCTCGCAACCTGGGGGCTGTCGCTGATCCTGCAGCAGGCGGTCCGCACCATTTTCGGACCGACTAACAAGGAAGTCGGCAATCCTTCCTGGATGAGCGGTGCCTTCGACATCGGCGGCATCACGATCACCTATAACCGGCTCTGGATAGTCTGCTTCACGCTTGCTGTGTTCGTGGCTCTGCTCGGCATGCTGCGCCTGACGCGGCTCGGGCTGGAGATGCGAGCAGTCACACAGAACCGCGCGATGGCGGCGGCGATGGGCATCCGCACTGCGCGGATCGATGCATTGACCTTCGGTCTCGGCTCGGGGATTGCAGGAATCGCGGGCGTAGCGTTGTCACAGATTGACAACGTCTCACCCAACCTGGGCCAAGGCTACATCATCGACTCGTTCATGGTGGTGGTCTTCGGCGGCGTGGGCAATCTGTGGGGCACGCTCGTCGGCGCATTCACGCTTGGCATCGCCAACAAGTTCCTCGAGCCATATGCAGGCGCGGTGCTCGGCAAGATCGCCATTCTCGTCCTGATCATTCTTTTCATCCAGAAGCGTCCGCGGGGCATGTTCGCGCTCAAGGGCCGGGCCGTGGAAGCCTAGATGGGCCCCTTCCCGCTCACTCGCCTGCTCGATAGATCGGCGACGGTGTTTCTTGTTCTCCTTGGCGCTTTTGCGATCGCAATCCCAATTCTGAACTTGCTGCTGCCGGCAGGCTCGCCGTTCCATGTCTCGACCTATCTCGTAGCCCTGTTCGGAAAGTACATCTGCTACGCGATGCTGGCGCTCTCGATCGATCTCATCTGGGGCTACGCCGGCATCCTGTCGCTCGGCCATGGCGCCTTCTTCGCGCTCGGCGGTTACGCGATGGGCATGTATCTCATGCGGCAGATCGGCACGCGCGGCGTCTACGCCAATCCGATCCTGCCCGACTTCATGGTCTTCCTGAATTGGCAGGAATTGCCGTTCTACTGGTACGGATTCAATCACTTCGCTTACGCGGCGCTGATGATCTTTCTGGTGCCGGGCCTGCTGGCGTTTGTGTTCGGCTGGTTCGCCTTCAGAAGCCGTGTCACCGGCGTCTACCTGTCGATCATCACGCAGGCGCTGACCTATGCGTTGATGCTCGGCTTCTTCCGAAACAATTTCGGCTTCGGCGGCAATAACGGCCTCACCGACTTCAAGGACATTCTCGGCTTCAACGTACAGGCCGAAGGCACGCGCAACGGTTTGCTGGTGATTTCATGCATTGCACTGGGGTTGTGCTTCCTGATCTGCCGCGCCGTCGTCACGTCAAAATTCGGCAAGGTGCTTGTGGCGATCCGCGATGCAGAAACGCGCGTGCGGTTTCTCGGTTATCGGGTCGAAGCCTACAAGTTGTTCGTGTTCACGCTGTCCGCCTGCATGGCCGGCGTTGCCGGAGCTCTTTACGTACCGCAGGTCGGCATCATCAATCCCAGCGAATTCGCGCCAGGAAACTCGATCGAAGCGGTGATCTGGGTTGCCGTTGGTGGCCGCGGCACTCTCACCGGTGCAGTGCTTGGCGCCTTTGTCGTCAATTACGCGAAAACATTCTTCACCACAGGCTTGCTCGCGCCTTATTGGCTGTTTGTTCTGGGCGGACTCTTCATCGCCGTAACGCTTCTGTTGCCGCGCGGGATCATCGGCACTCTCCAGCATTGGCGCGAGCGGCGCGTCGAGAAAACAATCGCGGCGGTGCCGGAGTCGGCGCCAAGCGCAGCGGAATAATTTTATGGAACCGAAAACGACCTCCGCCCTGCTCTATCTCGACGGCATCACGGTGTCGTTCGACGGCTTCAAGGCGCTCAACGAACTGTCATTCATTATCGAGCCGCGGGAAATGCGCGCGATCATCGGGCCGAACGGCGCCGGCAAAACCACGATGATGGATGTCGTCACCGGCAAGACCAGGCCGGACGCCGGCGATGTCTACTTCGCGCAAGGCCGATACGATCTTTCCAAACTCGATGAAACCGAGATCGCCGAGCTTGGCATCGGCCGCAAATTTCAGAAGCCGACGGTCTTTGACATGCATTCGGTTGAGAACAATTTGATGTTAGCTCTCAAGGATGACCGGGGCGTACGGGCCACGCTGATGTGGGAGAACAGTTCCGCGCAGCAGGGTCGGATCAACGACATCCTCGACACGATCAGGCTCAAGAACTTGCGATCACGCGTGGCCGGAAGCCTGTCGCATGGCCAGAAGCAGTGGCTGGAAATCGGCATGCTGCTGGCCCAGGAGCCGCAGCTCCTCCTCGTCGACGAGCCTGTCGCCGGCATGACCGATGCCGAAACCTTGCAGACCGCCGAGCTTCTCAAAGAGATCAACCGCGACAAAACTGTCATCGTTGTCGAGCACGACATGGCGTTTGTCCGCGAGCTTGGCGTCAAGGTCACCTGCCTGCACGAAGGTTCGGTACTGGCGGAAGGCACCATCGATCAGGTGTCGACTGACGACCGCGTCGTTGAAGTGTATCTGGGGCGATGATCATGCTGGAAGTCAGTGACATCGATCTTCACTACGGGGCGGCACAGGCCCTGCGCGGAATTTCGCTGAAGGCCGAAGCGGGAAAGGTCACGTGCGTGCTCGGCCGCAATGGCGTGGGCAAAACCAGCCTGCTGCGCGCGATCGTCGGCCAGCATCCGGTGAGTAAGGGCAGCATCTTTCTCGATGGGACCGACATCACCGGGCTCTCGACAGTGTCACGCGCACGCAGCGGCATTGGTTTCGTGCCGCAAGGCCGCGAGATCTTTCCTTTGCTCACCGTTGAGGAAAATCTGGAGACCGGTTTTGCGCCGTTGCCGCGTGAAGAAAGAGACGTGCCCAACGATGTTTTCTCGCTCTTCCCGGTCCTGAGCAGCATGCTCAGGCGCCGCGGTGGCGATCTCTCCGGTGGCCAGCAACAGCAACTGGCGATCGGACGCGCTTTGGTCATGCGGCCAAAGCTTCTGCTGCTCGACGAGCCGACCGAAGGCATTCAGCCCTCGATCATCAAGGACATTGGCCGGGCCATCAGCTACCTTCGCGGGCTCGGTGAGATGGCCATCGTGCTGGTCGAACAGTATCTCGATTTTGCCAGCGAGCTGGGCGACCATTTTGCCGTCATGGAGCGCGGCTCAATCGTGTATTCGTGCGACAAATCCTCGATGGACGAAGGGGCGCTCAAGCGCGCCTTGGCAATATGAGTCGTTCGACGGTCGAACGGCTTCCGGTGGGGTCATCCACGGGCCTCATGGCCAATCGGGCGACCGGACGCATCAGGCTTTCCGTGCGCGCCAAGGAAAACCGCACGCTCCGAAAGGGCGTTCATGAGGCTGGCTCGTTGCGGGTGCGCTTTCCGACCGCCGCGCCGGAAATGCTGGAAGCCGTGCTCATCAACACCGCCGGCGGCATGACTGGTGGCGACGACTTTTCGATAAGTCTGTCCCTCGACGAGAGCGCACAGCTGCTCGCCGGCACCGCCGCGGCGGAAAAAATCTACCGATCGACTGGTGCGGATTCGGTGCTCGCGCTGACAATCGATGCGGCTGCCGGGAGCCGATGTCTCTGGCTCCCGCAGGAGACAATTCTATTCGATCACGCACGGCTTTCGCGCCGTATCGACGTCAACCTCTCGCCAGATGCCACCCTGGTCATGGCCGAAGCGATCGTGTTCGGCCGTTCCGCGATGGGTGAACTAGTACACGAAGGCAGCCTCGTCGATCGGTGGCGCATACGACGCGGCGGCCAACTGGTTTTTGCCGAGAACATCCGTCTCGATGGTGCGGTCGCCCGCAAGCTTGCGCGGCCTGCAGTTGCGGGCGGCGGCATAGCCGTTGCGACAGTGTTGGCCGTACCTGGCGACGAGCAGACCATCGCTGCCGCACGCGATTGCGGCGAACGGTTTACGGGTGAAGTCGGTATCTCCGCGTGGAACGGGATCGCGGTCGCACGGCTTTGCGCTCCGGATGGCGCCGTGCTCCGACACGATCTCGTGACGCTGCTGTCTGCATTCGACGTAACGTTGCCGCGACTTTGGTTGCAATGAGAATGAGATGAATCTGACGCCGCGCGAGAAAGATAAGCTTATGATCGCCATGGCGGCGATTATCGCGCGTCGCCGGCTCGAACGTGGCGTCAAGCTCAATCACCCGGAAGCTGTCGCGCTGATCACCGATTTCATACTCGAAGGCGCGCGGGATGGCAGAAGCGTCGCCGAGCTCATGGAAGCAGGCGCACACGTGATTACGCGTGCACAGGTGATGGATGGAATTTCGGAGATGATCCACGACATCCAGGTCGAAGCCACGTTTCCCGACGGCAGCAAGCTCGTCACCGTTCACAATCCTATCCGTTGAGGATGCAACCTATGAAAAAACTCGTGCCAATCGCAGCGCTGCTCATGCTCGCCGCCGGCCCGGCCATTGCACATGTTGGCCACGGCTCCACCGCTTCGTTCACAGCCGGGTTTGGACACCCGTTCGGAGGGCTCGACCACGTCACTGTAATGGTCCTTGTCGGGCTCTGGGCAGGGTTGAAAGGCGGTCGTGCGCTGTGGGTTTGGCCTTCGATCTTCGTCGGAGTCATGCTGATTGGTGGCGTCCTCGGCATGGAAGGCGTGCCGCTGCCGTTTGTTGAGCCTGTCATTCTGGCATCGGTGGTCGCGTTGGCACTGCTGGTGGCCCTGGCCGTCGATCTCCCAGTGTCCGTCGGTGCCGCAATCCTGGCGGTGTTTGCGCTCTTTCACGGCCATGCGCATGGCACCGAGGTCGTGGGGACGTTGAACGGCGTCGAATACATGGCTGGCTTCGCACTTGCCACGGCGGCGCTGCATCTTGCCGGAATTGGCTTTGCGGCGACGATGACGCACTTCTCTCTGCGCCCCGCCATTCGCGTTGTCGGCGCGCTCTGCCTCCCCGTCGCGGCCGGTCTCTACGCGGGGATTCTCCAATGATCCCCGGCGAGATGTTCATTAGGGATGGCGAGATCGAACTCAACGCGGGCCGGAAGACGCTGACCGTCACGGTATCCAATACCGGCGACCGGCCGATTCAGGTGGGCTCGCACTATCATTTTTTCGAGACCAACCCGGCTTTGTCGTTCGACCGCAAGAAGGCGCGCGGCATGCGGCTCGACATTGCCGCCGGAACGGCGGTGCGTTTCGAGCCGGGACAGACACGCGAGGTGACTTTGGTAGCGCTGGCCGGCAAGCGAACGATCTACGGCTTCCGCCAAGGCGTGATGGGCAAGCTCTGAGGACAAATCCATGCCGGGAAAAATCTCGCGGCGCGTCTACGCCGACATGTTTGGCCCGACCACCGGCGACCGCGTCCGGCTGGCCGACACTGACCTCATCATCGAGGTGGAAAAAGATTTCACCATCTACGGCGAAGAGGTGAAATTCGGCGGCGGCAAGGTCATTCGCGACGGGATGGGACAGTCGCAAGTCACCAACAAACAGGGGGCGGTCGACACCGTCATCACCAACGCCCTCATTCTCGATCACTGGGGGATCGTGAAGGCCGACGTTGGACTGAAGGACGGCCGCATCGCAGCCATCGGTAAGGCAGGCAATCCCGATATCCAGCCCGGCGTGACCATCGTGATCGGCCCGGGAACCGAGGCCATTGCCGGCGAAGGAAAAATCCTCACGGCCGGCGGTTTCGACACGCACATTCACTTTATCTGTCCGCAGCAGGTGGACGAGGCCCTGATGTCGGGCATCACCTCCATGCTCGGTGGCGGCACCGGACCCGCAGCCGGAACCAATGCCACAACGTGCACACCGGGCCCCTGGCACATCGGCCGCATGATTCAGGCGGCCGATGATTTTCCGATGAACCTCGGCTTTGCCGGGAAAGGCAACGCGTCACGACCCGCGGCGCTCGAAGAAATGGTCAAAGCTGGCGCTTGCGCCCTCAAGTTGCATGAAGACTGGGGCACGACACCGGCGGCAATCGACTGTTGCCTGTCGGTCGCCGACGACTACGACGTGCAGGTGATGATTCACACCGACACGTTGAACGAAAGCGGATTCGTCGAAGACACCATCAAGGCTTTCAAGGGCCGCACCATCCACGCCTTTCATACCGAAGGCGCGGGCGGCGGACATGCGCCCGACATCATCAAGGTCGCCGGCCTGAAAAACGTTTTGCCCTCTTCCACCAATCCGACACGACCGTTCACGCGCAATACGATCGACGAACATCTCGACATGTTGATGGTTTGCCACCATCTCGATCCGTCCATCGCCGAAGACCTCGCATTCGCCGAGAGCCGCATCCGCAAGGAAACCATCGCGGCCGAGGACATCCTGCACGATATCGGCGCCCTATCGATGATGTCATCGGACAGCCAGGCCATGGGACGCATCGGCGAAGTGATCATCCGCACCTGGCAAACCGCGGACAAAATGAAGAAGCAGCGCGGCCGTCTGCCGCAGGAAAAAGGCGACAACGACAATGCCCGAGCCAAGCGCTACGTCGCCAAGTACACGATCAATCCCGCAATTGCGCACGGCGTGTCGAAACACATCGGGTCTGTCGAGAAGGGCAAGTTGGCGGATCTAGTGCTGTGGACGCCGGCCTTCTTCGGCGTGAAACCGGACATGGTCATCAAGGGCGGCAGCATCGCGGCCGCGCTAATGGGCGATCCTAACGCCTCGATCCCGACCCCGCAGCCGGTGCATTACAGACCCATGTTCGGCGCGTTCGGAAAGGCGCGGACAGCCTCGTCACTGGTGTTCGTATCGAAGGCGGCGGTGAAAAGCGGGCTGCGGCGCAAACTCGGCGTGGACAAGGAGCTGGTTGCCGTTGAGCATACACGCGATATTTCGAAGAAAAGCATGGTGCACAATGCCGCGACCCCCGACATCACTGTCGATCCGGAAACCTACGAGGTCACCGCCGACGGAGAACTGTTGACCTGCGCGCCGGCGGAAACACTGCCGATGGCGCAGCGATATTTTCTTTTCTAGGCTCGCATGATGAAGCGCGTTACCGACATCAAGCCGGCGTCGGCCTGGAACCCCGAAACGGCGTGCGACTTCATCGTCCTCGATGCTCAGGATCGGCATCGTCGCCGGGTTGTCTTTGTCGGTGAGCGTGGCGCGACTTACCTGCTCGACCTGCCGCGACCGGCGCAACTGCGCGACGGCGACGGCTTGTTGCTTGAGGACGGCTCGCTGGTGCGGGTGACTGGCAAAGCCGAGGACCTGGTCCAGATTACTGCAGACGCGCACGATATCCGGCGCATCGCCTGGCATCTCGGCAACCGCCATACCGAGGTGCAGATGACGGAAAACGGTCTGCGCATCCGCCGCGATCACGTCCTTGAAGAGATGCTGCGTGGGCTTGGCGCGTCGTTGACCTACGTCGTCGCGCCGTTCGATCCGGAAAGCGGCGCCTACGATCATCACGGGCACGGCCATGGGTAGGAAGCGGGTTGCATTGCTTCGCCGTGTCTCACTGCAAAAGCGTGGGCCTCGAGCGGTTGAGGCAAAGGAAATCGACGCGTGCCTCGACGATCAGCGCAACGTTGCAGCGTCCTCGCTTTACCGCCTGATGGCCTGGCTCTCGCCGGCTTATCCGGTCGGCGCATTTTCCTATTCGAGTGGACTTGAATGGGCCGTTGAAGCCGGCGACGTGACAAGCGCCGATCGGCTTTACGATTGGTTACAGACTTTGCTCACGGACGGCGCGGGCTATTGCGATGCTGTACTTTTCGCGCAGTCTTATCGCGCCTGTTCGTCGGGTGAAGATCGTGCGTTGTTCGAGGTTGCCGAGCTTGCGGCGGCTTTGACACCATCGCGCGAGCGTTTCCTCGAGACGACTGCGCAGGGGCGAGCATTTCTCGAGGTGACGCGAGCGGCCTGGCCTTGTCCGGCTTTCGACCGCCTCTTCGAAATCTGGCGCGGGCCCCTCGCCTATCCCGTCACGGTCGCGGTCGCTGCGGCTGGCCATGAGATCCCACTCGAACAATCGCTCGCTGTTTACCTGCAGGCGCTTGCGGCGAACTGGATTTCCGCCGGAATCCGCCTCATTCCTCTGGGGCAGACAGATGGCCAGCGCGCGACGGCTTTGCTCGAACCTGTTGTCGCCGAGGCCGCAAAACGTGCACTTGTGGCCACTCTCGATGAAGCGGGCAGCGCCGTATTCCGCGCGGATATCGCGAGCATGCGGCATGAAACGCAATACACTCGGCTATTCCGGAGCTAGTAAGAATGAGGATACCGCTGCGATGAAAAGCTCTCACGGTCCGCTCAGGGTCGGCATCGGGGGTCCCGTGGGATCGGGCAAGACCGCTCTCATGGACTCACTGTGCAAACGCATGCGCGACCATTACGACATCGCCGCGATTACCAATGACATTTACACGAAATGGGATGCCGAATATCTCGTCCGTTCCGGTGCGCTCGCCCCTGAACGCATTACTGGCGTCGAGACCGGTGGATGTCCGCACACTGCGATCCGCGAGGATGCGTCGGCTAACCTCGCGGCCGTGGCCGACATGCGCCAACGTTTCCCTGACCTCGACATGGTGCTGATCGAGTCCGGCGGCGACAACCTGGCCGCAACTTTTTCGCCTGAGCTCGCCGATCTGACGATTTACGTGATCGACGTCGCGGCCGGCGAGAAGATCCCTTCAAAAGGCGGGCCGGGCATCACTCGTTCCGACCTTCTGGTCATCAACAAGATCGATCTTGCGCCGCACGTCGGCGCCTCGCTCGAGGTGATGCAGCGCGATGCGCTGCGCATGCGCGGCGCCCGGCCGTTCATCATGACAAATCTGCGGATTGGCCAAGGACTTGATGACATCGTCCGCTTCATCGAGGAAAAGGGCGCGCTGGGCGATGGTGGCAGTACCGCGCGTTCAACGATGAGTGCCTGACCTTGCCATTTGCAGATCGTCAACAAATCTGATCCGATTACAGAGATACCTGCGGCGCCACCATTCGTTCCATGTCCACGTGTTTGTCACGAAGCTGTCAAACTCCCGGCATTTTTCGCGTGGATATATAACTGAGGGTGACGCGGCCGACATCGCGGAGTCCTCATGCAGCAACGAATTGATGTTACTAAAGTAAGCCCGGCCGCATATCAGGCCGTTGCGGCAATCCAGTCATATGTCGACAAGTCCGGTCTTGATCCGAAACTGCGCGAACTGATCAAGATCCGCGTCTCGCAAATCAACGGTTGCGCCTATTGTCTCGCGATGCATACGCGCGACGCACGCAAGCTTGGCGAAACCGACGAGCGCATGCATCTGCTGAACGCCTGGCGCGAAGCGCCGATCTACAGCGCGCGCGAGCGCGCGGCGCTCGGCTGGATCGAGGCCGTGACGTTGGTGGCGCAGGGCCACGTGCCCGACGACGTCTTTGAAACGGTGCGCCAGGAGTTCTCCGAAAAGGAGATCGTTGACCTCACTGCGGCCGCGATTGCTATCAATAGCTGGAACAGGATCGCGATCGCGTTTCGCGTGCCGCCGCAGGTCGAAAGCAAGAAAGCGGCCGCCTAGGCCCGACTTGCTCGCAGATTTTGTGATGGAAAGCCGTTGCTGGATATTCCCAGCAAATGTCAAGCAAGTTCAGAAGTCAGTACGTAAAAAAATAATCAACGTCGTGGAGAGGCCGCATGAAGTGCACGTCAGGAAAACCCTGATTTACCGGGTTTTTTTGCCGTGTCTCGATTTGGCACTGAAGCGCTGCGGTACACGACTACCGAGACTAATGGAACTAATATGGTAGTGTTTTTGAAATGTCTCAGCATTCCTGACAGTGCCAAAGCATCGCTGGCCGTAACGACAGTAGAAAAAACCCAGCCAAAGTACCGCGTAAGAGGCGAACATGAGTGGCCCAACCCGTGACGACGAGTCCTCCGACTATAGTAGGTTTGCTCCCAAACGATTTCGCGAGCAGCCGCCAACCCCAAGCGAAGGGCGACCCTACGTTCCTTCGGCGCCCACGGTGCCGGCGCCCCGAACACCCAGTACGGAGAGACGCGCAGCGTCTGATTTTCCGTCCTGGCCAGAGCCTGTTCCGGAGCCACCGGCCCCACCCCACCGCCTAGAAGACGGACCATCGGCCTTGATCGGACGCGTTGCACTTGTTGTCACATTCGCGGCTGTCGTCGCGCTGGTTCTCATCTTCGCACGTCCGATATCGCAAGGCGCACACGCGCTGGTCGATGCAACATCGCGGCTGTTCGGATCTTCCAAATCAACCGAACTGCTGACGGCGAGCACCGCGAGTGAGTCGACCGCTTCGCAGACGCGCACCGCATCGGCTTCAGTGGCTGCACCGGTCCCTGCCCCTGTGGCGCAACCGGTAGCATCCACCGCTAGCGCACCGCCGGCACCTGCTGCGGTCGCACAGCCCGCACCGACCACTGTCGCGCAGGCATCGTCAGGCGGGCAGCAACTATCTCTTTCGACGCCTGGACAACCGCTCGGCCAGGACCCCTCGGGTCCGAAGGTCATGGTTCGCGGTGTCACCGACACAGAAATCCGGTTCGGAATTTCCGCGCCGTTCAGCGGCGCGAACAAGGAACTCGGCCAGAATATGCGGCTGGGCATCGAAGCTGCATTCAATGCGGCGAACGCCCGCGGCGGTATAAATGGCCGGCAACTCAAGCTTATTGCGGCGGACGACGGCTACGAGCCTGCTCGCACCGCCGAGACAATGAAGCGCCTCTACGAAAAGGATCAGGTGTTCGCGGTCGTCGGCAACGTCGGTACGCCCACTGCAGCCGTCGCCTTGCCGTATGCGCTCGATCGCAAGATGATCTTCTTCGGTGCATTCACCGGCGCAGGACTGCTCAGAAGCGATCCGCCGGACCGCTATGTCTTCAACTATCGCGCCAGCTATGCCGAAGAAACCGCTGCCACCGTCCAATATCTGGTGAAAGTGAAACGCCTGAAGCCTAGCCAGATTGCGGTCTTTGCGCAGCAGGACGCCTACGGCGACGCGGGCTTCAGCGGGGTGGCGAAAGCCATACGTGCTCTCGGCGGCGACGAGAACGCGATTTTACGCCTCCACTACCAGCGCAACACCGTTGACGTCGACGACGCAGTCGATCAGCTCCGCAAGAGCCGCGTTCCGATCAGAGCCGTCGTCATGGTGCCGGGCTATCGGGCTGCGGCAAAATTCATCGAGAAGACGCGCGATCTCTTCCCGGGCATGATCTACACGAGCGTCTCATTTGTCGGCAGCACTGCCCTTGCCAACGAGCTGATGCTTCTCGGGAAGCGGTTTGCCAGCGGCGTCATCGTAACGCAGGTCGTGCCTGCGCTCGATGGCCATTCATCGCTGGTGCTCGACTACAAGGCCGCGCTCTCAAAATATTTCCCGGGCGAGCAACCGGACTACGTGTCACTCGAAGGCTACGTGGCGGCCAACGTGCTGATCACAGCCTTGAGGCGCAATGGTGCCGACCTCGACACCGAGAAACTCGTGACGACCCTCGAAAACCTCCGCGACCTCGATATCGGTCTTGGAACGCCTGTGAGCTACGGTCGATCCGAGCATCAAGGCGTGCATAAGGTGTGGGGTACGCAGATCGACGAGAATGGGCGCTATCAGACCCTCGATCTGCAGTAAGCGACACTTGCAAAATCAAAAAGACCGGAGCGGAAACGCTCCGGTCTTTTTCTTTTGCAGGAACTCAAGTTCTACGGCGTAGAAATAAGACCTTTGCTGGTCGCGACGATCCAGCGGTTGCCCCAACGTACAATTGAATCAACTTTGCCGACGCCGGGGACCATATCGCCGTGCCTCACGCGCCAGACACCGTTCGGGCCCTGCACAACCGCCATGCCGTCGACCACTTCAATAAGCGCCCAGCCGGCAATCGTGGTCGGTCTCGTCTCGGGGTATGGCTGCGTTGGTCGAGTTTCCGGCGTAACCGATGCCACCTTCTGGTTGGCGTCCTGCCCTGCTGCCTGCGGCGTCTGAGTGACATTGGATTGCGCGTTGGATGGCGCGGCCGCTTGCGACATCTCTTTGCTGCCCTCAGCAGCTTGAGCTGGTTTGGCGGATTCGACGGGCTGCAATTCCTCTTTCGGATTCTGAGCGGCGGCCGGCGACGGCGTAGTGTTGTTGTCCGTCTGCTCCTGTTTGGCGACCAATTGATCGGCGGTGCTGCGTATCTCAGAGACAGGACGCGTCGCAGCCTCGATCTGCTTGACCGTCTCGGACGGGTTCGACGTGCCCGACGCTGCAGGCGGCGGTGATTTTGCGGCCGAGGCGAACAGCAAGCGATCGAACGGCTTCGCCCAGGAATTGATCTTGTCACCAATCTGGTCGCCGTACGTCCGCCAGGTGATCGCGGCTCCGGCGCCTATCACCCCGGCAATGACAAGGCGCACGACATTGCGCGACACCCTGCGGCGGGTCGATGAAATCTCGTGCGCGACCTGATCGTCGTGAGAAATGTTGATGGGCGGCTCTGCGACGGAGGCCGTGCCCGACGATGCTTCACGCGGCAACTCGATGGGCTGATCCGGCGATCCATGGACGGCATTCGGGCCCTGCGAGCCCCCGTTCTTTCCTGTCCCTTCGGTGGCCCGCGGCAATACCAGCGAGACGACTTCGCTTTCATGGCGCCGCGGATTATCGAGCATTGCGGCCTGCGGAAGCTCGATCGGCGTGTGCGACGGTTCGGCGCGCGGCCAATCCTTCGGCACAAGCGAGACCACGTCGGGATCGTGACGCTGGTAGGCCACAGCCGGCATGGTCACATCCGTGCGGCCGGCCGGGAGTTCCTTCTTCAGCGCCTCAAGTTCGGTTCTCAGCGCAACGGTTTCAACGTTCTGCGCCTCGTGCTGGATCTTGAGGCGATTGATGACGTCGGTCTTCCTGCCGAGTTCGGCAAACTGGTTCGCGGTTTTGTCTTTGAGTTGCTCGACGTCGATTTCGAGACGACGCGCCTGCATTGCAAATTCCGCACGCAGGAGGTCCTTGTCGGCCTGAATTTCAGCCATCGATTGTGGGATCGAGTTCTCGACACGCCGCAAGGTGAGCCGCACCGCGCGCGAATGCACCAGAGGAATTACCGCTAGTCCGATCAGGGATGCGAAAAGAAAGCCGATCCCGAAATACATGACCGCTTGAATCATTTCCGGCAACTCACTCACCCGTACGGTTGGCGGGAACCAGGAAGCGATAGTGACATTAAATCACAATTCCCGGCCGGCAGCAGGATACCAGAGGGCCCATCAGGCCGCATTTACGCGCTGAACGCTTAATGAAACGCCCCATAAGGCACCGCCGCCATTTCAAGCATGAATGACGGTTGTGTTTGAAAAACGGCGCGCCATTGACGGTTTCTGCGTCGCCAAGGACCAGCACTTCTTCCGGCGCCGCCTGAGGTTTCTTGTACCGGGGCCACGACCACCTACAAACGGTAGTGTGGTGAGGGTCCACGTCCAGCTTCTTTCCCACGGCGCGACCACAGACAACCACCGATCAAATTGTGGCAGCGAAACCGAGGCGCGACTCAATGGAACCACGATTCCGATTCAGGAAAACGCGCAAGGCGCCGGCAATTTGACGCCCTTGATTCAAAAGTTGTTTTCGCCGAACCGAGAATCATGTTCTGTGTGCCGGATGTCTCCGTTCCTTGAACGGAGATGAGCGGCAGCCGGGCGCCACATAATTGCTGCCGATGCGATCCGCTCCTCGGATTTGTGGCGCTCAAAAACATTTTTTGAAAGCAGGGAGTCGTCGTGACATCCGTCGCTCATCCCCGGCAATCACCACGTTTCGTCTGCCGCTCGTATATGGCTGTCGCGCTTGCACCCGAGCCACCGCTCGTCGAATGGATCGCCGAGATCGAGCAGAAGATAAAGGACACGGGAAATTTTCTGGTCGGACCGCCAGTCGTCCTCGACCTGTCCGCCGTCAAACTCAGCAAGTCCGCAATCGCGCATCTGGTAGCGCAACTGGACCAACGTGGCGTGCGCGTCATGGGCGTCGAGAATGCCGACGCTTCACAATTGGATGCCGCGCTGCCGCCCTTGCTTCGTTCCACCAAGAAAGAGAGTCCCGACGCAAGTGTAGCCGCGCCAAAACCGCGCGAGACGCAACGCGAGAAGCAACAAGCGCGCGAGACGCGCTCCGCGCCGGCGACGCTTCTGGTCGACAAACCCGTTCGCTCCGGACAGTCGATCTATTTTCCAGATGGTGACGTGACCGTGCTCGGTTCGGTTGGCTCGGGCGCCGAGCTCGTCGCGGGCGGATCAATCCATGTCTATGGCACGTTGCGTGGACGCGCCATGGCCGGCTCGAACGGCAATCCGCGGGCGCGCATCTTCTGCACAAAGATCGAGGCCGAGCTTCTCGCGATCGATGGTCACTACTTGACTGCCGATTTGATGGACAAGGCGTTGCGTGACCGGCCTGTACAGGCCTGGCTCGAAGGAAGCGCGCTGAAGATCAGCGCGCTGGACTGACTATCGATCACCCCAGGAGGTATATTTCAATGGCCAAAGTCGTAGTTGTTACTTCCGGGAAAGGCGGCGTCGGAAAGACCACGTCGACCGCCGCCTTGGGAGCAGCGCTGGCGCAATACGGACAGAATGTCGTTGTCGTCGACTTCGACGTGGGCTTGCGGAATCTCGACCTGGTAATGGGCGCAGAACGGCGTGTGGTCTATGACCTTATCAATGTGACTCAAGGCATAGCGAAACTCCCGCAGGCGCTGATCCGCGACAAGCGTCTCGAGCGGCTCGCACTTCTCCCCGCTTCGCAGACCCGCGACAAGGATGCGCTGACTGAAGATGGCGTCGCGCGCGTCATAAATTCTCTGAAACAGATGTTCGACTGGGTGATCTGTGACAGCCCCGCCGGTATTGAGCGCGGGGCCACACTCGCCATGCGCTTTGCCGACACGGCGATCATAGTGACAAACCCCGAAGTGTCATCGGTGCGCGATTCCGATCGCATCATCGGCATTCTCGACGCCAAGACGGTGAAGGCCGAGCGCGGCGAGCGCGTCGACAAGCACCTTCTTATTTCCCGCTACGATGCCGCGCGTGCCGCGCGCGGGGAAATGCTCAGCATCGAGGACGTCCTCGACATTCTGTCGACGCCACTCCTGGGCATCATTCCCGAAAGCGAGGAAGTCCTGCGCGCTTCGAACCTCGGCTCGCCGGTGACGTTCAACAATCCGTCGAGCGCTCCGGCACGCGCCTATCTCGACGCCGCACGCCGGCTCATGGGCGAAGAAGTCGAAATGACCATTCCGACCGAAAAACAGGGATTCCTTGGCAAACTGTTCGGGCGGAGAGCGGCATGAACCTGTTCAATCTGTTCAAGCGTCGAGGCACGGCGCCGGTCGCACGTGACCGCCTGCAAATCCTGCTCGCCTATGAACGCGGCAGCACCCGCGGTTCTCCCGATCTGCTCGCCATACTGCGAGAGGAGATCCTGACCGCCATCGGCCGCCATGTCGAGATCGATTCCAATCGCGTCAACGTCCGCATGGACCGCGGCGACAAGGTCTCGACCCTCGAAGTCGACGTCGAAATTCCGAACACGGTGCGCATGGCGCCAGCCGGAGGCCGGCGCAAACGGGCCGTGCCAGCGCATCGTTCCGCATCCTGATCGCGGCACACGTCGCACGCGCCGACGCAGCGCCGCCACAATTCGGAATTTTTGTGAAATTTTTTCGCGACGGTACTAAGTTGCCCCTGATCTGTCGCCCGGTACCGCTAACTTGCGCGGCGGGATTTGGGGGGTTCATTTCCGGTTCGGCGCCGGACACTCCAGATCTCAATCTGCGTGTCGGCCTGAACCACTAGTAATGCTCATTCATGACGGGACGCGGGAGCCCCGGCCGACTTGCCGGGGCTCGTCTTTTATGTGGCAGCCATACGCCAAGCGTCTCAATTGACGCGCCCTCTGCTCATTTCCTGTTGCCAAAGCTTGAGCACGCCGGCGGGGAACTCACGCTCTCCGGCGCCAACGCGCCGGCAGGCTTCGGGCCACATTGCCAGCAAGACTTGGTCACGACGAAATAGTTCGCTCTGCGAGACCTCGCCTGCTTCTGAACTTGGCCATTGGTCGGCTGCCATTCGCAGCAGCTCGATCAGTGGAGGTATGTCTCTTTCGGTCGCCATATCCATATCCCCCATTCTTTTTTTAGCTGTGCTCAAACTAGGGGCACTAGATAGGTACCGCAGTGTTGGCCGTCACAAAAAGACGCATTCACTACAAAGTCTGTGCAAAACTTTAGGTACCGAACTACCGGCTTCTATTGCGTGCAGCCGGAAAATTCTCAACCGATCCGCGTCAAGCGCTGCATATAGTGTTTCCAGCGACGCACGTAGATGTCCGCACCGGCGCGGATCATCTCTGCGGCCTTCTCGTCGAGCGTACGAATGACGCGCGCGGGAGCGCCGACGATCAATGAGTTGTCAGGAAAGCTCTTTCCTTCGGTGACGACGCTGCCTGCCCCGACGAGCGAATTTTTTCCGATCTTTGCCCCATTGAGCATGATCGCGCCCATGCCGATCAGGGAATTGTCGCCCACTGTGCAGCCGTGCAGGATAACATTGTGGCCGATTACGCACTCGCGCCCGATCGTCAGCGGAAATCCCGGATCCGTGTGCAGAGTGGCGTTGTCCTGGATCTGCGAACGCTCGCCGAGCTCGATCCATTCATTGTCGCCACGCAGGACCGCGCCGAACCAGACGCTCGCGTCGGCCTTCAGGCGCACGCGACCGATCAGCACCGCTGTCTCGGCAATGTAGTACTCGCCCTCGGGCGGAAATTCCGGCGCCTGTCCGTCGAGCCTGTAAACCGGCATAGCTGGCCATCTCCGTGTCCCCGCCCCGGCGCACGCCAAAGCGTAGGACCGCCATCACATGCCTGAACTGGACTGACCTGGAAAGTGCCTAGGCGTACAGGAAACCGCAGGCCTGCAATGTCATCATCAGCACGAGCCCCGACATCAAGCTCCAGAAGCCGGCGATCAGCGTTGCCAGAAACACGAACTCAAAACGCCGGCCTTCTTGGCGCCGGCCGAGGATGGTGTTGCGCATGATCAGAAACGGCGCCGACACGACGAGCAGCGGGACTGACGCGAATGCCGCAACGCCGGGGCCGGTGCTTAGCTGGCCGAAGCTCGGCAAGCGGCTGGTGAAAACCCGGTAGCCGGAGCTGCACATGCCCGCGACGGCAAAGCCGAGCAACAGCGCGAACAGCATCTGCAACGATTCCGGGGTCATCGACGGCCTCAACGCACTACAGGCGAACATGTTTTGCAAAGGCGCAGGGCGAGCGCCAGCCAATCCTTAACAAATGGTAAATGCCGCCGTCCCTGCCGCTCTCGTGTAACCACGCGGACTGGACTTGGCGTGGCATAATCCGCCCGATTCGCGCGCCAGGAGCCGAAGTCTGACTACCCTCACACAGGATCGTTCGCCCAGAGCTCGACGCCCCGCGCGGCGCAAGCCACGCACCGGGCACGGCCCGCTGCTGGCGCCATTGATGGTGTTTGGCGCCGTCGTCTTGTTCGGCGCCGCCTATGTCACCTACGTGCTGTGGCCGCGCTGGCCCGACAGTCCCGTCACGCTTGATGCACCGACCGTGCCGATTGTTGTTTCAGGAACGGCGTTCAATATCGAGCCGGCGGCCATCCGCATGAACGTCCAGCGCCGGCCCGGCGCGCATGAGCGCGTTGACCTCTCTTACATCTGGCCGAGCCTGACCCCACCCGATCCTGCCATCAAGCCGACAGTCGGCGCGCCGATCGATCCCAATGAGCGTCTGTTCGTCACCATTGCATCCGGGGAAACCACCCTGCCCTTGATGGAGCGCGTGCAAACCATCTATCCGCGTTATCTGGTAGCCGAGCCGGTCGCCGGTCCGCCTGGTCTGACATTTCGTGGCTTTCGCAGCGACACGCCCTATCAAGGCGAAGATCTGGTCTTCGAGTCGAACGCGCCCGAGCATTTCCTGGCGCGCTGCTCGCAAAAGGGCGTCACGAACTCCGGCACCTGTCTGCTGGAGCGACGCATCGGCAACGCCGACGTCACCCTGCGTTTTCCGCGCGACTGGCTGGACAACTGGTCAGACGTCGCCGGCGGCATCGATCGCCTGATCGCCAGGCTGCATCCGGAAGAGAAGTAACTCCATTTCAGAACTCATGCCCGCACTTGTTGCGGGCATCCGCGTCTTAACGGCCGCAAAGACGTGAAAGGCCGGGACAAGCCCGGCCATGACAAATCCACGTCAGTTGCGGAAAATCAGTCCACCAGATCGACGTCGAGGATCGGCAGTTCGAGAATATAAGACCGGCGGCCTTTTTCGATCTCGAGAAACAGGACCGCGATAAATTCTTCGCCGATATAGACTTCAAGCGAGTCGGTCTTCTTCGGGCGCGGCACGACGCGGATATTGTCGTTGCCGAACTTGTTGCGCAGATAGGCATTGAGCGTCGGCACCGGCTGTATCGACGGGTCGTTGCCGACCTGAATCACCATCCGGAAATTGTAGGAACGCTCGCCTTCGTCTTCGTCGACGGTGAGCTCGCCAAGATCATCTGCTTCAACGAAAATTTCAGCGGTATCGGAGGATTTCGGCACGACGCGAATCTGCGTATTGCCGAAAAGCTTTTTCAGATACCCGTCGATTTTTCGGACTTCCTGGACGTCCACGGACCGCTCCTAATCTCAAGGCAACGTCTTGCCTGATCGGACAGCCCGGCGCAAGCGATCCTTCAACCGTCGAGCATGATGCCGTAGAGCATCTGGTCCATGGCGCGGGACGGCTCAGGGCAGCCGGCCTCACCCACGACTTTCGCCGGGACGCCGGCGACAGTGACATTGTTCGGTACCGGTTTGATGACAACCGAGCCCGCCGCGATACGCGCGCAATGGCCGACCTCGATATTCCCGAGAATCTTGGCGCCCGCGCCGATCATGACGCCGCGCCGGATCTTCGGGTGACGATCCTCGTGCTCCTTGCCGGTACCGCCGAGCGTCACATCGTGCAAGATCGAAACGTCATCCTCGATCACCGCCGTCTCGCCCACGACAAGTCCTGTCGCATGGTCGAGGAAAATGCCGCGACCGATTTTCGCAGCCGGATTGATGTCGCACTGGAATACCGATGATGCACGGCTTTGCAGGTAGAGGGCAAAATCCTTGCGGGACTTGCCGTAGAGCCAGTGCGCAAGGCGGTGCGTCTGGATGGCGTGGAAGCCCTTGTAATAGAGCACCGGTTCGATGAACCGGCTGGTGGCCGGATCGCGGTCGACCGTAGCGACGATGTCGGCGCGAAACGCATCGCCCAGCGTCGGCTGATCTCCCAACGCATCGTGATAGGCCTGGCGAATGAGGTCGGCCGAGACGTCGGCGTGGTCGAGCCGCTGACTGACGCGGTGCGCGATTGCCGCCTCGAGCGTGTCGTGGTGCAGAATGTTCTCGTAAATGAAAGTAGCGAGCTCTGGTTCGCGGCGTGTGACGTCCTCCGCCTCGCTGCGGATGCGCGCCCAGACCGGATCGACTTTATCGAGGGCCCGTGCGGGCCGCGTCTGATATTGAGCCATGAACCAAACACTCCTGGCGTCTCTCGATCCCCACGTAGGTCTTTTATCACATTTTCGTAGGCGCCAAGAGTGCCCAGAACGGTAAAGCACGCCGGACCGGCGTCCGGCGCATGGCTCATGCCTTCTGGCTCATGCGCGTTGGTTAAGGAAATCAATAACGGCTGTTTTGAAGACCTTGTCGCCGACCGCCAGCATATGGTCACGCCCGGGAATATCGAGCGCGCGTGCTCCCGGAATGAGCGCAGCCAATTCCTGGGCACTGCCTGCGACCGTGTCGGTCGTACCAACGGCAACCAGTACCGGGGCCACGATTGCGGCAACCTCTGCGCGACTTAAAGTCTGCCGCGATCCGCGAATACAGGCGGCGAGCGCGCGCAGGTCGGACTTCGTCTGCTCGGCGAAAACGCGGAACGTGCGCCCTGTCGGATCTTTCACATCGGCGACAGTTGGCGCTTCGAGCGCCTCAGCGATGCTCTCCGGAAGTCCGACGCCCTCGACAAGGCGAATACCGAGTCCACCGAGTATCGCCGAACGCACGCGCGCCGGGTGCTTGACCGACAGAAACGCGGCAATGCGCGAGCCCATCGAATAGCCCATCAGGTCGGCCTGCTCGATCTCCAGATGATCGAGCAGCGCGCGAACATCTTCGGCCATGATCTCACTGTGGTAGGCGGCGGGATCGTAGAGCTTGGTGGATGCGCCATGGCCGCGATTGTCGAGTGCGATCGCGCGGCGACCAGCTTTGGTGAGCGTCGTAAACCAGCTGGGCAGCAGCCAATTCACCTCTTTGGTCGAGGCGAAGCCATGGATGAGCACGATCGGCTCGCCCTCCCCCTCGTCGAGATAGGCGATCTCGACTTTTCCATTTCTGAAACTGGGCATGCGTGGATGTTTAGCCGTGCGCGAGCGCGACAGCAATCGGCTGCAACTGCTTCAGCTTGCGTTTTTCCCTGCGGCGGCGGAAGTAACGCAAAGCAATCCTTTCGGTCGTGCTCTTGAGCGCCGACACGAAACCGAACACAGCGAACAATGCGCCGAGGAGCCAGACGCTTGCGTCGAACGCAAGCGCGGCGAGCGTAATCGCACCGCGACCCACGAGTTTAAGAATGGCGCGCGTGCGGCTTCCTTCTTTTTCCGCTAATCTTGCGACGCGCGTCACATCGGCCGGCTCTTTTGCCACTTTCAGACCATCGAATGCGGCGCGGCCGCCCGCCGCTCGTTGGACGCGCCCGACATCGCCCGCAAGGTGCAGCAAGCCGCCCGCGCGCTCGACCTTCACAGCGTCGCGCGCGGCGCGCACCGCCAGCACCGGGCTCGCGCCCGAGAAACCAGCTTGGCGCACCATGCGACCAATATTGCCCGCGAGCTCGGCGCCTAGACTTCCGGTCTTGCGCGCGACTTTCACAAGCGTCAGTCCGGCGCGCGCCGGCGCCGCGGCACCAAACGTCAGATAAGTGCCGGCGGTGATCGCGATGCCGACACAGGCGAGACCAAGCACCAACTCGTCGGCCTGCTCGCCGGTGGCGAGCCGCTTTCCTTCGCGCAACGCATCGCGGATATCGCCGAACACGAAGAGATCGCCAACAGCGGTTCCCGCGAGCGCGGCCATGTCGTCGGGCTCGCCGGTGATCAGGCCACGGGCAAAACTTTTCGCCTTGTGGCGGGTTGTGGCGGCCTCTGCGGTGGCGCTCTTCACCTTGTCCTGCAGCGCCGGATCAATCGGCACATTGCGGGCGCCGGCCAGATCGACAAAGCTCTGGGCGAGATCGGCGTCATCGACGGCCAGCGCCGCCTCGATCTCACGTCCCGCAACGGTGGCATCGAATTTGTCATCGAGCGCCTGGTTGGCAATGCGGGACGGATCGTCGAGGCCGTAAAACGCATCGACCGCGCGCGGCACGGCGTAAAGAGCGGCCAGCGCAAGCAAAAACACAGCCGCGAGAGCCGGCCCGATTCGGGGCGCGCGCTTTATGGCTGGCTGTTCCAACGGTCTTGGCTCCATGAATTCCGATCTTCGCGCTTCGTGCCCGCGAACCAAGGCGTTTCCACGGCACCGATGGCGGAATTCTGTGAATGAGCTAGGCATCGCCGACCCGCCTCGCTATGGTGCCGTTCGAAATTTCGCTGCTCGACCAGCGGCTAACACGAGGAGTTTCCATGGCGGAACACGTCGTCCCCCACTTCCACAATGATCCGGGCGTGCCGGTGATCGAAATCGGCGCCAAGGAATTCATGTGTGTCGGGGCAACGCCGCCATTTGACCATCCGCACGTGTTCCTCGACATCGGCGAGGACAAGGAAATCATCTGCCCTTACTGCTCGACGCTCTATCGCTTCAACTCAGCGCTTGATCCGCATGCGGCGCGCCCGCCTGAGTGCGCGCTGCCTCTGTCCGCCGCCGCCTGACCTGCATCGGGATTTCCGACCATGGCGCAACCGCGTCATGTCATCATCGCCGGAGCCGGCATCGCCGGATTGACGGCCGGACTGGCGCTCGCGCGCGCCGGCGTCCGCGTGACTGTCTACGAACAGGCCGGAAAACTTGAAGAGACAGGAGCCGGCGTTCAGCTCTCGCCGAACGGAAGCCGCGTCCTGATCGCGCTGGGGCTGCGCGAGCGACTCGCTTCAGTTGCGGTCGCACCGCAGGCCATCCGCGTGATGTCGGGTGGATCCGCGCGCGAGGTCGTACGCATTCCATTGGGCGAGGAAGTGGAGCGGCGTTTCGGCGCGCCCTACTGGTCGATCCATCGCGGCGATCTGCAATTGGCGCTCATTGACGCCGTCCGCAACGAACGCGACATCGCGCTCGAACTCGGCGTGCGCGTCGAGGATTTCGCGGCCCATGGCAGAGGCGTCAGCGTACTCGGCAAGCGCGGTTCGCAGGTTCTCGATGAACGCGGGATCGCGCTGATCGGTGCCGACGGCATCTGGTCGAACGTCGCCTCGCGTCTGCGGCGGCTGCCGCCGCCGACATTTCGGCACCGCACGGCCTGGCGCGCGCTTGTTCCGGCCAGCGCGGTCCCGGAAGAATTTCGTCAGCCGCTGGTGCATCTGTGGCTCGGTCAGGACGCGCACCTCGTCCACTATCCGGTCAAGTCCGGCACACTGATCAATATTGTCGGCATCGTGCACGACGAATGGAACGAGATCGGCTGGTCGGCTGCCGGCGATCGTGCCGAAATTCTCCGGCATTTCGCGCGCTGGGCCTGGTCGGAAAAGGCGCGCGCGCTGATCGCCATTCCTGACCGCTGGCTGAAATGGGCACTGTATGACCGCAAGGATCCATTCCGTGGATCGAAGGTCCCTGTCACGCTTATCGGGGACGCCGCCCACCCGATGATGCCGTTCCTCGCGCAGGGTGCGAGCATGGCGATCGAGGATGCCGTCGTGCTCGCGGACATGCTGGCGAAATATATCGATGATCCGGCCGACGCACTGCGGGCCTATGAAGGCGCGCGCTGGCATCGCACCGCGCGTGCCCAACAATTCTCCCGGCGTCAGGATCGTATTTACGGGCGAAGCGGACCGGAGGCCTTCGTACGCAATCTTGCGATGCGGGCGATGGGCGGAGAAAGGCTGCGCGCGCGCTACGATTGGCTCTATAGTTGGCGGCCTCCGCAACGCTACGAGACCGTTCCAGCATGATCTTCCCGTCGACCGTCGCCGGCAGCCTGCCCAAGCCATCCTGGCTCGCCGAGCCGAACAAGTTGTGGCCGCAGTGGCGACTGCAAGGCGATGAACTCGCCGCTGCCAAGCTCGACGCAACATTGCTCGCGATCAAGTGGCAGGAAGACGCCGGCATCGACATCGTCTGCGATGGAGAAATGTCGCGTCAGCATTTCGTGCATGGTTTTCTTGAATTCGTGGACGGCATCGACTTCGCGCACAAGGTCGAGATGGGAATCCGCGCCGATCGCTACAAGGCCATGGTGCCCGTCGTGCGTGGCGAGTTGAAACTCAAAGGCCGCGTGCACCAGACCGAGGCGCGCTTTGCCCGCGCGCACACCCGGCACAAACTCAAGATCACGATGCCTGGGCCGATGACAATTTCCGATACGATCGCCGACGCGCATTACGGCGACAAGATCAAGATGGCGATGGCCTTCGCCGATCTGCTCAATCAGGAAGCACGCGCCCTCGAAAAAGATGGGGTCGATGTTATCCAGTTCGATGAGCCGGCCTTCAATGTTTTCATGAGCGAAGTGTCCGGTTGGGGCATCGAGGCGCTGCATCGCGCAATCGATGGGCTGAAGTGCACCACGGCCGTGCACATCTGCTACGGCTACGGGATCAAGGCGAATATCGACTGGAAGAATTCGCTCGGCGATGAATGGCGTCAGTACGAGGAGATTTTTCCCGCACTCGCAAAAAGCCGCATCGGCCAGGTTTCGGTCGAGTGCATCCACTCGCATGTTCCGCTCAAGCTTTTATCGCTGCTCGAAGGCAAGGACGTACTGGTCGGCGTGATCGATGTCGCGAGCGACAAGGTCGAGACGCCGCAACAGGTGGAGCAGGTCATCGCCGAGGTGATGAAGTTCGTGCCCAAGGAGAAGATCGTCGCCTGCACCAATTGCGGCATGGCACCGATGCGGCGCGATATCGCCGACGCAAAGCTTATGGCGCTCGGCAAGGGCGTGGCCCTGGCGCGGAAGAAATTCGGCTAGCGCGCCGCGCGGCCCATCACGTCCATCAATTCGGCCACCTTGCGCCGCTGATCGGTCTTGTTGCCGCTTCTGATGGCGTGATCGACGCAATGTGCCACATGATCGCGCAGGATTTCTTCCTCGGCACGCCGCAGCGCGGCGCGAACCGCGCCGATCTGCGTCACGATGTCGATGCAGTAGCGATCGTCCTCGACCATGCGGGCGAGGCCCCTCACCTGGCCTTCGATGCGGTTGAGCCGTTTGAGCGTTGCTGCCTTGCTGTCTTTTGCCATGGCGTCTATATACCCCCTAGGGGTATCACAGACAAGGTGCAGGCGTGACGGCACAACATCACCACGACCATGCACTTGCGGAGCGCGCGGTCGATCCCGTCTGCGGCATGACCGTCGATCCGCACACCGCCAAGCACCGCGCCGATCACCACGGCCACACCTATTATTTCTGTTCAGCCGGCTGCCGCACGAAATTCATAAGCGATCCGCAAAAATATCTCGGCCCGCGCCAGCCCGAGCCCGTTGTCGAAGGCGCGATCTACACATGTCCGATGCATCCGCAGATCCGGCAGGTCGGTCCGGGCTCCTGCCCAATCTGCGGAATGGCGCTCGAGCCCGAACTTGCCGGCAGCGACACCGGACCAAACCCCGAACTTGTCGACATGACACGCCGGTTCTGGATCGGCCTTGTGCTCACGATCCCCGTCTTCGTGCTCGAAATGGGCGCGCACATCGCTGGCGCACACAATTGGATCGATCAGACGCTCTCGAACTACGTGCAGTTCGCTTTCGCAACGCCGGTTGTTCTGTGGGCCGGCTGGCCCTTCTTCGTGCGCGGCTGGCAATCGCTGGTGACGCGCAACCTGAACATGTTCACCCTCATCGCGATGGGCACCGGCGTGGCCTATGCCTACAGCCTTATCGCCACCTTCGTGCCGGGAATTTTCCCGCAGGCGTTCCGTGGCGTCCATGGCAGCGCGCCATCAACCTATTTCGAAGCTGCCAGCGTCATCACGGTTCTTGTGTTGATGGGCCAGGTTCTCGAATTACGCGCGCGCGAGGCGACATCAGGTGCGATCCGCGCCCTCCTCGACCTCGCGCCCAAGACCGCGCGCCGCGTAAAAGGCGACGGCAGCGATGAGGAGGTTTCGCTCGACGATATCCATGCAGGCGATCGCCTGCGCGTTCGTCCCGGTGACAAAGTCCCGGTGGATGGCGTCGTGCTCGAGGGCCGATCGGCCATCGACGAGTCGATGATCACCGGCGAGTCCATGCCCGTCACGCGAGAAAAGGATTCGCCCGTGATCGGCGGCACGCTCAACAAGAGTGGAAGCTTCATCATGCGCGCCGACAAAATCGGGCGCGATACGCTGCTCTCACAAATCGTGCAGATGGTGGCATCGGCGCAGCGCAGTCGCGCGCCGATCCAGCGTCTGGCGGATCAGGTCTCGGCATGGTTCGTGCCGGCGGTGATCGCGGTGGCAATCGCCGCATTCGCAGCCTGGGCCGTGTTCGGTCCGGAGCCGCGCTTCGCTTACGCTCTGGTGGCGGCCGTCAGCGTTCTCATCATCGCCTGCCCCTGCGCATTGGGTCTTGCGACGCCGATGTCGATCATGGTCGGGGTCGGACGCGGCGCGCAGGCCGGCGTATTGATCAAGAACGCCGAAGCGCTGGAACGAATGGAAAAGATCGACACGCTGGTCATCGACAAGACCGGCACGCTGACCGAAGGCAGGCCGAAGGTGGTAGCGGTTCGCCCTGCGTCCGGACTTGATGAAGCGCAGGTCTTGAAGCTTGCGGCAAGCGTTGAGCGCGGCAGCGAACATCCCCTCGCGGCGGCAATCCTGGCCACGGCAGCCGAGAGAAAGCTCCAACTTTTGCCAGCCAGCGACTTCGATTCACCCGCAGGGAGAGGCGTGACGGGCACGGTCGAAGGCAAAAAGATCGTGCTCGGCAATGCGCACTTTCTCGCGGAGCTGAATATCGACACGTCATCCTTGGGCAGGGAAGCCGAATACCTGCGCGGCGATGGTGCGACCGCTATTTTCCTCGCCGTCGACGGCAACACGGTTGGCGTCATTGCCATCGCCGATCCGATCAAGCAGACCACTCCGGACGCGCTGAAGGCCCTCGCCGCTGACCGCATTCGCGTGGTCATGCTCACCGGCGACAACCGCACCACAGCGCAGGCCGTCGCGCGCCAATTGGGCATCAGCGAGGTCGAGGCGGAAGTCCTGCCCGATCAGAAAAGTGCCGTCGTCGAAAAGTTGCGTCGCGAGGGCCGCGCGGTCGCCATGGCCGGCGATGGCGTCAATGACGCGCCGGCACTCGCCGCCGCCGAAGTCGGCATCGCCATGGGAACGGGCTCCGATGTCGCGATTGAAAGCGCCGGCGTCACTTTGCTGAAGGGCGACCTCACAGGCATCGTCAAAGCGCGCGTGCTTTCACAAGCCGTGATGCGCAACATCCGGCAGAACCTGTTTTTCGCATTCATCTACAATGCGCTCGGCGTGCCGATCGCCGCAGGCGTGCTCTATCCCGCCTTCGGCCTGCTGCTGTCCCCGATCATCGCCGCCGCAGCGATGGCGCTGTCCTCGGTCAGCGTCATCGGCAACGCTTTGCGGCTAAGGGCGATCAGGCTTTAGGCGCTAGTAGATCGCCAGATATTTCAGCAGCGACAGAACGCCGATGATGATGACGATCACGCGGACGATCTGCTTCGCCCGCCCATCGATCGGCAGCATGTTGATTAAATAAAGTACTAGAACGATGACCAGGAAGGTTATGAGAATGCTTATCAAAATGCCCATGCTCGCCCCCATTTAGGCCACGGTTCGTGGCGGGTTCCACGCCAACAAGTTCCATGCGGGGAAAAAGTTCCGCTGATTACTGGACGATCTGTTTGCTTGGGGCCGTGCGCGGCGGGGCGGACGCAGGGGAACCAGGCGCGACAGTACCGGGGGTAATCCTGCAATTCTTGTCAGCCGCAGCCTTGCGAAGCTGCACCATCTCCCCGCGCAGTTGGTTGTATTCCGGCCGATAGGCCATGCTGCTCGCGATCTGGCCGCCGGCACTCGGGCCGGCCTTGATCATAAGCGCCTCGAGCTCATGTTGCCGGGTCATATTGGCTTGGCTTGCGGTCGCAATCTCCGGACAGTTGTAGAGTTGAAACCTTTCCGGTTCGACCAGAATGCGGCTGGCGACCTCGTCGGACGTGCATCCGCACAGCGACAAAGCCCCGAGGAGCGTTCCCAGGGCGGCAACCGTGCTGATAAGACCGTTCCGTGTCATCGGCAGGCAGCTATCTAACAAATTTGGCATCACAAGAGCCGAATAAGGGCTGCAAAAGATCAAGGTTGGGCCGGAACCTGACGAAGAACCCGGTCCAGCTCGGCGGCAATCGCCACAGCCGAGGGCGTATCAGAATGCACGCAGACAGTCGCGGCTTTGACAGGAATATCCCGGCCGGCGGTTGTCGTGACCGCATGGTCCCGCATCACGCGCAGCACGCGCGCCGCGGCTTTCGCGGGATCGACCGCATCATGGACGCGGCTGAGGATCAGATTGCCGTCTCCGTCGTAGTCGAGATCGGCATAGAATTCCGGGATCAGTTCGACTCCCTTGTCGCGGTAAGCGGTTTCGTGCGCGGTGAAAGCCATACCGAGAATTGGCACGCCGAACGGCAGCACGGCGTCGGCAATTGCCGCCGCAATTTTCCCGTCACGGGCCGCCATGCCATAGAGCGCCCCATGAGGCTTCACGTGGTTCAACGGAAGACCTTCTGCATCGAGAAAGGCTTTCAATGCGCCAACCTGATAGGTCACGAGATCAGTCACTTCCGCCGGCGCAATGACCATGGCCCTGCGGCCGAAGCCCTGAAGATCGGGCAGCGACGGGTGTGCGCCGACCTTGACCTTGTGCTTTTTCGCAAGACGAACCGTCTCGCGCATGATCGACGGATCCGAGCCGTGAAATCCGCAGGCGACATTGGCAAGATCGATGTGGGCCATCATCGCCGCATCGTCGCCAAGGCGATAAAGGCCGAACCCCTCGCCCATGTCGCAGTTTATCGTCAGCCGCATGTAACCGGTTTATCATCCATTTGTTTAAGAAGGCAGCCGGATTTTTACTGGCGACGGTGATCGATGGACCTTCCACCTCTCCTGCGCCGCGCCGTCGATGACGCGCTGAACGGCACGGCACTGTCTGATCTCGCCGCGACGGCAGCCGCCCTGTCGCAGCGCTACCGCGATGAACAGCATGACACGAAATCACGCGCCATAAGCGATCGCGACGCGCTCGCCTATCTCGCGGTGCGTCTGCCGGCGACCTACGCAGCCGTCCGCGCCAGTTTTGACGCCGTTGCAGAGGTTCGCCCGGACTTCGCGCCAAAGACGGCGCTCGATATCGGCGCCGGACCGGGCACTGCTCTTTGGGCTGCGTCCGAATGCTGGCCCGGCCTCACCGAGGCCGTCCTTGTCGAAGCGAGCCCTGTCTTTCGCGCCTATGGCGAACGATTGGCGGCTGGGGCTGAGCTGCCGCACATCACCTGGCGCGTGGCGGATGCCGCCGTCGATGCCATCGATTGTGGAACGCGCGATCTCGTCACTTTGGCCTATGCCCTGAACGAGCTTGCTCCGAAGGTCCGCCATTCTGTTTTGCGACGGCTCTGGGATCTGACCGCGGACACGCTGGTGATCGTCGAACCGGGAACGCCTGCCGGCTGGCAACGGATTCTTGCCGCGCGCAGCCAGCTGATTGAGGCCGGCGCTCATGTGATCGCGCCCTGCCCGCACGCGAAGGCATGCCCGCTTCAGCCACCGGATTGGTGCCATTTCGCCCAACGCGTTGCCCGCTCGCGCGTGCACCGGCAGACCAAACGCGTGGACGTTCCCTGGGAAGACGAGAAGTTCAGTTACCTGGCGGTTTCGCGAAAACCGGCATTGCCCGCCGGGGCGCGAGTCATTGCTCGTCCCCGCAAAGCCGGCGGTCACACGACTTTGAAGCTGTGCCGGCCCGACGGGTCGGCGAGCGATCAGGTGGTCTCGCGCCGCGACGGCGCGCTGTTCAAGCGCGCCCGTAATGCCGATTGGGGCTCTTTGTTTTAGGAAAGCTCCAGCTGTCTATCGGATCTTCGCGAAGTCGCCGTGTCGACCAAGGCCGTCCTTGAAGCGCGAGGCTCCGGCAACGCCGTCTTCGATCAACGCTTCGCGTCCGTTGTACCACTCCTGGATCAGCGCCTCGCGGACCGTCAATCCATGGCTCTTGATTGCCGAGCGACGGTCGGCCCGCACGCAAACCTGCGGGAAACGGGCAATCTCCTGTGCCAGCTCTTCCGCCTTTGCGCGCGCGCCTCCTTTGGGAGTCACATATTCGCACAGGCCAATGTCGAGACATTCTTCAGCCGGCACTTTTCGTCCGGTCAGAATAATTTCCAACGCGCGGCCCTGGCCGACGATGCGCGGCAAACGCACCGTTCCGCCGTCGATCAATGGCACGCCCCAGCGACGACAATAGACACCGAAGTAGGACTCCTTCGCCATCACGCGAAAATCGCACCACAGCCCGAGCTCCATTCCACCGGCGACGGCCGGCCCCTCGATTGCCGCGATGACCGGCTTGTCCAACTCGAGGCGAGAAGGACCCAAAGGCCCGCGCGGAATTTCCTTGCCATTGCCGTGAGTACCGATTGAGGGAATGTCGAGCTCGCCCAGCGGATACTCGGCGTTCAGCGTGCTGACGTATTTGAGATCCCATCCGGCGCAGAACGATCCGCCTGCACCGTAGAACACGGCAACTGAGGCTTTCTTGTCGGCGTCGAATTCAAGAAAAGCCGCGGTCAGCGCATCCGCGCTTGCGGGGTCCATTGCGTTCCGCGCTTCCGGCCGATCATGGATCACCGTCCAAACCGCGCCGCTCTTTTCGATTCTCACTGCCACGCCCGCCTCCTTTTAATAGATTGATGCGCCTTGACCTTTCGCGTCGATGGCAAAAACTATCAAATTCTTGTCCGGGATCGACAAGACTTTGCCGATGCGTGGCAGGTAATCGGCACCAGAATTTCCTCGCCAGGCCGATCCCACGCAATGTCCATACTTCATTCTGCCGCGGCGTTGATCTATTCCGCCCTGGCATTGGCCGAAACGTTTGTACTTCTTGCGGTTGTACTTGGTGTCTTTTGGCTCATTGCGAGAGCAATACTTAGGGTCTTTCGCAAAGATTAGACGGCGCCGCACCGGCGTCGGCTCACGATCCCTGGCGGACTTTGAAGCCGCCGTGTGATAATAACGGCGCTTCCGTATCGACATGCGGTAGATGACCATGCACTCACTCTTGACCTCGCCGACCACCGTCCGGCATCACGTCCTGCACTTGCTCTTGATAGCGCTAGGCGCGGCCGCGCTTCTGATGCAGGCGCCATGCGCCTATGCGCAGCATGCTTCGGCGCCCCCGGCCATGAGCGATCAACAGAAAGCGAAGATCCAGGAAAAACGGGCCTACCAGAAAGACACCGACGATGCCTACCAGTCTACGATGAGCAGACTGCCGGACGTCAAACAGCAAAAAGTCGATCCTTGGGGCAATATGCGGGCGGCTCCACAAAAATAACGCCGCGCCGGGGGGACAGAATGTCGGACAGAGCTACGGCGGTGATTGCCGCCGCTATTGCGTGCTTTCTCGGCATCTTTTTCACGAGGTACATGGTCTCCGGCCACACCGAGCTTCTCGTTGAAATATTGATTGCACAATTCATCGGAAACGGTCTGCTCGCGGCGATTTTGGTCACGCTGCTCATTCGCTGAGAAAAGAAAGAGGCCGCTTCACTCAGCGGCCTCTTTTTTTAGTTTGCGATTGGAGCTTTCGGAATCAGTTGCCGCCCCAATTCTGGTCGCGCAGCAGCTGAAAGCGAATATTCGGATCGGGATCGGTGCCGAGATCGCGTCCATCCCAGCTGTAGACCTCAGGCGGTCGCTGGTTCTGCGGCGCGTAAGCGGAGTCGGATGCGTAGTGGTGCATTGCTTTGCTTTTGTGTGTCGTGGCGAATGCCGGCGTGGCCATTAAAGCCGCCGCACCGAAAACGATCGGAAGAAGTTTGACTATGCTTGTGCTCATGGAACGCCTCGCTTGAAACTGTACGTCGCCCTGTTCCGTAGCTAGCAGAGTCTTGCGCACACACCAGGACGCGCCAGTTCAATTAGATTTGTCACGAATGTGATGGAATACGCGGCGAGAAAAATTTGATTCGTGAATCGACGGCGCCCCGATACCGCCACCGGATAATCTCAACGTAAAATAGACGTTGGCTATTCTAACGTTTGGCCTGTGGATGCGCCGCTTCCAGCGTTTGAATCTCTTCCGGTGTCAGTGTCAGAGACAGCGCGACGGCGTTCTCCTTCACATGCGCGGCGGAGCCGGATTCGGGAATCGCAATGACGTTACCGTTGCGGATGGCCCAAGCGAGAGCAACGGCAGCCGCAGAGCAGCCATGCGCCGCACCGATACGTGCCAAAGTGGGATCACGCAGCACGCTGGCGCCGGGTCCACCGAGCGGCGAATAGGCCATGATCGGCATGCCGTGCCGCTGGCACCATGGAAGCACATCACGTTCAATGCCGCGGTCGCCGATGCTGTAAGGAAGTTGATTGGTCGCGCAGCGATCGCCCTGCGGAACACGGAAGAGATTCTCCATGTCACGAACGCTGAAATTGGAGACTCCCCAGGCGCGAATCTTTCCCGCGGAGCGCAATTTTTCAAACATGCTCACGACGTGCGCAACGTTGGTGACGCCGTTCGGCCAATGCAGGAGGTAAAGGTCGAGATGGTCGGTGCCGAGGCGTTTGAGGCTTGCCTCGCAAGCGCGCGTGATGCCGTCTCCCGCCACATGATTGGGCCAAACCTTTGACACCAGAAAAATGCGAT
Organism: uncultured Alphaproteobacteria bacterium; assembly: GCA_963831515.1. GTDB lineage: Bacteria > Pseudomonadota > Alphaproteobacteria > Rhizobiales > Xanthobacteraceae > Pseudolabrys. Next base: position 95,805 of record CAWHQL010000001.1, on the reverse strand, counting down.
CGCGCTGGCCGGCGATGGCGCGACCCAGGAATTCCTCCGAGCCGTACATTTCCGCCGTGTCGATCAGCGTCATCCCGAGAGAAAGGCCGGTGCGTACCGCTTCTTCTTCCTCGGCTTGAGGGCGCCTTCCCTTTCCGAGATTAGCCGAGCCCTGGCCCAAGGCCGGGACGACTGCGCCGTCGCGAAACTTCACCGTGCGGCCTTCAGCGGCGGAGGCCGTGCCAGACGTCGCATCGAAAGCGGCTAACGAGGCAAGCGCCGCGCAAAGTCCGCTGAATTCACGCCGGTTCAAGTGATGCATGGTGGCTACGCTTTGCTGTGCAATGTTCCGAACGATACCAGACGCGAAGACCGCTTCTGTCCAGTCAAGGACACGTGAGTGCTGGACAGGTTCTAAACGGTGCGAGCCGGATCCAGTGTGAAAAGCTCCTGCGGCTGCGCGACCCCACGCAAGGCATAGCGGCCAACCGATATGAGATGACCGCGCATCCCCTCGACATTGGCGAAGGTCTCCGAGACCAGAAGCGGTTGGTCGACGGAGCGACACATGGCAGCGATGCGGCTTGTTTCATTGACCGCCGGGCCGACCACGGTGAAATCGAGCCGATCGGTGCTTCCGATATTTCCGTAGAACACCTCACCCACATGCAGACCGACATACATATCGGTGATCGGCAGCGACTCGCGTGCACGCCGCGCGCTAAGTGTCTGCACCTGCTTTTGTGCTTCGACCGTAGCAGCAAGCGCGGCCGCACAGGCGTGCGCGCGATCTTCAGCCGTAAAGATTGCAAGAATGCCGTCGCCGATCAGCTTGAGCACGTCCCCACCCTGCGCGTGAATCGCCGAAACAACGACGTCGGCATAATCGTTCAACAGCGGAATGATCTGCTCCGGCGATGAATTGGTGATCCGGGTGAAGCCACGCAGGTCGCTGAACCAGATGGCGGCATCGATACGCTCAGTCACGCCGCGCATGATGCGGCCGCTGAGTACCCGTCGCCCTGCATCACGGCCGAGATAAGTTTCCATCAAGGTGCCGGTCATGCGCGCGAGTGCGGCCGCCTTGAACGCCAGCGCAAGCGTGGGCACGACACGCTTGATTGCAGCAACATGTGCATCGGTGAAACCATCGGGGCGCGACGTCAGCCACGATGAATAGATGCAATCCATTTCGCCGATCGTGTAATCAGGCGCGAAACGGTTGATGATGGCGATGTAGTCGGTCATGCCGTCGGCGCGATAATCCTTGAAGACCGGAAAATCGGGTTCGCTCTTTTCCGCGACACGGCGATGCAGCATGCTGTCGCCGGTCTGCAACATGTGAAAGAACGGACTCGCGCGCCAGCGCGCGACGTCTTCTGTCGAGGCGTCCGTGGCTGAGCCCGTGCGTCCGTATTCCTGCACGACCGGACGCGACGGCGCGTAGCCCCAACGAACCAGGCGCCCTTCGTACACCGGGTGAAGCGTATCGATGAAAACCTGCGCCCGACTGATGGGCAGGCCGGCGGCAACGGCGCGATCGCAGAAGCCACTCACCAGCGTATCTTCCGGTTCGCCGCTCAGGCCGGCTTTGGCCAACCACGCCGTCAATGCGTTGATGTCGCCCTCGTTCATGGCAGGTATTGTAGCGGACAAGCGGCTCGCGCGGGCGCGTCAATCTGCGCTAGCCTTTCGAGCACGCGAAGCCATTTGGAGCATGATTGCGTGCGCCGGCGAGATTTCATCAAGGTCGCCTTCGTCCCGGCCACGGCATGGCCGCTGTCCGCATGGCCCCCCTCTGCGTGGGCGCAAAAAGCAAAAAAGCCGGTGATAGGCCTTCTTGGCAGTACCTCGGCGGATGCTTACGCCTCACGCGTCGCTTCGGTTCGCAAAGGGTTGAGCGAAGCCGGCTTCGTCGAAGGCCAGAACGTTACGATCGAATCCCGCTGGGCCGACGGCCATTACGAGCGCTTACCGGCGATGGCCGCAGACCTGGTTCGTTTCAATGTGGACGTGATCCTGGCAATTACGACGCCAGCCGCCGTCGCTGCAAAGGCTGCGACCACCACACTCCCCGTCGTTTTCGAAGTCGGCGCCGACCCCGTGAAGCTTGGGCTTGTTGCAAGCCTGAGCAAACCTGGCGGAAATCTTACCGGCGTGAGTTTGTTGAATGTCGAGCTCGGAGCAAAACGCCTTGAGCTTCTGCACGGCGTCGTGCCTTCGACGACGATTTTTGGATTGCTGATTAACCCGACAAATTCCAATGCCGAAACCATCGCGAAAGATGTCAAGGCGGCGGCCAAAGAACTCGGGATTCAGATTTACGTTCAGCATGCAACGAATGAAGCCGACTTCGAACCCGCGTTTGCAAGCTTGCGAGAACTTGGCGTTCGCGCCCTCGTGATCGGCACCGATCCGTTATTCAATGCCAGCAGCGAACGTCTTGCAGCTCTGACACTGCGCTACATGATGCCGTCGATCTACCAATATCGCGCATTTGCCGCGGCGGGCGGCCTGATGAGCTATGGCGACAGTTCGACAGAGCCTTTCCGTCAGGCCGGAATCTATGTCGGGCGCATTCTCAAGGGAGAGAAGCCTGGAGAACTTGCCATCCAGCAGTCCACGAAAGTCGAACTGATCATCAATCTCACCACCGCGAAAACTCTTGGCATCAGATTGCCAACCGCGCTGACCGCGCGTGCAGATGAGATCGTTGACTGATCGACGTTCCCCACGCGGCCTGAGTTGGGTACGATATCGTTCGCGATTCCTGGGGGGCTGAATGATCTCGCGAATGTCCATTCTCGTCGCGCTGTTCACTGTCGGGGCAGTCGCGCAGGCAACGGCGCTTTCGTTCAAGGACATCTCGGGCAAATGGTGCAGCGATGCCGGTGATTACAATTTTCGCCCCGACATGCTGATCGCGATGTTCCACGACCGCACGCCGACACGCAGGCTGAAAGTCAGCGACTACGATTACCGGGACGACAAAATCGTCATGTACTGGTTCTGGAAGGGCGAGAAGCTGTATACGGAGTTCAGCGAATTCAGCGCCGATCGCCGCACGATGGCGCAGCAGGAAGGCGAGAGCGGACCGCGCCGCGTGTTTCGTCGCTGCTGAGTTCCGACAGCGAGTTGCGGCAAGGACTAATCAGACATTCTTCAAGTTAAGCTGATACTGCGTTTGTTATTCGGGTTTAACTTTAAAGATTTTACATGAAGAACGAGCTGAAAGAATTTTGGTGCGGACAGAGGGACTCGAACCCGCACGGGAAATCTCCCAAGGGATTTTAGGCCCCTGGGAGATCGCTTGGCGGTCGTCTTCAAGGACCGATGTTTATCTCTGGCGTCAACCGCGCACGGTACGTCGCGACGATATCGTCAAACTCTTTGGTGTTCTCATCGGGCCCGTACATCTTTGACTTGATGTTCGCGGTCACCTGATCAAACAAATCCAGGTCGAATTTTTCGGCCTTCCCTGTCACGCCATCCAACAGCTTGTCCAACCGACCGAGCCGAACTGTTGTCACCAGATCGGGTATCAGACCAGCCTCATCCCAGTGCTGGCCGATCACAGCGTCCGTCGCATCCTTGATGATATGTGTTGCTTCGATCTTTTGAGCGGGATTGAGGCCGCCGTTTTTCGCCTGCATTTGTATTTTGACACTGAGGGCCTTCAGTTCGTCAGGCGCGCGCAGACCTCGATTCTCGTTTATGGCTTCTGCAAGATAACTTTTTAGTAGCGGCGTCTTAGCGTGATCCAAAATTTTCTGCTCCTGCTGCCTCACCTGGCCGGAATTTTTTAGACCGTGACCACGCGGGTAGAGAGAGCTGTCTTCGGCTCGCTTCTTCTGATCGTCGATGACCTTTCCAAGGTCGATCTGTGCCTTTTGATATAGATCTTTCCCGATGTTATAACTTGCTTGGGTCTCATCGTTTTTCGTGCTTCCGCGTAGTTTCTGCTGGCAACGGCAAAACGGAGGCGCGCATACTGCAAGTCGTCGACGGCTTTGTCGATGGCCTTGAAATCAAGCGCAGCGGACCGTTTCGGAGCCTCCGCGACCTGAACAGGCTTTCGCGCGGTCGACCAAGTTGTGTTCGCACCATCGGCAAGCCCGGCCTTGGGCATTCCTTTGCTGGAAGCAGCGCTGTCTGCTGTTGCGGACGCCGTCACCGGCGGACTTGACCGAACCGGCTCCATTTGCATCTGCCCTGCCGACCGACATGTTTGATCTCCCTGCTCTGCGAAACCTGCACTGGCCTGATCTGTAGCCACGTTTCGCCAGCCACGCTGTGCCAAATGTTACAGAGCGTTTTCCGGCTTTCGGGGGATGTCGGATTTCGCAGCTTCGCGACCGAAGCGAGCGTGCCATTTCGGCCGCGCCGCTGGCAACAAAAATAGCGAGGAACAAGCCTCGCCGTCGCCACACTCACGATCTCACAGTGCTGATAAGTGCTTTAGTTTGTTGGTGCGGACGGAGGGACTCGAACCCTCACGGGAAATCTCCCAAGGGATTTTAAGTCCCTTGCGTCTACCATTCCGCCACGTCCGCGCAGCAAACTTCACTCACCCGCCGGCGCGCGGCGGGTAAGCCCACGCGGCGGCGATTTAAACTAGCTCGGTAACACGTGCCCCCAGGACGACTGCCAGTCCTTGCCACCGGCGTCGGTCACCTTGCCGTCCTTCTCGAAAAATTTGTTGGGCACCTGGAAGATCGCGATCATCTTGCCGCCATTCGGACAATAGGCGACGTGCCGGCTGCCCGCCGGACGCCAGACGAACTCGCCAGCCTTCACCTCGAGGCCGGTGTCGGGGCCTTCCTTGTCCACCAGCGATCCTTCGAGCACGTAAGTCTGCTCGATCAGGACATGCTCGTGGTCCGGCAGCGTCGCGCCCGGCTCCATCTCGATCAGCACGGTCGCAAGGCCGCTCTTGGGATCGAACAGCAGCGTCTTGGTCTTGCAACCCGGAAACCGCATTTTCTCCCACGGCATTTCCAGCGGACGCACATGATGCGAGCGCTTGTCGTCAACCGGCTTCGCGTTCTCGGTATTCGGCTTGACGTTCATAGTGTCCTCCCCTGCGGGGCGTTTCTGCGCCCGGATGATACACCCAATCCGGATCAGTTGCTCAATCTGTGGCGCGAAAGCGATAAGGGATTGAGTGGTTTGAGTAAAGGCACGGTGCTGAAGGTCGGAGGAATTAGTAAGTGCGTAGTAAGTAGTAGCTTCGACAATTTTTAAAGTCTCCTGGCGCAAATGCAATTTGCCGCTGCGTGTCTGTCTGCTCACGGGCCATTCCCCCGATCGAACCGCTACGATCGAGCGTGACCCATGGGAGCGGCTTTGCGGCGGTGGGCGGGCGCGGCAGGCGCAGGAGTCGCCATCGTCGGCTCGGATTTGCTCTCCGATGCCGGATTGGCAATCTCGCGCGCGCCCTTGATCGCTGCCAGCGTACGGCTGTCGAGGTTGTAGAGATCGCGGCGTATTTGCAACTTGCCCGCGTCGTCGACAAAGGCAGTCTGATAGGTCCAGTAGATCCAGATCGGCCCCGACCCCAGCGAAATCTCCTGCTCGGTGCCGCCGGCGTAAAAACTCTTGATCTTCTCCGCCGTCCACTGCTCCTCAGGGTGCACCATGCCGGCAAGGACTTCGGCGTATTTGGGAGCATCCTGCACGCGCATGCAGCCGTGACTCTCGGCCCGCACAACGTGGGCGAACAGGTATTGGTCCGGGGTGTCGTGCTGAAACACCGTCAGACGATTGAAGAAATTGAACCGAATGTGCCCGAGCGGATTCTTGCCGCCCGGCGGCATCGTGATCTCCACCTCGCCGTTGACGCGTTTCACGCGCAACCCCATGCGCGCCATTGCGCCGGGCTCTCTCGCCTCCGCCGGCAGATACTCGTTCCGAACGATCGACGCCGGCACCTTCCAGGTCGGGTTGATGGTGATGGAATCCATCTGTTGCGCCAGCAGCGGGCTCGGCATGCTCGGCTTGCCGATCACAACGCGCGAGGTCCACACCTGCCGTCCGTCGTGGATCACCTTGAGGGTGAAGTCGGGCTCATTGACCTCCACACGCGATTTGCGGATGTCGCGGTGGTACCAGCGCCAGCGTTCCATGTTGGCGATGATAGTATCGATGCGGCTGTCGTTCGTGGGATTGAGCTTTTTGACCGTGCGAGCATCCAGATTGCCGGTCGGAGGCAGATCGTTGCCCCGCTGATATTCTTTGACGGCTCCAGCGAGTTTCTCATCATAGCGCAGATCGGTAGCCTCGCCGGGAACACCAAGACGCTCGCGCAATTGCGGCACGCGGGCATCTTCCATCGGATGCTTGCGGTTGAAGGTGAGCATCCGACCCGCTGCGATCCCGTCGCGAGCACCGCCGGCCGTCCTGCCGCGCAGCTGCGACAGCGCGGCTTTGAGCTTCCGATAGTGCTCGTATGGCGGGCTGAACTGATCGAGCGCCTGGCTGGCGTCGTCCCCCTCGGCGACGGCCGCTAGCACCACGGCCGGATCGGGCGCGCGTTGCGGCAGCGCGATGTTGTCCTCTCTCACTTGGCGATGGGGAACACGTCCGGCCTGCAAGTGCCGCGCATAGGTAAGCACAGTCTGCGTGAGGCTCAGTTCGGCCTCCGCCAGCGCATCCGGCGAAAGCCCACCAAAGGTCGGTGTCTTGTAGTCGGCATGGTCGAGACCGTCGGCGTCGGCATTCTTGAGGCGGGCAATCACCGCCTTGCTCCGCGCATTCTCCACGCCCTTGTCGAGCCAAAGCGGCGCCAGATTGCGCTTTTGATAGAAGGCTTCGACAGCCGCATGCGCCTTTTCGTCGGCGAAGATGCGGTTCGGTTTTGTGTCCAGGAGATCGCGAATCCGTTCCGCAATCGCGCGGTCAGCAGGATCGAGCACGGTAATTCGGTCGGGCGCCCGGCTCTCTTCGGGCGCAATCGCTGGAGCGGGTGCCTGCGTAGCGCTGGCCGGCGGTGAGGTGAGCGCATCGCCGGCTGAGGCATCGCCTGCTTTCGACGGGGCGCGTAGACCTGTCTGAGACGGCTCCGTCTGTTGCCCGAGCGCAGGTACCGGCGCAGCTAGAATGAACAGAAGTGCTGCGCTTGCGAGGAACTGGTCAAGACGGAGCGCACTCATCGGGTTCCTCCCAAAAGCTCGGTGAAGTTGCCGGGAGAACGCAAGCGATATGGTTGCCGGTTCTCGCGTGGCCACGAACTGCGGAGTGAACACGCTATCGGTACGCCCAGCAACAGGTGGCGGTGCATTTTCCCTACTTTCGGGCGATTTCGATTCGCTGATACTTGGTTGCCACGAAGCGTTGCGATTGGTGGCGTTGGGCGGAGGGACGCAGCGAACAATTTGCCGAGATCGCGGCCGAACTTCGCTGCGCGGCAGTGCTGATGGAGTGATCGAATAGCCGACCAATGTCGGCTTTTGGCCCTTAGCGGACATCTCCCCTCCCCGCCTCCTTATCCTAAAAATCTGCGCACACCGTCGGCGCCGCACAGTTTGCTTCGAGGAATTTTCACACAAAATCTGCGCAAGCCTATATTCAGTTGCTCAATTTGATATTGGCCTGCTCGACAATCTTTCCGAATTTCGTGCGCTCGGCTTCGACGAAAGCCTTGAACTCGGCAACCTTCATTGGCTTCGGCACGATACCCTGCGGCAGCAATTTGTCGGCGATGGCCGGGTCCCTGAGCGCCGTATTCACGATCGCGTTCAGACGCTCGACGATCTCGGACGGCGTGCCGCCCGTGCCGAACATGGCAAACCAGTTGAGTAACTCGTATTCCGCAAGACCGGGCGAGCCTTCGTTCAACGGCGCGACGTCAGGCAATTGCGGCATTCGCTCACGTGAGGTGACCGCGATCGCGCAAATCTTTCCGGCCTGCATCAACGGCAGCGCCGCAGCGAGACTTGCAAAGCTCATGGTGACGGCACCGGTTGCGACATCCGTAACCGCCGGGGCGGAGCCGCGATAGGGCACGTGCAGGACCTGGATTCCGGCCATGCTGTTCATCAGTTCGCCGGCCAGCTGCTGCGGATTGCCGATACCCGACGACGAGAACGACAGCTTGCCCGGATTGGCCTTGGCGTAAGCGATCAGCTCTTTCGGATTGCGCACCGGCGTCGCATCGGCGACGACAACGACACACGGCACGCTGCCGATCATGGCGATCGGCACAAGCTCCTTCACCGGGTCGTAGGCCATCTTCTCCTTGAAGAGAAAATGATTGATCGCAACCTCCCCGGAGGCCGCCATCAGCAGCATGTAGCCGTCGGGCGGCGCCTTCGCGACAGCGCCTGTTGCGAGCATCGCGCTCGCACCCGTGCGGTTCTCGATGATGATCGGCTGGCCGAGTGCCGCCTTCATCGGTTCCTGCAGCAACCGCGCCACGATATCGACCCCGCCACCGGCCGCGTAGCCGACAAGAATATGGATCGGCTGGCTCGCAAAGTTCGATTGGGCGCCGGCACCCGGAACACCTGCGGCGAGCGCGGCAGCCCCGGCGAGCAAGTGACGTCGTGTCAGCATTCCGTTTACTCCACTTCCCGCGCTATCGATGAACCGTATCTGCGAAAATACTTTAAGTCCGGCCGCTAAGACGCCTCTAGTCCCCACCCTCGCGGATCGGCGGCTGGAACGCGAGACCCGTATCCCATGGAAAATAGATCCAGGTGTCCTGTGACACTTCGGTGATGAAGGTGTCCACCAATGGCCGACCCATCGGCTTTGCGTAGACGGTCGCGAAATGCGCCTTCGGCAACATGTCGCGCACGACACGGGCGGTTTTGCCAGTGTCGACCAGATCGTCGACGATGAGAACGCCCTTCCCCTTCGCTTGCAGGTCCTTCACCTCGGGCGCGATGCCCTTGAGGACCTTGACGTCTCCTTGATTATTGTAGTCGCGGTAGCTCAGCACAGAGACCGTTTCGATCATCCTTACATTCAGCTCGCGCGCGACAATGGCCGCAGGAACAAGGCCGCCGCGCGTGATGCAGACGATTGCCTCGAACGGCCCGGACTCATGCAGGCGCCACGCGAGCGCGCGCGAGTCGCGGTGAAACTGATCCCACGAAACGGGAAAGATCTTGTCAGATCTCGGTGAATTTTCGGCTTGCGGTTTCGCCATAGGCAATTCTAGCGCGCCGTCGAAAGCTGCGCTTTCACCTTCTTCAGCATACCTTCGACCTCGGCTTTCACCACCGCGAGCTTGTCCGCATCGCGCGAGCGCACCACGATGTTCGTGTTCGGGCCGCTCTTCTCGTCGATGAACGGATAGCTGCCGATGATCGTCTCCGGATGCGCCTTGGCGATGGCGCCGAGTTCGGTGCCGACGTCGCCTTCCTTGGCATCGGCGCGGATCGTTTCCGACAGCAGCTTCATGCCTGTTTTCAATTTCGGCGCGACTTCATCAAGCATCGCCTGCATCACCGCCGGAATCCCGGCCATGGTGATGACATTGCCGATCCAGAAGCCGGGCGCACCCGAGACCTTGTTGGCGACAAGGCTCGCGCCGCGCGGGATGCGCGCCATGCGCATGCGCGCCTCGTTGAGTTCGCCGCCGGTCTTGGCGAGACGCTCCTTCAGGATGGCGACGGCTTCAGGGTGGAATTCCAGCGCGGTCCCGAAAGCTTCGGCCACGCAATCGGCCGTGATGTCGTCGTGCGTCGGCCCGATGCCACCGGTGGTGAACACGTAGGTATATTTCGCACGCAGGGCGTCGAGCGCTTCGACGATTTCCGGAGCATCGTCGGCGACCACCCGCACTTCCTTCAGATCGATGCCGATCGCGGTGAGGTAGTCGGCGATGTAGCCGATATTCTTGTCCTTGGTGCGCCCCGACAGAATCTCGTCGCCTATCACCAGCACGGCAGCGGTGACGATGTCGGGCTTGGCACTCATGACGCAGTCCTTTTTCGGCAGAGCACGAGACGTAGCGTGACGTTGGCACCCGCTCAAGCCATGGGGTCCTGTACCCGCTTATTTATTAGGCAAAGGCATTATCGGCGCCCGGGTGACCCTCCTAAACTACCGTTTTCGCAGCACTTTTGCTTGGCCTGAAGCTTGCAATGGTGAACTGTGGAAAGCTACGAACGTTAGGTCGGAACAAGCGTTGCATAAGCGGCTGTCAGTGGGGGCCGGGAATGGTTGCCGCCTTCGATGAAATGAAGGGACAGGACGGCGGCGTGCGCCCGGCCTATGGCGAGCTCGCGCGCTGGCTCGCCGATGTGCCGCCCGACGTCCTCGACTACCGGCGCCGCGAAGCCGAGCTGATCTTCCGCCGGATAGGCATCACCTTCGCCGTCTACGGAGAGGCCGACGCACAGGAACGGCTGATCCCGTTTGATGTCATCCCGCGCATCATGGCTGGCGCGGAATGGCGGCTCCTGGAAAAAGGACTGACCCAGCGCGTCAATGCGCTGAACGCCTTTATCAAGGACATCTACGGTACGCGCGAAATCCTGCGCGCCGGTCTCGTGCCTGACGATCTCGTCTTCCGCAATCCCGCCTTCCGTCCCGAGATGAGCGGGCAGAAAGTGCCTCACGATATCTACGTGCATGTTGCCGGCATCGACATCGTGCGCGTCGATGCCGAGACATTTTACGTCCTCGAAGACAATGCGCGCACGCCGTCCGGCGTTTCCTACATGCTGGAGAACCGCGAAATCATGATGCGGCTTTTCCCCGAATTGTTCTCGCGCCATCGCATCGCGCCGGTCGAGAACTATCCGGACGAGCTGCTCGCCACATTGAAATCGGTGGCGCCTTTCTCGGCGTCGCGCGATCCGAATGTCGTGCTGCTCACGCCCGGCGTGTTCAATTCCGCTTACTACGAACATTCCTTCCTTGCGGACAAGCTCGGCGTCGAATTGGTCGAGGGGCGCGATCTCTTCGTCAAGGACGAAGTCGCATACATGCGCACGACGCAAGGCCCGCAGCGCGTCGATGTCATCTATCGCCGCATCGACGACGACTTTATCGATCCTCTCACTTTCCGTCCGGACTCCGCCCTCGGTGTGGCCGGCCTGATGGCCGCCTACACCGCGGGCAACGTCACGCTGGCGAATGCGGTGGGCACCGGTATCGCCGACGACAAGGCGATCTACAGCTTCATGCCGGCGATCGTGAAATTCTATCTCGGCGAAGAGCCCTTGCTGAAAACGGTGCCGACCTGGCGCTGCCGCGAAGAAGAACACCTCGCTTATGTGCTCGACCACCTGCATGAGTTGGTGGTGAAGGAAGTGCATGGCTCTGGCGGCTACGGCATGCTGATCGGGCCCGCCGCGAGCAAGATCGGCATCGAGCAGTTCCGCGCCAAGCTGAAGACCTCTCCGAAGAATTTCATCGCCCAGCCGACATTGGCGCTCTCCACCTGCCCGACCTGCGTCGAGCAAGGCGTGGCGCCGCGGCATGTCGACCTGCGGCCCTTCGTGCTCACCGGGCGCGACGGCGTGCGCATCGTGCCGGGCGGATTGACTCGCGTTGCGCTGAAGGAAGGCTCGCTGGTGGTGAATTCCAGCCAGGGCGGCGGCACGAAGGACACATGGGTGCTGGACGGATGACTACTTTTTTCTCGGATGTGTGATGCTTTCGCGGACCGCCGATAACCTCTACTGGCTTTCGCGTTACGTCGAACGCGCGGAATATCTTGCGCGCATTCTCGATGCCACGCAGCGTCTGTCGGCGCTTCCCCTCGCCTATGTCGGCGCCAGCAATGAATGGGAATCCGCGGTCGCGACCGCGGGCTGCGCCAACGCGTTCTTCAAACTCTATGACGAAGCCAACGAGGAGAACGTCACCGATTTTCTCGCCTTCTCCACCGCCAATTCCTCATCGATCCGCTCCTGCTTCGAGCTTGCCCGCGGCAACGCGCGCGCCGTGCGCACCGCCCTGACAATGGAAATGTGGGACGCCATCAACGGCACCTGGCTCGAGCTCAAGCGCTATGGCAACGGCCCGACTTCGCGCGAAGAATTTTCACGGTTTCTCCGTTGGGTGCAGGAGTTGTCCCTGCGTTTCGACGGCTCCGCCTACCGCACCATGCTGCGCAACGACGCCTACTGGTTTTCGCGGCTGGGCGTTTACGTCGAGCGCGCCGACAACACCGCGCGCATCCTTGATGTCAAATATCATCTGCTACTGCCGGAAAACGAGCGTGTCGGCGGACCGCTGGATTATTTCCAGTGGGCCGCGATCCTGCGTTCGGTGTCGGCGCTTACGGCCTATCACTGGGTCTATCGCGAGAGCCTGAAGCCCTGGCTGGTCGCCGACCTTCTGATCCTGCGCGATGAGATGCCACGTTCGCTTTCATCCTGCTACGAGGCCATCGTGCGCAATCTCGATTCGATCGCCGGCGCCTATGGCCGGCAAGGCCCGACGCAACGGCAGGCACGCGGCATTCGCACGCGGTTGCAGAACAGCCGGATGGATGGAATTTTTCAGCGCGGCCTGCACGAGTTCATCGGCGAGTTTATTCTCGAAAACAACCGGCTAGGCGCCTCGATCACCGAGCAATTCCTGACATGAGTTGCCGCTCGTCAAGGCCAACGAAGAGCCCGCCTGCCTTTTTTCCGGATGTGAGTTGCACTCAGATTTTGTCATGGCCGGACTTGTTCCGGCCATTCACGTCTTTAGTCTGAGGAGAAAGATGTGGATGCCCGGGACATAGGCGTGCGAAAACACGCCGTCCTTCGGACGGCTATGCCCGGGCATGACAATGCAAAGGCCCCTGTCCTCCAATCGCGTCCCGGAAGCCTGACGTTATTATGCGGATTCACATTTCCCACGCGACCACCTACACCTATGACACGCCGCCATCCGGCGTGACGCAATTGCTGCGCCTGACGCCGCGCGACCATGAAGGACAGCACGTCCTGTCCTGGCGCGTCGATCTGTCCGAAGATTGTCTTTTGCATCAGCATGAGGACGCGTTCGGCAACATCATTCATTCGTTCACGGCCGAGGGTCCGTTCGAAAAACTCAGCGTCGAGGTCAATGGCGAAGTCGACACGCAGGACACCAACGGCCGCGTCGAGGGTGCCGTCGAACGTTTTCCGCCCCAGCTCTTTCTGCGCGAGACATCGCTGACCCATGCAGACCACACGATCACCCAGTTCGCGACAGCAATCCGCGCCGATACGCGCGGCGACAATCTGGCGCTGCTGCACGCGCTTCTCAAAGGGCTCAATCGCGAAATCGCCTTCGACACCGATCCCACCCACACCGCCACGACCGCCGCGGAAGCGTTCGCGCTGCGGCGAGGCGTCTGTCAGGACATCACCCATATTTTTGTGGCGGCGGCGCGATCCCTCGGCATCCCGGCGCGCTACGTGGGGGGCCACTTCCACCGCGTCGACGGCGTAACGTCGCAGGAGGCCGGCCACGCCTGGGCGGAGGCCTTTATCGAGAATCTGGGCTGGGTCGGCTTCGACCCGACCAATGGCATCTCCACCACTGATGCCCATGTGCGGGTGGCGGTGGGTCTGGATTACCTTGGGGCCGCGCCGGTGCGGGGCACCCGCTACGGGGGTGCCGGCGAAACCCTGACGGTAGCTGTACGTGTGGCCCAGGCGCGTCAACAGATTCAGAATTGAAAGTGATGCATTGCCGAAAGGTCACTCGCATCGCTATAACTCGTGTCCGGATTTCTAGTAAAAAAATCACATGACCTATTGTTGCGGAATTCTCGTCCAAGCCGGTCTCGTCATGGTTGCGGATACGCGCACCAACGCGGGCCTCGACAACGTCTCCACGTTCCGCAAGCTGCATGTCTATTCGCAGCCGGGTGAACGCATTCTGGCGCTTGCCTCCTCCGGAAACCTGTCGCTCAGCCAGTCGGTGCGCTCGACCCTGACCGAAGGCGTGCAAAATCCGGACACGGGCGAGATCGAAACGCTAATGAACGCGCCGACGATGTTCCAGGCAGCGCAACGCATCGGACGGACAATCCGCAACCTGCAGTTCGCAGAAGGCAAGGTTCTGGACGCCGCGGAAGTCGATCATGAAGTCGCGTTTCTGTTCGGTGGTCAGATCAGGGGCGGCCGGCTGCAGTTGTTCATGATCTACTCGGCCGGGAATTTCATCGAGTGCACCATCGATACGCCCTATCTTCAGATCGGCGAGCACAAATACGGCAAACCGGTTCTCGACCGCGCCATCGCCTTCGACACCGATCTTTACGATGCACTGAAGATCGGCCTGATCTCCATGGATTCGACCATGCGTTCCAATCTCGGTGTCGGTCTGCCGATCGATATCCTGGTCGTGCGCCGGGACTCATGCCAGGCGGAGGTGAACTACCGCATCGAGCCAGGCGAGCCCTACTTCCTGGACTTGCGCGAACGCTGGTCGTCGGCGCTGCGCGCCGCGCACATCGCAATTCCGCGGCCGCCCTACCGCAGTTCCACTTGAGCGACGGCGATCGCTAAATCACCGAATAAATTTGCGCTTTCCAATTAATTAATTAAGCCGCGCGCACCGCGAAGAATTCTTTTACTGCCAGTTAACAGAGCCGGGCGAATTGCAGGTTCCCGAGCCAAACTGCGCCGACTTATTGGTGAACGAAAGCGAATAGCAAGTATTATTCCCTAGCTTCCGGCTCGAAAAAGCTAATGGGCAGGACGCTTTAAGGGACTCCAACCGTGTCGGCTGTGGCTCGTTCGCGCGCTTCCGATGCGCGACAATACACCAGTTGGGATCGCGCTCGGCTGAGCGTGGTTGTCCCGATTGGCGTCATCGTCGCCGTTGCGATCATTTGCATCGTCGTCGCCGTTTTGTCGTCGGCCCAGCGCGCGGACGTGGTTGCCGTCGATCATGAGAGACAGATGTTCTCGCGCGCGCTCACCAACTACGGCGAGCGCGTTTTGCGCGAAGCGGAAAGCGTCGCCTCCTCGGATGGCGCGATCCAGCACATTCGCCAGTCGTTCGATTACGATTGGGTCAATCAACGCGTCGGCACGTGGCTGGAAGCGTACTTCGATCACGACTACGTCTTCGTCTTCGATCGCAGTGACAGGATGGTCTACTCTTTGGTCGATCATCGCCCGGCCGATGCGAAATGGCTCGCGGCCGCTCGCCCCGGACTCGCTCCGGTCATCGACTTCATGCGTGGTCGCGATCAGAGCCCGCCGGGCGCGATCCGTCTCAACCAGGTGAACCCGGCCGAGCACGGCGCGCACCGGCAAACGGCCGTGATCCGTCGCCTGATGGGCCGGCCCGCCGTGATCGCGGCGGTTGTCGTCGGTCCGAGCGATAGCATTCCGGCATCGATCGACGGTGTTGCGCCAATCCTCGTGTCGGTGAAATTCATCGACGACGGAGTGCTCTCGCGCATCGCCGGACAATTGCAACTCAACAATCTGCGCAAGCTCGATCAGGATCCAGTGCCGGTCGGCGATCTCGCTTTTGATCTGAACGACTCGGACGGCAAGGTCATCGGCCGTTTTGCCTGGACACCGAAGCAGCCGGGCGCCGAAATCGTCCACAACGTGGTGCCGTTCATCGCAGTCGCACTCATCGGCTTCGCGTTGCTCGCCGCTTTCGTGCTGCGCTATATGCGCCGGACGGCGGCAGCCATCGCCGCCGGCGAGTCGCGCCTGCGCCATCTCGCCATGCACGATCCGCTGTGCGGCCTGCCTAACCGGATCTATTTCGGGGAACGTTTGGAAGCGGTGATCGAGGAAGTGCGCGCCGGTACCGCACCCGCAGCCGTCTTCTACATCGACCTCGATCACTTCAAGGACGTCAACGATACGCTCGGCCACCACGTAGGCGACGAGCTCATCCGCAACGTGACGCTGCGCCTCTCGCACACGCTGCGCGGCGGCGATCTGGTCGCACGCCTCGGCGGCGATGAGTTCGCGGTCATCTCCTCGATCGCGGGCGACAGCGAACAGATGATGGCCCTGGCGCAGCGCATCATCGGTGCAATCTGCGCTCCCTACATCATCAATGGGCAGAATATCATCATCGGTGCCTCGCTCGGTATTGCGATGGTCGACAACAAGTGCGGGACCGCAACCGACATCATGCGCTACGCCGATATGGCGCTCTATCGCGCGAAGAATGAAGGCCGCAATCGCGCCTGCATCTACGACGCGGCAATGGATGCCGATCTCTCGAGCCGCAAACTGCTCGAAGCCGATTTGCGCGAGGCGATCGAGAACGGCCGCCTGCAGCTTGTGTACCAGCCGGTCGTCAACAAGAGTGGCGAAAAGGTCGTCGGTGTCGAGGCGCTCTGCCGCTGGACGCATCCGACGCGCGG
This sequence comes from uncultured Alphaproteobacteria bacterium, assembly GCA_963831515.1. Taxonomy (GTDB): domain Bacteria; phylum Pseudomonadota; class Alphaproteobacteria; order Rhizobiales; family Xanthobacteraceae; genus Pseudolabrys. The sequence goes on along the minus strand of CAWHQL010000001.1, from coordinate 79,541 downwards.
CGAAATACCGCCGAGCGAATTCATCGCCATTGCCGAGCACAGCGGCTTGATCATCGATCTCGGAAACTGGGTGCTGCGCAGGGCCTGCTTGGACGGCAGGGCGTGGCCGGATCTCACCATTGCGGTCAACGTGTCGTCACTTCAATTCCGGCGCATTGATTTCGTCGAGGTCGTCGAGAAGATCTTGCGCGAAACGCGCTTCAATCCGACACGTCTCGAACTTGAACTGACCGAAAGCGTCTTGCTCGGCAACGTGGACACCGCGGAGGCCGCCATGGTGCGCCTCAAGGCGCTCGGCGTGCGGCTTGCGCTCGACGATTTCGGCACCGGCTATTCAAGCTTGCTCTATCTGCGCCGCTTTCCGTTCGACAAACTCAAGATCGACCGCAGTTTCGTGCGATCGATCGAAACGGCCTCCGATGCCGCGGCCATCGTGCACGCGATCGTCAGCCTCGGGCGCGGCCTCGGCATGCAGGTCACCGCGGAAGGCGTGGAGACAGCCGACCAGCAGCTCTTCCTGCGCGCGGCCGGCGTCCATTCGATGCAGGGCTTCCGCTTCGGCAGGCCGGTGACGGTCGCCGAAATCAGCGCGCGCCTGCAATCGCCGGGGGCATTTCTGCCCACCGAAGTCACCGCGCTCGCCAGCTAGATATTCCGCCACTCGCTTTGCGTGCGCGAACGATGGCGCGCGTGCTCGCTTTTATGATATGCGGGCGTCTCCAAGTTTTGTCATGGAAAGGACATCCGAATGGCTGCGTCCGCGAAAGTTGCGTTGGTGACAGGAGCCGGAACCGGCGTGGGGCGTGCGGTGTCGATCGCGCTCGCCAAGGCCGGCTACAACATTGTTCTGGCGGGTCGCCGCAAGGAAATGCTCGACAAGGTCGCCGGCGAAGTCAACGCCGTGGGCGCACAGGCGCTGGCCGTGCCGACGGACGTGTCCAAGCGCGAGTCGATCATCGCTTTGTTTGCCACCGTGAAATCGAGCTTCGGTCGGCTGGATGTGCTGTTCAACAATGCGGGCATCGGCGCGCCCCCAGTGCCACTCGAGGATCTGCCTTTCGAGACCTGGCAGAACGTGGTCGCGACAAACTTCACCGGCATGTTCCTGTGCACGCAGGAAGCAATCAAGATCATGAAGAGCCAGTCGCCGCGCGGCGGACGCATCATCAACAACGGTTCGATCTCGGCGCACGCGCCGCGGCCGTACTCGATTGCCTATACCTCGACCAAACACGCAGTCACGGGGCTCACCAAATCGACGTCGCTCGATTGCCGGCAATACGACATCTGTTGCGGGCAAGTTGACATCGGCAACGCCGCGACGCCGTTGACCGAGCGCATGGTCCAGGGCGAAGGCGTGCTGCAGGCGGACGGCCGCAAGATGGTCGAACCGCGCATGGAGGCCGATCATGTCGGCAACGCAGTGGTCTACATGGCAAGCCTGCCGCTCGATACCAACGTGCTGTTCATGACGGTGATGGCCAACACAATGCCGTTTGTCGGCCGCGGATAGTCCGCATGGAAGCGCTGCACGCGTGGCACGAATTCTATCTTCTGCTCGGCACAGCCGGGGCCACGTTGCTTGCGCTGCTGTTTGTCGCCGTGTCGCTTGGCACCGGCCTTCTCAACGCGAAGGATCAAAGCGGGACCCGGACTTTCATGAGTCCCGTGGTGATTCATTTCACCAGCGTATTCTTTGTGTCCGCGATTTGCCTCGTGCCTTCGCACGGGCCGGTTTTTTTCGCCGTTCTGATCGGGGCGACGGCCGTGCTTGGTGTCATCGTCTCGATCGTCATCACCGTGTGGGTCGTGCGCACGACGATGACGCAGTACGTACCCGACTACTTCGCCTACGGGGTGTTTCCGGTCCTGGCCTATCTCGCCATGTTGACCGCCGCCATCATGATCTTGAAAGGGCAAGACTACGCGCCTGAGGTTCTCGCCGGCGGAATGCTCCTGCTCGCCATCGTCAACATCCGCAATGCCTGGGATCTCACTTTGTCGATGGTGCGACGCCACGCCGGCAAACGATCGCCAAGCTAGTCGAGCTTGCTGACCTTTACTTCGACGCCCGTCTTTATCTTGGACAGAACCTTCACGCTGCCGACGGCCTTGGCGAACACATTGCACGGGCTTGCGAGACGCGTTTCGTCGCCCTTGGAGATCGGCGTGCGGCCGAAGCCGATGGCGATCGCCGGACCCTGGGGCCAATAAGCGATTTCTCCCGGAATGATCACGGCGCGGGCGTCCGCTTCGCGCGGCACATCGACCGGCACATCGAAATAGACTTCTTCACCCCAGGTCAGGACCGCGGACGTGAGAGGAAGTGCGGCGACGACGGCCTTGGCCGTGGGTGTGTCGAGCAATTCGGCGTCGAGCTTCAGTGTGCCGAAATCGAAGCGGATGCGCGCCATGCGGTCTCCCTTCTGACTTTAGCCCGGCACGTGCATTTTCCCGAGTGTGGCCGCCTTGGCAAGGGAGGTTCTCGCTTGCCCACACGTATCGACGTTACGATTGACGTCGTTTGGATCGCTCCCACGTGGCAGCAAGCAGCGCGCAGGCAAGCGCAACAAAGGCCACACCGACATAGCCAATAAGACGAAAATATTCATGCGCGAAGAGTAGTCCACCGAGGCCGGATCCGATGGCCTGCCCGACGTAAAGCACGGACGTATTGAGCGCGACTGACGCACTCGCCAGATCGGGCGCAGCCGCGATGAGCCGCGCCTGTTGCATGGAATTGATCGCGGCAAATCCCAAGGCCCAGAAAAATATTCCGGCGCCCATCGCCACCAGCCAGCCGGCCCCGACCGACCATAACGTCATGCCGAGGAGCATCGAGGCCATGAACAGCGCGAGCGTCTTCTGCGTCCCGAGACCGGTCACGATACTGCTTGCGACCACATTGCCGACGAGCCCGACGATGCCATAGAACGCAAAGAACGCGCCTGCGACGGCAGGCCCCGCTCCCGTAAGCGCGTGCAGCAGCGGAGCGAGATAGATGAAGATCGTGAACTGGCCGGAGGTCTGCAGCAGCGTCACCAGCAGAATGAGCACGATGCGCTTGCTGTGCGCGATCGTCACGAAGCTCTGCGGCGAGAGCGGGTGTCCCTGCAATCCTTTCGGCAGCACCGCGAACAAAAGTGCGGCGACGACGGCGGCGATCGCAGCGAGCGTGCCGTAGACCGCCTGCCAGCCGAAATGCGTCGCAATCAGCGTCACCAGCGGCAGGCCGCCGGCGATGGCGATGGACCATCCGAGAAACACGAAGGCGATGGCGCTCGGCCGTTCATGACCCGGGGCGATCAATGCAACTGTCGCGGCAGCCTGCGGGGTGTAGATCGCGCCGATCGCCAGCATGCCGATCCGCAACAGCAGAATGACAGAATAATTCGATGTGAGCGCCGACGCCGCCTGCCCCACCGCAAGGATTGCCAGCGTCGCGACCAGAAGCGCGCGCCTGTCCATGCGCGTCGTCAGCCAGGCCATGATCGGCGAACCGATACAGAGCACGACCGCGCCATAGGTGACCAGCAAGCCGGTTTCGTGGATGCCGACGTGCAGGCCATTCGCCAGGTCGGCAAGCATCCCTGCCGGCCCAAGAATGCTGAGGCCGGTGACGACATTGCCGAGCATCAGCACGATGCGGGAGAAGTATTTGCGCACGGGATTTCACTCGGGCGGGTGCTGCGGCCTCTTAGGTAATGCACTGCACTTGCAGGCTTTGCGCCACGGCGGCCCACGCATTCCATGGGCAAAACGCGCGAGGACCTTACGACCCCTGCCGTTGCCGAGAGTGCTCATGGATTGCCGGGTCAAGCGCGGCAATGACCACCCCTGATGCCCGCGACAAGCCCGGCCATGACGGAGAAATCTCCCTATCCGCGATTGGAACTCCACCAAGTTCTCGCGCGTTTACGATCGCCACATTTTGAAGATTTCAACGATGGACCAACGTGACCAGGAACTGTTGGACAAGCAATTGTGGGGTGTCAGTCCTGCACCCCCAGGAAACGAGGGCCTCATCGGCATCGCGTTCCTCGCGGTTCTTTTTGTGGGCATCGCAATCGGCGCAATTCTGTTCGCAAAATGCAACGCAAACAACTACAATGCAGGCAGCGTCACATGACGTGACGGCGCTCCTGCTAAGGGGCATGCCCCAAGACACACGTTGATCGCTCAAGACAGCGCCAACTCGTCGCGAACACAAAGGCTGAGACGCGCATCACGAGCCCAATTAGCGTCATTCCGGGGCGCGCTGAAAGCGTAACGCTGGCGCGCCGTCCCGGAATGACGGGTGAGTGGCGTATTGCCTCTCCTCTGTCATGGCCGGGCATAGCCGTCCGAAGGACGGCGTGCTTTCGCACGCCTATGTCCCGGCCATCCACGTCTTTCCCGGCGCCTTGCCGCGAAGACGGGATGCCCGCGACAAGCACGGGCATGACGAGTCGCGACGCTGTGCGCCGCGTGCAGTCAGCTTGACTTTAATCCTATATGATACTATTCCTAATGCTGTTCGGTCTGCCAGAGGGCGCTCTCATGAGGCGTCATGTGGGTGGGACCGGATGCGGCGCCCGCGGCCGGGAGAGAACGCTTCTCCCGCACCCGGGCGGCGCCGGGAGCTCCGCCCGGCGGCCACTACGAGCCGCCCGCCAGGAGCATGGCCAGCGGGGGCCGACCGCCCGCCGTGCGCTTCGCCGCAAAACGCGAAGGCCGGCGGGGAGAAACGGACGGCACCCGTAAAGCGCGGCCCGGCGCTGTAAGGAAGACGCCCGCGATGGCGCGCCATGAGGCGCCCGCGTCTCTCGAGAGGGAGCGCGGCACAGAACAAACAATGGTTGCGCCACCTGGCGCGCCATCTCCCTCGCCTTTGCGGGGGACAGAAAGAGACGACGGCGTACCCGGCGCCGCAAAAGAATACGGGCGATGCCGCTCGCCCATGCTGTTTGACAATTGAATACGTGGTCATTCCGGGGCGCGCTGAATGCGCGAACCCGGAATCCAGAAACACGGACCGTGCTTGCGTCTGGATTCCGGGTCCGGCGCTGGCGCGCCGTCCCGGAATGACGAGTGGGTGGTGTATAGCCTCTCTTCTGTCATGGCCGGGCATAGCCGTCCGAAGGACGGCGTGCTTTCGCCCGCCTATGACCCGGCCATCCACGTCTTTCTCGCCGCGACGTCGAAAAGACGTGGATGCCCGGCACAAGGCCGGGCATGACGGAAACGTCGGCCCTGCCCCATGAATCATCATGGCCGGACAGAGCCCGGCCATGACTTTCACAACGCGCTTTCGAACCGCTCACTCAGTGCAATCGGAATTCGCCGCTGATCGCCTTGAGCTCGGCCGGCTTGATCAGCTTGCAGTGAGCCACCTGCACAGAATGCAGAGGTCCTTCAAGCTTCTCCTGCCAGAATGCGAGAAAACGCTGCAGCTCGGGAAACTCGGGGAACAGATCGTAGTTCTGCCAGACGTAGGACTGCAGCAGCCAGCGATGATCGGGACGCCTGTACAGGATGTGGGCGGTCGTCAGGCCATAACCACTGACTTGTTTACGGAAATCCTCTGAAACCATTTCGTCCTCCGTCTCGAGTCGGACTGAAAGTTTCCGTTTCCGGCGCTACCCATTGCAAGCCGAAAAGGTAAACAAGTTGTTTAAAATCAAGGCAGTAGCAGCAGAGAAATCTGCCTGCTAACAGCCCCGACGGCATGCCTCTTGCCGGCCGCGATGGGTAACGTCGGGCCATAAACCGCGTTCCCATCACATGCCCGTTAACCATTGGCCTTGCAGGGTTTTCGAGAATTGTTGGCACTCAACGTAAATGAGTGCTAAAAAATTTTCCGATGGCCCTTGCGGGCAAAAAATCCGCCACCCATGTGGCGGCTAGGTGCTGGTGGCGAGACTGCCAGTGCCTAAAAGCCAAGATCGTCCAATATTTTAGGAGGACTACCATGAAGTTTCGCCCGCTTCACGACCGCGTCGTCGTCAAGCGCATCGATGCCGAAGAAAAAACTGCTGGCGGCATCATCATTCCCGATACAGCCAAAGAGAAGCCCTCGCAGGGCGAAATCACCGCCGTCGGCCCTGGTGGCCGCGACGAGAGCGGCAAGCTGATCCCGATCGATCTTCGGGTCGGCGACACCGTTCTGTTCGGCAAATGGTCGGGCACCGAAGTGAAGATCGACGGCCAGGATCTCCTGATCATGAAGGAGTCCGACATTATGGGCGTCATCGAAGGCGGCAGCGCCGCCAAGAAGAAGGCCGCCTGAGGCTGCCGATCCAAAATTCTAAATCAGAGGAACACAAACAATGGCTGCTAAGGACGTCAAATTTTCCGTCGATGCCCGCGATCGTATGCTGCGCGGCGTCGACATCCTCGCCAATGCGGTGAGGGTGACGCTTGGCCCGAAAGGCCGCAATGTCGTGCTCGATAAATCGTTCGGCGCTCCGCGCATCACCAAGGACGGTGTGACGGTCGCGAAAGAGATCGAGCTCGAAGACAAGTTCGAGAATATGGGTGCGCAGATGGTGCGCGAAGTCGCGTCGAAGTCCTCGGACTTTGCCGGTGACGGCACCACGACCGCTACCGTGCTCGCCGCTGCGATCGTCAAGGAAGGCACCAAGGCGGTTGCTGCCGGCATGAACCCGATGGACCTCAAGCGCGGCGTCGACCTCGCGGTCGAAGCTATCGTCGAGCACCTGAAGGCCAATTCGAAGAAAGTCACATCGAACGAAGAGATCGCCCAGGTCGGAACCATTTCCGCCAACGGCGACCGCGAGATCGGTGACTTCCTCGCCAAGGCCATGCAGAAGGTCGGCAACGAGGGCGTGATCACGGTCGAAGAGGCGAAGTCTCTCGAGACCGAGCTCGACGTGGTCGAGGGCATGCAGTTCGATCGCGGCTACATCTCCCCCTACTTCATCACCAATGCCGACAAGATGCGGACGGAGATGGAAGACCCCTACATCCTCATCTACGAAAAGAAGCTGTCGGGCCTGCAGGAACTCCTGCCGCTGCTCGAGTTGGTCGTGCAGACCGGCAAGCCGCTGCTCATCGTGGCCGAGGACGTCGAGGGCGAGGCACTTGCCACGCTCGTCGTCAACAAGCTGCGTGGCGGCCTCAAGGTCGCGGCGGTGAAGGCGCCGGGCTTCGGCGATCGCCGCAAGGCCATGCTGCAGGATATCGCAGTCCTGACCGGCGGACAGGCGATCAGTGAAGATCTCGGCATCAAGCTCGAGAACGTCACGATCTCCATGCTCGGCCGCGCCAAGAAGGTGATGATCGACAAGGAGAACACCACGATTGTCAACGGCGCCGGCAAGAAGGCCGACATCGAGGCACGCGTGTCGCAGATCAAGGCGCAGATCGAGGAGACGACCTCGGACTACGACCGCGAGAAACTGCAGGAGCGGCTGGCGAAGCTCGCCGGCGGCGTTGCGGTCATCCGCGTCGGCGGTGCGACCGAGATCGAGGTGAAGGAACGCAAGGATCGCGTCGATGACGCGATGCATGCAACCCGCGCCGCGGTCGAGGAAGGCATCCTGCCGGGCGGCGGTGTCGCCCTGCTGCGTGCGGTCGAAGCCCTCAAGCGCATCAAGACCGACAACGAAGACCAGAAGCACGGTGTCGAGATCGTCCGCAAGGCGATCCAGACCCCGGCGCGTCAGATCGCCATCAATGCGGGCGCTGACGGCTCGGTCGTCGTCGGCAAGCTGCTGGAGAAGGATCAATACTCCTACGGCTTCGATGCGCAGAACGGCGAGTACGGCAACCTCATGACCAAGGGCATCATCGACCCGACGAAGGTCGTGCGTGCAGCGATCCAGAACGCGGCATCCGTTGCCGGCCTCTTGATCACCACGGAAGCCATGGTCGCCGAACTGCCGAAGAAGAAAGATGCGATGCCGGCCATGCCCCCGGGCGGCGGCATGGACTTCTAAGCGACAGGTTCACGAAAATGCAGAGGCCCGGGGAAATCCCGGGCCTCTTGCTCTTCAGGCCGCAAACATGCAGCGACCCCCTCAAAACGAAACGACCACACGAGAAGGCGCGCGTTCATCCGGCGTCGCCTCATCGCAGTGGCCGTTGTGGCGACAAACAATACGCATCGCCACTTGCCAGCCACAATATCCTACTGACATGACAGCGGAATGACGAAGCGACAGGGCAATATCTACGCGGGAATTGGCGGCTGGACCTACGAGCCCTGGCGCGGGGTCTTCTATCCCAAGGGCCTGCCGCACGCGCGCGAGCTCGCCTATGCGGCCGAGCACCTGACCGCGATCGAGATCAACGGCACGTTCTACCGCACCCAGAGCCCCGCCACGTATCGCAAATGGGCCTCGGAAGTGCCGGACAATTTCATCTTTTCGCTGAAGGGCCCCCGCTACGCCGTCAACCGCCGCGTGCTCAGCGAAGCCGGCGATTCCATCAAGCGGTTCCTCAATTCCGGCATTACGGAACTGGGCCCCCGCCTCGGCCCCCTCCTCTGGCAGTTCACGCCGTTCAAGAAATTCGATGAAGCGGATTTCGGCGGATTTCTCGAATTGCTGCCGCAGACTTTCGACGGCCACACATTGCGTCACGTCGTGGAAGTGCGGCACGACAGTTTCAAAACACCGGGCTTCGTTGCTCTGCTGCGCAAATTTTCGATTCCGGTCGTGTTCGCCGAGCACGACAAATATCCGGCCATCGCCGATATCGCCAGCGACTTCGTCTACGCGCGATTGCAGAAAGGCGACGAGAAGCTGAAAGCCGGTTATCCGCCGAAGGCGCTCGATGCATGGGCCGCACGCGCAAAAACCTGGGCGCAAGGCGGCGAACCCAAGGATCTGTCGCGTGTCGACAAGACGTTGGCGAAGAAAGAACCGCGCGACGTCTTTCTGTATTTCATACACGAAGCGAAGATCCGCGCGCCGGCCGCCGCTATGGCGCTGATCGAAAGATTGAAATGAAGGCGCGAAAGAAGACGGCGAAAAGTCATCCGCTGTTCACGATAGGCTATGAGCAGGCGAAGCCCGCCGCTGTGCTCGATGAACTCAAGCGCGCGAAAATCGAACTGCTCGTCGATACGCGCGCCGTTGCCGCATCCCGCCGCCCCGGCTTCTCCAAGCGCCAGCTTGCCGCATCACTGGACGATGTCGGAATTGGTTACCTGCACCTGCAGAAGCTCGGCACCCCGGCCGAAGGCCGGGCGGCCGCGCGCAGCGGCGACACCGACTCGCTGTGGCGCATCTACGAGAAGCACATCAAAAAAGCCGAACCGCAGGAAGAACTCGGCGAACTGGTCGCGCTGATCAAATCAGGCAAGCGGATTGCGCTGCTTTGCTATTGCCGCGATCCCAAGACCTGCCATCGCAGCCGCATCGTTGCGAATGTGAAAAAACGCACGCGGGTCAACGTGGAAGATCTGATCCCGCCGCTGTTCTGATTTATTCGGCGGGCTGCTGCGCAGCGCTGTGCTTGCCTTCGACGCTGATGATCATCGCCACCAGAGCCAGCGTTGCGAAGAAGAGCAAAAGCGCGATGACGGCGTTCACGCCGAGCACGAGCGCAAAGCCGCCGCTCTCATGCAGGATCGAGATCATGCCGATCGCCGCGCCGGCGCTGATGAAGAGCAGGAAATAGCGCACAGCGTAGACACGTCCGCGCCAGGCATCGGCGGTGTAGCGGGCCATGATCATGTCATTGACAGTGACCTGCCCGTAGATCGCAGCGATCGCGATCGCCAGTGCAACGAGAAGCGCGACGCCGGTGCTGTAGGCCGCCCACAGATTGCCGAGAAAGCCGATGCCGGTCACAGCGGCAAATATCACGTGCGGCGGAACCCATTCGACCACGCGGCCGACCGTGAGTTGCGCGAGCGCGCCGCAAACCAGAACAGCAGTCGCGATGCTGCCGACAAGAATCAAGGGCAGATCTGCGGACAGACGTTCATCGACGATCTTCGGCAGCGCGATAGTCAGCACATTGAATGTGAGGCCCGCGCTCAATGCGATGACGATGAACAGTCCGAACAGCATGACGGCAAGACGAGGCGTGAGTGGAACGGCGGGCTTTGATTGCCGCTTGTTGACGTGATGACGATCGTCCGGCGTCACCCAGAGATAGAAAATTCCGCTGGCAACCAGGACCGCCGCCGGAGCAAAGAAAGCGGCGCGCCAGCTGAACCACGTCGCAAGCGCCGCGCTGATGCCTGCGGCAAGCGAGACGCCGAGATTTCCGCACACGCCGTTGAAAGCAAGCGTGCGGCCACGCGCATTCGATGCCTCGATCAGCATTGCCATGCCGACCGGATGATAGATCGACGCGAAAATGCCCAGCGCGAACATAGCCACCGCAAGCGCTGTGAGGTTTGGCGCGAAACCTGCTCCAGCGAGGGAAAGGCCGCAGCCGATATAGAACGCCGCCATCATGTTGCGGCGGCTCCAGTGGTCGGCAAGCCAGCCGGCCGGCAGCGAGAAAACACCGAAGGCAATGAAGGCTGCACTCGATAGCGCAATCAGTTCGCTATAGGAACGCCCGTACACGACCTGAAGGCTGATCACGACCGTCGGGTAGATCAACAGCACGAAATGATCGAGGGCATGCGCCCAATTCAAAAATGCGATGGAGCGTTGGCGCTCCCGATCGTCGGCAGTGTGGTTTGTAGAGGCGGTCATTGACTTCCCGTCGGCAAATGCAAGTCAAAGGGCGATTCACTGCATATACCCATTGATAGTCCCTGTCCTAGTCGCCCGCCGCAACCCTCCCCCGCTTGGACGACGCTAGCCCGCACAGGTTGTGCGAGCATCATGATGCAATTTGTAGCGTTATTCAAAGTCTGGGTCGCGGATGAGTTCGGGAAGGCGCGTTTACGCGACGGTGTTTGCCGCCGCGGCCTTGCTGGTTTGCCTTGTCTGCACGCCATTTGTTCCTGCATGGGCGAACGACGATGAAGACCCGCACGCCATGCTGTTTTCCGGTCGTGACCTTTGGCTCAATGGTGCCTTTGCCCACGGCGGGTTCCTGTTTGCGCCGTCGGGGCTCGATCAGGACGGGCTCCTTCTGAAACTTCTGTTCTCGGGCGGGCTCTATCGTTACGACGCGAAAAACCTCGGGGGCGAACGTGTGATCGGCGCCGAAGGACTAGCGCACGTCCTCGCCGGGTGGCGGGTCAAACGCGGCGATGCGGAATTCAAATTCTTTTTCGGACCCGAATTCCAAAGACATCAACTTCAGCCTGACGATCCATCAAATCGACTGCGTGGCAATTCAATCGGGCTGCGGATGGCATTCGAATTATGGTACGAACCGTCACCGGATTCCATGGTCGCGGCTGACGCCTCACTGTCCTCGATCGCAACCAGCAATTCGGCGCGCCTTGCCTACGGCTGGCGTATGTTCGAAGAAATGTTGGGTGGCGTTTATCTCGGACCGGTCATCGAATATTTCGGCTCGGAGGGATACCGGCATCTGCGTTTGGGCGCTCACATCACCAGCATGAAAGCAGAAGACACCGAATGGTCGGCTGCCGCCGGGTGGGCACAGGATTCCCAAGGTCGAGCGAGTCCCTTTTTGCGACTCAATTTGTTGAAGCGGCTCTAGTCGAGTGTGCGGCGGAATCTCGTGACCGCAATCGTCATCGCTACCGCCATCAAGACAAACATCGCGATCGCGTCGTAGCGCAAGTCGGACAGGTTCGAGCCCTTCAGCATGATCGCGCGCACGATGCGCAGAAAATGCGTAAGCGGCAAAGCCTCTCCAATCCATTGCGCCCAGACCGGCATTCCGGCGAAAGGAAACATGAAGCCCGACAGCAAGATGTTCGGGAGAAAGAACATCAACGCCATCTGCATCGCCTGTAGTTGATTTTGCGCGATGGTCGAGAACGTGTACCCGATCGAAAGATTGGTGGCGATAAAGAGCGTGCTCAAGAGTGCAAGCATGATCAGACTGCCATAGATCGGAACGCCGAACAGAAAAACGCCGATCGCAATGATCATCGTGGCCTGCACGACACCGACCAACACATATGGAATGATCTTGCCGAGCATGATCTCAAACGGCGTGATCGGCATCGACAGAAGATTTTCCATCGTGCCGCGCTCGATCTCGCGGGTAACCGAGAGCGCCGTGAAGATCAGCATGGTCATGGTGAGGATCGTGCCCACAAGTCCCGGCACAATATTGAGCTGGGTTATGGCGGCAGGGTTGTAACGGGCATGAGTTCGAATCTCGAACGGCATGATAGGGCTATCCGGGACATCGCGATCGTGAGAAAGCGCCGTCTGGAGAACCTCTCCGAGAGCACCGAGGGCCGTGCCTGAAGCGACGGGGTCGGTGGCGTCGGCGATCACAAGCATCGACGGCTTGTCGCCGCGGCGCACCGACCGTTCAAAATTGGCAGGCATCTCAATCGCAAACAGCACAGAGCCCGAGGCAAGCAATTGATCAACCTCCGCTTCGCTGTGCGGCAAGTGAGTCACGCGGAAGTATTTTGTGTTTTCGATCGCCGCCAGGATAGAGCGAGAGAGATCGCTGGTTTCCTGCATCAGCACCGCGGTCGGCAGATGGCGTGGCGTGGTGTTGATCGCATACCCGAACAGCAGCAACTGCACGAGCGGTATCATGATGATCATTGCAAAGGACACGCGGTCACGTCTGAGCTGAATGAACTCCTTCACCAGCATGGCCCAGGTTTTGCGCCAGAACCCCTCACCGGGAAGACGCCTTGCTTCCTGTGCTGAAGGGAGCATGTGCGTCATTGAAAATTGTCCCGCGCCTTGCCCATCAGATCAATGAACACGTCCTCGAGCGATGGCTCGGACCGCTGCCAACTAAGGTTCTTTTGCTTGCGGTATGGCGCAATAGCAGCTTCGAGTGCAGCCTCGTCGCGACCGGAGACGTGCAGGCTCGTGCCGAAGGGCGCAACCATATCGACGCCCGGCTTATCGGTGAGTTCAGTCGTGAGTTCGGAAAGCCCTTCGCCATTCGGGGCGCTCACAACATAAGTCGTTAAATGCGATGCGTTGATCACTTCATCGACAGTGCCGCGCGCAAGCAACTCGCCATAAGCGATGTAAGCAATCTCATGGCATCGCTCGGCTTCATCCATGTAGTGCGTCGATACCAGCACCGTCAGCCCGTCAGCGGCGAGCGCATGGATCTCGTTCCAGAATTCGCGCCTCGCCTTGGGATCAACGCCTGCAGTCGGTTCATCGAGCAGCAACAGTTGCGGGCTCGGGAGGGTACAGGCTCCGAGCGCCAGCCGTTGTTTCCAGCCGCCGGAAAGTTCGCCTGCGATCTGCGTTTCCCGTCCGGTAAGACCCAGCCGTTCGATGGCAGCGCGGGCGGCAGCGACAGGATGGTCGATGCCATAGACCCGTCCAATGAATTCAAGGTTTTCGCGTACCGACAGATCCTGATAGAGGCTGAAGCGCTGCGTCATGTAGCCGACGTGTCGCTTGATCTTTTCGGTTTCGGTGCGGATGTCATAACCAAGGCAAGTTCCAGTTCCCTCATCGGGCGTGAGAAGACCGCAGAGCATGCGGATCGTGGTCGTCTTGCCGGATCCGTTTGGGCCGAGAAAGCCATAGATCGTGCCGCGCTTGACCTGCATGGACAGGTTGCGCACCACGGCGCGGCCGTCGAATTTCTTGGTCAGGCCGTGAACATCGATGACAATATCGTTTGCGTTCATCAGGGCGACTCTTGTCGCAGCGTGACGGTGACCGGCTGGCCAACGCGGAATTTGTCCGGCAGCTCGGGCCGCGCTTCGATCAAAAATACCAGCTTGGCGCGTTCCTCCTGGCTATAGATAACCGGTGGCGTGTACTCAGCGCTCCGCGCGATAAAACTTACTTTGGCGGTCAGACCTTTTTCGCAGCCGTCGCAGGTCACGTCGACGATATCTCCGAATTTGATTGTTGGGAGTATCGCCTGCGGCGCAAAAAAGCGAATTTTGAGGTTGCCGGGTGGCAGTAGTGCGACGACGGGCCGTCCTGCGGGCACTGTCTCTCCCGGGCGGTAATAAATCTGCTCAACGGTTGAATTGTTGGGAGTATAGGCATTCCGGCGCGCAAGCCGCGTCTGCGACCAATCCAGGTTGGCCTTTGCCTGGCGCAGTGCAGCCTCGGAATCGTCGTAGTTTTTTTGTGTGCCCGCCGACGACTTCAGCAGCTCTTTTGCGCGATCGAAACCCTGTTGCGCGTTTATGACAGATGTGTTCCGCACCACGACGTCGGCCTTTTGCAGATCGTCATCGACAGCGAAAAGCAGGTCGCCTTTCTTCACGCGATCGCCTTCGCGGACTTTCAACGTCTCCACGCGCCCTTGCTCATCAGGTGAAACGAAAATCAGTTCAGCCTCGACCCAGCCCTGCAGCACACGGTCATTGGTTTTGCTGCACCCGCCGAGCACGAGCGCGGCCAGTATGATGGCCCCGAAGCCAGTGAGCTTTGTCCTCATGGTGCTCTCCTTGGCGCGAACAGCAGTTCGACGTGGGTTTTCATCATTTTGCGAACATCGAGCGGCTCAAATCGCTCGAACAGTCCGCTCCAGACGATCGCCACCAAACCCGGTGCGGCGACGATCTGCGGAAATTCTGCGAGCCCTTCCGGAATCTCGCCGCGTGCGGCAGCGCGTTTCAACAAGGCGCGCACTGCTCCAATGATTCTCGACAGCACTTCCCGATAGTAGAACTCGGCAAGTTTCGGAAATCGCCGGCCTTCGCTAATCATGAGGCGGATAACGTCTTTTCTGCGCGTCTCATAGACCTCGCGCACGAACAGGTCGACGATGCGATCAGCCAGCAACGCGACCGGTACGTCGGCCTCGCCCATGGCCTCGATCGTACCGACAAGCGGAGTGAGCATGGTCCGGATCAACTCCTGAAACAGGCTCTCCTTGTCGCGGAAGTACAGATAGATCGTTCCTTTGGCGACGCCCGCCCTTCGCGCAACATCATCGAGGCGCGCCGCCTCAAAGCCACGGATCGAGAATTCATCAAGCGCCGCGGACAAGATTGCATCACGACGTTCGAAGCTCCGCGTCTTGCGTGCGGGGCTACCTGGAACGCCGGCCGCACGCGCCGCTTCTACCGCGCGCTTACGCCGCCTTGCGCGCTGGATCGGCGCCTTCCGGGATCTTGGCGGATGCAACATGAGAACCACCAATTAAATAATGACTGACTGGTCAGTCATTATTTAGAGCAAAAGGCGCCCTCGCGCAAGGCCTACAAATTTTTGTTGAATATCAGCTACTTGGATAAGAGGCGGCGAGTTGCGGGCTGCCGACGGCGCGTGCGGTATTGACCGCGACAAACATCAACGTCGCAGTCGCCAGCACCAAGGCCACGACCACAAGCGCACGCATTACAGGCGCATAGATGTTGGCCATTGCCCTTCCCTACTCGAGCATGTGTCCAACATAGGAGTGAGTCGGGTAGCGCGATCAATGATTCGAATCTCAAGCGCGTTCGATTTCAGCCTTGACGGCAGAAAGCGACTCGGGCGTGTCCACGTCAGTGAGCGCCGCGTCACCGGAAACCGGCACTTCGACGACCGCCTCGGTGTAATTGCCGATCAGGTGGCGGGCGCCAATGTCACCCTGAATTGACATCAGATCGTGAAAGAAGCGGCGTGACCACACGACGGGATTTCCTCGCCGTCCGTCGATGCTCGGCAACACTACGAGTGCACCACGCTCGGGATCGAAAGCAGCGATCAAACGATTGATCAATGCGGCATCGACCTGCGGCATGTCCGCGAGACAAACGATTGCCGCGTCGGCCTCCTGAGGAACGGAAGCGATCCCTGTTTTGAGTGATGTGCCGAGACCTTCCGAAAAATCCGGATTGTGCACCAAACGCACCGGAAGCCCCTTCAACGCTGCCTCCACTCTCTCACGCTCGTGCCCCGTAACGACAATCACGGGCTGAGCACGCGAAGCAATCGCCTGCTCTGCTGCAATACGCACCAATGACTTGCCGCCAATTTCAGCAAGCATCTTGTTTACCGCGCCCATGCGCGTGGAACGCCCGGCGGCGAGCAAGACAGCAGCTACACGGCGCCCGGACTCGGGCACATGTTCTTCACGCGGCTGCGGCCGTGTCACGATTTCCATCAACAAGCCGCCGACGCCCATGCCTGTAATATCGGCGCGCGTGACAGGCAGGCCTGCGAGCAATCGCATCAATATCCAATCAAAACCGTTTTCCTTGGGGCTGCGTGCGCATCCAGGAGCGCCAAGGACGGCCTGACCACGTGCCGTACCGATCAGCATCAGGTTTCCCGGATCAACCGGCATACCGAAATGTTCGATCTCACCGCCGACAGCTTCGACCGCTGCAGGTATCACATCGCGACGGTCAGCAATGGCTGAAGCTCCGAACACAATCACCAGCTCAGCACCCGCCTTCAGCAATTCGTCAATAGCCCGAGCAAGCGCCGCCCGCTCGTGCGGCACACGCTGCTCGGCAATAATTCTCGCGCCAGCAGGCGCAATTCTTGTGGCAGTTATTTTCAAGGTCTTGTCGATGACCTTTGGCGACAGGCCTGGCAATAAAGTTGAGACCACCCCAACCTTTCGAACTTTGTAGGGCGCTATGCGAATGACAGGTTTCGCCTTTACTGCGGCCGCGACCGCTTGATCGCGTGCGGATCCAGGGACGGCGAACGGAATAATCTTGACCGTAGCGATCATCTCGCCTTCGACCACGGGCTTGTAGGCCGGCAGCGTTGCCACCGTGATGGCCTCATCGACCCGGTTGAGCGCATCGATTGAATTCTTGTCGACGACCAGAATCCCAGCACTTTCGGCAAATAGATTGCAGCGGCCGGTAAAAGCACGGTCGGCCCGCACGCCTGCGTCTCTGATTGCGGCAGCGATATCTGCGGCAGCCTTGTCTTCCGACACGTCTCCAGGATCGAGCCGCGCCACCGTGATTTCCTTGACGCCGGCGGCAGTGAGTGCCCCAATTTCGTCAGGCCCGATCTTCGTGCCCTTCTTCAGCACTAAATCGTTTTGCCTGATTGAGTGAACGGCGGTTGCGCCGAGCGCCTCAGCAACCGGAATTGCTCCGAACTTCATGCCGCTTCCGCCTTCTGCCGAAGCACTTGCGTGACCTCGCCCATGATGGCCACCGCGATCTCCGCAGGAGAGACTGCCTCGATATCAAGACCAATGGGGGCATGGATACGCGCAATGTCGGCTTCGGAAATTCCGGCCTGCTTGAGACGCTCGACACGTTTTGCGTGCGTTTTTCGGGAGCCCAGTGCACCGATATAAAAACAGTCGCGCGCCAGGGCATGCTCAAGCGCCGGGTCATCTATTTTCGGGTCGTGCGTAAGAGCCACAAACGCGGTGTAATGATCGATCGCGAGCGGCGGCAGTGCCACATCCGGCCATTCCGCGATCACCTTCACGTCGGGAAACCGCTCAATTGACGCGAAGGCGGTCCGTGGATCAACGATTGTCACATCATAGCCAAGCAGTTGAGCAATGGGCGCCAACGCCTGACTAATGTGCACAGCTCCCGTAATGACAAGCCTTGGCGATGGAACATAAACAGTCAGGAAAACCCGTCCCTGAGGAGTGTCCTCCATACCGCTCTTCGCCATTCGTAACCGTTTTTCGAGCACATCCTTCAGAGCGTCGTTCTTCACGAGCGCAGCCTTCACCAGGCGCTGCGCACCGCTCGCTGTATCGGTGATCAACACCGCGGCACGACGCGCCGCACGCTCGGCATTGAGGTCGTTTAGAACGTCGAGTTTCACTTAGGCCACCCTCTCGACATAGACGCGGATCGTTCCACCGCAGGACAGACCTACCTTCCACGCGGTTTCATCGGCGACACCGAATTCGAGTAGTTTTGGTTTGCCGCTGTCGATCACATCCATCGCTTCGGCAACAACCGCACCCTCGACGCAGCCGCCTGAAACTGACCCAAGAAAATTACCTTCATTGTCGATCACCAGATTGGAGCCAACGGGGCGCGGTGCCGAACCCCACGTTTCGACAACGGTTGCGAGCGCGACGTCGCGCCCGGATTTGCGCCACTCTTCGGCAGCTTTGAGAATGTCTTCATCACGAGCCAGCATCGAAATCCTCCGTCAAGCGACTTGTCTGAGAAAGTGTTTCGGGTCGAAATCCTTGGCCGACGCACCAGACAGGGCGCGAACCAGATCGGTCATGGACTCCAGATTGTGGATCGGCCGCAGTTCGTCAACGTGCGGCAGCATAGTTTGCACGCCCTTGGCGCGGGCTTCGAAACCGTGAAAACGAAGCAAAGGATTGAGCCAGATAAGCCGCCGGCATGATCGATGGAGCCGATCGATCTCGAACGCGAGCGTGTCGTCGACATCTCGTTCAAGTCCATCAGTAATCAACAATACTACCGCACCTTGCGTGAGCACACGACGCGCCCACTGCTTGTTGAATGTGTGCAGCGACGTGGCGATGCGTGTGCCCCCAGACCAGTCGGCCACATTCGCAGAGCAGGCTGAAAGCGCTTCATCCGGGTCGCGTTGGCGAATTGCGCGAGTTACGTTCGTCAACCGTGTGCCGAACAAGAACGTGGTCACACGTTTGCGCGCGTCAGTTACAGCGTGCAGAAAATGCAAAAACAGACGGGTGTACTCACTCATCGAGCCGGAAATATCGAGCAGCGCAACAATCGGCGGCTCTTTCACTCTGGGACCGAGATACCTCAGATCGATTAGTGCACCACCAGCTTTCATGCTGGCGCGCAAGGTGCGCCGGACATCGATGATGTGGCCACGGCGGTTCGGCGCAAGTCGCCGCGTCCGCACTTCATCCAGCGGCAGCGCCAAACGTGCGATGGCTTCCTTCGCCGCGGTAATTTCCGCCGCGGTCATCTGTGCAAAATCCTTCTTCTGCAGGATTTCCTGGTCGGAGACCGTCAACCTTGCGTCGAGCTCGACTTCGGACTTGCTTTGGTCCCTTTCGTTGATGCCGGAGAACAGCGCCTCCTGAATTCGCTGCGCGCCAGGCGGCGGGGCCTTCGGGCTGCCAGGTGCAATTTCCGGCAGCATCGAAGCAATCATTTTTTCGATATAGCCACGCTTGCGAAAGAAAATCCGAAACGCCTGGTCGAAAAGAATCGTGTGCTCATGGCGCTTCACGAACACCGCGTGCAGCGTCCAATAGAAATCGTCGCGCGTACCGATATTTGCGACACTCAGGGCCTCCAGCGCGTCAAGCACCGCACCTGGTCCCACGGGCATTCCGGCCGCGCGCAATGCTCGCGCGAAGTAAAGGATGTTTTCGGAGAGACGGCCCTGAGGAACGGCCATGAGCCTACTCCGCCGCCCTCAGCTCCGACTTCACCTCGTCGAGCAAAGCTTTCACCTTGGTGCCATCGAGACGGGCAATGTCGTCCTGATATTTAAGCAACACACCGAGAGTGTCCGACACGGTCGCCGGATCAAGCGCAACGACATCCAACTCAGTGAGAGCGCCGGCCCAA
Organism: uncultured Alphaproteobacteria bacterium; assembly: GCA_963831515.1. GTDB lineage: Bacteria > Pseudomonadota > Alphaproteobacteria > Rhizobiales > Xanthobacteraceae > Pseudolabrys. The sequence continues at coordinate 60,073 of CAWHQL010000001.1, read as the reverse complement.
TCCAGCGTTTCGGCAACACCTGGCGATTTGAAAAGATCTTCTTTGCGTAACGCCTGGACGAAGGCCACGACTTGTTCGGAGAGCATTTTGGCGATACCGGGGACCTTGGCGCGCAAGATCTTCAGCTCGCGTTCGGCATTGGGATAGCCGACCCAATGGTAGAGGCAGCGCCGTTTGAGAGCATCGTGCACTTCGCGAGTGCGGTTAGAGGTGACAACAACAACCGGCGGGTGAGCCGCCTTCACGGTGCCAAGTTCCGGCACAGTCACCTGAAAGTCGGCAAGCACCTCCAAGAGGAATGCCTCGAACGCCTCGTCAGTACGGTCGATTTCGTCGATCAACAGGACAGGCGGTCCAGATGGATCGGGATCAAGCGCCTGCAGCAGCGGTCGCTTGATCAGAAAGCGCTCGGAAAACACGTCGTGCTCAATGCGCGCCCGGTCGCCCTCTCCTTCAGCCTCCGCCAACCGGATGGCGATCATCTGGGCACCGTAATTCCACTCGTAGACCGCAGCGGAAACATCCAGTCCTTCATAACACTGCAACCGGATCAGGCGACGCCCGAGCGTCGCTGCCAAAACCTTGGCAATCTCGGTCTTGCCTACACCTGCCTCACCCTCGACAAACAAAGGCCGGCCCATGCGCAGGGCGAGGTACAAAACCGTCGCCAGCGAACGGTCCGCGATGTAGTCGGCCTTGGCCAACAGATCGAGGGTTGAATCGATTGAATTCGGCAGGGTCTTATCTGTCATGCGGGGACTTTATCCTACCATGCGCGTGTCTTACATGTGGTGTTCAAAGGCCCCGAGAGCCAGGATGAACCCATGACGAAGGCCGAGACCATCGAAAATCCCGCCCTAAAGATGCCCACGATCGACCCAGGGGTAAGGATCGGCCATGTCCATTTGAAGGTGGCAAACCTGCAGCGCGCTCTGGATTTCTATTGTGGGGTGCTGGGTTTTACGCTTACCACGAGCCGGCCCGGCGCGGCCTTCATATCGGCCGGCGGATATCATCATCACCTTGGGCTCAATACTTGGGAGAGCCTCGGCGGCTCGCCGCCGCCTCCCGGCAGCACGGGCCTTTACCATACCGCAATTCTTTATCCGACCCGGCAGCTCCTGGCAGACGCCTTGCGGCGTCTTATCGTCGCTAAAATCCCGCTTGAGGGCGCAAGTGATCATGGCGTCAGCGAGGCACTTTACTTGCGGGACCCGGATGACAACGGGGTCGAACTCTATTGGGATCGCCCGAAAGAGAAATGGCCGAAGAAAGCTGACGGGTCTCTGCAGATGTACACCCATCCGCTTGACCTGCACGACCTGCTTGGCGAACTCGATCGCGCGCCAACTTGAATTGGTGCGTTGCGCGCTGCGAACCGACTAAACAGTCAGGCGCACATACGCCAAAGATGCTGCGATCAATACGACAATTAGAAGTGGCAATAGCTGCATAAGGAACCTCGCGAGCGAAATTAATTCCTCCGCTCGGAAACGCAGTTCCAGCGCCTAATGTTCCGCAGTGAGTTGGCGTCAGGCTGTCGCCTTTGCCAAGGCGCGCCTGGCCAGCACTCCAACAAGATGTGCCCGATATTCGGCGCTGGCGTGAATATCGGTGTTCATTCCAGTTGCCGGTATCGTCATGCCCTCGAGGGACTTTGCCGCAAAGCGCTTCTTCAACGCCTCTTCAAACGATTTGACCCGGAACACACCGTTGGCGCCCGCCCCGGTCACCGCAACACGGATCTCAGAGCCACGCTTGGACACAAAGACTCCAACCAGCGCAAAGCCCGAGGCCGGATGCTTGAATTTCTCATAGGCTGCTTTTTTCGCGATCGGGAAACTGATCTTCGTAACTATCTCGCCATCCTCGAGTGCGGTCGAAAACATTCCAGTGAAAAAATCGTCGGCGGCAATGCGCCGCTTATTTGTAATGATGGTTGCACCAAGTCCAAGGCACGCCGCGGGATAGTCGGCGTTCGGATCATTATTGGCGACCGAACCTCCGATAGTCCCGCGGTTGCGAACTTGCGGATCGCCGATTGAAGCCGGCACGGACGCCAGTCCTGGCAACACCTGTTGGAGCACCGGTGAGTTAGCCGCGTCGGCGTGACGAGTCATTGCCCCGATCACGACCGAACGCCCTTTCTGCTCGACACCGCTCAAGCCCTCGACCAACGACAGATCGATCAGCGCCGAAGGATTCGCCAATCGCAACTTCATCACCGGCAGCAGCGAGTGTCCGCCAGCGAGCAGCTTGGCTTCCGGATTGCGTGCCAGAAGGCCAGCAGCCTGCCGGACCGTTGTTGGACGATGAAAAGTGAAATTGTACATCGCTGTCTCCCGTTCCTACGCGACTTGACGCGGTTGCACCCGCGCAAGCGCCGACCACACCGCTTGCGCAGTCGCCGGCATCGCGAGGTCTTCGGTGCCGATTGCATCGGTTATGGCGTTGATGACTGCTGCAGGCGAAGCAATTGCACCTGCTTCGCCACAACCTTTAATTCCCAGTGGATTCGATGGCGCCTTCGTCTCTGTCAGGCCAACTTTAAAGGATGGCAGATCGTGAGCGTGCGGCATCGAATAGTCCATGAGTGATCCCGTCACCAGCTGACCGTCCTTGTCGTAGACCGCAACTTCCAACAGCGCCTGGCCGATGCCCTGTGCGATGCCGCCATGAACCTGACCTTCCACGATCATCGGATTGATGATCGTGCCGAAATCATCGACCGCCGTCCAACCAACGATCTCGGTTTTGCCCGTATCACAGTCGATCTCAACTTCGCAGATATGGCAGCCAGCGGGAAACGTAAAGTTGGTCGGATCATAGAAGCTCGTTTCCTTTAGTCCGGGTTCAAGCTCTTGTCCGGCAAACTTGTGCGCGATGTAAGCATTGAGCGAGACATCGCCCCAGGCCGCGGATTTATCAGTGCCGGCGACGGTGAACTTACCGTCTTTGAACACAATGTCGCCCTCAGCTGCTTCGAGCATGTGGGCGGCCACCTTTTTCGCCTTAGCCTCTATTTTGTCGAGAGCCTTAACGATCGCCGACATGCCGACCGCACCCGAGCGCGAGCCGTAAGTCCCCATGCCAAACTGCACTTTGTCGGTGTCGCCGTGCACAACGGAAACGTTTTCAAACGGTATGCCCAGGCGCTCCGAAACAAGCTGGGCAAATGTCGTTTCGTGCCCTTGCCCATGGGCATGAGCTCCGGTCAGAACCTCCACGCTTCCGGTCGGATTCACACGTACTTCAGCGCTCTCCCACAGGCCAACTCCGCAGCCAAGCGATCCGACCGCCTGCGAGGGAGCGATGCCGCAGGCTTCGATATAGGTTGAATAGCCCAGACCACGCAGCTTGCCATTCCGCGCCGCCTCGCGCTTGCGCTTGCTGAAACCTTTCACATCAGCAAGTTCCAGGGCTTTTTTTAGAGACGCATTATAGTCCCCGGCATCGTAAGCCATGATCACCGGCGTCTGATGTGGAAACGTCTTGATAAAATTGCGTCTGCGCAGATCGGCTGGGTCGATCCCCAATTGCCGTGCCGCCACCTCGACGAGGCGCTCAACCACGAAAGTCGCTTCCGGACGGCCGGCACCGCGATAAGCATCCACTGGGACCGTGTTCGTGTAGACGGCGTCGACTTCGCAATAGATTTGAGGAATATCGTACTGCCCTGACAGTAGCGTCGCGTACAGATAGGTCGGCACCGATGAGGAGAATGTCGACATGTAGGCGCCGAGGTTCGCGATCGTCCTGACGCGCATCGCCAGAAACTTGCCACTGGCATCAAGCGCCAGTTCAGCATGAGTGACGTGGTCGCGCCCATGCGCGTCGGTTATGAATGACTCCGATCGATCGGCGGTCCACTTCACCGGCCGGCCAACTTTCCGCGCGGCCCACAGGCAAACGACCTCCTCCGGATAGATGAAAATCTTGGAACCAAAACCACCGCCGACGTCCGGCGCGATGACACGAAGTTTGTGTTCAGGCGCCATGCCGACAAACGCCGCGATCACCAGACGAGACACGTGAGGGTTTTGCGTGGTGTTCCAAAGCGTGAGTTGATCGGTACCCGCATCGTATTCGGCAAGCGCGACGCGCGGCTCTATCGCGTTCGCAATCAGACGATTGTTGACGATATCGAGGCTGGTCACGTGCTTTGCGGTTGCAAAGGCCGCGTCCACGGCCTTGGCGTCGCCAAGCGACCATTCGTAGATCGTGTTTTTCGGCGCAAGCTCGTGAATTTGCTGGCCCGATTTTGCCTTGGCCGGATCAACGACAGCGGGAAGCAACTGATAGTCGACCTTCACCTTTTCAGCCGCGTCGCGCCCCTGCGCCTGGGTCTCTGCGATGACTACCGCGACCGCGTCGCCAACGTGACAAACCTTGTCGGCGGCAAGCGCCGGATGTGGCGCCATTTTCATGGGCGATCCATCCTTTGAATGGATCATCCAACCGCAGATCAAATTGCCTATCTTGTCGGTCGCAAGATCTTTCCCGGCAAGCACATCAATCACGCCAGGCATTTTCTTGGCTTCAGAAACGTCGATGCTCTTGATGCTTGCATGGGCATGCGGCGAACGCACGAATACCGCGCGGGTCTCGCCTGGCCTGACCACATCGTCAGTATATCGACCTTTGCCAGTGATAAAGCGGAGGTCTTCTTTTCGGCGCACCGCCGCGCCGATACCGGTCGCGCTCATGGCGGTCTCTCCCACTGTTCTTGATGTTATTCAGCGGCCTGACGTGCGCCACCCTTAGCCATCGCTTTGGCTCCCGCTGCGATGGCTTTGACGATGTTGTGGTAGCCCGTGCATCGACAAATATTTCCGTCGAGTTGCTCACGGATCGTGTGCTCGTCGAGATCGTTGCCGCGCCGGCGGACAATATCGAGCGCTGCCATGATCATTCCCGGAGTACAGAATCCGCATTGAAGTGCGTGATATTCGCGGAACGCCTCCTGCATCGGATGAAGTGGCCCGTTCGGCTCAGCCAATCCTTCGATTGTCATGATCTTGGCACCTTCGCATTGCAGAGCGAGGGTGGTGCAGGACTTGCCCGCAATGCCATCAATGTGAACAACGCAAGCGCCACATTGCGATGTGTCACAGCCGACATGCGTGCCGGTCAGCCGCAAATTCTCGCGCAGAAATTGAACCAATAAGGTGCGCGCTTCGACATCCCCGCTGACGGCTTTACCGTTCACCGTCATGGATACGGCCGGCATGACCTTCCTCCCAATTTTGGGCCCAAACGCCCTTTTTTTGCCTCCCACGCCTGGGACGGCAGTAGTTCAGGTGCGAAATCGAGGCGATTTCGACCGAAATAATTCTGAACCCCCATTATGGCTTGGGTCAAGGGATTCCAGCAATCTGGCAACTTCATCTTCTACTGGAGCTTGATCAGGTAGCAACAACCGTGGCCGCAAATTTCTGGAAAAAATCATCCGCTACCTTTTTGGCAGCGCCGTTGACCAGACGCTGGCCGAGTTGCGCAAGCTTGCCCCCAATTTGTGCTTCGACGTTGTAAGTGAGAAGCGTGCCACCGTCTTTTTCGGTCAGCGCAATCGTCGCTCCACCTTTCGCAAAGCCCGCCACGCCACCGTCGCCTTCACCGGAAATTTTATAGCCGTTAGGAGGGTTAAGGTCGGTAAGATGAACCTTACCTTTAAAGCGCGCTTTAACGGGACCAATTTTGGTCGTCGCGACCGCCTGGAATTCAGTATCCGACGTCTTATTGAGCTCTTCACAGCCCGGGATGCACACCTTCAGAACTTCGGGGTCGTTCAGCTTTGCCCATACGACTTCTCGACTAGCCGGTAGTTGAACCTCGCCCGTCATGGTCATTGCCATCACGCGTCTCCTTTACAAGCATCCCGCGACAGACCGGCTTACGCCCTCGCGATGGCCATGAAAAGACCTTTGCAAGTATCGCGCGGCGCACTAAGGGTGTCGCTCGATCTAGAGCCTAATAATCAAAACCTTAGGGGAGGAGCTTAATGCCGACAATCAACGCTGACGACGGCTGCCCGATCCATGTCGAGGTCGAGGGCCGCGAGGGCGCACCGGTACTCATGCTTTCGAATTCGCTCGGGACAACGCTGCGCATGTGGGACGATCAAGCTCCGGAGTTCGCAAAACACTTCCGGCTCGTTCGCTACGACCGCCGTGGACACGGTCAGTCCGGAGTGCCTAACGGCCCCTACTCCATGGAGCGGTTCGGCCGTGATGTGCTGTCGGTGCTCGACGCACTAAAAATCAAGAAGACCAATTGGTGCGGGTTATCGATGGGCGGCATGGTCGGACAGTGGTTGGGGGCCAATGCCCCTGATCGCATTGAGAAGCTCGTGCTCTCCAACACAAACTTTCACTATGCCGACAAGACGCCATGGAACGACAGGATCAAGCTCGTAAAGGAGAAAGGCCTCGGTGAACTGGTCGGACCGAACATGGAGCGGTGGTTCACCAAGGATTTCCGAACACGGGCGCCGCAGCCAATAGCGCGTATGACGGAGTTATTTCTTACGACGAAGCCGGCAGGTTATATCGCGTGTTGCGAAGCAATTCGCGACATGGATTTCACATCCTCAAATCCACGCATCGCTCTACCGACTCTGGTGATCGTTGGGAAACACGACCCTGCCACCCCGCCCTCCGCCGGCGAAGCGATCCAAAATCAGATCAAGGGCGCGAAGCTCGTGAGTCTCGATGCGGCTCATATAGCGAACATCGAGCAGCCCAAAGCGTATAGTGAAGCCGTGCTGAATTTCCTGCACTGAGGCAAAACATGGATGACAAGGAACGCCATGAGCGCGGGATGGCCAAGCGCCGCAAGGTGCTTGGCAATGCGTGGGTCGATCGGGCAAATGCCAAAAAGAATGCGTTCAACGAAGAATTCCAGGATTTCATAACCCGCACTGCCTGGGGCGAAATCTGGACGCGGCCGCACTATGACGAGCGGACGCGCCGCATCCTTGTCATTGGCACGATGCTCGCGCTCGACAAGTGGGAGGAGTTCCGAATGCATGTGCGGGCGGCTCTCACTGAGGGTGGATTCACGCCCGACGACATCAAGGAGATCATCCTACAGCAGGCAATTTATTGCGGCGTTCCGGCTGCCAACCACGCCTTCAAGGAAGCTGCCGAAGTGATCGCCGAAGTTGCAAAGAGCAAATAGCCAATCCGCACTTCCACAACCCTCGTCATTTCGGTCTGAAAAGGCTTCAATGAAGCCCATGGCCAGATGATGGGGATTGTCCATGCCCAAGGTGAAAGTGCGAACCGGCATGCCGAGTGTTCAGCTCGACAAAGCTGAGTTCAAACGGCGATTTCGCGAAAGATTTTACGACCCGGATTTTGAGCCGCTCAGAGCAGAAATCGACAAGATCGCCGAGACTGCGTGGTTCACCTATGACGAGTACCATAAGTCGCCACGCGTAACGAAGGCCGGTCCGGAGTTTGCCGATCCCGATTACGACATCTCGGTTGAATGGCTCGCAGCCCGGACGAGTATTCGGACAGCCGAGCGACGGCAGAAAAGCCGCAAGTCGCCGTCGCGGGTTCTGATCATCAACGGTTCATCGCGCAGCGACAAAACCTGCCCCGGCGAAATGTCAAAGACTTATCGCTTGGTTTTGATTGCAAAGAAAATTATCGAAAAGTCACGCGGCTTTCAGGTTGAAGTCCTCGATCTGTCGCGCCTGACGTCGGAATACGGCCGCGTCATTTATCCTTGCAAAGCCTGCGTCTCGACAGCACAGCCGCTCTGTCACTGGCCCTGCTCATGTTATCCAAACCATGCCCTCGGCCAGGTCGGAGACTGGATGGCCGAGATTTATCCGAAATGGGTTGCGGCGCATGGTGTAATGATCGTCTGTCCGGTGAATTGGTACCAGGCGCCCTCTTCACTCAAGTTGATGATCGATCGTCTGGTCTGCGCAGACGGCGGCAATCCTGACCCGACCTCAACGCACGGCAAGAACGCGGCAATGGCCAAGGAGCTTGAACTCAAAGGCTGGCCATACCCGCGCCACCTTGCGGGTCGGGTGTTTTCCGTGATCGTGCACGGCGACGCCGCTGGTGCTGAAAATCTCCGCCGTATTCTCGCCGACTGGATGGCCGACATTGGAATGATCCCATCGGGCCATCTGGCGTTGATCGATCGCTACGTCGGTTACCTGGCGCCCTATGCAACCAGCCACGACGATCTCGACCGCGACACGGACTTTCAGGACGACGTGCGCAATGCCGCCAAGGCTCTGGTGCAGGCCGTGAAGGATCGACGCAGCGGGAAGCTGGATCCGCCTGATCGCGGACTGCACGAAGCCCGTCCGAAATAGACCGTTAGTTACGTCAGGCGTGATAGCGCGGAGCGGCCCGCACTGCGTCCTTGTCAACGGCTACATCTGCTTCAATCGCCGCCTTCCGTTCGCGTGCCAAGCGATCGCGCTCAAAAATGCACAGACCGATCGCAAACGCGGCGATCAAAAGCTGAATCGTGTGCTCGCGCATAAGATCAGATGTATGCGTCCAGAACGCCGGACCGATCGCAGCGATGCTGATGGCCACCGCCAGAATGAGACCGGCTTCCAGGACTTTGGAATCCGGCTGCCCACGCATCATGCAGCGGAACCTGTCAACGATGTGAATGATGCAAATGCAGGCGACTGCAAGCTTGAGTGCTCCGAAAAACGCCGCGAGCTTTATCAGGCCAATTGGCCCCAAATTGAAAAGTCGACCGATTGCGAAAACAAATTGTGAGCGCCAGACGTCTTCGAGACCATACGAAGGCGACGTGAGGATGCGCAATCCGTCATAGCCCCAAGCCAAAGCGAAATAGAGCGCAATTGCGACAATCGCAGCAACCGCAACATTGGAGATTTTTCGCACGGGTCCCTCCCACGTAAGGAGCCATGCGTAATCCGCTCAATTGCGAAGTTCAAAAGAAACCGAACCTTTACCTTACCCGTTAGCCATTTAACCATTCGCACCAAGAGGCATCGAAGTTCAATTTCGGATTGCGCAGAAGGCGCGCTGCCGCTGGAGCGGCAAAATCATTCGCAACTGAGCATCACCCTCCGCGACCATCACGAAAGCCCTGGGGGGTCATCCCGGTCTGTTTGCGAAAAAACCGCGTGAAGTGCGAAGGATCTGAAAATGCGAGATCGTAGGCAATTTCGTGAATCGCCTGGTTCGTAAATACGAGCTGCCGTTTGGCTTCGGTCAGAACACGCTGGCGGATCAGGTGTCCGGCGGTGACACCGGTTGCGCGTTTGACATGGTCGTTAAGTCTATCCGGCGTCATGGCCAACTTTCCGGCATAAAAACTAATGAGACGCTCTTTTCGGAAATGTTCATCCACCAGACGCCGTAGCTCGTCGACCCGAGCGTCTGAGCGCGAAAGGGTCACGCTACCACTCCGCGCTCGGGATACCGCGAGCCGCACCACTTCGATGGCAATCAAAGCAAGCAGGCCGCGCATCGCCAGGCGGTAGCCTTCACGTGCCAACGCACTTTCTTCGTGTAAATCTGCGCAGAGCGCGGACAGCCGTTTTGCTTCACCTGCTCCCGCGAGTGGCAGCAGCGGCTCCGCGGCGACCGCCTTCAACCGCGAAAGCGCCTCTCCCGATTGATCGCCGAGCGCGTCGGCGACATCTTCGGTGAAGCTCACGACCCAACCGTCCGTAACCTCAGGCGTAAAGCGAAAACCATGCGCAGTTGTCGCCGGCACCAAGATCAAGGTCGGGGCGGAGAAGCGCGCCGTTGCTGTCTCGAAGCTCAGCTCGCCACCGCCTTTCTCGATGAGCAACACCTGAAACAGATTTCGGTGGCGGTGAGCGCGAATTGTCCAGTCATGAATTGACGATCGCGAAGAAATTGTCTCGATATGGATAAAGTCAAAAGCAGAATCGTCCGGTGGATCGCCGTACAAGTGAAACAGCGGCAGCGCCGACACCGTGTTCATACCGCAAGCATATTTGAGCATGCTTGCGAGGCCAACAGCTGACGGGGAAAAATGAAAACCCCGCCTTGCGGCGGGGTTTCCTTGTTACCCTAGGCCGTGGAGCGTTACCGGTTCTGTTCACCCTGCTTGGGACCACCACCCTGCTGCTGCTGGCCGGGCTTCTGCTGTCCGCCACCCTGCTGACCACCTTGCTGCTGACCACCTTGCTGCTGCTGGCCGGGCTTCTGGTTCGGGTTCGGGTTCTGATTTTGGTTCATCTTCACTCTCCAACATGGTTGGAAGCGCTCTGATCGTGCGCGCTCCGTAACTGGTAATAATGCGTGAGTGTGGGTTTTTGTTCCCGTCAAGTGCCCGTCGAATTTGAGGAAAAGCCAATCGGAACCTCGCCCTGCTGGAAATGTTCCCTTCTCAAATCAGAGGAGAACCGACGATGGGACGATATTTGTTGCTTTGGCTGCTTGGAATTCCAATCCCTATTTTGGTGCTGATCTGGCTCTTTGGCGGCCTTCATTAGCCGCACCGCCAGCGTGCGGGACAGGCGTACCCGTACAGGCCTGTCTCAGCAACGCTGTGCATATGACGCTACGCTGCGTCCTCCACGACAATTTTCGCTTGATAACATCGCGCCCGCGCCGCGTTGCCGCTCCCTCTATGCCCTGTTAAGCCTTTAATATTGGGGCGCTCGGTCTTAGGCCGGACGGAAGGCGTGGGGAATGGAAGTCTTCCTACAGCAACTAATCAACGGAATCACACTCGGCTCAATCTATGGGCTGATCGCCATCGGATACACGATGGTCTTCGGCATCATCGGCATGGTGAACTTCGCCCACGGCGATGTGTTCATGGTGTCAAGTTTTATCGCGTTGGTTGCTTTCCTGCTCCTGGTTAGCTTCATCGGGAGCTCGTCAATCGCACTCGTTCTCTTCGTCATGCTCATCGTGGCGATGTTATTTACGTCCTTGGTCAATTGGACGATTGAGCGACTGGCCTACAGACCGCTGCGCGGTTCGTTTCGGCTGGCGCCACTGATCTCTGCAATCGGGATGTCAATCTTCCTTTCCAATTTCGTGCAGGTGGCTCAGGGACCGCGCAATAAATCAATTCCACCGATGGTCCAGGGTGAGTTCGTGCTCTTCACGAAAAACGACTATCCAGTCACGCTTTCCGTCAAACAACTCATAATCTGGGTTGTCACCGCAGTGCTGCTCGCCTGTTTCTGGTATCTCGTCACAAAAACGCGGCTTGGCCGTGCGCAACGCGCCTGCGAGCAAGACCAAAAGATGGCGGCTTTAGTCGGCGTCGACGTCGATCGAACCATATCGATGACCTTTGTTATCGCGGCGGCGCTCGCTGCCGTCGCCGGAACGATGTATCTGATGTACTACGGCGTCGTAAGCTTCGCGGACGGTTTCGTCCCGGGTGTGAAGGCGTTCACTGCCGCTGTGCTCGGTGGCATCGGTTCTCTGCCCGGCGCGGTCATAGGCGGCATATTGATTGGTCTTATTGAGACGATGTGGTCGGCGTATTTCTCAATCGACTACAAGGATGTTGCCGCTTTTTCGGTCCTCGCAATAACGCTGATATTCCTGCCGCAAGGTCTGTTTGGCCGCCCGGATGTCGAGAAAGTCTGACATGCCGAGCGACGCGCCAACCAAGCGCGTTGATACAGTTCGCGCCCTCCGAGACGCGAGTGTCACGGCGCTACTAGCTTTCGGACTTTTTCTGCCGCTGGTCGGTTTCCAGACCGTCACTGATGTCCGCAATGATTTGATCCTCAACACCCGTTGGTCGTTGCTCTTTGCGGTCGTTGCCGTAGTAGGTCTCGGTCGTCTCACTTATTCACTTTCTATCGAACCTTGGTTGAAGGAACGCGCACTACGGCCCGTTGCCGAACCTGCGGCATGGCGTGCACACGTCGGCAAGTGGATTGTCCCATTCGCAATTGGGTTCGTTATCGCTTACCCGGCAATCGTTCTTGCCACCGCTGGCTTTGGCCGGGCGGTCAAATGGATCGATAATTTCGGGATCCAGATCCTCATCTACGTCATGCTTGGATGGGGTTTAAACATCGTCGTCGGCCTCGCCGGACTGCTCGACCTCGGCTACGTCGCGTTCTATGCGGTCGGGGCCTATTCCTACGCTCTGCTCGCTAAAGCCTTCGGTTTTTCCTTTTGGATCCTTCTGCCGCTCGCCGGAATCCTCGCATCATTTTGGGGGATATTGCTCGGATTTCCGGTATTGCGCTTGCGCGGCGACTATCTCGCTATCGTCACGCTCGCGTTTGGTGAAATCATTCGCATCGTACTCATCAACTGGGTGGATTTAACCAACGGCTATGCGGGCATCACGAGTATACCGCGCCCGACTTTCTTCGGTATTCCGTTCAACGCGGATGATGACGGGTTCGCGGCAGTTTTTGGATTGGAATACTCGCCGATCTATCGCACCATTTTTCTGTATTACCTGATCCTCGCGCTCGCCTTCCTTACCGCATTCGTTACCGTGCGCCTTCGACGGCTGCCGGTCGGTCGCGCCTGGGAAGCACTGCGCGAAGATGAAATCGCCTGCCGCTCACTCGGCATCAACACGACCAACACCAAGTTAACTGCATTTGCCATGGGCGCGATGTTTGCTGGCTTTGCGGGGTCGTTTTTCGCCGCACGACAGGGTTTCATTTCGCCGGACTCGTTCACGTTTCTCGAATCCGCAACAATTCTTTCGATTGTTGTGCTCGGTGGCATGGGCAGTCAGATCGGCGTCGCAATCGCCGCCATCGTCATGATTGGCGGCACCGAGATCATGCGCGAGCTCGACTTCCTGAAATTAATTTTTGGAGCCACATTCGATCCGACTCAATACCGGATGCTTCTGTTTGGACTTGCGATGGTGCTGATCATGATCTGGCGACCTCGCGGCTTGATCGCGACGCGTGAACCATCGGTCATTCTGAAAGAGCGCAAGGCAATTGCCGGCGACCTCGTGAAAGAAGGTCACGGCTGATGGCAGATGCACACGATATGTTGCTGCAGGTCGAGCATCTGACCATGCGCTTTGGCGGTCTTGTCGCCGTAGAAGACCTGTCGTTTTCCGCGCGGCAGGGACAGATTACCGCCCTGATCGGACCGAATGGCGCCGGGAAAACGACGGTGTTCAATTGTATCACCGGCTTCTACAAGCCAAGCGAGGGGCGTATCGCGCTTCGCCATGGTGATGTCACCGCCTGGGATTGGCTCGAGACGATTACTGACAGCGGCGAGCGCTTTATCAGACGTGCGGCCAGCGGGCTCTTTCTGCTTGAACGAATGCCCGACTATCTTGTGGCGCAACAGGCGCGGGTCGCCCGTACATTTCAGAACATCCGCCTTTTTCCAGGCATGACCGCGCTGGAGAATTTGTTGGTCGCTCAACACAACAATCTGATGTTGGCGTCCGGTTATACCCTTCTCGGAATTCTTGGCTTTCCTTCCTTTGCAAGAGCCGAACGTGCGGCGATCGAGCGCGCGCGGGAATGGCTGGACAGGGTCGACCTGACGGCCCGCGCAGATGATGCCGCCGGCGATCTGCCTTACGGCGCGCAGCGCCGCCTCGAAATTGCTCGGGCCATGTGCACCGATCCGGTGCTGCTCTGTCTTGATGAACCTGCAGCTGGCCTCAACCCGCGTGAAAGCGCCCAACTGAACGACCTTCTGCTCAACATGCGGGAGAAGTATGGCATCTCGATCCTGTTGATCGAGCATGACATGTCTGTGGTGATGGAGATTTCGGACCACGTCATTGTTCTTGACTACGGCGTCAAGATCGCCGACGGCGCTCCAGCGGCCGTTCGCGACAACCCGAAGGTGGTCGCGGCCTATCTCGGCGTCGCCGACAAAGATGTCGCCAAAGTCGAGGCGGAGGTGGGTCTATGACCACGCCCCTACTCTCGGTGCGCGGCGTCAAGACTTTTTATGGCCGAGTCATGGCGCTCAAAGGCGTAGACCTCGATGTCAACGACGGAGAAATCGTTACTTTGATTGGCGCCAACGGCGCCGGAAAATCTACTTTAATGATGACGGTTTGCGGCAATCCGCGCGCACGCGAAGGTACGATCGATTTCGCTGGCCAGAACATCACACGTCTGCCGACACACGAGATAGCAAGACTCAAACTTGCGCAATCTCCCGAAGGCCGTCGGATTTTTTCCAGGATGACGGTGCTTGAGAACCTGCAGATGGGCGCCACAACCGCGGACCCATTGCATTTCAAACGCGACCTTGATCGCGTGCTGGCTCTGTTTCCGCGGTTACAACAACGAATTACGCAACGAGGCGGGACGTTGTCGGGCGGCGAACAGCAAATGTTGGCGATCGCTCGTGCTTTAATGGCGCAACCGCGCCTGCTTCTGCTCGACGAACCCTCTCTGGGCTTGGCCCCGTTGGTCGTCCGGCAAATCTTTGACGCCATCAAAACGCTCAATGCCGAGGACGGCCTGACCGTGTTTCTCGTTGAGCAGAATGCCTACCACGCCCTAAAGCTCGCTCACCGCGGTTATGTCATGGTCAATGGGTTTATCACGATGTCCGGCACCGGACGCGAATTGCTGGATCGCCCGGAAATCAAGTCGGCCTATCTCGAGGGAGGCCGGCATTGACGCAAATTGCCGCATCTTTCTCGATACCCGCGTTTCTTTATGAGGAAGATTCATTCGGCGTTTTCGTGCTGGTCACCCTCATTCTCGGCGGGGGAGCAGCGGCACTCGCTGGCCGAGCCATTGCCACAACCTGGCGACCTTGGTGGCAAGTTGTCGCGTACGGCTTTGTCCTGGCCGGCGCGGTTCGTTTCATTCATTTCAGCCTTTATGGAGGCACTTTTTTGTCGCTCCACTACTATCTCGTCGATGCCGCTTTCTGCATACTGTTCGGGTTCCTCGGTTTTCGGGCTGCCCGCACAAACCAGATGCTCGCACAATATCGCTGGCTCAATGAGCCCGACGGTCCGATGCGCTGGCGTCGCAAAGTCGCCTGACGTAATATTGCCGAGAGAAGATTGCCGGCCTTAGTTTGAGGGGGAATACAGATGAAAAAAATCACGACGTTCGGCTTCGCGTTGGGTATCGCGGTCGTCTCCGCGGGAGCTGCCACTGCCCAGGTCAAATTCGGCGTCGGTGGGCCGATTACGGGGCCTAGTGCGGCAACCGGAGCTCAAATGAAGAATGGGGTTGACCAGGCTGCGGCCGACATAAACGCCGCCGGCGGCATCCTTGGCCAGAAAATAAGCGTCTCCTATGGAGACGACGTTTCCGACCCAAAGCAGGGTGTGTCGGTTGCAAACAAATTTTCTGCCGACGGGGTAAAATTTGTCATTGGTCACTACAACTCGGGCGTCACCATCCCATCGTCGGAGGTCTATCAGGAGAATGGCGTCCTGCAGATTACGCCGGCTTCGACAAATCCGACGGTGACCGAGCGCAAGATGTGGAACATCTTTCGCGTCTGCGGCCGTGATGATCAGCAAGGACAAGTTGCCGGCGAATACATCGCCAAGCACTTCAAAGGCAAGAAAATCGCTGTCGTGCACGACAAGACTACCTACGGCAAAGGTCTAGCCGACGAAATGAAGAAGACGATCAACAAAGCCGGCATGAAAGAAGTCCTCTACGAAGGTATAAATACCGGCGAGAAGGATTTCTCAGCGCTGGTTTCCAAAATCAAGCAATCGGGCGCCGACCTGATCTATTGGGGCGGCCTGTACACGGAAGGTGGCCTGATTGTCCGACAGATGCGCGATCAGGGCGTGAAGGCACCGCTGATGGGCGGCGACGGCATCACTTCCGACGAATTCGCCTCGGTTGGCGGTCCGGGAGTCGAAGGCACGCTGATGACGTACGGACCGGATCCGCGCAACAAGCCGGATGCCAAAAAAGTGGTCGAGGAATTCCGCGCCAAAAAATTCGAGCCGGAAGCCTACACGCTTTATAGCTATGCTGGCGTACAGATCATCAAGCAGGCTGCGGAAGCCGCAAAATCGCTCGATCCTAAGAAGGTCGCCGAGAAAATGCATTCGGGCATGCAATTCAAGACCGTGCTCGGCGATATTTCCTACGACAAGAAAGGTGACATCACAAAACTCGACTATGTGATGTACATCTGGAAAAAGGATCCCAGCGGAAAGATCACGTATGTCGAATGCCCTGGCTCCGATTGCACCAAGGTCAAGTAATCGATCGCACAGAAGTTAGAAAGCCCGCCGATCGGCGGGCTTTCTTTTTTCACCCGATCTTTCCAAGAACCGGAAATGTTTCGAGAAGCCACACACTCATCTGGTTGATGCTCCCCGTCAGGAAGGCGACCCCGGTCAATACGAGCAACCCGCCCATCACCTGCTCCATGCGATGAAGATAATTGCGGAAGCGGGACAGAAACGCCGCGAAAGGTTCTATCGCGAAGGCGGCGGCGATAAACGGAACGCCAAGGCCAAGCGAATAGACTGCGAGGAGGCTTGCGCCTCTGCTTACAGTTTGCTCGGACGCCGCAACGGCCAAAATCGCAGCCAGAATAGGTCCAATACATGGCGTCCAACCGAACGCAAATGCGAGCCCGATGAGATAGGCCCCCCATAACCCGACCGGCTTGGCGACATCGAGTCGCTTCTGACGATGCAGCAAGGCGATTGGCGTAACGCCAAGGAAGTGCAGTCCCATAATGATGATGACGATACCGGCAACGGTAGCGAGAGGTCCTGAATAGGCGCGGACAAGCGCGCCGACGACGCTGGCGCTCGCACCGAGCGCCACAAACACGGTTGAGAAGCCCAGGACAAAAAGGGCCGCGGCCATCACCGTTTCGCGCCTGACCCGCGGCTCCGCTTCTTTTTCGGCAAAACGTTCGAGCGAGGTACCGGCCAAAAATACGAGATAGGGCGGCACCAATGGCAGCACACAGGGTGAGAGAAAACTGACAAGACCCGCTACTAGAGCGGCCAAGAAAGTGACTTCGCTATGCATGACGCCACTAGATGCGACGCAATGCGCCCGCTTGCAAGTCCTTAGGCGCACTTCGCCGAAACGTGATTTGGCGTGATAGGGTCTTTTCGGGAGACGACATGTCGCGCAATCTGATTACTGATGTTTCGGGCATTCGCGTGGGCCACGCAGGCGATGCCAAACTCGGCTCTGGCGTCACGGTGATCGTCTTCGAAAAACCCGTGACCGCCAGTGTAGACGTCCGTGGCGGCGGGCCGGGCACTCGCGAAACGGCCCTCCTCGACCCAGCGCAAACGGTGGAGGGAATCGACGCCATCGTGCTGTCCGGTGGATCGGCTTTCGGTCTCGACGCCGCATCAGGGGTGCAAGCGTGGCTCCGCGAGCAGGGTCGCGGTTTTCAGGTGCGTGAGGCCCGCGTACCGATCGTGCCGGGGGCAATCTTGTTCGATCTGCTATCGGGCGGCGACAAGAATTGGGGACGTTACCCCCCCTATCGCGAACTCGGCTACGAAGCTGCAAAACACGCCAGTGTAGATTTCTCGCTCGGAAGCGTTGGCGCGGGGCTCGGCGCCACCACCGCCAACCTCAAGGGTGGCATCGGTTCGGCAAGTGCAAGGACGCGCGGAGGCATTGCCGTCGGCGCGATTGCCGCGGTCAATGCAGCCGGGAGCGTGACGATCGGCGACACCCGGCATTTCTGGGCCGCGCCGTTCGAGCAGAATGCCGAGTTCGGCGGACAGGGCTGGCCCTCATCAGTGCCGGCCGACGCCTTGGCATTTCGCAGCAAAGGCTATCCGGGCGAGAATACAACCCTTGCGGTGGTCGCCACTGACGCCAAACTCACAAAGGCACAGGCAAAGCGCGTGGCGGTAATGGCACAAAGCGGTTTGTCGCGCGCAATCCATCCTGTGCATACGCCACTCGATGGTGACATCGTATTCGCGGCTGGTACGGGCTCAACGTCCCTGCCGGACCCTGTGTTCGCATTGAGTGAACTCGGCGCTCTCGCAGCCCACGTGCTCGCCCGTGCGATCGCACGCGGTGTCTATGAAGCGACCGCATTGTCGTTCCCGGATGAAATGCCAACCTGGCGCGACCAGTTTAAATAAAAATGCAGAACCCAATGGGTAGGCTGCGCGTTATCCACGTATGCCCTCGATTGCTATCGCTCACATTCACTACGATCACACGAGCGAGCGGCTGACGATCACCTTCGTGACCGGCCGAGTCTACGAATATGTCAATGTGCCACCCGAGGTAGCCGCTTCATTCCAATCGGCATTCTCCAAAGGCGTCTTTTTTAATGGCTATATTCGCGATCGATACGATTTCCGGGAAATCGTGCCAGCGCACTAGTTAAATCGTTCCGCACGATAAGGCGCCGGATCGCAAAACGGCAACTCACCCGCCATCATCTGCGCAATCATCCGTCCGGTAGCGGGGCCGAGTGTGAGACCCCAATGCGCGTGACCGATGGTCAGCCATAGCCCGGCATGTCCGGGCGCTCGATCTATGATGGGTCGAGAATCCGGAAAACAGGGCCGACTGCCGAGCCACGTTCTTCCGTCGGCTTGTTCTCCCAGAGGGAACAATTCTCGCACTCGGGGCATGATGCGGAGAAACTGTACCGGTGTGGGCGCCGCATCGCGCGGCGCAAATTCTGCGCCGGTCGTTATGCGCATTCCCTGCTCCATCGGGGTAATCAGGTAGCCGGCGTCAGCGTCGAGAACCGGCCGCGACAGGCTCGCATTCCCCTGGGACCGAAAATGGCGGTGGTAGCCCCGCTTAACTGCGAGCGGCAAACGCACACCGAACGTATCAAGCAGATCTGACGCCCAAGGCCCGAGCGCCACCACGCACTCCTGGGCATCAAGCGCACCCTCCGCGGTGTCCACACGCCAGCGATTACCCGTTCGGTGGAGTGATCGCGCATCGCCCGCTACCAACACACCACCCAACGCGGCAAAGCGCGCCGCATAGGCTCGCGTCACCCCGAGCGGATTGCTGATGCTCGCCGCCTCCGGCCAGAACACCGCCTTGGCAAACACCGAATTGAGTGATGGCTCGAGTGCCTGTGCCCCAGCCGTGTCGAGCGCATTCAGGGGCAAGCCAAATTTCGCCGCGAGATCGAACTCGGGCCCCAGAGCCGCAAAACTGCTTTCGTTACGATAGACTTTGAGCCAGCCAGTTTTGCGCAGATAGTGGGTGGCACCACTTTCGGCCATCAGCGCCTCGTGCTCGGCCACCGCGCGCGAAAACAAAGGGCGGATCAGCCGGGCTGTCTCTATAAGGCGGTCCGGTCGCGAGGCCGCGCGAAACGCGAATAACCATGGCAGAACGTGCGGCAAGAACGACAAATGATAATTGGCCTCGCTGGCGCGCTTAAGCGCGATGCGCAGTAGCGAGCCAAAATGTGAGGGAAACGCCGGAGGAAATACTGTGTTGCCTTCGATGATCCCGGCATTGCCATAGGACGTCTGTTCGCCGATCCCGGCGCGGTCGACCAAGGCAACACTTAGCCCGCGTTTAGCGAGATGCAGCGCGACCGATGTGCCGACAATACCGGCACCGAGAACCATTGCATCAGTACGAGCCACACCCACCTCCAAGAAACATCATCCTTATATATGGATTGCCGCCGCGGGGAGCGCTATCAAACACCTATACTCAAGGCGGCCGGAGTTTCCCCCAAATGAAGTTGATTGGCGCCTTGGCGGCCGCGCTCGCCCTCTGCGGTCGCCATGGGACGCTCATAGCGGCGGCGTCGATCTTTATCGGCCTGGCGGTACCCGTACTTGCTGCAGCATTTCGACCCCATCTCGGCGAGGCAATCGTCGTCATGCTCACCCTCGCCTTTCTCCGCGTCGATCCAGTTGAATTACGCCGGCATTGGACGCAGCCCGGCCTGATCGCCGCCGCAACGATTTGGACAATGCTCATCTTGCCCGCCGTGCTTGGCACACTGTTTCTGGTGTTCAAGCTCGATCAAAAGATGCCTGGGTTGTATTTCATGCTCGTGCTGCAAATGTCTGCACCAGGCCTGATGTCGTCTCCGGCACTCGCGGCATTGCTCGGTCTCGATGTCGCACTCACGCTCGCAACGCTAATCCTCGCAACCGTGGTAACGCCATTTACAGCTAGCCTCTTCACTCATGTCTTTCTGGGAACGGCCCTCGCCTCTCCGCTCGAATTCGGACTCAGATTGTTTTTGATCATCGCAGGCTGCGCCCTCGCCGCCGCCATTATTCGCTTCATTGCCGGTCGCAAATTCATCGAGACACAGAGGGAGGCCATTGACGGCCTGAGTGTCATCGCGATGTCTATGTTCGCTATCGCCGCCATGGATGGCGCGATGGACCATTTCCGTGCCGATCCCGGTCTGGTAATCAAGCTCACCGCGCTTGCATTCTTGCTTGCGCTCGCCTCAATCGCCGTGACCGCGATCGTATTCCAACGTGCCGGACGAGCACGCGCGTTCGCGATTGGCCTGATCGCCGGAAACCGAAACGTCGGTCTGATGTTGGCCGCAACCGGTTTCGCGATTCCAGACGTCGCGTGGCTTTATTTCGCGGTCGCGCAGTTTCCCATCTACCTCCTGCCGCACCTGCTGAAGCCGCTCGCCAGGCGCCTGTCGGTCAATCGTTAACAAGCCGGTGCATTTGCGTGGCTGCGGCGTTGCCCGTTTACCCGCCTCGTGTTAGGCGGAACGGCGTCTGGAGGCCCCAATGCCCCGTCCGTTAGTTATTGCACCGTCGATACTTTCCGCCGATTTCGCCAAGTTGGGGGACGAGATCCGTGCGATTGAAGCTGCGGGGGCCGACTGGATCCATGTCGATGTCATGGACGGCCACTTTGTCCCGAACATTTCGATCGGTCCTGCGGTCGTTCAGGCAATCCGCCCGATAACGAAGAAGACGCTCGACGTCCATTTAATGATCGCGCCATGCGATCCGTATCTCGAGGCTTTCGCGAAAGCAGGCTCGGACATAATTACGGTTCACGTTGAAGCCGGTCCGCACGTACATCGCTCGCTGCAGGCGATCCGCGGCCTCGGCAAGAAAGCCGGGGTCACCCTGAACCCTGCCACGCCGGTGTCGAGTATCGAGCACGTGATCGACTTGGTTGACCTCGTTCTCATCATGTCGGTCAACCCCGGATTTGGCGGTCAGGCGTTCATTCCCGCAGCCATCGACAAGCTGCGCGAAGTACGCACGCTCGTTGGAGCGCGCCCGATCGACATCGAGATCGATGGTGGAATTACACCGGAAAACACAGCGCGTGTTGTGCAGGCTGGGGCGAACGTGTTGGTCGCCGGATCCGCTGTCTTCAGGGGCAGCAACTACAAAAGCAACATCGCAGCGATCCGAAACGCTGCAGCCCTCGCACGTGGGGAAGCAGCGTGACCATCGCGCGCTATTCTCGTCCGGAGATGACCGCGATCTGGTCGCCGGAAACGAAATTCAGAATCTGGTTCGAGATCGAGGCTAACGCCGCGGACGCCATGGCTGAGCTCGGCACTATTCCGAAAGAGGCAGCGAAGAAAATCTGGGAAAAAGGCAAAGCTGCGAAGTTCGACGTCGCCCGCATTGATGCGATCGAGGCAGAGGTTAAGCATGACGTTATCGCTTTCCTGACCCATCTGTCCGAAATCGTCGGGCCCGAAGCTCGGTTCGTGCACACAGGCATGACTTCGTCCGATGTGCTTGACACATGCTTCAACGTGCAACTTGTACGGGCCGCCGACATCCTTATTGCTGATGTCGACCAACTCCTTGCCGCACTCAAAAGGCGCGCGTTCGAACACAAGCTGACGCCAACCGTTGGGCGCTCGCACGGCATTCATGCCGAACCGACCACATTCGGCCTCAAGCTGGCTTACGCCTATGCCGAATTTTCGCGTGCTCGCGAGCGTCTTGTTGCCGCTCGGAAGGAGGTCGCGACTTGCGCAATCTCGGGCGCGGTAGGAACATTTGCGCAGGTCGACCCGCGCGTTGAAGCTCATGTAGCCAAGGCCATGGGGCTCGCGGTGGAACCGGTTTCGACCCAGATCATCCCGCGTGACCGTCATGCCATGTACTTCGCCACCCTTGCGGTAGTTGCGTCTTCGATCGAGCGGCTTGCGACTGAGATTCGCCATCTGCAGCGCACCGAGGTGCTCGAGGCGGAAGAGTTTTTCTCCGAGAAGCAAAAGGGCTCCTCGGCGATGCCGCACAAGCGAAATCCAGTGCTTTCAGAAAATGTCACCGGACTTGCCCGCATGGTACGAGGCTACGCCCTGCCCGCGATGGAAAATGTCGCGCTCTGGCATGAGCGAGACATTTCGCATTCCTCGGTCGAGCGCATGATCGGACCCGATGCAACCGTCACGCTCGATTTCGCCTTGGCACGGCTTGCCTCAATTATCGACAAGCTCGTCGTATACCCGGCCGCCATGCAAAAGAACCTCGACAGGCTCGGCGGACTTATTCATTCGCAGCGAATACTCATCGCGCTTACACAAAAGGGCGTTTCGCGCGAGGACGCCTATCGTCTCGTTCAGCGCAACGCGATGAAGGTCTGGGGCGGCGAGAGCGATTTTCTCTCGCTGCTTAAGGCCGATAAGGATGTGCGGGCGAAGCTCTCGGAAAAGGATCTGGAAGCCAATTTCAACCTCGACCATCATTTCAAGCACGTCGATACGATCTTCAAGCGCGTGTTCGGAGCCGCCTGACCTCGCCAGCGCAATGTCGCATGCCCCGACCATTCTTATTTTCAATTCAGGGCTTGGCGGCCTTACTGTATTCCGCGAAACGAAAGTCGCGCGTGCAGACGCGCGCTATGTTTACCTCGCCGACGACGCTGGCTTCCCTTACGGCGGTCTGACCGAGGAAAAACTCGTGGCTCGCGTCACAGCGGTGCTCGCCGACGCAGTTAGCCGACACAAACCAGACCTGATTGTCGTGGCCTGCAATACGGCGTCCACACTCGCCCTTGCTCAATTGCGGTCGCGCTTTGCGACACCCTTCGTCGGCACCGTACCGGCCATCAAACCGGCCTGTGCCCGATCAAAGAGCAGGCGCGTTGCCGTGCTGGGAACGCAAGCGACCGTCGGACGCGAGTATACTCGCACCCTTATCCGCGAATTCGCCGATGGCTGCGACGTGCATCTGGTCGGCTCGCCACGACTTGCCGCATATGCGGAAGCGGAGCTCGCCGGTGAGGCGGTCGAGGACGACGCCATCAAGGCCGAGACCGCCGCCTGCTTCGTGGACGTCGATGCCCGCCGCACCGACACTGTCGTGCTTGCCTGCACCCACTATCCCTTGCTGCTCGAACGTTTTCGCGCCATCGCGCCATGGAATGTCGATTGGCTCGATCCAGCGCCGGCAATCGCGCGCCGGGTCGCTGAGTTGCTACGAGAACGACCCCTTCAAACAGCACCCAGCGTTCCGTTGATCGAATTCACGTCCAGACGGACGCCCTCCCCGACGCTCAGGCGTGCGCTCAACTCGTTCGGCTTCTAGCCGGAGACATGCGGCCAAACTTCGAGCGCGCCGCGCCAGATCATGTCGAATGAAACATAAAGAATGATCGCAAGCCCGACGTAGGCAATCCAGCGATGCCGGTTGAGCAGCCGCGCGATGAAACTCGCGGCGACGCCCATCAGCACAATGGACAGCACCAGCCCAAAGATCAGGGCAGCTGGGTGGTCGCGCGCGGCGCCCGCCACCGCCAGGACGTTGTCGAGTGACATGGAAATATCTGCAATCACGATTTGCCAAGCCGCTTGCGCGAATGTTTTGTGCGGCGCTTTGCCGTCCACCACGGACAGGGCGGCCTCCGTTTCCTTGTGGCCCGGACCACGCAGCTCACGCCACATCTTCCAACAAACCCAAAGCAAAAGAATGCCGCCGGCAAGAAGAAGTCCCACAATTTCGAGCAATTCGATTGCAATGCTCGCAAAGGCTATTCGCAGAACCGTGGCAGCGATGATGCCGACGAGAATCGCACGCGAGCGCTGCTCCGGAGGCAAGCCCGCCGCGGCAAGACCGATTACGACCGCATTGTCGCCGGCCAGCACCAGATCGATCATGATCACCTGGAAAAGCGCAGCGATCGCGCCTTGCGAAAATAAATCGAGGTCAATCATCCGCTCTGCTCCTGGGTGGCGTCAGCCGCATATATTCGACGATTGCCTCAACCTCGCCGAGGATAGCGGCAGCACAGCCGACAAGGGTGAATGCGCCGGCGAGATTCCAGGCGGAAGGCGAGACTTGTGCGCTCCTGCCCGCATGCATGCTGGCCGCCAGCATCAAGCAAGCTGCCGCCGCGAGCGCGCAAATACTGAAAGCCGGCAAGACGACCGGCCGTGGTAGCAAGACGATCAGCGTGACCAATGAGCCGATCACGCTCGCCACGAAGCCCAGGATGGCGAAACGTGAGTTGTCGCCCTTCGGGGACTTGCGAGGAGGTCTGTGCGAGAAATCGGTTCGGCGCATCGGGCCCTGCTGCGGATACTATCAGTCCGACATCGCAGCCAATTGGCTGCCAGAGGGGCCCGGCCTGATGACCGCTTAGATGGCCCATAGCCGGCCGCTCGGCAAGCACAGGACCTGCGACCAAGCGGCTCAACTGTAAAAAGATACCACCAGCTACCGGTTTGACAGGCGCGCCGATCACTCCTAAAACCCGCGCGCCCGGCGGATTTCAGGTTCGCCGGGCGTTTCGCGACCCGCGGTAAGGCCTTGCGCTTACGAGGTTTTGCCTGTCGGTCCCGGCCCCGCCGGGACAGAGGAGGGCGCGATCCTCAGCAACAGCAATGACAATCGAGGACGCGAATGACCAAGCGCATGGAATCCAAGTACAAGATCGACCGCCGGATGGGCGAGAACATCTGGGGTCGACCGAAAAGCCCGGTGAACCGGCGTGAGTATGGCCCTGGCCAACATGGCCAGAGGCGCAAGAGCAAGCTTTCCGACTACGGCGTACAGCTCAAGGCCAAGCAGAAGCTGCGTGGCTACTACGGAAACATCTCCGAGCGGCAGTTCCGCGGCATCTATCAGGAGGCCCGCCGCCTTAAGGGCGACAGTGGCGCGCACATGATCGGCCTACTTGAGCGCCGTCTGGATGCGCTCATCTTTCGCGCCAAGTTCGTTCCGACAGTATTCGCTGCGCGCCAGTTTATCAGCCACGGCCATATCCGGGTGAATGGTAAGCGCGTCACCATCCCGAGCTATCGCGTAAAGGTTGGCGATGTGGTCGAGGTCAAGGAGAAGTCGAAGCAACTGGCACTGGTGCTGGAAGCCCAGGCTTTGGCCGAGCGTGACGTGCCCGACTATATCGAAGTTGACGGTTCGAAGATGACCGCCAAGCTCGCGCGCATTCCAGTGATTTCCGATGTGCCCTATGCGGTTCAGATGGAGCCGCATCTGGTGGTGGAATATTACTCACGCTGATCGCTGCGGCGACACTTGCATATGGGCCGGCGCGGTTGCGTCGGCCACCACTGAACCCAGCGTCCCGCCAATTTCGATTCGTTTGGGTGTGCCAGGTCTGGCCGGCCCGAACGTTATCCCCCGACTCGTGCACAGCTTATTTTGTGCCTGGGCTGCGACAATTCACTACATTTAGTGGTCAAAACGCGCTATTAGCATTGCGCGGTCCTCGAATCAGAGGGCTCGCCTAGGGAGACTCCGCAATGAAAGGGATCGATACCATTAAAGAGTGGGTCGGGGCGTTGACGGAATTAGCTCTGATGTTACTGGCACTAGCGATCGTGCTTTCGTTGCTGGTCGGCGCCAATCTGCCGTTCTTCGGCGCTGTAACAGCGAACATCATGGCCTGGGTGAAAGACATGGGCGGGAACGGTCTCGTCGGTCTGATCACACTCGGCATAGTCCTCTGGTTGTTCTCGAATCGGAAAATGGCCTGACGCCGGCGTCCGGCTAGCCTGATCAGCTTTGCTGACGCAATCGAGGTGGGGGGCGACGCTCCCCACCTTCAAGCCGTATGTGTCACCAAGGGGTTTGCCATGCGCAAATTCATGGGCAATGCAAGAGTAATCCTGTGGGAGTTCGTCGAGCTTGGCTTCGTCACCATTCTCGCGATCATGCTGATCTATCTGATCCTGGGGCAAGGCTCCGGGGTCTTTGTGACGTCAGTGGCTGACAACGTCACAAAGTTCGCGAGCGGCGTGCCGACGCAGAGCTTGATTGGACTGGCGCTGGTTCTGGCCGTCATCTACCTGATCATGAATCGCCTGAACCGCACGCGTTAGTCGAAATCTGCCGTGTTGACTGCTTCCTGCCCCGCTTCGGGTAGCGGGGCGTGCGGCTTTGGCGTAGAAGGCGCAAGCCTTCGGGAAAGCCGCCACCCATGCTGAACCGCCGCACGTTTCTTGCCGCCACTGCAGCAAGCGTCGCAACCGGTCCCCTGCCCGCGTTCGCGGCACCGCCTTATGCGTTCAATCATGGTGCGTTTGCTGTGACGGTTGTCAGCGACGGCCACCTTATATTGCCGACAAGTTTCCTTGCGCCTGATGCGCCAACAGCAGAACGCGAGCCCCTGCTCAAGGCTGCCGGACAAACTGGCGAGCAATACAACTCACCGACCAATGTGACATTGATCGCAGCGGGACAGGATCTCATTCTTGTCGATATGGGATCCGGCGACCGCTTTATGCCTACGGCGGGCAAACTGTGGGAGAATCTCAAAGCAGCCGGCATCGACAAAGGGAAGATCACGAAAGTGATTTTCACTCACGGCCATCCCGATCATCTTTGGGGCAGCGTCGACGAGCTCGACGATCTGGTGATTCCGGACGCGACGTTTTTCGTCGCTAGCGCGGAATGGGATTTTTGGAATGGGGAGAACGCAACGCGTGGGCTCCCAGCTGAACGCGCAGGATTCGTCACCGGCGCGCGGCGCAACTATGCCGCGATCAAGGAGAAGGTCCGAATGGTGAAGGCTGGTGATGAGATCGTCGCCGGCCTGCGCGTCGTCGACACGCCGGGCCACACACAAGGTCATGTCTCTTTCGAACTTGCAGGCGACCAGGGCCTTCTCGTGGGCGGCGACGTGCTCACTCACCCGCTGATTTCGTTCCAGCATCCGGAATGGAAGCCCATCGCAGATCACGTGCCGGATCAGGCGATAATGACGCGTCGCAAGCTATTGGACAGGCTTGCCAATGACAGATCGAAAATCATTGGCTTCCACTTGCCCTATCCGGGGGTAGGAACCGTCGAACGCAAGGATAACGCCTACCGGTTCGTGCCAGCGGGCTAATACGGGGCTGGGATCACAAGCGCCAACAGCGCTCCCACGGCCGGCAGCCAGGCCAACGCCAGAGCGAGACCGCTCTTACCTCTCTTGTTCAAAATAAATCCCGCTATGGGTGCCGCCAGACAGCCGAGTACGGCCGCAACAAAAACTAACGCCGCCAACGCGCCTGCGTGCGCACTTTCCGGACCGCCGCCGAACCAAAAGCCAGAGACGCCGATCAACAACGCAGCAAGCGCGCCGTCGACAACAGTCGCAACAACAAGCAGGAATATCACCACGCGCGCAGATGCGGCTTCAGGCGCTCTGGCGCACCGAAACGCCTTTGTCTTTCAAAGCCTGCTGTAACTCACCGGCCTGGAACATCTCGCGCACGATATCGCAGCCGCCGACAAACTCGCCCTTGACGTAAAGCTGCGGGATCGTTGGCCAGTTCGAGTAGCTTTTGATGCCATTTCGAATCTCGTCGGATTCAAGCACGTTGATGCCTTTATAAGCGACACCGATATGGTCAAGGATCTGAACCACCTGTCCTGAAAATCCGCACATCGGAAATTGTGGTGTTCCCTTCATGAACAACACCACATCGTTTCCCTTCACCTCGTTCTCGATGAATTGCTCGATGCCCATGGAATTCCATCCTGTTGGGCGGCGCGGGGCCGCCTCGCTCATCCATATATGTATCCCAGAAGACGCCGCCAACCCAAGAGGCATTCAGGGTTTTATCGTCTTTTTGGTGAGTAGAAGGTGCCTTCCACCTCGAAAAAATCGTCCTGGTTCAGCGCGGTGACTTCGACAATTGTCCGCGGGGGATATGGCCCGCCAGACCATAGCTCTTCTTGAACCTTGTTCACGAGTGGCCGCAATCGCTGCATATCGGTGACAAAAACCGTAAGGCGAACACAATCTGCAAAACCAGCGCCTTCCGATTCCGCAATCTGTTTCATGTTCAAGAAGGCTTGGCGGATTCGTCCCTCGTCTCCGTCAACCAATCGATTATTCACGGGATTGATGCCACGCATGCCGGCGACAAATACAAAATCGCCAGCGCGCGCTCCCACGCTCCAAGTGCCGGTTGGCGCTATCGCACCTTTGGGCGCGAGAACGCGAACGCCCTTCTCCAAACTCATCAAGGTGTGCCGGTCTGTAGGGCGAGCGCGTGCAGGACACCACCCATCTGGCCCCTGAGTGCCTCATAGACCAGTTGGTGCTGCTGGACCCGCGACTTACCCTTGAACGAGGCAGAGATTACCGTGGCTGCATAGTGATCGCCGTCGCCGGCAAGGTCACGGATCGTTACCTGCGCATCTGGAATGTGCGCCTTGATCAACCGCTCGATTTCACCGGCTTGCATGGCCATCGCCGGACCTCGTTGATCGTTACAGCTCGCCAGCCATATAGGCCGGCAGCCAAGATTCGAAACACTTGCGCAGAATCGTGACTAGGATGGGACGCTCGCCCGCAAGCGTCAATGCGTCACCCCCCGTCTTCCCGATAGTCCACACGGGCACGCTGACGGTTCTTGCGCGCGCGAGCACGCTTTCCGCACGTGCCGCGGGCACTGTGACCACATAACGCGCCTGATCTTCACCGAACCAATGGGCATGGGACGGAATATCAGAAGGCGCCGCCGACAGCTCGGCTCCGATACCGGAGGCCATTGCCATTTCCGCGATGGCAACGAGGAGTCCACCGTCGGAAACATCGTGCGCGGCCGTCGCGACGCCATCGAGGACCAGTGTCCGCACGAAATCGCCGTTTTCGCGTTCTTCCGCGAGGTCAACCGGAGGAGGAGCGCCCTCTTCCCGCCCGCAGATTTCCCGCAAATACATCGATTGCCCGAGCCAGCCTGTCGTTTCTCCGACCAGCAGTATGGCCTCGTCGGCTCGCTTGAAAGCAAGCGTGGCGGACTTTCTGAAATCATCGATGAGGCCGACGCCACCGATTGAAGGCGTCGGCAAAATCGCGCGGCCGTTCGTTTCATTGTAGAGCGACACATTCCCGGACACGACCGGAAAATTGAGCGCCTTGCAGGCTTCCGCGATCCCGCGGACACAGCCCACGAACTGCCCCATGATCTCTGGCCGCTCGGGATTGCCAAAATTGAGATTGTCAGTAATGGCGAGCGGTTTGGCGCCGACGGCCGTTATGTTGCGCCAGCATTCTGCCACTGCCTGCTTGCCGCCTTCGAATGGATCGGCCTCGCAGTAGCGCGGCGTGACGTCCGTGGTGATGGCGAGACCTTTCGGGCCATCCTCGACACGAATCACTGCCGCATCGCCACCTGGTCGTTGTACGGTGTTGCCAAGGATGACGTGATCGTATTGCTCCCAAACCCAACGCTTCGAGCAAAGGTCGGGCGCTCCCAGCAACTTCTCCAGTGCCTCAATAGTACCGACAGGCGCACGAACGCTTTCGGCGCGAACCTCTCCCGGCTTGGCAGCGCTGACGAATGGCCGCTTGTACTCCGGCGCCTGGTCGCCAAGTTCCTTGATGGGCAAGTCCGCCATGACATCGCCGCCGTGACGTACGACAAAGCGCTTTGTTGGTGTCGTCTCCCCCACTACAGCGAAGTCGAGGCCCCACTTACGGAAAATTTCTTCGGCTTCCTTTTCTTTCTCTGGCTTGAGCACCATGAGCATGCGCTCCTGGCTTTCGGACAGCATCATTTCATAGGCGCTCATGCTTTCCTCGCGGCAAGGCACCTTGTCGAGATCGAGTGTGACACCAAGATCGCCCTTTGCGCCCATCTCTACTGCTGAGCAGGTCAACCCGGCGGCGCCCATGTCCTGAATTGCAATGACGCAGTCCTTCTGCATGATCTCAAGACAGGCCTCGAGCAGAAGCTTCTCTGAG
The DNA here is from genome assembly GCA_963831515.1 of uncultured Alphaproteobacteria bacterium. GTDB lineage: Bacteria > Pseudomonadota > Alphaproteobacteria > Rhizobiales > Xanthobacteraceae > Pseudolabrys. The sequence goes on along the minus strand of CAWHQL010000001.1, from coordinate 30,030 downwards.
AACGGGTCACCGACCTGCACGGTCGGACGCTTGCCCTCGGAGTCTTCATCAAACTCAGCCGATGCCATCGATGCGCCGTGAATGCCGTCGCGCCCGGTCTTAGAACCGAGATAGACGATCGGCATACCCACGCCCGATGCAGCGGCATAAAAAATCTGATCCTTGCGAGTGATGCCGACCGCCATCGCATTGACGAGGCAATTGCCATCATAGCGTTGATGGAAACGCACCGAGCCACCGACGGTGGGCACACCGAACGAATTTCCGTACCCGCCAATTCCAGCAACCACACCAGACACCAGGTGCCGCGTCTTCGGATGTGACGGAGCGCCGAACGAGAGTGCATTCAGGCATGCGATCGGTCGCGCGCCCATGGTGAACACATCACGCAGGATTCCACCGACACCGGTTGCCGCGCCCTGATACGGCTCGATGTAGCTCGGGTGGTTGTGGCTTTCCATTTTGAAAACGCAGGCGAGCCCGTCGCCTATATCGATGACGCCGGCGTTCTCGCCGGGCCCTTGGATTACGCACGGGCCCTTGGTCGGCAGGGTCCGCAAGTGGACCTTGGAAGACTTGTACGAGCAATGCTCGTTCCACATCGCAGAAAAAATGCCGAGCTCGGTCAGCGACGGCTCGCGTCCTATTAGCTTAAGGATGCGGTCGTATTCCTCGGGCTTGAGCCCGTGTTCGGCGACCAGCTCAGGCGTGATGCGAGGTTCGTTGCGATTCACAGTCTTATGCCGCCCGATCGAGCGCCTCGACCAGGCCAGCAAACAGCCCGCGCCCGTCGGTGGGACCGATCGCAGATTCAACGTGGTTTTCAGGGTGCGGCATCATGCCGAGCACATTACCCTGGTCGCTTACAATACCGGCGATGGCATTGATGGCCCCGTTATGATTCCAGTTTGGATCGATGATGCCGTCAGGCGAGGAATAGCGAAACAGTACACGACTTTCACCTTCCAGCTTCGCGATCGTTTCGCCGTCCGCAATGTAGTTGCCTTCGCCATGCGCGACCGGGACTCGAACAACCTGACCGGCATTGTAGCCGCGCGTAAACGGCGTGTCGGAACGCTCCACACGCAGGTACACGTCGTGACAGATGAAGCGCAGATTTTCGTTGCGCATGAGGACTCCCGGCAGCAGGCCGGCTTCGCACAAGATCTGGAATCCATTGCACACACCGAGCACCAATCCGCCCTTCCCCGCGTGTGCGCGCACTGCAGCCATTATGGGACTGCGTGCCGCAATCGCGCCGCAGCGCAGATAGTCTCCGTAGGAAAAGCCCCCGGGGATTACGACCAGATCGGTACCAGCAGGAAGCTCCGTGTCCGCGTGCCAGACCATGGAGGGCTCGCGGCCTGACACCAGACGCAGCGTGCGCGCCATGTCGCGCTCGCGATTGATCCCCGGAAAGACAAGAACGGCGGCCTTCATCCCAACACGTCCACGCGATAGTTCTCGATAACAGTATTGGCCAGGAGCTTGTCGGCAGCCTGTTTAAGAAGGGCCTCCGCCTGGGCCCGGTCGCCCCCCTCGATCTCGATGTCAAAAACCTTGCCCTGGCGAACGCTGGAGACGCCAGCAAGGCCAAGGGAGCGCAACGCGCCCTCAATAGCCTTGCCCTGAGGGTCGAGAATTCCGGATTTCAAGGTGACGGTGACACGAGCTTTCATAGCGGTTTTTCAGGCGATTCCGGTCTCGACGATCTGACCTAGCATTCACCACGGGCCGCCTCAACCGTGAGGATGAACACTACACAGGTCATAAGCCGAAGGTCTTATTTCAAGGTGAGGTCTTCCAGGAACTGGACGACACCTCGCGGCAGCGCCAGCCCTTGCAACCTAGGGCCGTGCGGTACGGTTGCGCGTCGAACGGGTACGAATGAACCGAGCGAGCCGGCCGTAGCTGATCGTACCCAGTGAGGTTTCCGGCGCGCAGATCGCCGGCGCCGGCGGCTCATGCCGCGCCTGAAAGAGAACCGGCTCGAGACATTCCTGTCACTTGCGAGCGGTTGCCTTGCGAGTCGATTTGAAACCCTAGCGCAAACGCCACTTACGCCGCGGGAAAAGCGTGCGCGTCCTTCGATCACGTGACGGATCAAAAAATATAATGCGTCAAGCGACTGCAGGACCGCGCCTCAGTCATGAAAGATATTGCTTTCATCCGATCAGAGGACGCGACGCAGATAACGAAAATGGCAAGCCGTCCCTACGATTCGAACAAGGGACGAGACTGCGTCATGAAGAAATTCCATCTGGTGACAGTGTTCGTGCTTGCGTTGTCGGCGGCAACTCATGCAGCCGACTTGCCATTGCCGGTAAAGGCCCCAATCTACGCACCGCCTCCACTGTTGAGTTGGGAAGGCAGCTATGTCGGCATTCTTGGGGGTGTCGTCAGTCACCGGGCAAACCTCGATCCGAACTGCACCGCCAACATTGGCTGCGAAACGACAGAATTGACGCGAACTGGCGGTACATTCGGCGCGCTGCTTGGCCACAACTGGCAGCAGGGCAATTTCGTCTATGGCCTTGAAGGCGACTGGTCCTGGCTCGGCGGCATCAAGGCCAGCATAGGCGATGCCGAAATTTTGAAATCCTTCGACGTCCGATGGGTTGGCACCCTTCGCGGCCGGGCTGGGCTCGCCTTCGACGCGACACTCATCTACCTCACCGGTGGCCTAGCCTTTGGCCGCGTGGATAACAGCATCATCGCGAACGTCGACGACGGCGGACTGGTCGGCTCATTCCTTGACGATAAAACGAGGCTTGGATGGACTGCCGGGGTGGGTGTCGAACACATGTTCGCACCGCATTGGACCCTGCGCGGCGAGTGGCGCTACGTCGACTTGGGCACGCACACTGTTCAGTGCGCGAACGGCAACGACGTTTGCGCAGGCTCCCACGCGGATTTCAGCAATACGCTGATGCTCGGTTTAGTAGGCGTCGCCTACAAGTTCTAGGCGCCAAGGCCTCTAAACGCCGATGGCCGGGCGAAGCCGGCCATCGCTCCTATCGATACGTCTATTCTTGTCAGCCTTTGACGAGGACTGGCCCCGTGCCCTGCGGGCGCTCGCCTTCGCTCATAATGCCAAGACGCTTGGCCACTTCGGTGTAGGCCTCGAGCAGGCCACCGAGATCGCGGCGGAAGCGGTCCTTGTCGAGCTTGTCGTTGGTCTTGATGTCCCAAAGGCGGCAGCTGTCGGGGGAAATTTCGTCCGCCACGACAATGCGCATCACATCGTTTTCCCAGAGCCGACCGGTTTCCATCTTGAAGTCGACGAGGCGAATGCCAACACCGAGAAACAGGCCTGAGAGGAAATCGTTTACGCGAATGGCAAGCGCCATGATGTCGTCGATTTCCTGAGGCGAGGCCCAGCCGAATGCGGTGATGTGTTCTTCCGACACCATCGGGTCGTTGAGCTTGTCGTTCTTGTAGTAGAACTCGATGATCGAGCGCGGCAGCTGCGTGCCCTCTTCGATGCCGAGCCGCTGCGCCAACGAGCCGGCGGCAACGTTACGAACGACGACCTCGAGCGGAATGATTTCCACCTCACGGATCAACTGCTCGCGCATGTTGAGCCGGCGTATGAAGTGAGTCGGCACCCCTATATCGTTGAGGTGTTGGAATACATATTCCGAGATTCGATTGTTGAGGACGCCCTTGCCCTCGATCACTTCATGCTTTTTCGCGTTGAAGGCAGTCGCGTCGTCCTTGAAATGCTGAATCAGCGTTCCCGGCTCCGGCCCTTCATAAAGGACCTTCGCCTTGCCCTCGTAAATACGGCGACGACGGCTCATGGGCGTATACCGTGGTTTGTGAAAGTCCATCGGATTGCCGTGGCTCCTTGTTGTGCGACTTGCAAGATCCGCGGCTGCGGGACCGGATTTAAAGCGCTGGCCGCGCCAGCGGTCCGGGCACCGATTCAACCTAGCCGATCACCAAGGGCAGCACAATCACGCCTGCGTCACGTTTTCCACTTCGTAATTTCGCCGCAAACGAGCCGCCCGATGTTGCCTTGACGGTAGGCTGGCTATATGCAAGGCGGAAATAAACTTCATATGTACGCGATTTTGACATCGCGGCCCGCATAGTCGTCTTGTAAAGCCGGCAAACGTCTTTTGAAGCGGATTGTGCGGAAGCAAAGTCAAAGTCAAAGAGGGCGGCATGACCACAACATTCGACAAGCGCGAAGAAGGCTTTGAAAAGCAATTTGCGCATGACGAGGAGCTTCGTTTCAAGGCTACGGCGCGCTGCAACAAGATGCTGGGCCTGTGGGCCGCAGGCATCCTTGGAAAAAGTGGGGCCGACGCGGAGGCTTACGCGAAGGAAGTCGTTCTGGCCGATTTCGAACAGGCCGCTGATAATGACGTCGTCCACAAGCTGATCAAGGACCTACAGCCGAAAGGCATCACCGAGCAGCAGATTCGGACGCGAATGACCGAACTGCTCAGCGAGGCAGTCGCGCAGATCAAGAAGAGCGGCTGACGTGCCAGCGTTTGCCCTCGCCCGGCGCCTGCGCGCGGGCGAAACGATCTTTGGCGCCTGGTGCATGCTGGGCTCCCCTCCCGTCGCGGAAACCATTGCACGCGAGGGCTTTCCTGCAGTTGTGCTCGATGCCCAGCACGGGCTTTGGGATGTTGCGTCGCTCATCACCGGCATCGGTGCGCTTCATCATGCCGAATCAGCACCGATCGTACGGGTACCGCTCAATGATTTCGCGCTGGTCTCGCGCGCGCTCGACTTCGGCGCGGAAGCCATCGTCGCGCCGATGATAAACAGCCCTGCCGACGCACTCCGTTTCGCGAGCGCCGCGAAATACCCGCCGCTCGGTGAGCGCAGCTGGGGGCCGTTGCGCGCGATCGCTCTGCAAAGCCCGCGCACAGCGCCCGTCGACTACATGCGGGAGGCGAACGACGGCACCCTTGCCTTCGCCATGATCGAGACGGCAGCCGCGCTCGCGAGTGTCGAGGCTATCGCAGCAACGCCTGGCATTGATGGGCTGTTCGTGGGGCCATATGACCTCGCGACAGCACTGAGCGGTGGTTCGGCACAGGACGTGCAAGCCGCGCGGATTGAGCGGGCGATCGACAGTATCTGCGCCGCAACGAAGAAAGCCGATAAGATTCCCGGCATTTATTGTCGAGACGCGGAGAGCGCGGTTGCAATGGCTAAACGTGGCTACCGTTTCGTCATAGCTGGAAACGACCAGACCACGCTGCGCGGCGCCACCCTGGCGCAGTTAAAGGCGCTGAAGAGCTGATTTCACCGCACCTGCGGGAGACCGGCAAAAAGGTCGTCGAGCGTTGTTTCAAGATTCCTTTCGACCGTCTCCGCCTTCACCTCGCATACGCGATAATCTCGTTCGACAAGGTAAGCGCGCCGTTCCGACCGCAAGCGCACCGCGTCGTTGCTCTCGTTTATTGGCACCAGATCAATCACGCACTTAAGCGGAAACGAAACGAAATCAGTGATGTGCGGGCCGATCGGCACCTGACGCTTGAATCCCCGGCCGGCAAAGCGTCGATCATTGACGAGTGCTTGCCATAACAGGCGTTCGGGTTCGGTCGGATTCCGGCGCAAGAGGCGCGCCAGCCCACGTACCGGACCGCGTTCGCCCGGCACGCGGGCGCCCTCGTATTCGGCGAGCAAGTCGCGCAATTTCTGCGCGCCGGCCGGATCGAGTACACCACCACGCGCAGGTCCTTTTCGCCCCTGCACGATCGCGTTGACGACACCATGCAACGTGCGGATGTCCTGTTGCGTAGGCGCCATACGCTGAAAAATATTGCGCAAGTTCACACTCATGGTGCCACGCTTTTCTTCGGGGCGGAAAAACTCGACTCGCTCCAGCTCGCGCTCGAGATCAGAAAAGAATGCGTCAAGTTGTTGCTTCGCCGCCGGCGGGGATTTTTCCGGCATCGAGAAAGGCAGCCCATCGCCTCCGACGCGCTTAAACCATTCGTAGGCGACAACGACGACTGCCTGCGCCAGATTAAGCGAGGCGAATGCGGGATTCACCGGTAACGTCACTATTCGATCGGCTAACGCGACCTCGTGGTTTTCAAGGCCGATGCGCTCGCGGCCAAATATGATAGCCACGTTTTCGCCTTGAGAGACGCGTTGAGCCATTTCGGCTGCCGCCGCATCTGCAGATATGACGGGCTTCGCCTGATCGTGATTTCGCGCGGTCGTCGCGAGCACGAAACTGCAATCGCCGATCGCATCATTAAGGCTCTCAAAGAGCACTGCGCCGTCAAGAATTCGGTCGGCGCCTGCCGCCATCACGCGTGCCCTTTCGTTCGGCCACCCTTGTTGCGGTTTCACCAATCGCAGACGCGGCAAGCCGAAATTCGCCATCGCGCGGGCCGTCGCCCCGATGTTCTCGCCGAGTTGTGGCTCGACCAAAACGACGATCGGCGCAGGCGTTTCGATCCAGCGCTTGGTCTTGTCAGTCCCGGCACCCGGCATTTCTCACCACCGTATTGACAGAAATAGCATCATGTTCGCCTATTGCGGCGCGCATTACTTGGGAGGGCTGCGTGGCCAACGTTCTGAAACAGTTCCGTCGTCGCCATATCTACCCTTGGCTCAAGCCCCTGTATCCCTACAAGCAAGCAAACTTGGCCGGGACGCGAGTTTCGTACAAGAATCACCTTGATGGCGGCGGGCGCGGGTTTGGACAAGACTTTATCCCTCTCCTGCAAAGCTTGGGACTTCCAAGACAGTCGCGTGCTTTCGAGTGGTGTGCCGGACCCGGATTTATCGGATTTTCCCTTCTGGGCCACGGCTTGTGCGAGTCGCTCTGTCTCGCCGACATCAATCCTGAAGCCGTCAGCGCTTGCCGGCGGACCATCGCAGATAACGTCTTATCCGATCGCGTGTCCGTCTATTGTTCCGACAATCTTCGAGACATACCGAAGTCGGAGCAATGGGACCTGGTTGTTTCCAATCCGCCCCATTTCATCGACGAGTATCTTGGAAATCTGCGCGCGCACGACCCTGATTGGCGCGTTCACTCCGATTTCTTCCGAACCGTTTCGCCTTTTTTGAAGCCAGGCGGAGTCATAATCCTGCAAGAAAACAACGCCGGCTCGACAGTCGAAACGTTTCGCAGCAGGATTGAAGAGGCTGGATTGGCGATTGTCTTTACTCGTGGCGATCTGCCATTCCGCACACAAAGTCATCAATACTATTTCATCGGGATCATGCGAGCGGGTGACGCTCCGCCACTGTGGGTCAACGCCATTTCTCGTCCTCAGTCATGACCCAGCTAATTCTCGGTGTTCATTCCGGATCGCATGACGCGGCAGCCGCGATCTTCGAGGACTATTCCCTGAAGGCTGCGGTCCATCTGGAACGTCTAACGCGCATCAAAGGAGATGGCACGCAACATCCGGACTTGGCGATCGACGAGGTCCTTTCGATCGCCGGTGCGACTCGTCGCGATGTGGACGTTGTCACCTACAGCCGTAGCTTGCTGCCCACACGCTATTTCCGCAATTTGCGAGGAACGGAGTGGTTGCGCGAACAATACCGAACTTACATACGTCGCCGGCCGCGGCGTCAACTCATGCCGGAAATTTTTCGATGCGGCACCGCTGACGTCGCAGCCTTGTTTGATGTCGAGTCCTTTCAGCGAGACAACGGATTCCGGCCTGACATCATCACAAGCTTCTACAATCATCACGAGGCTCACGCGCTTCCAACACTTTTCTATAGCCCGTGGCAGGATGCCCTCCTTATGACCGCCGACGGCGGCGGTGACACGGTGCACTACAGCCACCGCCATCTCGCTGCCGGTCGGCTCACAACTCTCTATGGCGGCGAGGACATGATTTTGACGTCCCCCGAAGAAGACAGCCTCGGCAAAATGTATGGCTGGGCAACCAAGGCATTAGGATTCACGAGAGTACGCCACGAAGGCAAAGTGACGGGTTTGGCCGCGATGGGAGAACCGGCGCGGTCAGCGGAACTCATGGCCCGCTACCGTGTGGACGATGAGGGGCGAATCCATTCAGACCTCGGCGGCGATCCCGCCATCTTTGCATTTATGCGGGCGCTCAAGCGTGGGCTCACGCGGGAAGACTACGCCGCCACCGTTCAGAAAGTGCTCGAAGATACAATGTTGCAGTCGGTGCAGAAATTGCTCGCAAATAATAAGACGCGGCACTTGGGGCTTTCGGGCGGCGTTTTTTCCAACGTTAAACTCAATCGGTTGCTGGCTGAAAACTTTGATCTTGATGAGCTGTACGTCTTTCCCGCCATGGGCGACGACGGCTTGCCTGTCGGCGGAGCACTTGCCTGGTTGCTGCAGCGTGACGGTTTGGCGCACTGGCTCGAGCAACGTCGGGATCTTGGCAGTGTTTATCTGGGGCGGGATTTCTCGGCCACTGCTGACGCCGAGATTGGCCGCTCGCCTGGTATTCGGCGTCTCCCTGAGTCACCTATCGACGGTGCTGCGGCGCGTCTGAAAGTAGGCGCGATCGGCGCCATTTATACCCACCGGATGGAGTTCGGCCCCCGCGCACTTGGCGCGCGCACCATCCTTGCAAATCCGGCCCGGCGGGAAACGCACGACCTCCTGAACGAACGGCTGGCACGTTCTGAATTCATGCCATTCGCGCCGGTGATCCAAAGCGAAAAGGCTGCCCAGGTCTTCGACGTCACGGATGTCAACCGACGCGCCTGCCGCTATATGACGATCGCCTGCGACGTGCGTCCAGAATGGCGCGCTCGTATCCCCGCAGTGGTGCACGTTGACCATTCGGCACGGCCGCAAATCATCGATCGGGCGGACAATCCTCTCTACTACGACATCCTTAGCGCATTCGAGCGCGAGACGGGCCTCCCGGTCCTCGTCAACACGAGTTTCAACGTCCACGAGGAGCCGATAGTCAATACTCCGGCAGAATGCATAAAGGCACTGCGCGACGGTCGCATTGACTTTGTCGTGACGGATCAAGGGCTTTACGATTCCCCGCGGGCCTAGTGGGATGCCGTATTCCGCCTCGACACAGGCTGCTGACGCGGAAATGTCATTCCGCCGCTGCCAAAAAACGCAGCTTTCGCCATCCGATTTTGGGTGCTATAGGGCGCGCGCCGGAAGCCTTCCCTTCCTGTCCGCGCAACTTTCAAAAGGTTCTATCCGCAATGGCGAAGATCAAGGTCGCAAATCCCGTCGTCGAAATGGACGGCGACGAAATGACTCGCATCATCTGGCAGCTGATCAAGGAGAAGTTGATCCACCCTTACCTGGACATCAATCTCCTCTACTACGATCTGAGTGTTCAGAAACGCGACGAGACCGACGACCAGATCACCGTCGACGCAGCGAACAAAACCAAGGAGGTCGGCGTCGCAGTGAAATGCGCGACGATTACGCCTGACGAAGGTCGGGTAAAGGAATTCGATCTCAAGAAAATGTGGCGTTCGCCCAACGGCACGATTCGCAACATCATCGGCGGCGTGATCTTTCGCGAGCCAATCATCTGCAAGAATGTACCGCGCCTCGTTCCGGGCTGGACCCAGCCAATCGTCATCGGCCGTCATGCATACGGCGATCAGTATCGCGCCACCGATATCCGCGTCCCTGAGAAGGCCAAGCTGACGCTAAGCTATGTCACGCCAGACGGCAAAAAGGTCGAGCACGAGGTATTCCAGTTCCCCGGCTCCGGCGTTGCATTGTCGATGTACAACCTGGACGACTCCATTCGCGATTTCGCCATGGCTTCGTTCAACTACGGTTTGTCCCGCGGCTACCCCGTCTACCTCTCGACAAAGAACACGATTCTCAAGGTCTACGACGGACGCTTCAAAGACATCTTCCAGGAGGTGTTCGACAAAGATTTCAAGGACAAGTTTGCTGCGAAAAAACTTACCTACGAGCATCGATTGATCGACGACATGGTGGCTGCGGCGCTGAAATGGTCGGGTGGCTATGTGTGGGCCTGCAAAAACTACGACGGCGACGTGCAATCGGACATCGTGGCACAAGGTTTCGGTTCGCTTGGCCTGATGACCTCCGTGTTGATGACCCCGGATGGCAAAATCGTCGAGTCGGAGGCCGCGCACGGCACCGTTACCCGCCACTACCGAGAGCATCAGAAGGGACGAGAGACTTCGACGAACTCGATTGCATCGATCTTCGCCTGGACCCGCGGCCTCGCCCATCGGGCTAAGCTCGACAACAATGACGCTCTGGCAAAATTCGCAAAGACATTGGAAAAGGTTTGCGTCGACACAGTCGAGGCCGGCTTTATGACCAAGGATCTCGCGTTGCTGGTCGGAGCCGATCAGAAGTGGCTGTCGACTACCGGATTCCTCGACAAAGTGGATGAAAATCTGAAGAAAGCGATGGGCGTCTAGATCGTTTCGTGTGAGGCCTTACGTCTGGGCGGGATGGCGTCGCGGCCAACGCGTTTTTCGACTACGTCTTCGATGCGTTCGGCAACTCGCGGGTCGCGCTGCATCAGGGCGTGCAGGTCATGCGCGTCAAGTACAAGCAAATTGGTCCGACTTAGTGCGACGACCGTCGCGGAGCGGCGCGCGCGACGCAACACTGCAACCTCTCCGAAAAACTGACCGATGCCCAGGCGAAGCGGCTCCTTCTTGCCTTTCAGAGCAATTTCGACTTCGCCCGCCGCTATGAAGTACATAGAGTGAGCATCGTCACCTTCGCGAACGATGATCTCCCCCGGCTCCGCAACCTGGGCTCGCAGTAATTCCATCACGTCGGAAATTTCCGCGGCGTCAAGCTCCGCAAACAGTGGGACCCTGGAAATCATGCCCCAGGTCACAATGAAGTCCCGCCGCTGGATCTGCTCGGCAAAGGCTGTGGCGATAATGCCGACCGGCAGGGCCATCAGCACCAGTCCGGCAAAAATTGTGACTGTTGCGATCAACTTGCCAAGCGCGGTCACCGGCACCACGTCCCCATAACCGATGGTGCCGATCGTAACGATCGCCCACCAGAATGCGTCGGGAATGGTGCCAAGCTTGTCCGGCTGGATCTTGGCTTCAGCCAGATGCATCAAAGATGCGGCAACCAGCGCAGTGCCGAGCGCAATGATGAGACAGCCTAGAAGCGCACGCCGCTCGTTATAGAGGACGTCGAGCAACGACCGCATGGCCGGTGAATAGCGTGCGATCTTGAAGAACCGCACCATGCGGAAAACCAACACGAAACGAAAATCGCTCGGCAACAGCATCGCGAGCCAGAACGGAAGAACAGCGACCAGATCGATAATGCCGGCGGGGCTTAGCGCATATTTTATGCGCGACTGCATATGTGGGAGATGGCGGTGTGGTCCATGCTCAACCGACGACCACAGCCGCAGGGCATACTCGACAGTAAACACCAGCAGGGAAACATATTCGATAAGCGCGAATATGGCCGCATAACGCGCTTCGTATCGTGGGATCGACTCGAGTGAGACCGCGACGAGATTGACCACGATGAGCATGACCAAACCGCGGTCGACCCAAGTGCTAAGGCCGTCGCCGAGCGACCCCTGCTCGAGCACTTGATAAACACGACGGCGCAAGTCGTTGAGGCGGTTACGTGCCATGCTGCGGTAACCCAGAAAAAATTCACCCCTCGAGGGCTGCCTCGATTGCCTTTAGCGCGGCTTGCGCCTTCGAGCCGTCGGGTCCGCCGGCCTGCGCCATATCCGGGCGGCCGCCGCCGCCTTTGCCACCCAGAACTTCGGCGCCTTTTCTCACAAGCTCGACAGCATTGAAACGCTTGGTGAGATCATCAGTGACCCCGACGACAATGCCAGCCTTCCCGTCGTCAGCAGTGGCAACGATAGCAACAATTCCTGACCCAACTTGCCGTTTGCCTTCGTCGGCAAGGCTGCGCAAATCCTTGAGCTCGATGCCGGAAACGGCACGCGCGAGCAACTTGACGCCATTCACCTGGCGTACGTCGGTGGACTCCCCGGTAGCGCCCGTGCCGCCCCCACCCATTGCCAGCTTCTTTTTGGCTTCGGACAAGTCCCGTTCTAGCTTCTTGCGTTCATCCAAAAGAGCTCCGACACGTGCGGGCATGTCTTCGAGCGGTACCTTAAGTTCTGCAGCTGCTGCTTTAACTACTTGAAGCTGTTTATTAGCAGCCTTGCGGGCTGCTTTTCCTGTCAGGGCTTCGATCCGGCGCACGCCGGCTGCCACACCGGCCTCGCCGACTACTGAAATAAGCCCAATGTCGCCAGTCCGTCGCACGTGGGTGCCGCCGCACAGCTCGACTGACCAGCCCATCGTGTTGCCGCCATCCCCCATCGCAACGACGCGGACCTCGTCGCCATATTTTTCGCCGAACAGCGCGCGGGCCCCCGACGCAATCGCATCATCGACCGCCATCAGTCGCGTGGTGACGGCCGTGTTTTGAAGAACCTTGTCGTTGGCAATGTCCTCAACCCTTTCAAGTTCGTCAGGCGACATTGGCTTCGGATGGGAGAAATCGAATCGCAACCGGTCGGGGGCAACGAGCGAGCCCTTCTGCGCGACGTGTTCGCCCAGTACCTGACGCAATGCTTCATGCAGAAGATGTGTGGCCGAATGGTTCTGCCGAATGGCGTCACGGCGCGCGTGGTCGACCTCCAGCAACAGCGGATCGCCAACCTTGATCGACCCCTGTCCCACTGTGACTATGTGAGCCATTACGTCGCCCGCTTTTTTCTGCGTGTCGCTTACGATTGCGCGCACGCCCTCGCGCCGAATTTCTCCAGTGTCCCCGACTTGCCCGCCACTTTCGCCGTAAAACGGCGTCTGGTTCACCACCACGGCGCCGGTTTCGCCTTTTTTCAGCTCCGAAACCTCCTTGCCGTCCTTCACGAGAGCTGCGACCACGCCTTCTGCGCTCTCGGTTTCATACCCGAGAAATTCGGTAGCACCGATTTTCTCACGCAGCGCAAACCAGACAGTCTCCTGCGCCGCGTCGCCCGAGCCGGCCCACGATGCCCGGGCTTTTTCACGCTGGCGGTCCATCGCGTCGGTGAATGATGCGATATCAACAGAAATGCCGCGCGAGCGCAGCGCGTCTTGAGTGAGGTCAAGCGGGAAGCCATACGTGTCATAGAGCGTGAAGGCGGTCTCGCCGTCGAACATCGCTCCTTTTCTAAGGTCTTTGCTTTTCTCATCCAGAATTGCGAGCCCACGCTCGAGCGTGCGACGAAACCGCGTTTCCTCGAGTTTGAGCGTCTCGGTGATCAACGCTTCGGCACGCAGCAACTCAGGATAGGCCTGTCCCATTTCTCGCGTGAGAACAGGTACAAGCTTCCACATCAGCGGTTCTTTCGCTCCCAGCAATTCGGCGTGACGCATCGCGCGCCGCATGATGCGGCGGAGCACGTAGCCCCGGCCCTCGTTTGAAGGCAGCACGCCATCGGCAATAAGGAACGCAGATGCACGCAAATGATCCGCAATCACCCGATGCGAGGCCTTCTGCGGACCCTCCGAACTAACACCCGTGAGGTCAGCAATCGCGCGGATGAGTGTCGCAAAGAGATCGATCGCATAATTGTCATGAGTTCCCTGCAGAACGGCGGCGACGCGCTCGAGCCCCATTCCTGTGTCTATTGACGGACGCGGCAGATCTACGCGCTTTCCGCCTGGAAGCTGCTCGTATTGCATGAAGACGAGGTTCCAGATCTCAATGAAACGATCGCCTTCGGAGTCGGGCGAGCCTGGCGGGCCGCCGGGAATGTGCGGCCCGTGATCGTAAAAAATTTCCGAACAGGGGCCGCATGGGCCGGTCTCACCCATGGCCCAGAAATTATCGTCGCCGGCAATGCGTAGGATCTTGCTGTCAGGAAGCCCGGCAATCTTCTTCCAGAGTTTAAAAGCGTCATCATCGTCGATGTAGACTGTGATGAGCAGCTTGTCCCTGGGCAGCGCGTATTCCTTGGTAACCAGATTCCACGCAAGCTCGATCGCCCGCTCCTTGAAGTAGTCTCCGAAGGAGAAGTTACCGAGCATCTCGAAGAAAGTGTGATGCCGTGTGGTATACCCGACATTGTCGAGGTCGTTATGCTTGCCGCCCGCGCGTACACATTTCTGTGCGGTCACGGCGCGCGAATACGGCCGCTTCTCCAACCCCGTGAAGACATTCTTGAACTGCACCATTCCCGCATTGGTGAACATCAAGGTCGGATCATTGCGCGGCACCAACGACGAAGACGGCACCACTTGGTGATCGTTGCGCGCGAAGAAATCGAGGAAGCTTTTGCGGATATCGTTGACGCCGCTCATTTCAGAACCGTGCGAACCTCTTTTGCCTACGCATGACCGTTTTTCAAAACCTGGGTCATGCGTCCCTCCGGGGCCCTAAAGCCCCGTCCGGCTTGTTGTTTTCAGGGGCTATTTAGCGGTGGGGGTGACGTAAGTCTAGGAAGGCAATGCGCAACAAACAGGCTTCCATCTTAGCGCTTGGCCCCGCGGATCACTGAGACGTGCCCGCTTGGGCGCGTTAGGGCCGCTGGAGCGGAATGGAGCCTGTTGATTTCCTGTCGTAAACGCCTTCGCCCCCGTCCTCGGTGGCGGCCGCTTTACGCAGCCGGGTGCCGACGGGGGCGAACGCCTAACGCACCGCAAGATTGGTACGCGTCCGTATTGGTGCAGCGGATAACTCAGGCGCCGCCGCTTCGCCTTACTAACCTTCAAGCCACTACTGGCTTGCCTTTCCTTTGCGCTTCGAGCCCTTGACCCTCGTCCCTTTGGCCTTAACGCCAGTAGACAACGGTTCTTTGCTCTGGGCGGACTTGGCCTTGCCTTTCACAGGCCTGGCCTTACTCGGTTTAGCGGCCTTTGGTTCTGTGCTCGGCTTGGCAACCTCGGCAATGCCGTCAAGTTTGGTCGGCTTGGGCAGGACAGGCTGCGATTCTTGTCGCTCCTGCGCCGGCGCTTCGCTCGAGAAGGTTACGCCTTCCTCGCGAGACCCGGCTCCGGACGGCAGCGTTGTAACAACGCCGTCCGGCGGCCCATCATCCTTTCAAGCCTCGGCGGCCTCGTCGTCGTCCTTGTCCTTGTCGTCCCCCGCCATGATCGCTTCCGCAATCAGGCCCGCGTTCTGACGCACGGCGGCTTCGATCTTGGCAGCGACGTCAGGGTTCTCCTTAAGAAACTGCTTTGCGTTCTCACGACCCTGCCCAATACGCTGGCTGTCATAGGAGAACCATGCGCCGGATTTCTCGACAACATTGGCCTTGACGCCGAGGTCGACCAGTTCGCCAGTCTTGGACACACCCTCGCCGTACATGATGTCGAATTCGACCTGCTTGAACGGGGGGGCCAGCTTGTTCTTGACCACCTTCACGCGCGTCTGGTTGCCGATCACTTCGTCGCGTTCCTTGATGGCGCCGATTCGGCGGATATCGAGACGCACCGAGGCGTAGAATTTCAACGCATTGCCGCCTGACGTCGTCTCCGGCGAGCCATACATGACTCCGATCTTCATACGAATCTGATTGATGAAAACCACCATCGTGCGCGAGCGCGAAATCGAGGCGGTAAGCTTGCGCAGTGCCTGGCTCATCAGCCGCGCCTGCGAACCGGGCTGCACATCGCCCATCTCGCCTTCAAGCTCCGCGCGCGGCACGAGAGCAGCCACCGAGTCGACCACAAGCACGTCGATCGCGCCCGAGCGCACTAGCGTGTCGGCGATCTCCAGCGCCTGCTCACCGGCATCCGGTTGTGAGATCAGAAGATCATCGACGTTCACGCCAAGCTTGCGGGCATAAATTGGATCAAGCGCATGTTCGGCATCGACGAATGCGCAGATGCCACCTTTTTTCTGGGCCTCTGCGATGGTGTGCAACGCAAGCGTGGTCTTGCCAGACGACTCCGGTCCGTAGATTTCCACCACGCGACCGCGCGGAAGACCACCAATACCGAGTGCGATATCGAGCCCAAGCGAGCCCGAGGAAATGGCTTCGATATCCATGGCCTTATCGTTTTTGCCAAGCTTCATGACCGAGCCCTTGCCGAACTGACGCTCGATTTGGCTCAGCGCAGCGGAAAGGGCTTTCGATTTATCCATGGAAGATCCTTCGACGAGACGCAGGGCAGGCTGACTCATGATGTCGCGCTCCTTATGGCCGGGATTCGACCCCCCGACAACGCGGCCCCCCGCACCGTCGGAATCGATTGAAGGCATGCAATGTACCCTATTTGTTCTCTGTTCGCAATATGTTCTTTTCGTGGATTTTGATAATTTCAGCCATTCCTCAGCGATACTGGAACGAATTTGGCTCGTCCCACGTTCGCGCACGGGAAGACGGCTTAGTTCCGCTCAGCCGACCGGGGATATTCAACTTGAAGAAATTGCACGAATACCTTCAACACGCTGCAGAATGCAGGGATATGGCGCGAACCGCTTCGCCCTCACATCGCCAGCACCTTGAGCAAATGGCCGAGACCTGGGAGCAACTCGCGGATGCGCGTAAGCGCAAGTTGGAAAAATACGGCAAAAGCCTCGAAGATGATTATCCCGAGGCGGATTAGGCCGCATAGTGGGCATACCCATGACCCGGACCGACACCATGATTGGCAAACGCGTCCAACTTCACGAGGAGACCTGGCAACAACTCCGGTTGCTTGCGTCAGAAAGCATGAAGTCCTTCCAGGAGCTCGCTGACGAAGCATTCACCGATCTCCTAAGAAAGCATGGTCATCCCGCAAGCCTCACGGAGGCGCTGAGGCGAAGCGCTGGGGAGACCGCAAAAATCATCCCGCTCAAGGGCAAGACGCGCGAGACGCCAAAGAAACGATAGCTCCCTGCCCCCGAGGCGAAATCCGTCGCGGGCTGCGGACGGTTTTTCCAAACTCACGGAAACCAACCCGACGGAACGCGTTATCCGAATGGTGCGGGCGGTCAGCCAATTTGCCATTTTGCACTGCAGTAGGCTACTATTGCACTGCGATAGTAAATGCTGCGGGGACCGGGGCGCAGCGGAGTGGTGCCATGTTGAAGTTTTTGCGGAAGTACACCGCAATCCCGGCGGTGAAATATTCACTGATTGCGATAGCCAGCCTGCTTTGGTTTGTCGGGTTCGCAGATCAGTTGCCTGATGTAACGCAGACCGCGAAGTACGTCGGCATCTCGCTGCTGATGGTGGCAGTGGCGGCTATGGCGTGAGGCAACTGGCTCGCTGGCCTGTGACCGCACGTCTGTAATTTCAGGCGCTTCATATGGCGGCTGTTCGCCGACCATCGCGTTTTGTCTGATCAGAATGTCTATCCCAAATTCAATTCTTTGAAGAAGTCGTTGCCTTTGTCGTCGATGACGATGAAGGCCGGGAAATTCTCCACTTCAATCTTCCAGATGGCCTCCATCCCCAGCTCGGGATACTCGTGCACATCGACTTTCTTGATGCAGTGCTCGGCAAGCTTTGCCGCGCTCCCGCCGATCGAGGCCAGATAAAATCCGCCGTGCTTCTTGCACGCCTCGCGTACCTGGGCCGAGCGGTTACCTTTGGCCAGCGAGATCATCGAGCCACCGGCCGCCTGAAATTGATCGATGTAACTGTCCATTCGCCCGGCGGTCGTCGGGCCGAACGAACCCGATGCATAGCCCGCGGGCGTCTTGGCGGGGCCGGCGTAGTAAACCGGATGATTCTTGAAATAGTCAGGCAGCCCCTTCCCCGCCTCGAGACGCTCGCGCAATTTCGCGTGGGCGAGATCGCGGGCAACAATCATCGGACCTGTCAGCGAGAGTCGCGTCTTAACCGGGTATTTTGAGAGCTGGGCGAGGATTTCCTTCATCGGCCTGCGCAAGTCGACCTTGACCACCTGGCCACCCAGTTTTTCCTCATCGATCTCCGGAAGGTATTGCGCCGGATGGCGCTCAAGTTCTTCGAGGAACACACCATCACGCGTGATCTTGCCAAGCGCCTGGCGATCAGCGGCGCACGATACGCCGAGGCCGATCGGCAATGAGGCACCGTGCCGCGGCAGACGGATCACACGCACATCGTGACAAAAATATTTTCCTCCGAACTGCGCACCGACGCCCGTCGACTGAGTCATCTTAAGAACTTCAGCCTCCATATCGAGATCGCGGAAGGCGTGGCCGTCCTCGCTCCCCTTCGTAGGCAATTCGTCGAGATATTTTGTGGATGCCAGCTTCACGGTTTTCATCGTGAGCTCGGCGCTCGTGCCGCCTATGACAATTGCGAGATGATAAGGTGGGCACGCGGCCGTTCCGAGCGTAAGCACCTTCTCTTTCAGAAATGCCAGCATGCGATCGTGTGTCAGGATCGATGGCGTCGCCTGAAACAGGAACGCTTTATTGGCCGAACCGCCACCTTTGGCGATGAAAAGCAGCTTGTAGGCCTCTTCTCCCTCCGCGTAGACCTCGACCTGTGCCGGCATGTTCGATTTGGTGTTTTTTTCCTCGAACATGGAAATTGGCGCGAGCTGCGAATAACGCAGGTTCCGCTTTAGGTACGCATCACGCGCACCTTCGGCGAGTGCAGCCTCATCATCACCCGCAGTGAAAACCATGCGGCCTTTCTTGCCCATGATGATGGCGGTGCCGGTGTCCTGGCACATGGGCAGGATGCCCCCCGCGGCGATGTTCGCGTTCTTTAGAAAGTCATAGGCGACAAACTTGTCATTATCGGATGCCTCGGGGTCATCCAGGATCCTGCGCAACTGCTTCAGATGCGCCGGCCGCAACAGATGGTTGATATCGGTGAAGGCGGCCTCACTGAGCGCACGCAATGCCTCGTGTTCGACCACCAACATGTCCTTGCCCATAACCGTCTCGACCCTGACACCGCCGATATCGAGCTTCCGGTACGGTGTCTTGTCTGGGCCGAGCGGGAACAGCGGCGTGTGTTTGTAGGGCGGGACGACATTGGTGGGTGCGTTCATGGAAAACTCCGGGAAATGGCCGGTTCGTCAGCGGTCATAGCGCCGCTTCACACCAATGGAAAGCGGTCTGGGCCTGTCCTAGACGCGTCGCGGCTTGCCTACCTCTCCCAACCCGCACTCCAGCGATTTTCGGTCCCATTTCGCTAGGCTCGCTGCTGCATCGTAGGTGCTCTGCAGAAACTCCATCAGTGCTGCATCGGGGTCGCGCGCGGTGCGCACGGCGTCATAAGGCATAAGGAATTCGCCGAGGTCCTTGCTGAAAAATGTGTCTTGCGGCTTCACGCTCGCCGCGCCGAATCGATCGGGTGTGGGATACGCGTAGGAGTAGAACGCCGCGTAATCGATAGGCCCGCCGCCGCCCGGCCAGAATCCAGCGCTCGAAACCTCGTGCGAATACGCCTCCTGTGCGACGGCGTCCGACAGATACGGCACGCCGCCAGGGTGACGCGGTGCCGGGCGTCCAGAAAAACGCGTCACTGCCAGATCGAAACTTCCCCAAAAGAAATGGACGGGACTCGCTTTGCCGAGAAAACCGGTGCGGAAATGGGCGAAAATCTCCTGCGTCGCAAGCAGTACCCGCCAAAAACGATTGGCATAGTCGGCGTCATAGGCCGTGTGGACGGTATCCTGCTCGAACGGGATACAGTCATTGATTTCACATGGCATCGTCCTGATGGGTGCTTCAATTCCGAGCTCGCGCAGCGCGATCATCACGTCTTCATAGAATTCTGCGACGCTCATCGGCTTGAGCATCACTTGGCGAAACTGTCCCTCGCTGAGCCTGACCCAAAGCACATGATCGATGAAATCAAAATCAATTTGGAAGTCGCCACCGCGCCAAGGGATCGGCGATGTCGTCAGACCACGCGCTGTTACATAAAGTGCGACGTGCCATGAGTGATTGAGCCATGGCGTCAGCGTGAGGCGAACCTTGCCGACGACTTGAGTCCACAGATGCAAGGTATCGCGCGTATCCTTCCACGCGGCATAAGGCAGTTCCGGCCAGCGTTCGGTAGTCGATAGTGCCGCCATTCAGGGCCTCCCTTCGTCACCACGCTGCCAATACCGAGAAACGCATCCGGCTGCGACAGTTTTGACGTATAGTGTCCGCCGGACAAAGGGGGGTGCAATGACGTCCGTAGACACCGCGGCAGCCGCACCGCCGTTATATCGCTGGGCACGCGCGGGCCTGGTCCTCGTCGCAGCAATCGAACTGCTCGACGCCCTTTCCGGCGTACAGGGTATCTTCACGGACTATCATCACGACACCGCGTTGCTGCGTTTTGCGCAAGGGCTCACCAGCATCAAGCTCGCGCTGTCGCCTTTGCTTGCCGGCGTGGCACTGTTTTTCGCCGCACGAGGCAATATTCGCTACGCGGTTTTCGCATTGGCCGCACTCACGCTTGCCGGCTGGTTTCTTGAAAGTCTGCCGGCAATTGTAATTCACGGGTTCAAGCCGTCGTTCGATTTTGGCGGCATCGAAGAATTCTTTTTCTACCTGGTCTTGCCGATTGTAGCAGTCGCCGCGATTGTGCTGGCCACGAAACGGCAACGGCTCGGCCTTGCCGCACTGCTTGCCTGCCTGCCGGCACTGTATAAATGGGCCAGCGTCGCAGTCTTCTTCGTCATGCTGCTGATCTATGGCTTCTAGCGAAGTTCCACGAGTCGGCATCTAATTACCAGCCGCACTGCGGGCCGGCTGGCTGCAGTTCCACTCACGCGGAATCGATTTTTTGTGATCACGCAAAATTATTTATGGCGGCGTTATTGACGCTATCCGGCGAGTCATTTGGATAAAGTCAGAGTCGGACTCAACATGTCAGCGCGGGGAATACCCCATGCGAGACTTGATGTTCATGTTGGCCCCGGTAGCGCTCATAGTCTATTTCGTGGTCTACCCGGACCAATTTTCATCGTTCGTCGGGTGGGCGGGGAGCCTCCTTCATTAGCCCTGCCATTCTGACCAATCCTGGGCTCAGCCAATTGCCGAGCAAGCGTGCGCTTTTGCCTGTCTGAAAATGTGCACGCCGGCAGGGCGAACGAATGATTGACGCGCGGCGTTTCATCTGTCATCCGCATCATCCCTCCTTTTGCTGTCCACTGCTGTAATGTCCCGACGATCTTTCCGAATTGGCCGATCCATCACCGGCCTTGGTCTGTTTGCCGTCAGGCCGATCAAAAAACATGAAAAAATCGCCGAATACAAAGGTCCGCGCATAAATGCCAAGGAAGCTCTTCGGCTCGAGCGCCGCGGCAACCGCTATCTCTACGAAATCAACCCGCGAGTCACGATCGATGGTTCCCCCAGAAGGAACATCGCGCGCTACGCAAATCACTCGTGCAATCCGAACGCCGAGACATATACCTATGGCGGACGGGTCTTCATCCGGGCCTTGCGCAAAATCAAACTCGACGAGGAAATCACCTACGATTACGGAAACGATTATCTGAAATATGTGATCGGGCGCTCGAACTGCAAATGCAGCCGCTGTCGCAGGCGCCGCGCACGCAAGCAGCGCGAAGCGCGTGCCTTGAAAAACCGACGCATGGCGCGGCTGCGCGCGCGCGCTCGCGGCGCTCACTAGACTTCGATCCGCTACCTTGTCGGTGTTACGCCTTCGTTAGAATAATTGTCGTGGTTCGTATCCACGCTTGCCATGCGCGGGCCGCCAGACGCCTATTCGCTTTTCGCCCTGCCCTTACTTGCTTACCCATGTTACGCAAATGCCGTAACTTGCTGGGGCTTTTCCTTGACCTCCGACAGTCTTGCAGAGCGCACTTCTCTGCGCGCCGACCGCGTCCCGCTCGGCATTTTGTTCATGCTTGGTGCGACCGTCATGTTTGCAGTGTCGAGCGCGCTGTCGAAATGGCAAGTTGCCGAATACTCATTCGTCGAGGTTCTGTTTTTCCGCGCAATCGCCTCGCTATTCACCTGCGCTGTACTCATCCTGCCACGCACGGGCCTTGCCGTGCTGCGCACGAAGCGGCTGCGCGACCATCTTGGTCGCAGCGCGACGCAGGCAACGGCGCAAAGCTTGATCATTATTGCGTTCGGCTTGATGCCTCTTGCCGGCGCGGTTGCCATCAACTTTTCCTCGCCCTTGTTTGCAACGCTTTTCGCCGCCCTTTGGCTGAACGAGAAAGTTGGCTTGGCGCGGATCAGCGCCCTGATGGCGGGCTTTGTCGGTGTGCTACTGGTCGCAGCGCCGGGCGCTGATAGCTTTCGGGTCGGCGCGATGTTCGCACTCGCCAATGCGGTCCTTTTCGGAAGCGTCACCGCCGCCGTCCGGGGCATGACCACAACGGAATCTGCCGAAACGCTGACCATGTATCAGTGTTCGGTTCGCCTGACGTCGTCGGACGTGATCGCGTTTGTGCCCGTCACAGGCTGAAAACCCCCGTTTTCCAATCACTTTCTAGGCTATCGTCCTATGACGTGCTACAACGTCCTATCTCGGGCCGTTGTTAGCCCGTTGTTAGCCAGAGGGGGTTTCGATGCCACGCCGCAAACTTCTGACGTCCGGTCAGGTGATCGCACTGCCGGTCAGGCCGAAGCGCTATTTCCACCCCGATCCCGAACTGAACGGGTTTTTTGTGCGCGTCGCACCGACCGGCGCGAAGGCCTACGTCGCGGCGGCACGCACCCCGGGTGGCAAGCAGACATGGGTCACGGTCGGCGGCACCGACCTCTACAGCGAGATTGAGGTGGCCCGCGAGGAAGCCCGCGAAATCATAAAACGCATTAAGCGCGGCGAGACAGCGCGAGAAAAACCACCGCAGCAACCGGACTCGTTCAAGGCCGTCGGCGAGAACTGGATGCGTCGGCACGTCGACGAGAATGATCTGCGGTCCAAGCGACAGATCAGGCGCACCCTCGACAAGTACCTTTACCCGAAGTGGGCTGAGCGTCCCTTCACCGAGATCAGACGCGACGACGCCTCCGCGTTGATGGACACGATCAGCGACGCCCACGGCAAGTACATGGCGAACGCGGTGCTTGCGGTGCTCCGCTCGATTGCGGGCTGGTACGCGGACGAGAAGGACGAACGCTACGTCAGCCCGTTCCACAGCAGGCGCTTGCGGCGAAAGACGAGGGCCCGCGACCGTTTCCTGTCCGACGACGAGATCAGGACCGTCTGGAAGCAGGCAGGCTATTGCGGGACCTTCGGCGCATTCGTGAAGCTGCTTTTATTGACCGGCCAGCGACGCGAGAAGGTGCAGCAGAATTCGCTGGTCGGACGTTTCCAATGACGGCGTCTGGACAATCGCCAAGCAGCATGAGCGGCAGAAAGGCACCGGCGAACTGCTCAAGCTGCCCGCCCTGGCCCTCGAGATTATCAAGGCGCAGCCGAACATCGACGGCAATGCGTTTGTGTTTGCGTCCGACCGCACCAGCGGTCCGATAGTCGGACTCGGCAAGTTGCAGAACATGTTGCGCGATAATTGCGCCCTCGACAAAGAGTGGCGACTGCACGATTTGCGACGAACCGCACGCACGATCATGGCCCGGATCAATATCGAGCCGCACGTCGCCGAGAGAGTTTTAGGGCATTCGGTCGGCAGCAGGGTCCAGCAGACATATGATCGCTTCGAGTACTTCGAGCCGAAAGCGCATGCACTCGCCGCGCTCGCGGCCGAGATCGAGCGGATCACCAAGCCAACACGCGGGCCGAAGGTCGTTCCGATCCACGCCAAGAAGAAGGCCGTGGGCTGATGCCGCGCAAGCCGCCACCGAAAGAGCCTACGCTGCGCGAATATTTTCGCGAGCGAAACAAGGTCCTGCGTCAGCGCGAACGCGAAGTCCTGCGTCAACGCCAGTCCAAGCCGCTGAATGCGGAAGCGGCAGAGAAGCTAGAACTGCTCAGGCTGCTGGGACGCAATGAGCTGACTTCCCCGCAACGGCACTATTTGGTCAATGCGCTGCTGGGCTTCTGGTTTCCAAAGTGGAGCGCCGCCCGAGAAAGACGGTTCGACCGTCAGGAACACGCGGACGCTCTCGCGTTCATGATCAGGATGGCTCGCGCGAAGACAGCTTCAGTAGCCGATGCCAAGAGGGAAACCCTCAGCAAAACTGGCTCGCAAAGCATCGAGGCGATGGAACAGCGCATGAAACGCGCGAGGCAAGACGCCAGACGCGGGGGGGGTCAAAAAACGTCGAAAAAATTGACCCGTTACGACCGTTGATTTTGTCTGCTTAGGTCGGTCACCCAAATGGAGGTGACCGACGATGAGCAACAAATTTTTCGATGACAACAAATCTTACAAATTCCGGAACCTGCAAAACAGAGGAGTTGTCAGAGATCGTGACGATCTCAAAGAGAAGCAGAGATTTGGCTTCCCCTCCGGTCGATTGCTCACGCCGCGTGATCGCCAATGGACCGGACTCGAGTTGAACGAATATTTCGCAACGCGCCCGACCACACAGGAAGAATTCGCCGCGCTCGCGGATCGCCCGCCGCCGTCGACAGTGATCATTCCGAAAAAAGCAAAGAAATCACCCGACGAGAAAAGTGGCGCGAGAACGCAGGCCGAGTTCGACGCGCGGACTGATCGCCCGTCACCGTCGACAGTGATCATTCCGAAATCAAAGAAGAAGGCCGAACGCGCAACGGCCTGAACGAAAGCGCCCCCGGCCGTGCCAGCCGAGGGCTTCTTTCGTTTCTCGTCACCGCCAAGATCGGAGAAAACTCTTATGTCCACTGATGCACTTCCAAAGAAAAAAAACAAGACCCGTCCGTCAACGTGGCGCGACGACCTGCCGGTTCACCCGGCTGCTGAACTTTTTCCGCTCATGGGCGAAGCCGAACTACGCGAACTTGCCGACGATGTCGAAAAGCATGGCCTGCAAGAGAAGCCCGATATCTATCGCGACGAGAACGGCAAGGAGTTCCTGCTCGACGGGAGGAACCGAGTTCGACGCACTCGCCCTGATCGGCCGCCGCGCCGAAGCATTCAACTATTTGAACAGTCGCGGTGATGGTTTCGATCCCGTCGCATATGTCGTCAGCAAGAACGTCCACCGCCGCCACCTGACACAAGAGCAACGGCGCGACTTGATCGCGAAGGTGTTGAAGGCGACGCCGGAGAAATCGAACCTTCAGATTGCCAAGCAGGTGAAGGCCGACGACAAGACCGTCGCCAAGGTTCGCGCAAAGTTGGAATCAACTTCGGATATTCCGAAGTTGAAAAAGACTAAGGGCAAGGATGGCAAATCCCGACCGGTCCGTCAGAAGCGAGCCTCTAGGAAGGCCACACGTTCGTTGGCCGAGGCCACTCCGATACCGGAGGTGGGGACAAAGCCGGATAAAATCATTCAGGCCGAACCCACGTCGAAGGCCACTGGTTCTCCAACCAAGAATCCTAGCCGCCTGCGCGACGCGTGGCGCGAAGTCGAGTCACAGTTGAGCGCCAAAAATAACACGATGCTCAAGGCGGCATTGGGCAACCTGATCAACACGGCGACTGCCGCCCTGAAAACAATTGAGAGGCGGTCCGCATGATCGCCCCCGCGCACGGATCGAATGTCCTCGGCGATCTCGCCGCACGGATTGCCGTCGAGCACGCGGCGGCCGCCGCCAGCCTGCAGGCCGCTGTGGCGCACGCCATTGCCTGCGGCGAGTTGCTCATTAAGGCAAAGGCGCAACTTGCCCATGGCGAGTGGCTGCCGTGGCTCGCCTCGAATTGTCATCTCTCACCGCGCACTGCGCGGTTGTATATGCAACTCGCGCACAACCGGGAATCGTTAAATCGGCAATGCATTGCCAATATGACAATCGCCGATGCGGTCGACTTGCTCGCGCCAATTGGTTCGCCAACGCACACATGGCGGATTCTGCAACTCGAACTCGAATCCATAGATCCGCGCATTCGCATTTCACCGCTCGGCTTGTCGCTGCCCGAGGATTTGACGAACGAAAATTGGCTCGCGGTAGGCACAATCCTCAATGCAATCGAGCACGGCTGGCACTCCGGACTGGAGGTCGGCGAATGAGCGGCAACCGCTTGCGTCTCCCGAACCGCAGAAACTCGACCACATTCGATTTCGAATGCGGCGTGCACCATTACACCGCGACGGTTTCGTATTTTCCTGGCACCAATCAGCTTGCAGAAATCTTTCTCGGAAATGGCCGTGCGGGATCGGACGTTGATGCAGCGGCGAAAGATTCAGCCGTCGTCGCCAGCATAGCCCTTCAGCATTTCGTCGACGTCGACACCATTCGCCGAGCCCTGCTTCGCGATCCGCGTGGCGTTGCAAGTTCTCCGCTCGGTTGCGCCCTCGATTTAATTGCGGACATGCAGCCATGACCCAACCCAAAAGCAAGCAACAGCGTTTCGCCCCGCTGCCACTGAGAGCGTTGCGCGATCTGCGGCTTGGTCGGTCGCATTTGTGCGTGCTGGGGATCGTCGCCGCCTTTGACCGGCTCGGAAAGAACGGCAGCGGTTGCTGGGCTTCGCAAAACAAAATCGCTGATATCGCGGGCGTCAACAAAGCACGGTTGAGCCGCAGCACGAGCGCCTTGCGCGACTATGGGTATATCAGCTCGGGAATGAATCCCGACAAGCGCTGGTTCCGGGTTCACCGCGTGATCTACACGGAGGAGGATTTTCCTCAGTTTTGGGAAGTGGGCAAATCAGTTGCTCCCCACGACAACCGTTTTGGCAAATCAGTTGCTCCCCACGACAACCGTTTTGGCAAATCAGTTGTCATTCCTGAGCCAATCAGTTGTCATTTTGAGCAAAATCAGTTGTCACCCACTTTTGAAACCACCAATGAAATCAGCGGCTTGCAAAACACGACTATAGTCAGAACTAGAACAAGGACTAGAGAAGAGCCAGTCGAATTTGCAAAGGGACAAGATCGCGCAGAAGCGCACAACCGGTCAGTAGTGAGCGAGGCAGATAAATACCTCACTGAGGTCGAAGCCCTCGCAGCTTCAAGCGACGACCAAGACACCCTTGAATTCGAGGGGGTGCGCATTCAGCAGATTGCCGACGACGCCTGTCTGCCTGAAGAACTCAACGAACGTGCGACGCGACTGCTTTCCAAGATGCTCAGCGTCACAAAATGCGACTGCAAAAAATCCAGCAAGTGAGGCCAACCCGCCTATCCGCTTACCCCCGAAAGCAAATACATTGTGAGTCCACCCGACCCCTTGAGATTGGGACGAGATTGCCGTTGCGAAGGCGGCCGGGACCGTGCTGGCTCAAAGGGCGGCAATCCGAAATCCGAGCAGCATGAACTCAGCCTATCTGGGCAAACTAAATCCTGAGCAGCGCCACGCCGTCGAGCACGGAGGACCGTCGCTTCTCGACGCGACGGCACTGCTCGTCATCGCCGGCGCGGGCTCGGAAAGACAAATACGCTCGCGCACCGCGTCGCGCATCTGATCGTCGGCGGGATCGATCCACGACGTATCCTGCTGCTGACTTTCTCCCGACGCGCGGCCGCCGAGATGCAGAGGCGGGTCGAACGCATCACATCCGAGGTCCTTGGACCAAACGCGCGTGCGCTCGGCGCCGGCATGAACTGGTCCGGCACGTTCCATGCTATCGGCGCCAGACTGCTCCGGGAATATGCCTCCGAAATCGAACTCAACAAGGAGTTCACGATCGACGACCGCGAGGAATTCCGCGGATCTGATGAATCTCGTTCGGCACGACCTCGGGCTATCGAACAAGGACCGCCGCTTCCCAATGAAGGGCACGTGCCTGTCGATCTACTCACGCACCGTCAACGCCCAGGCCAATCTCGAGGAAATCCTCAATCGCCACTTCTCCTGGTGCGCCGAATGGGAAACGGAACTGCGCCGACTGTTCGCGGCTTACGTCGAGGCGAAGCAGCGCCAGAACGTGCTCGACTACGACGATCTGCTTCTCTATTGGGCGCATATGATGGCGGAAGGCTCGGTGGCCGAACAAGTGGCCGCTCGCTTCGACCATGTACTGGTCGACGAGTACCAAGACACCAATCGCCTCCAGGCATCGATCCTTCTGGGGCTGAAGCCGACTGGCCGCGGGCTGACGGTCGTCGGCGATGATGCCCAGTCCATCTATTCGTTTCGGGCCGCGACGGTTCGCAACATTCTTGACTTCCCGCACCACTTCAGTCCGAACGCCGACATCGTCACGCTGGACCAGAACTACCGCTCAACTGTGCCGATCCTCGACGCCGCCAACGCGGTCATCGAGCTCGCCGCCGAGCGGTTCACGAAGAACCTGCGGTCGCATCGGAAGTCTGCGCAGCGGCCGTGGCTGGTACACGTCGCCGACGACGTTGCGCAATCTGGCTATGTCGTCGAACGAATTCTGGAGAACCGCGAAGCAGGCATCGCGCTCAAGGCGCAGGCGGTCCTCTTCCGTGCGTCGCATCATAGCGCCTCGCTCGAAGTCGAGCTGACCCGCCGCAACATTCCGTTCGTCAAATTCGGCGGTCTTAAGTTTCTGGAAGCGGCGCACGTCAAGGACGTGCTCGCGATCATGCGCTGGGCCGAGAACCCGCGGGATCGCGTGTCGGGATTTCGCGTTGCACAGCTGATGCCGGGGATAGGACCGGCGGCGGCCGGCCGTCTGTTGGACCGGATTGCCGAAAGCTCGGACCCATCAGACGCGGTAGAAGGATTTAGCCCGCCAGGGGCCACCGCCGAGTGCTGGCCCAGGTTCGTGTCCACGTTCGGGAACCTGCGCCGCCGCTCGGTTGGTTGGCCTGCAGAGCTCGATCTGGCATGCCGGTGGTACGCGCCGCACCTAGAGAGCCTCTACGAAGACGCGGCGCTTCCCTCAGGCCGATCTCGTCCAACCTCGGTGATCGCGTCGGGATACCCGAACCGCGAGCGCTTCCTGACCGAGCTCACGCTTGACCCACCCGGCGCGACCAGCGACGAGGCGGGAATGCCGCTTCTCGACGAGGACTATCTTATCCTCTCGACAATCCATTCGGCGAAGGGCCAGGAATGGAAATCCGTATTTGTGCTGAACACCGTCGACGGCTGCATACCTTCGGACTTGGGCGTCGGAACCGGCGAGGAGATCGAAGAAGAACGTCGGCTCCTTTATGTCGCCATGACGCGCGCGAAAGATCAGCTCCATCTTCTTTTGCCGCAACGCTTCTACGTCCACGGACAGCGGGGGAATGGGGGACAGAACACGTCTACGCGCAAAGGACCCGTTTCATCCCGGCTTCGATCACGCGCCACTTCGAGAGCTGCACGTGGCCGATCGCAACGCCGGCCCTGCCATCAGCAGCCGGCCGTGCCAAAACGGACGTGGGCGCGAAGTTGCGGCGCATGTGGAGCTGACCGGTCATAAGTAGACATTACGTCAGCTAATTAGATGTCCGCTTTACTGCCGAAAGCGGACATTCGTAGTGCACAAGCCGTGAAGTTCCTTCCGCACATTGAACATGTTCCTGGATCTAACGTCGGGTTCCCGAGTTTTCTCGCTACAGGGCAAAAAACAAGGAAGAACGACATGCGTAAAGCGATCTTGGGTTCAGTCGGCGCACTAGCTCTTGCCACACCTGCTTTCGCTGCCGATTTGCCGGTGCAACCCCGCTATAGCGAAGTTCCAGGCTACGAATACCGAAGTGCGCCCCCAGCGGTCGTTGAGGAGCCCCCGTCGCTGCCCGAGACTCACGTGGTTCGGCGCCCTGTCTTCGTAGCGCCACCGCCAGTAGTGGTCGAAGAATATCCCGTCTATGCATCACCACAGGTCTATGCAGCACCTCTGTTTGCATATGCCGGCCCAGGTTGGCGTGGCGGATGGGGCCATCGCGGTCACTTCCGGGGCCATTGGTAACCTCGGCAGGCGTTCCTCCAGCGCCAAAGGTGTCCCGGTCCAGGCGAGGTTAGCTCTGGTGAATAGGCCTTGCATATTACTGCTGCTGCTCGCTGTGGCGGCTTCCCCTTGGGCCACATCCGCCAAGGCGTCCTGGGTCGATCGGTATGACACGCCAAATTCAGGCTACTGTGAAACCACACCTTCTGGTGCGCCCTTCGGTCTCTATCTTTGTCCTGAGAACCCAAAAAGAAGCAGCAACGTATTTAGACAAAAACAAAAGCGCAGTTCCAAACCAAAAAGCGGCCGCCACTCTCCTTGAAGCCGAATTCAAAAAAGTGACACGCCGTGCTGCACCCAGCGGAGCCAATGCCCCCGAGC